>DASZRY010000037.1:0-70092 GCA_035548975.1 Rhizomicrobium sp.
GCATAAGCATCGACCAGCGCTCTTATCATACGTTGATAAGGTACATGCCGCTTTCCGGCCTCGCGCTTGAAGAAATCGACGCTGCGCTGACTGAGTGAAAGCGTGACTTTCACATTCGCCTCACGCATGACCAACTTGTCAGGCGAAGGCAGAAAGTCCTTCACCACCTTTAACTTGCCTATTTCGCCCTCGGTGTACTTAACTGTTTTCCTGCTCATAGATTTTTCTGCCTTTCCGCCAATAGCCAGCACCGAAAATTCGAACGCGGCCTGCGCGCCAAGTGAACCGTACGGTCATCACACCGCCATCGACCTCGCCGAAACAGAAATATCTCTGTTCGTTGCCGCTATGATTCAGGTCTTCGGCAACGACGCGGCGAGGATCGAAGAACGCTCTTTGCGCTTCTTCAAACCCCACGCCATGTTTGGCGCGATTTGCACGGTCCTTGGCTTCGTCCCATTCGAAGTCCGGTTGCTTCATATGGCTATATTGCCATACAGAAGTATGGCTGTCATCTCCGTCACACTTCGAAAGAATTGGTGGCTTTTCTCTTCAAACGCGGGCAGATAAGCCGTTGCCATGCCTTCCTTCCCCGCCCTCATTTTCGATTGCGACGGCGTGCTCGTGGACAGCGAGGTGATCGCTCATGAGGTCGAAACCCGCGTGCTTTCCTCCATCGGGCTCCATTACGATCCGCACGATTTCAAGGCCCGCTTCATGGGTATGAGCGATGCGGCGTTTCGCGCCGCACTCGATGCAGATGGGCGCGAGCGGCTGGGCCGTTCGATCCTTGCGGAGATCGAAGGGCAAATGGATGCCGAATATCATCGCGCGATGGAAACGCGGCTTGCGGAAGTGCCGGGCGCGCTTGCGGCCGTGCGCGCCGTGCGCGGATTGAAGGCGGTGGCGAGTTCGTCGCGCGAGGCGGCCCTCGAAAGGAAACTGAGAAAGACCGGGCTGTGGGAGCATTTC
Organism: Rhizomicrobium sp.; assembly: GCA_035548975.1. Taxonomy (GTDB): domain Bacteria; phylum Pseudomonadota; class Alphaproteobacteria; order Micropepsales; family Micropepsaceae; genus Rhizomicrobium. The sequence goes on from DASZRY010000037.1 coordinate 973, forward strand.
GCCCCGCATATCTATTCGGCGGAGCATGTCACCCACGCCAAGCCCGCGCCCGATCTGTTTCTCCATGCCGCGGACGCGCTCAAGGTTTCGCCGGCGGATTGTCTCGTCATCGAAGACAGCGTGAATGGCATAGCGGCGGCGCAGGCCGCGGGCATGCGCGTGTGGGGTTTCATGGGCGGCGGACATATGGACGAACATTCCCGCGCGCGTCTGCAAGCGGCCAAGGTCGAACGCGTGATCGAAGACTGGGCGCATTTCACCGAGGCGCTTGCCGCACTTGGCTGACATTCATCGCTTGTTGCGTGAAGAAGGCCCAAATCTAATGCGTCGCCTCGATCACGATCAGGGCGATCGCCAGCACTGCGGCCATCGGCAGGAAGATCCACAGCATCCGGCCGATCGTCGAACCCATTGCGCCGCCGAAGCTCGGGCCGTCAGGTTCGCGCGGAGAAGGTGGAAGATCGTCCGGGTCCATGGTTCACAGGTTATCCCAAGCGGGTCCCAGCCGTCACTGACCCAAATCAAGCGTAGTTGAAGCTCACGCTGATGCGTTTGCCGCGCGCGGTGTTCTGCACAACCTCATGCCGCAGCCAGCTTTCCCAAAGAAGGATGGTGCCCGGCGCCGGCTCAACGGTGACGAAGGGGCGGTTGGCGCGTGCGGCATTTGGCTTTTTCGCAGGTGCGGCCATCATCATGGGCAAACGCGGATCCTCGAATTTGATCGCGGATGCGCCTTCGGGGATCGTCACGTAATAGGTACCGCTGATGACGGAATGCGGATGGATATGAGCGGTATGAACGCCGCCTTTTTCCATCGCGTTGATCCACATCGAATCGAGCGAAAGCCGGGCGCGCTCGAATTGCAGCGCCTTCGCGAACGCCTTCACATGCGCATCGAGATGCTTGCGAAGCTCGGCAAACACCGGCGCGCGCAGGGGCAGATCGTTCAGCGAGGCATAGGAGGTGTAGCCGGTATAGCCGTGGTCCTTCGACCAGCGCCGGCCCGCGCGGTCCTCGCGCGCAATGGCGAGGCAGGTTTTTTCAAGCTCGGCGTTGAGCGCGCCCGCGCGCGGCAGCACCTTCCGGTACAGCCGCGTCGCGAACAGCGATTCGATGACCACGGATCAGGCTTCTTCGCCTTCGGCCGCTTCTTCCTCGGCCGGTTCTTCGGCTTGCGGCTCTTCTTCGATCCAGCCGGCCTTCACGCGCGCCTTCATGATGATGGCATTGGCATCGTCGGCCGTCAGGTCGAAGGATTCGAGCGCGCCCGGAACGCGCACGCGCTCCTTGTCCTTGTTGACCTCGTAATAGCCCAGCAGATCGTCGGTGGCGCAACCGGCAAGGTCTTCCAGCGTCTTGATGTCGTGCTCGCCAAGGGCCACCGCCATGGCAGGCGTTACGCCTTCAACCTCAAGCACCTCGTCGGTAACGCCCAATGCCTGGCGCTTCTCGTCCAGCTCCCGGTTTTGCGCTTCGATATATTCCTGAGCGCGGCTCTGCAGCTCCTGGGCGGTGTCCTCGTCGAAGCCCTCGATGCTCGAAAGGTCGTTGAGGGGAACATAGGCGATGTCCTCGATCTCCGAAAAGCCCTCGGAAGCGAGCAGCTGCGCCACGGTCTCGTCCACGTCGAGTGCATCCATGAACAGCTTGGTGCGTTCGGCGAATTCCTTCTGGCGGCGTTCGGATTCCTCTGCCTCCGTCAGGATGTCGATCTGCCATCCGGTGAGCTGGGAGGCGAGCCGCACGTTCTGGCCGCGCCGCCCGATGGCGAGCGACAATTGCTCGTCGGGCACCACCACTTCCACCCGATGGGTGTCTTCATCGAGCACGACCTTGGAAACCTCGGCGGGCGCCAGCGCGTTGACGATGAAGGTGGCCGGATCGGGCGACCACGGAATGATGTCGATGCGCTCGCCCTGCAGTTCCTGCACCACCGCCTGCACGCGCACGCCGCGCATGCCCACGCAGGCGCCCACGGGATCGATGCTCGAATCCTTGGAGATGACTGCAATCTTGGCGCGGCTTCCCGGATCGCGCGCCACTGCGCGGATTTCGATGATGCCGTCATAGATTTCGGGCACTTCCTGCGCGAATAGCCGCACCATGAATTGCGGATGCGAACGCGACAGGAATATCTGCGGTCCGCGCGCCTCCCTGCGCACGTCGTAGATATAGGCGCGGATGCGGTCGCCGGCGCGGAAGCTCTCGCGCGGGATCATCTCGTCGCGGCGGACCACGCCTTCGGCGCGGGAAAGATCCACCACCACCGAACCGAATTCGGCGCGCTTGACGATGCCGTGAACGATTTCGCCGATGCGGTCCTTGTATTCCTCATATTGGCGTTCGCGTTCGGCGTCGCGCACCTTCTGCACGATCACCTGTTTGGCGTTCTGCGCGTTGACGCGGTTGAAGTCGAGGGGCGGAAGCGTTTCGGCGATGATGTCGCCCACCTGTGCCGCCGGGTTGCGGGCGCGCGCATCCTCCAGGCTGATCTCGGTCTTGTCGTTCTCGACCTGCTCGACGACGTTGAGATATCGCGACACATGCGTCTCGCCCGTCTTGGCGTCGATCTCGACATGAATGTCGTTCTCGCTGCCGTAATGGGCCTTGGCCGCGCGCTGCATCGCCTCTTCCATCGCGTGCAGCACGACCGACTTGTCGATCGACTTGTCGCGCGCGACCGCATCGGCGATCTGCAACAGTTCCAGCCTGTTTGCGGCTACTCCGGTGACCATCTTCTCTCTCCTATGACGCGCGTTTGCGCGCCTTCAAATCTTCTTCGATGAGCTTGTCGGTGAGGACAAGTTTCGCTTCCGCGATGTTGGCGAAAGCGAATTTCAATTGCACCCCGCCGGACTCGAACAGAATGTCCTTGCCGTCGAGGCCCAGAAGCATTCCCCGAAACCGCCTGCGTCCGTTGGCGTCGGGCGCGGCCAGTTCGAGCTTGGCTTCGTGTCCCGCCCAGCGCGCGAAATCCATGAGCCGCGTCAGCGGCCGGTCGATGCCGGGCGAGGAAACCTCCAGATTGTATTCGCCTTCAATCGGGTCTTCCCGATCGAGGAAGTCCGACAGCGCGCGCGAAAGCGTGGCGCAGTCTTCCACATCCATCTGCCCGTCGGCGCGCTCGGCCATGATCTGCAAGGTCTTGGTCTTCCCGCCCATCAGCCGCAGGCGCACGAGCCGATAGCCCGCCGCTTCCACGACGGGGGCGATCAAAGGCTCCAATTGCGACATCGCGGTTAAGATGGCGGTCGTCCTACAAGCAATAGTTCCGGCCCGCGGCGGTCTTGCGACCGCCACACAACAGCAGTTTCTGTTGTAAGGGATGACCGGGATATAGGCTTTCGGCCCCGAAATGGCAAGTCAGCGGCGGATGGCCCTCAGATAGGCCGGTCTGCCGTGCAGCTCCTTTGCTTCGTAGCGGGTCTGAGGCCAATCGCCGGGGCGTGTCAGCCAATCGGCCGAAGACGCAGCCTGCCATTGAAAGGCCGGATGGGCGCAGATGCGTTCGAGCGTCCATTCGAAATAGGGCGCGTCGTCACTTGCAAAGCGCAATTCGGCGCCGGGCTTCATCACGCGGGCCAGGCTGTCCAGAGTATCCGTCTGAACGAAGCGCCGCTTGTGATGGCGTGTCTTCGGCCACGGATCGGGAAACAGGATGAACACGCGCCCGAGCGAAGCATCCGGCAGCGCATCGACGATATCGCGCGCGTCGCCGGTGTAGAGCCGGATGTTGGAAATGTTGCTTTGGCCGATCTTTGAAAGAAGTTTCGCGACGCCGGAAATATAAGGCTCGGCGCCGATCATGCCGGTAGCCGGATGATGCTCGGCCTGCCACAACAGATGTTCGCCCGCGCCGAAACCCACTTCGAGCCAGACATCATTGACGTGATCGAAATAACTTTTTGGATCGGCGCCTTGTTCGAGCTTCAGAGCAAGCCTGGGCAGCAGCGTGTCGATCAGGTGCTGTTGGTGCGCGGAAAGTCTTGGGCCTTTTCGGCGGCCGTAGAGTTGACGCCTCCGGCGCTCGGGATGTTGCTCAGCTCTCAATCAGAATGCGCGGCGCAATTGATCGGCGAGGTCGGTCTTTTCCCACGAGAAGCCGCCATCGGAGTCCGGCGTCCGGCCGAAATGACCGTAAGCTGCGGTGCGCGCATAGATCGGGCGGTTGAGGCCCAGATGCTCGCGTATGCCGCGCGGCTTCAGGCTCATCAGTTCCGGAAGAACCGTTTCGAGCTTGGCTTCATCCACATTGCCCGTGCCGTGCAGGTCGACATAGACCGACAAGGGATCGCTCACGCCGATGGCATAGGAAATCTGGATTGTGCAGCGGTCGGCCAAACCTGCCGCCACCACGTTTTTCGCCAGATAACGCGCGGCATAGGCAGCCGAACGATCCACCTTCGTCGGGTCCTTGCCCGAAAACGCGCCGCCGCCATGCGGTGCTGCGCCGCCATAGGTGTCGACGATGATCTTGCGCCCGGTGAGCCCGCAGTCGCCGTCGGGTCCGCCCACCACGAATGCTCCGGTCGGATTGACGTGCCAAACGGTGTCGTCGGTGATCAGACCTCCCGGCATCGCCTCATGCACGTAAGGTTCGATGACGCGGCGCACGTCGTTCGACGTCATGTTTTCATCGAGATGCTGGGTCGAGACCACGATCTGCGTGGCCGTCACCGGCTTGCCGTCGGCATAATGCAGCGTCACCTGGCTTTTCGCGTCGGGGCCGAGTTTCGGTTCCTTGCCGGATTTGCGCGCCGCCGCCATGAGCCGGAGAATCTTGTGACTGTAGAGAATGGGCGCCGGCATCAGTTCCGGCGTTTCGCGGCAGGCATAGCCGAACATGATGCCTTGATCGCCCGCGCCTTCGTCCTTGTTGCCGGAGGCGTCGACGCCTTGCGCAATGTGCGGCGATTGCGCGTGCAGCAGAACTTCCACCTGGCATTTGCTCCAGTGGAATCCCTCCTGTTCGTAACCGATGTCGCGGATAGCTTCGCGCGCCACATCGATCACCGCATTGGAAGTGATCTGCGCGGGGCCGCGCGTCTCGCCCGCAATCACCACGCGGTTGGTCGTGGCAAGCGTTTCGCAGGCCACGCGAATCGTTTTGGGATCGAAGCCGTGTTTGGGCCCTTCGCGGAAGAACAGATCCACCACTTCATCGGAAATGCGGTCGCACACCTTGTCGGGGTGGCCTTCGGACACGCTTTCGCTGGTGAACAGGTAGTCTTTGCGGGGCATCGAGTCCTATCCTTCGACAGTGAAGGCGCCTTTTTGCAAGAACGCCCCGCAGGGTCAACCGTCATCCCTGCAAATCTACAAAATAAAGCGCGACAAATCCTGGTCTTTGGCGAGATCTTCAACCCGGCCTTTCACATAGGCCGCGTCGATGACGATCTTCTCGCCGGTGCGGTCGGTGGCCGAGAAGCTGATCTCGTCGAGCACGCGTTCCATCACTGTCTGCAGGCGGCGCGCGCCGATGTTTTCGACCGAGGCATTCACCTGGGCTGCAATGTCGGCGATGGCGCCGATGCCGTCTTCGGTGAATTCGAGCGCCACGCCTTCGGTCTGAAGCAGCGCCACATATTGCTTGATGAGGCTTGCCTCCGGCTCGGTGAGGATGCGCTGGAAATCGTCGCGCGTGAGCGCCTTCAATTCCACGCGGATCGGCAGGCGGCCCTGGAGTTCCGGCAGGAGGTCCGAAGGCTTTGCAGTGTGGAATGCGCCCGAAGCGACGAACAGGATATGATCGGTCCTCACCGAGCCGTGCTTGGTGGCGACTGTCGTGCCTTCGATCAGCGGCAACAGATCGCGCTGCACGCCTTCGCGGCTTACGTCTCCGCCGCCGCGGAATTCGGAACGAGCGCAGATCTTGTCGATCTCGTCGAGGAAGACGATGCCGTCGTTTTCCACGATTTCGATGGCCTCGCGAATCATCGCCTCGTTGTCGAGCAGCTTGTCGGCTTCTTCGGCCACCAGCGGCGCATGCGCTTCGGCCACCGTCATGCGGCGCATCTTGGCGCGGCCGCCCAGCGCTTTGCCGAATATGTCGGAAAGATTGATCATGCTGATCTGCGCATTCGGCATTCCGGGGATTTCGAACGACGGCATGCCGCTTTCGCGTGTTTCGATCTCGATTTCCTTGTCGTTTAGTTCGCCCGCGCGCAGCTTCTTGCGGAAGGCGTCGCGCGTTGTGGCGCTGGAATTTGCGCCAACGAGGGCGTCGATCACGCGGTCTTCGGCGCGCGCTTCGGCCTGGGCCTCCACGTCCTTGCGCTTCTTCTCGCGCACCTGCGCGATGCCCACTTCCAGAAGATCGCGCACGATCTGCTCCACATCCCGGCCGACATAACCTACTTCGGTAAACTTCGTTGCTTCCACTTTCAGGAACGGCGCCTGTGCGAGCTTGGCGAGCCGGCGCGAGATTTCCGTCTTGCCAACGCCGGTCGGACCGATCATCAGGATGTTTTTGGGCAACACTTCCTCGCGCATGCCGGGTTCGAGCTGCTGCCTGCGCCAGCGGTTGCGCAAGGCGATCGCAACGGCACGCTTTGCCTCGGCTTGGCCGACGATGAAGCGGTCGAGTTCGGAAACGATTTCGCGGGGAGTGAAGAAATTCATTCGGCTTTCAGGCTCTCGATGACGATGTTCTGGTTGGTGTAGACGCAGATGCCGGCGGCGATCTTCATCGCGCGCCTGGCTATTTCCTCCGCCGAAAGATCGAGCGGCAGAAGGGCGCGCGCCGCGGCGAGCGCATAGGGGCCGCCGGAACCGATGCCAATCAGACTGTCTTCGGGCTCGACGACGTCGCCGGTGCCCGAAAGGATCAGCGAAGTTCTGGAATCGGTCACGGCCATCATCGCTTCGAGGCGGCGCAGATAGCGGTCGGTGCGCCAGTCCTTGGCCAGCTCCACACAGGCGCGCGCCAGATTGCCGGGATGCTGCTCGATCTTGGCTTCGAGCCGCTCGGAGAGCGCAAACGCATCCGCCGTCGCCCCCGCGAAACCCACGATCACATCGCCCTTGGCGAGCCGGCGCACCTTGCGGGCATTGGACTTCATGATGGTCTGGCCCGCGGTGACCTGCCCGTCGCCCGCCACAACCACCACGCCGCCCTTGCGGACCGAGAGGATCGTCGTGGAACGCCATTTTCGATCGAGGTAGTGGGTCATAACCTTTGTCCGGTCTTGCCGTTTCTCGTTAACGCGGCCCCTGTTATACAGCCGCGAACGCCTCACATAGGGTCCGCCCATGCGCACCGCAACCGTCGAACGAAAGACCCGGGAGACCGAGATTGCCGTCTCGCTCGATCTCGACGGCACGGGCGAATGCGATATCGATACCGGCATCGGCTTTCTGGACCACATGCTGGAAAGCTTTGGCCGGCACTCGATGTTGGACCTGAGGGTCCGCGCCCAGGGCGACCTGCACGTCGATTTCCACCACACCACGGAGGATACGGGCATCGTCATCGGCCAGGCGGTGAAGAAGGCGCTTGGCGATTTCTCCGGCATCACCCGCTTCGGCTCGGCGCTCATCCCGATGGACGAGGCATTGACGCGGGTGGCGATCGATGTCTCCAACCGGCCCTATCTGATCTGGCGCGTAGAGGTGCCGAAACCCAAGCTCGGCGAGATGGACACCGAGTTATTTAAGGAGTGGTTTCAAGCCTTTGCGCAAAACGCCGGGGTCTGTTTGCACATCGAAAATCTCTACGGCTCCAACAGCCATCACATCGTGGAAACCTGCTTTAAAGGGCTTGCCCGGGCGCTGCGCCAGGCGGTTGCCCCTGACGAGCGGCTGGACGGAGGCGTTGCCTCCACCAAGGGGACCCTCAGCGACGACGATTAACCTCCTGTCAATAAGTTGACGCAAGCGTCATTTTTCTTGACTCTTACTCGCAACAACCCCAAATTGGGAGCGGATGAAGGTTTGCGAGGATTGTCATGGGCCAACAGATCACCAAGGACTCTGCTTACGATGCCGTCGCCCCGGATGATTTCCCGGCGATGATGAACGTCGACCGCTACGGCCAGCGCTCCACCGCCTTCGACAAGATCATCTCCGCCACGCACGATCATTTCTGGGATCCGCTCGACAAGAAATACATCGACTTCTCCGAGCCTTTCGATCTGTCGAAGGACATGATCCTGCCCGAAGAGTTCTTCCCGATCTTCAAAACAAAGATCGGCGACTCGATGAGCCGCGAGCAGAAGATCAAGTTCGCAAGCGAATCCACGCGCTGGCAAATCTCTGCAATCCTCCACGGCGAACAGGGCGCGCTCGCCTTGTCCGCTTCGCTCTGCCATATCCTGAAGGATCCGGGTGCGCAGGAATACGCAGCCAACCAGACCCGCGAAGAAGCCCGCCACGTCACCGCCTTCGCCGCCTACATCAAATCGCGCTGGGGCAAGCCGCTTCCCTGCGGCGAGACCTTGCAGAATCTTCTGACCGAAATGGTGCTCGCGCCGGAGGTCTACAAAAAGATCGTCGGCATGCAGATGCTGGTCGAAGGTCTGGCGATGGGCGCGTTCGCGACGCTCTATCAGAAGTCGCGCGATCCGCTGCTGGTGAAGCTCTGCCAGCTCGTGATGACCGATGAGGCCTTCCACCACAAATTCGGAAAGATCTGGGCCGACCGCACGATCCCGAAATTGTCGAAGGAAGAGCACAACGTTGTCGAGGACTGGGCGGCGCAATGCTTCCAGACCTTGCTTTTCAATCTCGTCAACCCGCTCCAGATGCACCACGTCTATCGCGCGGTCGGTATCGATCCGCAGGAAGCGATGAGCGCGATCCAGGAAGCCTTCGGCGACGAAGCGCGCCGCGAACAGATGAAGGAATCGGCCAACATCTTCCGCGTTCTGGTCAAGACGCTGCTCAATGCCGGCATCATCACCGACCGCACCAAGAGCTTCTACGGCATGTATGTCGATATGGACGAGCTCAGGAACGAAGGCGACCGCATGGTGGGCGATGACATCGCCGAAGAGGGCATCAAATTCCTCCAGACGATCAACTTCACCGGCAAGAGCAAGGGCTCGCAGTTGCTCGCTGCCGAGTGACCCTCAAACCTTGAAGAGACAAAGGCGCGCGAGGCTTGCTTCGCGCGCCTTTTGCTTCACGGCTTGCTTTTCGGCGCAGGCGGTTGAACCGCACGTGCGCCGATATGATCCACCACATCGCGTGCATCGAGCGCACGCGGATCGTTCTTCGCCTGCTCCGGCGAGAGCATCACGATTTCCGCATAGGCCTGGTAGCGCGTGATCGGATAGCTGTCGACCGTGTCATAGGGCGGGCCGAAGAACGGGTCGTAGTAGGGCCAGGTGTGGTGGTACCAGAAGCCGCGCCCGTGCCAGCCGGGCCAGCCTACGAAGTCGGAACGGTAGGTCGTCTTTGCTTCGGTATCGCGGGTGTCGAACACGAAATAGCGATAGCCGGATTGCAGCGTGACCTCGGCCGAGCGCAGCAGCAGATAGTCTTCCACTGTCTCGCGCGGCGTCACCGAATTGCCGGTGAAGGTCACGCGGTAGCGGTTTTCGTCGAGCCTCTGATCGGTATAGCCGGTATTCCCGCCCGGCTCCCTGGGAGCATAGGGTGCCGGCGCCGTACACGCCGTCAGCACCAGAAACCCAAGCGTCCCCAATAGCTTGGTTGAAGTGGGCAGACGCATTTCGGTTGTCCTTTTCAAAATCGGATTCCCCATCGCGCATACTTTAGAGAAGGCCTGCTGTCTGCAGCATGAACGAAATCATTTCGCATATTGATAAATGACCGTTCAGTTATTAGTATGGCCGCATGTCCGGGACCAATTCCCTCGAAACGACCCGCTGGCGCCGCCGCAAGGAGGCCCGGCCGCACGAAATTCTCGATGCGGCCCTTGCCGTGTTCGCAGAGAAAGGATTTTCGGCCGCGCGCATGGAAGACATCTCGCGCCGTGCGGGCGTGACCAAAGGCACGATTTATCTCTACTTCGACAGCAAGGAAGCGCTGTTCAAGGCGCTGGTGCGCGAGTCGCTGGCGCCCACCGTTCAGGGCGTGATCGAACAGGTACGCGCCTACAAAGGTCCCTCGCGCGATCTGCTCGTGCTGGTGCTGACGACGGTCGGCACCTTCATCCGCACCTCCGACCGTGTCGTGCTGCCGAAGATCGTGATTGCGGAAGCGGGCAATTTTCCCGAGCTCGTCCGCTTCTATCGCGAAGAAATCATCGACAAGGGCCTTGGTCTGCTCGAAGAGGTGATTGCGCGCGGCATCGCTCGCGGCGAATTCCGCAAGATGGAGCCGAGCCACGCAGCGCGCCTGTGCATCGCGCCCATCCTGCTTGCCGCCGTCTGGCGCGCAACATTCGCGCATTTGGACAAAAAGCCATACGACTACGAAGGCTTCATTACCACGCATATCGACACGCTGCTCAGAGGCATTTCCTCCGGAGACAAGTCATGAAACGGATAGTTGCAGCGTTTCTCCTGCTCTTGACCGCGGGATGCGGAGAAAAGAAAGACCAGGGCTTCCTCGGCTATGTGGTGGGCGAAGATGCGCTGATCGCAGCACCCCAGGCAGGATGGGTGGCGAAACTCGCCGTGCAGCGGGGGCAACAGGTAAAGCGCGGCGATCTCTTGTTCACGCTCGATGACACGCGCGAACAGGCCGCGCGCGACTCTGCTATCGCCTCGCTCTCGCTGGCCGCGGCCCAGATGAACGATGCGAAGGCGGCGCTCGCGCTGGCGCAGAAGGAATTGGCTCGCCAATCCGGCCTGATGAAGGCGCATGCAGGCACGCAACAGAACTACGACGTCGCCAAATCCGCCTATCAGCAGGCGGTTGCGCGCGTATCCCAGATCGAAGCGCAGCAAAAACAGGCGCAAGCCCTGCTCGCCGATGCGCGCTACAGGCTCTCCCAGCGCGACGTGACGGCGCAAACCGAAGGCCGCGTGGAAGATGTCTATTTTCGCCAGGGCGAATATGCGCCGGCGATGACGCCGGTGGTTTCGGTGCTGCCGCCGCAGAACATCTATGTCCGATTTTTCGTGCCGGAGACGGAGTTCGCGAAAATGAGGCTCGGCCGGAAGGTTTCCATCGTCTGCGATGCCTGCGCAAAGAACATCACCGCGACCGTCACCTTCATCGCGCAGCAGGAAGAGTTCACCCCGCCGGTCATTTTCAGCAAGGGCAATCGCGAAAAGCTGGTGTTCAAGCTGGAAGCGCGCGCGCCGGGCGGGCTGAAACTCAATCCCGGACAGCCGGTCGAGGTGCATCCGCTGTGAACGCGCTCGCCATCGACGTGCACGGCTTGACGAAGAAATTCGGCAGCAAGACCGCCGTCGATCACATCGACATACAAGTGCCGGAAGGCGAGGTGTGGGGCTTTCTGGGGCCGAACGGTTCGGGCAAGACCACCACGATCCGCATGCTGTGCGGATTGCTCCGGCCCGATGACGGATCGGGAACGTGCCTCGGCTACGACATCCGCAAACAAAGCGAACGTATCAAGCGCGAAGTGGGTTACATGACCCAGCGCTTCAGCTTCTGGGAAGACCTTTCGATCCGCGAAAATCTGGAGTTCGTCGCGCGCGTTTATGAACTGAACGACGGTTCGAAACGCGTGGATGACACGATCGCGCGGCTCGGTCTTGAGAAGCGTCGCAACCAGCTGGCTGGCGAATTGTCCGGCGGCTGGAAACAGCGGCTCGCGCTCGGGGCATGCATGCTCCATTCGCCCAAACTGCTCTTGCTCGATGAACCGACGGCCGGCGTCGATCCGAAGGCGCGCCGGGATTTCTGGGACGAGATCCACCGCTTGAGCGAAGAAGGCCTCACCGTTCTTGTCAGCACCCACTACATGGATGAGGCCGAACGTTGCGACCGCATCGTCTATATCAATCTCGGCAAGCTGGTCGCACGCGGCACGGTGGCGGAAGTTGTCGGCGATTCGGGTCTGCACACCTTTGTCGTGGAAGGCGAGGGAGCGCGCCAGCTTGTATCCCGGCTGCAGAACGAACCCGGCGTCGAATTCGTCGCCTTTTTCGGCGCAGCCCTTCATGTAAGCGGACACGATCGCGACGCGCTCGAGCGCGCGCTTCGGATCGTGGACGCCAGCAATGGGCTCAGCGTGTATCGGACGGCGCCCAGCCTTGAAGACGTGTTCATCCAGCTCCAGGAGAACACCCGATGAGCGCGGGATTTTCCCTTGCGCGCGTGGGCGCGGTGCTCAAGAAGGAATTCATCCAGATGCGGCGCGACCGCATTACGCTGGCGATGATTCTCGGCATCCCGGTGATGCAGCTGTTCCTGTTCGGCTTTGCGATCAATCTCGATCCCAAGCATCTGCCGACCGCGCTGGCGATAGAGGATCCGGGACATTTTGCCGGGTCGATTGTCGCGGCGCTGCAGAATTCGGATTACTTCCACATCACCCATGTCATCCGCACGCCGAAGGACGGCGAAGAGCTGCTCGACCGTGGCGATGTTTCCTTCGTGATCGGCATTCCGCAGAATTTCTCGCGCGATCTCGTGCGCGGCCGCACGCCGCAAATCCTCATCGAAGCGGACGCCACAGATCCCGCATCGGGCACGCGGGCCGTCGGAAGTTTCGCGCAACTTGCGTCAACGGCGCTGCGCGACGATCTGGTGGGCCCGCTGGCCGCGCGCGCCCAAACAAATCCGCCTTTCGATGTGGTCATCCAGCCGCGCTACAACCCGGAGAACAACACCCAATACAACATCGTGCCGGGATTGCTGGGCGTCATTCTCACCATGACGATGGTATTGATGACAGCCATGGCGGTGACGCGCGAGCGCGAGCGCGGGACGCTGGAAAATCTTCTTGCGATGCCGTCGCGTCCCGTAGAGATCATGCTCGGCAAGATCATGCCGTATATCGGGGTGGGCGTGGTCCAGTCGGCGCTCATCCTGCTGGCGGCGCGTTATGTGTTCGACGTGCCGATGTTCGGTTCGCTGTGGCTTCTTGCCGGCGCGCTCGTTCTGTTCATCGCCGCCAATCTCGCGGTCGGCTTCACCTTCTCCACTGTGGCCAGAAGCCAGCTCCAGGCGATGCAGATGATGGTGTTCTTCCTTCTGCCCTCGATCCTGCTTTCAGGGTTTGCCTTCCCCTTCCGGGGAATGCCGCAATGGGCTCAGGCCATCGGCGAGGTGCTTCCGGTCACCCATTTCCTGAGGATCGTCCGGGGTTTGCTGCTGAAGGGCAATGGACTGCCCGAAATCCTGCCCGAGCTATGGCCGCTCGCCCTCTTCATGGTAGCGGCCGGCGCCGTCGCCATGGCGCGGTTCCGCCGCACTTTAGACTAAAGTCAAGTCTTTAAAGCACTTGCGAAAGAATCGCGCGCGCAGCACATTCCCGGGCGTCAACAGGGTCTTTCGCGTCGTGCTCGCGGGCCCGCCACTTGCCTCTGCCGGGGACCTTCGGCGGGGGTATGTCGAAAAGAAGTTGGGGGTCTTGAGCGGTCCGACATGGAAGGTCTTTCCTTGATCCTGCAATCGGCGTTGGCCTGTGTGCTGGTTCTGCTGGCGCTGCTTTCGGTGCAACTTGCCGTTCTCGGCTTTATCAGGCTCTACAAGCCCGCGCCTCGGGTTCGCGTGCCGCTATTGCCTGACGAGGCGCTGCCCCGGGTGCTGGTTCAGCTTCCGGTTTGCGACGAAGGGGCGCTCGCGGTCCGCGTGGCTGCGGCCGCTGCCCGGCTCGACTGGCCTAAGGACAAGCTCGAAATTCAGGTGCTCGACGACGGCCGATTTGAGAACCATGCCGCGCTCGTCTCGGCGGTCATGAACGTCGTGCCCGAGGGCGTGAATCTCTCCATTCTGCGCCGGGGCGAACGCACCGGATTCAAGGCGGGCAATCTGGCCTTTGGACTTGTCCATTCCGATGCGCCCTATGTGGCCATCTTCGATGCGGACTTTGTGCCGCCGCCCGATTTCCTTCGCCGCATGGTGCCCGCGCTTGTCGCCGATCCGGGGCTTGCCTTTGTGCAGGCGCGCTGGACGCATGCCAACCGCGAGCGCAACTGGCTCACCTGCGCGCAAGGTTTGCTGCTCGACAGCCACTTCGCCGTCGAACAGGAAGCGCGTTTCCGCGCAGGGCTGCCGATCTCGTTCAATGGCACCGCCGGGATCTGGCGGCGCGATGCCATCGACAGCGGCGGCGGCTGGACAGGCGACACGCTGACCGAGGATCTCGATCTTTCCATCCGCTGCGCGCTGAAAGGCTGGCGTGCCGCCATGATGTCGGGCATCGAAGTGCCGGGCGAATTGCCTGAGACGGCGGCCGCCTGGCGCGCGCAACAGGCGCGCTGGACAAAGGGCCACGCGCAGGTCGCGCGCAAATTGATTCCGGTGATCTGGCGATCGCAATTTCCGGTCTGGAAAAAGGCCGTAATGACGGCCCAAATCTGCCAGTTCGCGTTCTACACGCTGGCCGCCACCAGCGTCGCCATCAGTCTGACGCTGATGGCGATGGGCGTTGTCTATATGCGTTCGGTCGCCCATCTTGGGCTGGGCGTGACGGCGTTCGGCTTCCTCGTCTCCACGAGCTATCTTTATCTCGGTCAGGCGATGCTCGGCCGGCAGAACCTGCCGCGCCTGGCGCGCTCGATCGTGCTTGCGCTGATCTTCCCGAGCGGCCTTGTGCTTTCCAACACGCGCGCAGCTTTCGAAGCGTTCTTCAGCACGCAAATGGTGTTCGTGCGCACGCCCAAAGCGGGCGCCGCCTATGCGGGCGGGTGGCGCGGCTGGCCGGAGATCGTTGTGGGACTTCTTCTTCCGATTTTTGCGCTCAGCGAACAGGCATGGAGCGCGCCGTTTTTCATTGTGGCTGTCGCAGGACTCATCTCGATCGGCGGCATGGGACTTTCGGCATCGATACCGGCGCGGACGATCGCCCGCGATACGGCCCGGGACTCGATACAATTTTAATTATTCAAATTTGAAGCATTTCCCTAACGCCGTTTTGAACCGGCGCGGCGCAATCTTTGGCGATTGGCTGCCGCGGTTTGAGCGGTTCTTGGGGAGCTTTGATGGTGGAAGCTCTGAGGTTCGCCGCGGCGGCCTTTTTTGTACTCGGGCTTGCCGCCTGTTCCAGCGTTCCGGAAACGGCCTACGAAGGATCCGGCGATGAGCCTGCGCAATGGGAGCGCGGCGAGATCGTTACGCCGGATCGACCGCTCAAATGCGTGAAGTTTGCGCGCGAGCGGTCCGGCATCGATATACATGGCGACGCTTGGACGTGGTGGGATCAGGCAGAGGGCCGCTATGCGCGCGACGCCATGCCGGAAACCGGAGCGGTCCTGGTGCTCACCGGCTACGCAGGCGACAAGCGCGCGCACCTCGCCGTGGTGCGTGAAATGGAATCGCCGCGCGTCATCCGTGTCGATCACGCCAATTGGCTGAATGACGGACGCATCTATCTCGACGATCCCGTCGCCGATGTGAGCCCGGACAACGATTGGTCGCAAGTGCGTGTCTACAATCTGCGCGACGGCGGCTGGGGCACGAATGTCTATCGGGTGCAGGGCTTCATTCTGCCCGGGAAAGACGAATCCGAGCCCTTGCGGGTCAGCCGGCGATAGGAAAATGTTATATATTTCAAATGGTTGATAACCAGTCTGCGCCACTGTGACCATGACCCTTTTTTTAACCTTCCCTCAAGCCTATTTTCGCGCGCCTTGAAACGACCGAAGCCCGCGCGCCGCCGATGTCAGAATTCGGCGCGCACAAACGAGCGATCGTGAATTCAACAAACCCCACTTCTCCTCCGGACGACCCGCTGGCTGGCGAGATCCAGAGCCCCGGCGCAGCCATGCTGCATCATGCCGGTCCCACATCGTGGCGGCGGAAGGCGGCTCTCACCGTCGGCGCACTTGGCGTGGTGTTCGGCGATATCGGCACAAGTCCGATCTATGCGCTGCGGCAGACCGTTGAAGCCACCGGACATGCCCATCCGGGCAGCCTGGCGATCCTCGGCGGGGTATCGCTGATCTTCTGGTCGCTGGTGTTCGTGGTGACCATCAAATACGTCGCGTTCATCATGCGCGCCGACAACAACGGCGAAGGCGGCGTGCTTGCGCTCGCAACACTTGCGCATCGCTCGCCTGCCATCGGGCGCCGGCTCAAATCCGCCATCGGTACGGCGGCGATCATCGGACTGGCGCTGTTCTATGGCGACGGCATGATCACGCCCGCCATTTCGGTGCTGAGTGCGGTAGAAGGTTTGAGCGTGGAAAGCCGCGCTTTCGCGCCGCTTGTCATGCCGCTCACCCTTGTCATCCTCATCTGTCTGTTCGTGTTCCAAAACCGCGGCACGGCGAAGATCGGCCGGCTGTTCGGCCCCATCATGGCGATATGGTTTCTTGTCATCGCCGTCCTGGGAGCCGTTGCGATCCTCCGCGCGCCCGAAATCCTGATGGCGATGAGCCCGCATTACGGAGTGGCCCTTTTCATACATGAGCCGTGGGCTGCCTTTGTCGCGCTGGGGTCTGTCGTTCTCGCCGTTACCGGATGCGAAGCGCTCTACGCGGATATGGGCCATTTTGGAAAGCAGCCGATACGGACCGGCTGGTTTTTCGTGGCCCTTCCTGCCCTGATGCTAAACTATCTGGGTCAAGGCGCCGTGATCCTGCACAACCCCAAGCTGGCGGCCTTTCCGTTTTTCGCAATTGCCCCGCACTGGGCGCATTATCCTTTGGTGGCGCTTGCCACAATCGCAACAGTCATCGCCTCACAGGCTGTGATTTCCGGCGTGTTCTCCATCACGCAGCAATCGGTGCAGCTCGGCCAGTTGCCGCGCATGGAAGTCCGCCATACCTCGGCCACCGATTACGGCCAGATCTATGTGCCGATGATGAACACGCTTCTTCTCATCGGCGTTGTTCTGATCGTTCTGATCTTCCGCAGTTCCGACGCGCTGGGAACGGCCTATGGCATTGCCGTGACCGGCGTGATGTTCATCAGCACGTTTCTGGCGGGCATCGTCGCGGCCAAACAGTGGAAATGGGGGACAAAGCTTGCCCTGGCGGTGTTTGGGACGCTGGGCCTGATCGACTTCGCATTCCTTTCCGCAAACAGCCTGAAAATCGTGGAAGGCGGCTGGTTTCCGCTGGCTGTCGCCATCGGTGTGTTCCTGGTCATGGATACCTGGCGCCGCGGCCGCCGCGCCCATATCGAGCGCATTCGCAACGAATCCATGCCGCTCGATCTGTTCATGGAGCGCGCCGACAAGACGCCGACGCGCGTTTCGGGCACGGCGGTCTTCCTTTCCGCGCGCGCCGATTCCGTTCCCGGAGCGCTGCTTCACAATCTGAAGCACAACAAGGTGCTGCATGAGCGCGTGGTGCTCATGCATGTGGAAGTCGAAGACACGCCCATCGTCCCGCCGGGACGGCGCATTGAAGTCGAAAAACTCGGCAAGGGATTTTATGCGATGCAGGTGCATCACGGCTTTTTCGAAACGCCGGATGTGCCGCGCGCGCTCGACGAGGCGCGCCCCTATGGGCTTGCCATCGATATCGACACCGCGACGTTCTTCATCGGCCACGAAACGCTGGTGCTTTCCGAACATCCCGTTTTGGGGACATGGCGCACGCGGCTTTACATGATGCTGGCAAGCGGAGCCCTGTCGCCGGCGAGGTTCTATCGGCTGCCGCCCAACCGCGTGGTCGAATTGGGCACGCAAGTCTCGATCTAATCGAGCGCGTAGACCAGCGCTTTCAGATAGGCCGTTTCCGGCAGCATCGGATGCACGGGATGATCGCCGCCTGCGCCGCCCTGCCGGATGAGCGATGCTCTGCGTCCCGTGCGCAGAATGCCGAGCGCACATTCCTGCGCGAACCGGTCCATTGGAATGTTGTGCGAACAGGAAGCGAGAAAAAGGAATCCGCCTTTCGCCGTAACCGAAGATGCGAGCCGCGCAAGCTTGCGATAGGCGCGCGCCCCCGATTCCAGATCCTTCCGTGATTTCACAAAAGGCGGCGGATCGGCGCAGACGATGTCGAAGGTCTGGCCGGCGGCGGCAAGGCGCTCGAGCTGTTCGAACACATCGGCCTGCACGAAACTGCATCTGACCTTGTTTGCGGCCGCCGCTTCTTCCGCGAGCTGAAGCGCTGGCCCCGATGAATCGATCCCGACGGCTTCGGCTGCGCCGTTCCTGGCCGCCAGAATCGCAAAACCGCCCGAATAGCAATAGGCGTCGAGAAAGCTTTTGCCTTTCGCCAGACCCGCCATGAAGGCGCGGTGCTCGCGCTGGTCGAAATACCACCCGGTTTTCTGACCGCCGGCGAGATCGCCGAAATAGCGCGCGCCGTTTTCCTCGATAGCGATGCGCGACGGCAATTCGCCGCGCCCGGCGCGGACATGGCTTTCCAGACCTTCGAGCGCGCGTGACGGCGCATCGTTGCGCAACAGGACGGCACTGGGTGCCACGACTTCATCCAATGCTTCGAGCATCGTATCGGTCAGCGCTTCCATACCGGCCGTGGTTACCTGTGCCACGCATGTATCGCCGAACCGGTCGACGATCAGTCCCGGCAATCCGTCGCCCTCGGCATGGACGAGGCGGTAATAGGGCCCGTCAAAAAGCGTTTCGCGCAATTTCAGGGCGCGCCGGATGCGGTCTGCGAAAAACGCCTTGCCGATGGCCGCGTCCGTTTCCGAGGTCAGCAGGCGCACCGCGATCAGGCTTTTGGAATTGAAATAGCCTGTCCCCAGCTCACGTTCGCCGGCGGCCACGTTTACCAGCGTGCCGGGCGGCAGCCCCTTGGTCCCTGGAGTCATCTCGATCTCGTTGGAGAAGATCCAGGGTGCGCCCGCCTTGGCGCGGCGCCCCGCCTTGGGTTTCAGGCGTATGGTCTTGTGCATGGGCATGGCGCACCGGTTAGCATGTTCGGAAAGAAAAAGGGCAAATCTTCGTTCCGAGGCGCCCTTGAAGCTCGACCGGGCCATCACAATATCCCGGCAGCTTGACGGAGGGGAAAATGTCACAAGCTGCAATCGCGTGGCCGAAGAAGCTGCGCGAAATGGAAAGCAATCATTTCGATTCCACGGTCTGGAACGATTTCAAATTTCGCGACGGCGATGTGGTGATTTCCACTTATGCCAAATCCGGCACCACCTGGACCCAGCAAATCGTCGGACAAATCTTGTTCAACGGGTCGGAAGATGTGTCGGTGGGCGAAAGCTCGCTCTGGCTCGACCTTCGCGTGCCGCCGAGAGAGGTCAAGCTCGCTGCATTCGAAAGCCAAACCCATCGCCGGTTCGTCAAAACGCATTTGCCCGTCGATGCGCTCGTCTTCTCGCCGAAGGCCAAATACATCTATGTCGGCCGCGACGGGCGCGATGTGGTGTGGAGCATGTACAACCACCACAAGAACGCCAACGATGCCTGGTATGCGCTTCTCAACGAAACGCCCGGTCTCGTGGGCGAACCGATGGAGCGTTGCACGCTGGATGTCGTGCCCTATTTCCGCCGCTGGCTCGAGCGCGACGGATATCCGTTCTGGCCGTTCTGGGAAAATGTACGCAGCTGGTGGGAAATTCGAAATCTTCCGAATGTGATGTTCGTGCATTTCGCCAATCTCAAGAAAGATCTTCCCGGCCAGATGAAACGCATCGCGCGATTTCTGGATGTCGACATTGCTGAAAGCCGCTGGCCGCTTCTCGTGGAGCATTGTTCCTTCGACTATATGAAGGCGCATGCGGAAAGGAGCGCGCCTTTGGGCGGTGCGCTTTGGGAAGGCGGCGCTTCTACATTCATCAACAAGGGCACCAACGGGCGTTGGCGCGAATTGCTGACGGACGGCGATGTGCGCGCCTATGAGGCCCGCGCCTTGAAGGAGCTGGGCCCGGCTTGCGCCCGCTGGCTCGCCACCGGCGAGGGCTTTTGAAGAAGGAGGCCGGGCCTCAAGGCCCGGCCTCAGTTATACGCACGGACACCCGATGGGGCATGGGGAGGTGGCCGCGCGTCCGCCCTCCAACGCAGGCGTGGAAAGCGGAATCCCGGCGGAGCAAAGGCGATGCCTCTTTCTAACTCTTTGTAAGAAAACGATTTTACAGCCTATTCACCATTTTCGGCTGCATCGATACGATACACAACCAAAAATTGTGTCCGGCAGAAGGACAGATCGTTTGGGCCTTGGGCACGGCGGCAGGAATGAGGGCGCAATTGGTGCCGCCTGCGTGACTCGAACACGCGACCCCATCATTACGAATGATGTGCTCTACCGGCTGAGCTAAGGCGGCCTTGCGCTGGGCGGCGATACATACGGAAAGCCGGCCCCTCCCGCAACCTTGGAAATCCGCCGCTTCGAAACAGGCTATCCTGCGGTTTTTTTCCCGCATTGCGGGGGCACGCGCGCCGGGCCATGCTTTCGCGAAAGATATTGGAAACGTTCAGATGTTGACCAAAGCAGACGACTATCCGGTGCATCAGCTGCCGGAACCGATTGCCACATCCGGCACCGACCGGAATTTCTACGACCGCTACTTTTTCAACGGCTACACGCTTGACGGTCATGTGTTCTTTGCCGTGGCCCTCGGCGTCTATCCGCATCTCAATGTGATGGATGCGTCTTTTTCGCTGATCGTCGATGGCGTTCAGCACAATCTGCGGGCCTCGCGCCTGCTCAACATGGAGCGGATGGACACGCAAGTCGGGCCGATTGCCCTTGAGGTGATCGAGCCGCTGCGCCGCCTGCGCATTCGCGTGAACGACAACGAACATAACATCCGCGCCGATCTCACCTTTCACGCGCGCGCAAAACCGGTGGAAGAACCGCGCTTCACCTTCCGCCAGGGACCGCGCACGATCCTGGACTATACGCGGCTCACGCAGAACGGTCTCTACGAAGGTGAAATCGAAATCGGCAACCGCCTCATCGATGTCGATCGGGGAATGTTTCTGGGCACGCGCGACAGATCGTGGGGTGTGCGGCCCATCGGACTTTCCGATCCGCAAATGCCCGCACCGCCGCGTCCGCCGCAATTCTATTGGCTGTGGGCGCCGCTCAATTTCCCCGACCGCTTCATGCTCTACCATATCAACGCCAACGCGGACGGTTCGCCCTGGAACACCGCATCGGTTATGGGCGAACTGGAAGACGCAGAGCCGATTCACATGGCGTCGTGCGGTTCGAAGATCGATTTCAAATCCGGCACCAGGCATGCGAGACACGCGGTGATCGAAGCGCGCGATCCTAAAGGCGGCGAATGGCGCGCGGAGCTATCGCCGCGGTTCAATTTCTACATGTCGGGCATCGGCTACGGTCATCCCGAATGGGGGCATGGTCAATACAAGGGAGAGCTCGCGGCCGGCTACGATTCATATGATCTGGCCGGCGTCAATGAAAACGACCCGCGCTTTCTGCATGTGCAGGCTTTCGTGACGGCGAGGCTCAGCGGGCCTGGCGGGCTGGAGCGCGTGGGCGCCGGCGTGCTCGAACAGCTGGTCCTCGGACCGCACGCGCCATCGGGCTTCAAGGAAATACTCGATACCGCGCCATGAATGACGATTTGACGGCGCGGCTGGAGCCATATCTCGCCAATATTTTGGGTGTGCCCGATCTGGAGATCGCCAACCTCGCGCGCATTCCGGGCGGGGCGAGCCGGGAAACCTATCGCTTTCGCGCGCGCTACATGCGCGAGGGAACCGAAATCGAGCGCGGGCTGATCCTCAGGCGCGATCCGCCCGCGAGCCTGATCGAAACCGAGCGCACCACGGAATTCCGCGCCTATCGCGCGTTTCACGGCCTGGGGCTGCCCGTGCCCGAACCCATCGCGCTGGAGGAAGGCACGGAGGTTCTGGATCGCCCCTTCTTTGTGATGGAGGAAATCGAGAATTGTCAGGTGGGATCGATCCTCTCCTCAAATCCCTATGGCGAAATGCGGGAGAAGATCGGCCGGCAGTTTTTTTCCAATCTCGGGCGTATCGCGCGCGCCGATGTCGATGAAATCGGTTTGGGCAATCTGGAAGGCGAGCGCGATCCCGAAAAATGCTGGAGTCACGAAGTCGAACGCTGGGAAAAGGTGATCGACGAAGACGAGCGCGAGCCCCAACCCATTGCGCGGGCGGCCCTGCGCTGGCTGAAGCGCAATCCTCCGCCTCCGGCTCAGAAGATTGCGGTCGTGCACGGCGACTATCGCACCGGCAATTTCCTCTACGACGCCGGCGGCAATATCCGCGCGATCCTCGATTGGGAAATGGCGCATCTGGGCGATCCGCTGGAGGACCTCGGCTGGGCGATCGATCCGTTGTGGAGCCACGGCGATCCGTCGCGACCCGCAGGCACCATTCCGCGCGGGGAAGCGCTTGCGATCTGGGAAAAGGAAAGCGGGCTTAAGCTCGATACGGCCGCGCTTGCCTGGTGGGAAATCTTCGCAAGCCTCAAGGGCCTTGCAATCTGGATATCGGCGGCGCGCGAATATGCCGAAATGCGCAACGCCGATCCGGTGAACGCCTTCTCCGGCTGGTTCTGCCTCGCCTTCCACAACAAGGTCCTTGCCGACCGTCTGGGGGCCGCATGAATCCCGAAATCGACCAGATCCTGAATCTCTCGGCCCTCAAGCTGATGACCGATCTGGCGCCCGCCATGGGCGCGCAATACGACCAGGGCATGACGCAGGTGGTGGCCGCGCTTCTCATCATGTCGGCGCAGGAATATGACCGCGCAGCCGATGTTCGGGCGGCCGAAAATGCCGACATGCGTGTGCTGTTCGCAGAACTGGCGCCGGTGGTCGGCGATGCGGATTTGCGAAGGGAGTTGGAAGAAGCGTCCGCCGGGCGCGATGAGTCTTTGCGCGTGTCGGCGCTCAACGCCGCCAATGAAAGGCTGCGGCGCCTTCTGATCCGTCTGCAGGTTCACATAGAAGATTCGGGCGGCGACACGCGGCGGATTTGGGAAGTGCTGAAAGCGATGGCCGGCCGCCGCACGCTCGTATTGCCTGGATGATATAATCTTTGCGCGGTATTGCTTTCCGTCTTTCGCTTGCGCAAGGCGCGTCGGGCTTGTTCGGCGGCGCATACACGCCGTTTTTCGGCGCGTGGCTCGCCTGGAAGGGGCTGGATCCCGTTTCCATCGGCATTCTGCTTTCGGGCGCCATGCTGCTTCGCGTGGTGGTGGCGCCCGTCACCGGCATGATCGCCGATGCACGCAACGACCGGCGCTCGATGATGATGTTCCTGTGCCTGGTGATGATCGCGGGCTACGGCGCGCTCATTTTCGTTTCCGCTCCGAAATGGATCATGTTGGCGGCCATCTCTGCCAATATCGCCAGCGGAGCGGTGACCCCGCTGCTGGAGAGCGCAAGCGTGCGCCTCGCCGACCGCTACAAATTCGACTACGGCCATGTACGGCTTTGGGCATCGTCGCTGTTCGTCGCCGGAAACATTCTCTCAGGCGTTGCCAAGCGCTTCTTCGGCTTCGTCATGCTGGCGCCCTGGCTCACCGTTTCGGTGATACTGAATTTTATCGCCGTACTCATGCTGCCCAAACCGCGCGAAGACCGCCCGAAAGGCGATTTTCCCTCGCGCCTCAGCGCAACGCTCGCCGAAACGCGCGAATTGTTGCGGTCCCGGGTGTTTCTGATTTTTCTTGCCTCGGCCAGCCTCGATCAGGGATCGCATGCGTTCTATTATGCCTATGGCGGGCTGCACTGGACGCGGCTCGGTTACAGCGGCCCATTGATCGGCATCATCTGGCCGCTGGGCGTGTTTGCGGAAATTGCGCTGATGTCGTTTTCGCTGCGCGTCTTTCGCGCGCTCGGCTCAACGCGGCTGCTGCTGCTGGGCGGCATCGGCTGCGTGCTGCGCTGGACGATCCTTGCCTTCGATCCGCCGCTCGCATTCGTGATCGTCGCCCAATTTCTTCACGGCGCCACCTTCGCGCTGGCCCATCTGGGCGCGATGTATTTCATCCTGAAGGCTGTGCCGCCACGGCTCACGGCGACGGCACAAAGCCTCTATTCCGTTTTTTCGGCGGGAATGGTTTTGGGATTGGCCACCCTTGCCTGCGGCCCGCTATATGCCGCTTTTGGCGGTCTCACCTATCTGCTGATGTCGGCGATGGGCCTGGGCGCGACCGTTTTCGCGCTTTGGCTCGACAAGAGCTGGCATGGCGGCCGCATCACGCAGCATGCCGATGTGGAAGAAGACGTGGAAGCCGTTTAGGCCGCTCTGCCGCGCGGATGAGCGTTTTTGTAGATGTCCATCAGCTTGCTGGTTTCGACCTGCGTATAGGTCTGCGTGGTCGAAAGCGAGGCGTGGCCCAAAAGTTCCTGCACGCTTCTCAAATCGCCGCCATTGGCGAGCAGATGCGTGGCGAAGGAATGGCGCAGGGCATGCGGCGTGGCGCTCTGCGAAAGTCCCAACCGGCCGCGCAATTTCTGCATGAGTGCCTGCGCCTCGCGCGGGCTCATGGGGTTGCCGCGCCGGGAGAGGAAAAGCGGGGTGTCTTTTGCGCCGGTGAACGGGATTTTCGCCGAATAGTCGGCGATGGCCTCAGCCACCACCGGCAAGATCGGAACGCTGCGCTCCTTGCGGCCCTTGCCCAGAATGGCGAGGGTGCGCGCAAGCGGAACGTCGCCGCGTTTCAGGCTCAGTCCTTCGGAAATGCGCAATCCCGCGCCGTAGAGAAGCGTGAGCAGCGCCACATCGCGCGCGGCCATCCATTCGACATCGTGCTCGCCCGCTTCCTCGATGGCGCGCGCGGCTTCGGATTCGCTCAACGGGCGTGGCAGTCCGCGTTTGACGCGCGGTGTGCGCACGGCGCGAGGCGCTGGATTGTCGAGAATGTCTTCGCGGGCGAGCCAGCGATAGAAACTCCGGATCGCGGCGAGCGCTCGTTGCACGCCGCGCGCGCCCAAGCCGTCCGCTCTCCTGTCGGTGATGAAAGCGCGGATATCGGCGGGCGCCACACGCGCCAGTGCGCGCTCGGTGACGGCGCTTCCGAAGTGGATCTGCAGGAATCCCAGAAAGCGCGAAAGATCGTCGCCATAGGCGCGCAGAGTGTGAGGGCTTGCCTTGCGCTCATGGGCGAGCGTCGAAAGCCAGGCGCGTTTCAGCTCCTCGGCCCCGCGCGGCATCTACTCTTCGCGGATCCGGATGTTCGCCTTCTTCGCATCGGCGAGGAATGCGGCCAATCCCTTGTCCGTCAGCGGATGATTGAGCAGTTGACGGAAGATGTTGGGCGGCAATGTCGCCACATCGGCGCCGGCAAGCGCGGATTCGCGCACATGGCTCACGCTTCGAATGGAGGCCGCAAGGATTTCGGTGCGGAAATCGTAATTGTCGTAGATCTGGCGAATATCGCGGATGAGCTGCATGCCGTCTTCGCCCGCATCGTCCAGGCGTCCGATGAATGGCGAGATGAACGTCGCCCCCGCTTTCGCCGCCATCATCGCCTGCACCGGCGAAAAGCAAAGCGTGACATTGACCATCAATCCCTGATCTCGCAGCGCGCGGCAGGCCTTCAGTCCGTCCCAGGTCAGCGGAACCTTGATGGTGATGTTCTTGGCGACTTTGGCATAACGCTCGCCTTCCGCGATCATGCCGTTCACGTCCGTCGCCAGAACTTCTGCGCTGATCGGCCCCGGAACGGCGGCACAGATGCGCTTGAGCGATTCGAAGACGTCCAGGCCCGCCTTGGCGGCAAGCGAGGGATTGGTCGTCACGCCATCCACGAGCCCGGTTGCGGCAAGTTCCTCGATTTCCTTGGGATCGGCGCTGTCGATAAAAAGTTTCATGTCCTCATTGACCAATCGGTTTGCCGGATCGAACTCTATCCCATGACCCTGCCTGCCCTAAAGCCCGAAGCTGAAGCCAAAGCCGCGCGCGCAGCGGTGCTTTTGCCGCTTCCGCTCAAGGGCGCCTATGACTACGCGCTGGAATGCGGGCCCGTTCCGCGCGGCACGCTTGTTGTCGCACCCTTGGGCGGACGCGAGACGCTGGGTGTCGTCTGGGGCGAGGCCGAGGGCGGCGTGGACGAGTCCAGGCTGAAATCGGCCGCGCCGCTGGAAGGATTTCCGCAGCTTCCCGCAAGCCTGTGCGATTTCGTGGATTGGGTGGCGCGCTACACGCTGGCGCCGCCCGGCATGGTGTTGGCGCAGGCGCTGCGTTCGGCATCGGCGTTCGCCCCGGAAATTCCGCGCATTGCCTATGTTCGTGGAAAAAGCCTGCCGGAACGGCTTACGCCTTCGCGCCGGCGTGTGCTGGAAATCGTGGGCGACGGTCTGGCGCGCAGCATTCCGGCCATTGCCGAGGAGGCCGGCGTTTCGCCCGCTGTGGTGCGCGGATTGATCGAATGCGGCGCTCTCGGCGAAGTGTCGCTGCCGGAATTTGCGCCGTTGCAGACGCCCGATCCCGATTTCGCGTCCGCCGAATTGAATCCGGAACAGCAAAGCGCGGCCATGATCCTGGCCGAAGCGGTTTCTGCGAAAAAGTTCTCCGCAAACCTGCTCGACGGCGTGACCGGCTCCGGCAAGACGGAAACCTATTTCGAAGCGATTGCCCAGGCATTGCGTGAAGGAAGGCAGACGCTGGTGCTGCTGCCGGAAATCGCGCTCACGGTTCAGTTTCTGGATCGCTTCGCGCAACGCTTCGGTGTGCGCCCGGCCGAATGGCATTCCGATCTCTCGCAGAAGGAACGAAAACGCATCTACCGCGCGGCGATGAGCGGGGAGGCGCGCGCGATCGTGGGCGCACGCTCGTCGCTGTTTCTTCCGTTCAAGGAACTGGGGCTCATCGTCGTCGACGAGGAGCACGAACAGGCGTTCAAGCAGGAAGACGGCGTCATCTATCATGCGCGCGACATGGCGGTGGTGCGCGCGCGTGCCGAGAATTGCCCGATCGTTCTTTCCAGCGCCACCCCGTCCATCGAAACCTATGTCAACGCGACGAACGGCAAGTATGGTCATCTGATCCTCAATCGCCGCCATGGCAATGCCTCGTTGCCGGAAACGAAGCTGATCGATTTGCGGCATGCCCGCTCCGAGCCGGGGACGTGGCTATCCGAACCCTTGCGCGAAGCGATCGCCAAAACGCTGGAGGAGGGCGAACAGGCGATGCTGTTCCTCAATCGCAGAGGCTATGCGCCGCTTACCTTGTGCAGTTCCTGCGGTCACAAGATGACGTGCCGGGATTGCTCGGCATGGCTGGTGGAGCATCGCTACCGCAAGCGGTTGATGTGCCACCATTGCGGCTACGAAACGCAAACGCCGCCGGTTTGTCCCGAATGCGGCGCGGCCAACAGTTTCATCGCCTGCGGTCCCGGCGTGGAGCGCGTGGCGGAAGAATTTGCGCAGGTTTTTCCGAAGGCCCGCATGGCGATTGCCTCGAGCGACACATTGCACGGCCCCAACGAGACGCAGGCCGCGATCCGTGCCATGGCAAAGCGCGAAATCGACGTGCTCATCGGCACGCAGATCATGGCCAAGGGGCATCATTTTCCGGAATTGACGCTGGTGGGCGTGGTGGACGCCGATCTCGGCGGCGCCGATGGCGATATGCGCGCGCGCGAACGCACGTTCCAATTGTTGCATCAGGTGGCGGGCCGCGCCGGCCGCGCCGAGAAGCCGGGATTGGTGCTGCTGCAAACGCGCAATCCGGACGACATCGTGATGAAGGCGCTGGCGGCGGGCGGCCGCGATGCGTTCTTCGCGCAGGAAATCGCGTGGCGCGAACGCGCAAACGCGCCTCCTTTCGGACGGCTGGCCGCAGTCATTCTTTCAAGTCACGATTCCGATGCCGTGCAGAAGGCGGGCCGCGATCTCGCAAGGGAAGCCCCCCATGCGCGCGGCGTGAGAGTGTGGGGGCCGACGCCGGCCTTCTATCATCTGCTGCGCGGCCAGACGCGCGAACGTCTGTTGGTACAGACCGAACGCAACGTCGATGTGCAGGCCTATTTGCGTGCGTGGCTTGCGCGCGTGAAGCTGCCGAATGCCGTTCGCGCGGTGGTCGATATCGATCCGGTGAGTTTCTTTTAGATGCGCGCGCCCAGTTGCGGCACGCTGAAACGCAAGCGCCCTTCCCAGGTGGCGCGCACGGCGGCATGAAGCCGTTCCGCCTTTGCGCTCGAAAGGCGTTCTTCAAGCGCCTCCACGAGCACCTGTTCCATGTCGTCCTGGCCGGTCAGCGCCATGATTTGGCGGAGGCCTTCTTCGGCCTTGATGGAATCGATTGCCAGCGCCATACGAAATCTCCCTTGATTTCACCCCGCGCCAAGGCCGGAGTTTACGCAAGCCGGTGGATGATTCCAGAGGAGATGCGCGAATTTGATCTCGGATTGGCGAAGTTCCCATGACAGGAACGTCAGCTGCGGCGGATGTCGGTTAAGGAAAAGTCATTGCCCGCAAAAAGCAATGGCGCATCATGGGCTTTCGCAACTGCGTAAGAAAAGCAGTCGCCGAGATTGAGCCGGGCCGGATTGCGGCCTTTGCCGTAAGTGAGGAAAGCGTGCATGGCCCATCGCACTTGCGCGCTGTCCAATGCGGCGACGCCGATGCGCATTTCGGCAATGAAATTTTCGGCAATCTGTTGCGGCTGGCTGTACGTGCGAGACAACACCATCACAAGTTCGACATTGGAGACGGCGGACATCGTTCGTTCGGGCTCGGCGGCAAGCGCTTGCGCCAGCCTGTCATGACCGGGCTCGGCCAATATCATTGCAATGGCGGCGGAAGTGTCGATGGCGATCAAATGGGCAGTCCATGCTCATCGTAAAGTTCGTCCATCAGTTCCTTGGACGTGCGTGTGTCGCCGCGCGAGCGCCGTTCGGCGGCGACTGCCTCCTGCAAGGGCCGCAATTTCTCAAGGATTTGTTCTGCGGTTTCAGCCGGCCGATTTCGAGCTGCTTGCGCATCCAGACGGGCCAGCTTTTCGCTGACGGCCCGGTCGATGGCGTCTGTCAGGCTTTCGCCTGTCCACGCCGCCAATTTGCGGATATTGGCTTCCGTCTCCGGCCTTTTGATGTTCAGGCCCATTTCTACCTCTCAGGGTAGATTTCTACCACGAATGGTAGAAAGCGCAAAATGAGCTACTGATACTCCCGAACATCTGCGAGATGTCCCGCAATCGCCGCCGCCGCCGCCATCGCCGGGCTCATCAGATGCGTGCGTCCGCCGCGTCCCTGGCGTCCCTCGAAGTTCCGGTTGGAGGTGGAGGCGCAACGCTCGCCGGGTTCCAGACGGTCGGCGTTCATCGCAAGGCACATGGAACATCCCGGTTCCCGCCATTCGAATCCGGCGGCGGTGAAGATCTCATCGAGGCCCTCTTCTTCCGCTTGCGCTTTCACCAGGCCGGAACCGGGAACCACCATCGCGCCGACATGGGCTGCAACCTTTTTGCCTTTCGCGATGTGGGCAGCGGCGCGCAAATCCTCGATGCGCCCGTTGGTGCACGAGCCGATAAACACGCGGTCGATCTTCACCTCTTTCAGCGGCGTGCCCGGCTTCAGATCCATATAGGCGAGTGCGCGTTCGATGCTGGCGCGCTGGTTCTCGTCTTTTGCGGCGGCGGGATCGGGAACGCGCCCCGTCACCGGCAGCGCCTGTTCCGGACTTGTGCCCCAGGTCACCATCGGTGGAATGGATGCGGCATCGAGCGCAATTTCGGCATCGAATTTTGCGTCCGCATCGGATTTCAGCGTGCGCCAATATCTGACGGCGGCCTCGAACGTGGCTGCCTTCGGCGCACGCGGCTTGCCCGCGACATAGGCGAAGGTCGTTTCGTCGGGCGCGATGAGTCCTGCACGCGCGCCCGCTTCGATCGTCATGTTGCACAAGGTCATGCGGCCTTCCATCGAAAGGCCGGTCACGGCATCGCCTGCATATTCGATGACATAACCCGTGCCGCCCGCCGTCCCGATCTTGGCGATGATGGCAAGCGCAATGTCCTTCGCGGTGACGCCTATCGGCAACTTGCCGCTCACCGTCACGCGCATGTTCTTCGATTTCGGCATGGTCAGCGTCTGCGTCGCCAGCACATGTTCGACATCGCTGGTGCCGATACCGAAAGCGAGCGCGCCGAATGCGCCGTGCGTGGAGGTATGCGAGTCGCCGCAGACGATGGTGGTGCCCGGCAAAGTCCAACCCTGTTCGGGACCGACGATGTGCACGATGCCCTGGCGGATGTCGTCCATCGCCAGATATTCGATCCCGAAATCCTTCGCGTTCTTTTCGAGCGTGGCGATCTGTTCGCGCGATTGCGGATCGCTGATGCCCTTGGCGCGGTCCTTCGTCGGCACGTTGTGATCGGGAACGGCAAGCGTCAGATCGGGCCTGCGCGCCTTGCGCCCCGCATTGCGCAGGCCTTCGAAGGCCTGCGGGCTCGTCACCTCATGCACCAGGTGGCGGTCGATATAGATCACGGGCGATTCCCCTTTCGCCTCGTGAACCAGATGCGCATCCCAGATCTTGTCGTAGAGTGTCTTGCTCATTTTCCTGCTCAGTGCTTCCCGGAGATATAGAGAACCGCCATGATGATGAGAATGGCGATGAATTGCGCCAGCACGCGAATTCGCATCAATCGGTTCGACCAGGTGCGCGCCACATCGCCGCCCACCCAAAGCGTGTAAAGGCCTGCACAAAGGATCAGCGCCACCGCGAAGATCGCGATCGCCACAACAATACCGCCGCTCATGCCGGCCTCACGGTGGGAGAGGAAGGCGGCGCGGATGGCCGCGGAATCCAGTTCGCGGCTTTTTCACCCAATTCGCGGAAGCGGGCCGAAGCCGCATTCAGCCTGTCTTCCCATTGCGGATCGGGACGCTGGCCCTCGATGGTCTTGAAAAAGACCTGCATCAGCGCCGCAATTGCGAGCGGCTCGAGCAACGCCACTTTCAAAGACCAGGCAAGCACGAAAGCGAATGCGATACCCCACCACGCATTGTGTCCGGGCAAGGCAGCCGCGAGCGCGCCCCCGGGAACCAGGAGCGCGGCAAACATTGCAGCCGTCAGCAGCCAGAGGAACAGCGAAAGCCAAAGCGCATTCTTGAGAAAATGTTTGTAGTTCTGGGCGTAGAGGACAAGTCCTTCCTTCGCAGTTTCCCACGGATTGGCCGTGCGCGTGCGGATCAGATAGGCAAGGATCAATTCATCTACATAGGTGAGCGAAATGCGCACCACTGCTTCGGCCAGCCGCAGCAACTGCGCGAGCCCGGGGATCGGCAGGAACATCGCTATGCGGTTGACCATGTTGATCAGCGCGCGCAGCACCGCCTTGATAAGCAGATCGACGCCGAACAGCACCGACGATTCGGCGAAATGCGTTCGCACGAACTGCGCGCCGTAGCGGATCTGGCCTTCGCCGCTTGGAACGGGATTGCCGTCGTACAATTCCACCAGCACCGCGATGTGTCCGGCCTTGACCAGATAGAGAATGTATTCGCGCGCCAGCCGCAACAGACCGGCGACAAGAACAAATCCGGCGATGCCGCCCCACAAGGCGCCATCGTGGCCGTGATTCATGCGCCCGGCGGTGTAACCCACGCCCGCGCCGAAACCCGTTATCAAAATGAGGGCAATGGCGATGGCGACATAGACCGCGAGCCTGAGCAGGATGAACGGCGCGGTGCGGAGCACGGCGCGCATGGCATCCGTCAGGCTGAAATCCCACATGAGAACCTTCGCTTTCGAAGGTCATATGTTCTTTCAAGGCAGGGTCGCGCAAGGTGGCAAGCGGTAACAGGAAAAGCGTGAAGCGGTTCATTCCGCCCGCGGCCGCTCTCGAAAATGGAGCCTAGGCGGCCTCGCACCAGCCGCCGCGATGTCCTCCGCGATAGGGCCGGGCAAGCCCTGCCCTGATGAGACCCTCGCCAACATCGCCGGTCCCGTCGGTGACCGTCGCGTCCACCCGGCCGCCATATTTGTCGTAGCGTACGGCGGAAAGGCGCACGTCCGCCCCTTCAATCCGGCGGGCCAGCCAGTTCCTGGCGGCCAGCGCAAGGCTGCGCTCGGCATCGCAGCGGGCGTGCAGTTCCGGCGCATCCACCCCTGCAATCCGCACCCTCACATCGATGGTCTGGCCAAGCCAGATCGCGGCTTTTGCTTCGAACGTGTCGCCGTCCACCACATGCGTGACTTCGGCGGTGACCGGCCCGTCGAAGGAGGCTGCTGCCAGCCTGGCGCCCTTGGACGCCAGGTCGCTTGCCGGGTCGGCGACACTGAGAGCGGCCAGTACACCGGCGCCGAGAAGGGCACTCCCCAAAAGAAGCTGGGGCCAGACCATGCGCCTCATTCTTGCAACTAACGATTGATAAACAGGAACATATTTAGTACGGAATCGCGGCCCCGTCCAGCGGTCTAAGCAAGAGCGTCTATTGCCTCGTCTGAAAGGCCGCCCGGCACGATGGTGACGGGAATGGGGTGATAGCCGGCCTGGGCGGCAAAGGCGGAGACGAGCGGACCCGGACCTTCCTTCGAGGTGCCGGCAGCCAGAACCAGGATCGAAATGTCCTTGTCGTTTTTCACCAGCTCGGCAAGGCAATCGGCCGTGCGGCCGTGCTTGATGACGAGTTCCGGAATGATGCCCGACAGCTCGTTCACTTCCTTGGCGGCGGAGAAGATCAGGCTTTCGGCATCGGCATGCGCCTCGTCGCGCATGATCTCCTCGACGCCGCGCCATTGCTGGAAGTCGGCGAGCTTGGCCACGCACAGAAGCGTGACCCGCCCCTTGGTGTGCTGGGCTCTGCGGGTGGCGAAACGAATGGCGACGCGGCATTCCGGCGTCTTGTCCACCACCACGAGGAATTTGCGCGGACGGTCCGGGGCGCCACGCAGCGAGGCGTTGGGGTCGGCGGGCGTTGCGGCGTCGCTCATGGCGTTCGATGCTGCATCTTCGCCTTGAGATCGTAAAGCACCTCAAGCGCCTGTCTCGGCGTCAGCGCGTCGGGCTCGACCGATTTCAGGGCCTCTTCGATCGCACTCGTTTTCGCAAGTGCCGGCGCAGGCTGGGCGGCGAACAACGGAAGATCGTCGATACGTGCGAGCGGCTTGTGGCCTTCGCGTCCCTCTTCAAGCGCGCGCAAGACGTCTGCCGCACGCGCAACGACGGCCTGCGGCAAGCCCGCCAGCTTGGCGACATGTATCCCGTAGGAACGATCCGCAGTTCCGGGTGTTACTTCGTGCAGGAAGACGATGGTGTCGTTCCATTCGCTCACGCGCATCGTTACGCAGGCAAGCGAGGAAAGACGTTCGGCGAGCGCCGTCATTTCGTGATAGTGGGTGGCGAAAAGTGCGCGCGATCTGTTTTTCTCGTGCAGATGTTCGGCCGTTGCCCATGCGATCGCCAGACCGTCGAAAGTCGCCGTGCCGCGGCCGATCTCGTCGAGAATGACAAGGCTTCGCTCCGTTGCCTGATTGAGGATAGCCGCCGTCTCCACCATTTCCACCATGAATGTCGAACGGCCCGAGGCCAGATCGTCGGCTGCGCCGACGCGAGAGAAGAGGCGGTCCACGATTCCGATATGCGCGCTTTCGGCGGGCACGAACGCCCCCATCTGCGCCATGATGGCGATCAGCGCGTTCTGGCGCAGGAAGGTCGATTTGCCTGCCATGTTCGGACCGGTAACGAGCCACAATCGCCCCGCACCATCCGGCGACAGATCGCAGCCATTGGGCACGAAAGGGGTGGAATGCGCTGCGGCAAGCGCAGTCTCGACAACCGGATGACGCCCGCGCGCGATGCGGAAGGCAAGGCTGGTGTCGACGGCCGGACGAACGTGGCGTTGCTTGACCGCGAGTTCAGCCAACGCCGTGGCCACGTCGAGACGGGCAAGCCCATCGGCAACCTGCGAAAGCGCGCCTGCGGCTTCGACGGCCGCGGCGGCCATTTGATCGAACAAATCGCGTTCGAGCGCGAGCGCCTGTTCGGCGGCCTGCGCGATTCGGCTTGCAAGCGTTGCGAGTTCGTCCGTCGTGAAACGAACCGCGCTCCCAATCGTCTGGCGATGGCGGAAGAGATCGCGCATCGGCATCAGCTTGTCGGCATGCTGCGGCGTCACTTCGATGAAATAGCCGAGCACGCCGTTGTGCTTGATGCGAAGTTGCGCAACCCCGCTTTCCTGCCGGTAGCGCGCTTCCAATCCGGCGATCACGCGCCTGCTTTCGTCGCGCAAGGACCGCACCTCGTCGAGCGGGGCGTGCGCGCCTTGGGCTATGAAGCCGCCGTCGCGCGCGAGAAGGGGCGGTTCGGCGACCAGAAGATGGGCAAGAATCCCGCTCAATCGCGAAGCCGCCGCTATCCCCTGCACCAGCTTGTCATACGCCTCTCTCGCCTCGCCGGGGGACGGTTTAAGCGGTTCGTCTTTCAGTTTCAGCCGGTCGCGTATCGCGCGCGCCGCGTTCAAGCCATCGCGCAGACAAGAAAGGTCGCGCGGGCCGCCGCGGCCCACCGATATGCGGGCAAGCGCGCGTGCGATATCGGGCGCGCGGCGAAGCGCCTCGCGCAATTCTTCGCGCAAATCGCGGTCGCCCGCGAAGAAGGCGATGGCGTCGTGACGATTGGAAATCGCAGACGGATCGGTAAGCGGCGAGGCAAGCCTGAGCGCAAGTTCGCGCGCACCCGCCGCGGTCACCGTGCAATCGATCGTGTCGAGAAGGCTTCCCTTGCGCGCGCCCGAAAGCGTTTCCGTCAATTCGAGATTGCGCCGGGTTGCCGCGTCGATCGCCATGAATCCGTTCGATGCGACGCGCGCGAGCGGTTTCAGGGCCGGCAGCTTTCCCTTTTGGGTGAGATCGAGATATCCCGCCAGCGCGCCGGCGGCCGAAAGCTCGGCGCGGCTGAAAGCGCCATAGGCATCGAGCGTGGCCACGCGATAAAGCGATTTCAGCGCGCGCTCGCCCGCGCCGGAATCGAATTTGATGCCCGGCAGCGGCGTCAGCGCCGGCCCGAGCGCTTTCAGATGCGGCGAAATCTGTTCATCGGCGAGCAGCGCATCCGGCGCCAGCAATTCGCGCGGGGAAAGACGCGCAAGTTCGGCGGCAAGATTGGACGCATCGATGTCCGACACCTGGAATTCGCCCGCAGACATGTCCGCGGCCGCAATCGCAAGCGTGCCTCCCGCGCGGCCAAGGGCTGCCAGGATGTTTGAGGAGCGCGCTTCCAGAAGTGACTCTTCCGTCAGCGTTCCCGGTGTCACAAGGCGCACCACCTCGCGCCGGACAACCGCTTTCGATCCGCGTTTCTTGGCTTCGGCCGGATCCTCCACCTGCTCGCAGACCGCCACGCGGAAGCCCTTGCGGATCAGCTTCTCCAGATAGGCTTCCGCCGCATGGACCGGCACCCCGCACATGGGAATGTCCTCGCCCAGATGCTTGCCCCGCTTGGTGAGCGCGATGTCGAGCGCTTCCGACGCCTTGGCGGCATCGTCGAAAAACAGCTCGTAGAAATCCCCCATCCGGTAGAACAGAAGGTAATCTGCATGGGCCGCCTTGGTTTCGAGGTATTGCGCCATCAAGGGCGTGGCCTCGGTATCCGGCGGCGGGGGGACGTGCTCGTTCATGGGCGGGGACCTTAGCAGAGGGGCTCCGCCTGCGGCGCTCCCGCCATTGAATACCCAGGCCCCAAAAGCCGATAGTCTGTGGATTGGTTCGACAGAAAGCCCATGACACCCAAGCGCCCGTCCTTCACCCAGGAAGAAGTCCTCGCCTTTCACACCCAGGGCAAGCCCGGCAAGATCGAGATCAACGCCACCAAGCCCATGGCCACCCAGCGGGATCTGTCGCTGGCCTATAGTCCGGGCGTTGCGGTACCGGTCCGCGTCATCGCCGAGCGGCCGGATGCGGCCTATGACTACACCGCCAAGGGCAATCTGGTGGCCGTCATCTCCAACGGCACGGCGATCCTGGGACTGGGCGATCTGGGGGCGCTGGCGTCGAAGCCCGTGATGGAAGGCAAGGCCGTCCTGTTCAAGCGCTTTGCGGATGTAGATGCCATCGACATCGAAGTCGATACCAAGGACGTCGACCAGTTCATCAACTGCGTCCGTTATCTCGGCCCCACTTTCGGCGGAATCAATCTCGAAGACATCAAGGCGCCGGATTGCTTCGTGATCGAGGAGCGCTTGCGCGAGCTGATGGACATTCCCGTCTTCCACGACGATCAGCACGGCACGGCGATCATTTCGGCAGCCGGCGTCATCAACGCGCTGGAGCTGACAGGCCGCAAGCTCTCCGACATCAAGGTGGTGGTGAACGGTGCGGGTGCGGCCGGCATTGCCTGCCTCGAATTGCTGAAGTCGATGGGTCTGCCCGGCGCCAATGCCACGCTTTGCGACACCAAGGGTGTGATCTATCGCGGCCGCACCGAAGGCATGAACCAGTGGAAATCGGCGCATGCCATCGAAACCAAGGACCGCACGCTTGAGGATGCGTTGAAAGGTTGCGACGTCTTTCTCGGATTGTCGGCGAAGGGCGCGGTGACGCAGGACATGGTGAAGACCATGGCGAAAGCGCCGATCATTTTCGCCATGGCCAATCCCGATCCCGAAATCACGCCGGAAGAAGCCAAGGCCGTCCGTCCCGATGCCATCGTCGCCACCGGACGCAGCGACTATCCCAACCAGGTGAACAACGTTCTTGGCTTTCCCTATATCTTCCGCGGCGCGCTCGATGTGCGCGCCCGCACGATCAACGAGGAGATGAAGATAGCTGCGGCCCGCGCGCTCGCCGAGCTTGCGCGCGAGGACGTACCGGATGAAGTGGCGCTTGCCTATCGCGGCGCGCGCCCGGTTTACGGTCCCGATTACATCATTCCGGTGCCCTTCGATCCGCGGCTGATATCGCGCGTTTCCTCCGCCGTCGCGGAAGCCGCCGTGCGCACGGGCGTGGCGCGGCGGGAGATGAAGGATGCGGACGCCTATCGCTATCAGCTCTCGGCGCGTCTGGACCCTTCGGCGCTTCTTTTCCAGTCCATCACGGCCAGCGTGCGGGCAAATCCCAAGCGCGTGGTATTTGCGGAAGGCGAAGAAGAGTCGGTGATCCGCGCAGCGGCGTCGTTCCAGAATTCCGGACTGGGCAAGGCCATTCTTGTGGGCCGCGAAGAGGTCATCAAGGAACGTGTCAAAGGCGCGGGCATTGACGAGGGCACGCTGGAAATCCGCGTGCCGGCGTCTGCGCGGCAGGCTTCGCCCTATATCGACCTGCTCTATCACCGCTTGCAGAGGCGCGGCGCGCTCTATCGCGATTGCGTGCGCATGGTGGCCAACGACCGCAACATCTATGCTTCCTGCATGGTGGCTGCGGGCGATGCCGATGCGATGGTAACGGGCGTGACGCGCTCCTATTCGGTGGCGCTCAACGATGTGCGCACGGTGCTCGATGCGCCGAAAGGCCAGCGCCCCATCGGCGTGATCCTCACCTTCACCAAGGGCAAGGTCGTGTTCGTGGCCGATACGTCGGTGCACGAAATGCCGACGGCGGATGAACTCGCCGACATAGCGATCCAGGCGGCAGGCGTTGCGCGCCGCTTCGGCCATACGCCGCGCGTGGCGTTGCTTGCCTCCACCACCTTCGGATTTCCGCGCAGCGAAAGAAGCGAACGCATCATCGAAGCGGTGAAAATACTCGATACGCGCGGCGTCGATTTCGAATATGACGGCGAAATCTCGGTCGATGTCGCGCTCGACAAGGAGCGCATGAGCCTCTATCCGTTCTGCCGCCTGACGGATACGGCAAACGTCCTTATTATGCCCGCCATCCATTCGGCATCCATATCCACCAAGCTGTTGCAGCAGGTGGGCGGGGTTTCGGTCATTGGCCCCTTGCTCGTGGGGCTGGAGCGTTCGGTGCAGATCGCCCCCCTGGGCGCCAAGATGAGCGAGATCTTCAACACCGCGGTGATTGCGGCATACGATATCAACCGATGAACGAAAGTTCCGTCACGCGCTTCATGGAACGCATCTGGGAAGACGACATTCTTCCCACGCTCGCCGATTACATCCGCATTCCCAACAAATCGCCCGCCTTCGATTCCAAATGGGCCGAACACGGTCATATGGACAAGGCTGTTGCCATGTTCGAGGCGTGGGCGAAAAAGAAGATCGAAAAACTGCCGGGCGCGGCGCTGGAAGTTGTCCGCCTGAAGGATCGCACGCCGCTGATCTTCATCGAAATACCGGGAAGGACGAACGATACGGTCCTTCTTTACGGCCATCTCGACAAGCAGCCCGAAATGGCGGGCTGGGCGGAAGGCACGGGGCCGTGGGTCCCCGTGATGAAGGACGGCAGGCTTTATGGCCGCGGCGGCGCCGATGACGGTTATGCGATGTTCGCCTCGCTTGCCGCTATCCTCGCGCTGCACGAACAGAACGTCGCCCATGCACGCTGTGTGGTGTTGATCGAAGCGTGCGAGGAATCCGGCTCCTACGATCTTCCCGCCTATATCGACCGCCTGTCGGCCCGCATCGGCACGCCATCGCTCGTGGTGTGCCTCGATTCTGGTTGCGGCGATTACGAGCGCCTTTGGCTTACAACGAGCCTGCGCGGCATTGCGGCGGGCACGCTCGAAGTGCGCGTGCTCACCGAGGGCGTGCATTCGGGAGATGCATCCGGCATCGTGCCATCGTCCTTCCGCATTCTGCGGCAGTGCCTTTCGCGTATTGAGGACGAGGCGACGGGCGAGATCAAACTCTCCGATCTCTATGTGCAGGTGCCCAAAGACCGTCTCGAACAGGCCAGGCAATCGGCCAGTGTTCTGGGCGATGCGGTCTATTCCAAAATGCCGTTTGCATCCGGCACCAAGCCGATGTCGGACGATCTCACCCAGCTCGTTTTGAATCGCACCTGGCGCCCGCAGCTCGCCGTCATCGGCATGGAGGGATATCCCGCGCCGGAAAATGCGGGCAATGTGCTTTTGCCCTATTCGGTCGCCAAACTTTCATTCCGCCTGC
Organism: Rhizomicrobium sp.; assembly: GCA_035548975.1. Lineage (GTDB taxonomy): Bacteria > Pseudomonadota > Alphaproteobacteria > Micropepsales > Micropepsaceae > Rhizomicrobium. The sequence goes on from DASZRY010000037.1 coordinate 39,852, forward strand.
CGCCCACTTGCGATGCGGGGCTTGCAACCCAAAGCATCAAGCGCGCGCTCGAAGCCGATGCGCCCTATTCTGCAGACGTTGTGTTCCATGCCGAAGCAGGTCAGACGGGGTGGAACGCGCCGGCGCTCGACTCCTGGCTTGAAAAATCCATCGCACGCGCATCCGGAATCCACTTCGGCAAGCCCGCGGCTTTCATGGGCGAAGGCGGCAGCATTCCGTTCATGGCGATGCTGGGCCAAAAATTTCCCGGGACCCAATTCGTGGTGACGGGCGTGCTGGGGCCTCATTCCAACGCGCACGGACCCAACGAATTCCTGCATATCCCAACGGCAAAGAAGGTTTCCGCCTGCATCGCCGCCATCCTTGCCGATCACGCCCGGCGCTAGAACCGGTCTCGATCTCGCCCCGATTCTGTCCCATAAAGAACGTGCCGCGAGCAGAGGATCAGCCCAATGAATCGCTTCGTGCCGAGGCCGCGTGGCCGGTGAAAGCCGTCCTTCTTCGTCCGTGAAAAGGTCCGGCGGCTGGCGCAGGGCTGCGGGCATCGGTGCGATTCTCGCCGTCGCGTTTTGTGCGCTTGTATATGTCACGCGCACCTTTGTTTTTGCCCGCCTTGCCGAAATCTATTTGCTCGCCCGCGGCGTTCCCTCTTCCATCTCGATCGGCCGGCTCGACTGGGGCGGTCTCGATGCAAGCGTGCGGCTGGGCGCGCGGCGCACGCCCGATCTTGCGATCGGCAATCTCCATGCCGAATTCAGCGGCGACTGGATCCCGCGTCTGGTTTCGCTCACGCTTCAACGTCCCACGCTGCGCGTTGCCTTCGATGGCGAAAAACTTTCCTTCGGCACGCTGCAGCGTCTGGTCGATTCCTTTCTGGCGCCCGCAACGCCGCAGATATCCGCAAAGGTTGAGGGGCAATCGCCGGGCATGCGCATTGTGCTGGACGATGCCCGCGTACTTGCCTTCACGCCTGCAGGCGTCCTTTCGATATCCGGCGGCGGCGCAATTGCGGGCGGACGTATCGAGCAGTTCGCAGGCAAGATCGGCCGCGCCAATTTGCGCAGCTCCGGCATGGCGCTCCTTCTGTCGGGCGGCAATTTCAGCGCCCGCGATGACGGATCGGGATTGATGCTGCATGTGGGCGTGCGCGGGCGCAGGCTTTATTACAGCAATGTGCGCGTGGGCGATGTGCAGGCCGCATTCGATATCCATGGCCTTGACTGGGGTGGCGCAAGCTATTCGATGACGTCGGCAAGCGCGCTGTTGCGCGCCGGCGCCGTCAAGGCGCAGAGCTTTTCCATTGCGCGCGCCGACATCCGCGCCGGCTTTGGCGCATGGCGCGCCGCCGGTCCGGCCGCTTCAGGGTCCGTCAGGGCCGCGGCCCGGCTGACCGGGATGCGGACGGAGAAAGCCGATGCCGAAACGGTGGTTCTCGGCTTGCAATCGCAAGCTCTGAAACTGGAAAAGCCCGCTTCGATTTGGCGGCTTTCCGGCCCCGTGGCGGAGACGGCCGAAATTTCCGCAGGCCGCTATCGTTTCCGCAGCGCGGCACTTTCAATTCCTTGGCTCGTCTCGCAGGCGAAGGGCGAAATGAGCGTGGGCGATCGGTTCACCGGCTCGCTCACCGTTTCCGTCAGAGCCGGCTTGTCCATGCCGCGCAACGAGGCGCGCCGTTTCGCGCGAACCGTTCCTGTTGCGGGCGGCGATGCGCGAACGGTGCGCGCAATTGCCTCGGCATTTGCCGGCATGACGCTCGATGCGCCCGAAATCTATGCCGGCAAATCCGCCGCTTCGCTGATCGTGGCGCTGCCCGCGCCCGTCGCGCTCTCAAGCTCAAGCGGCGCGCGCGCGAAATTTGCGCAATCGGGCGATGTTTTTGTATTGCGCGATCCCCATGGCGGAATGTCGGGCGGAATTGCGGCGGCGCTGTCCGGCGGAGGCTTGCCGGCCGTCAATCTCTGGCTGCCGCATTATACGGCCCGCCGGGATAAGAGCGGGCTTACCTTTCAATCGGCGGCATCGTTGTCGGCGCGATTGAGTCTGGGCGCTTTCAAGGACGCCCGAATTGCCGCGCGCGGAAATCTCTCGCAAAGCCAAGGCCGGATGGCGTTTGCAGCCGATGGCTGCATCGGTCTGGGTCTGGGCGCTTACGTCTCGCGCGAAAAACCGCTGCTCGGCGATCTGAGAACCGCGCTGTGCCCGATGGCGCAGAAGCCGCTGCTGGTGACCGAGAAGGAAGGGTGGAAGCTCGGCGGCACTTTGCGGAATTTCTCCGCCCGGCTTTCGCAGGCGGAAACGCTCGCCAAAGGCCGCGAAAGCCGGATCGAGATTTCGGGCGATGCGAAGGGCTTGGAGAACGGTTTCGTCCGTTCCGCAGACATCCGGCTCACCGATGCGCGGGCTAAACCGCGCTTTGCGCCGCTTTTTGCTTCGGGCGCGCTCACGCTTGCAAAAGGCAAATGGGCCGGAACGATCGGTCTGACGGCCGCAAAGACGAAACGCGCGCTGGCGGCGGTGGCAGTGCGTCACGACATGCGCACGGGCGCAGGCGAAGCGCAGATCGTTTCCGATCTGGCGTTTGCGCCCGATGGAATGCAGCCCGGCGAAATATCGCCGCTTCTTGCCACGCTGACGCAAGCAAGGGGCGCGGCCCAATTTGCAGGCCGCGTTGTCTGGACGAAAGACGATATGACAAGCGGCGGCACATTGATTGTTGCCGACAGCGATTTCATCGGGCCTATGGGCACGTTCCGCCGTGCGGCGGCGCATATCGTCTTCACCTCGCTTGCCCCGCTCGAAACGGCGTCCTCGCAATCGTTTTCGGCGCAAAAGATCGATTGGCATGTGCCGTTCTCCGATCTTCTGCTGCGTTTCCGGCTCGCAAGGGACGCTTTCCGGCTTGAGAGTTTCGATGCCGCCGCAGCCCAGGGCCATGTCGCGCTCGCGCCGATGACGGTTCGGCTCGAATCCGGAGCGCAAACCGAAGGAACGCTCAAGCTCGACAATGTGAACCTCAGCGCGCTCATCGCCGCGTCAAATCTTTCGGACAAGATATCGCTCGATGCACCTGTGAAAGGCGCCATTCCGTTCCGCTACGGTCCGTCGGGATTTCGCGTGCGCGACGGCTATTTCGTTTCGACCGGCCCATCCCGGCTTTCGATCCGGCGCACCGTGTGGACGGGCGGCAAGGCGGAAGAAACCGGCGCCATCCGGGACTTCGCCTATCAGGCGCTCGAAAACCTCGCCATCGACGATCTCGATGCGAAACTGAACAGCCTTCCGGCGGGCCGGCTGGGCGTCGTATTCCACATCAAGGGGCGCAACGACCCTGCAATCGCGCAGGAAACCCGTATTTCTCTAATCAGCCTCATCCGGGGCCATGCCTTCGACAAGCCCGTTCCGCTGCCCAAGGGCACGCCGGTTGACCTGACCCTCGATACCTCCCTTAATTTTGACGAACTCTTGGATGCATATCGCAAAGCCTTTTCGGCCGACCTGGCCCAAGCCGCCGAAACGTCGCAAGATGACGAAGGGAAGACGCCATGAACGCTTCAGGACATGCCGCAATGTTCGGCGCCTTGCTGATGGTTGCGTGCGCGGCGCCCCTCGGCGCATGCACGCCGACCGTGAAAGTGGAGGTGGCGCCGATCAACATCTACGCCAAGCTGGATGCGGATGTGCGCGTGCGTCTGGACAAGGAAGTCCAGTCGGTGATTTCCCAAAATCCCAACCTTTTCTGATCCGTTTGCCGAAAGGATATCGACATGCTTGACGTCATTCGGACCCGCAATTTCGCCGCTGCCTTTGCCGCGTTTGCGCTCTTTGCAATGCCTGTTCTGCCGGTGTTGCTTGCCCCGTCGGCGGCGCTTGCCCAGCCAACCACCGCCAAGGCCATCGTGGACGCGGCGAAGGAAAAGGGCGTCGTGGGCGAACAGGGCGACGGCCTGCTTGGCTTGGTCAACGGCTCGGCCGACGCGGCCACGACGGCAGCCGTCAACGAAATCAACACCGGCCGCCGCAAGGTCTATACCGAGACGGCCGCCAAATCGGGGGTGACGCCCGAAGCCGCCGGCGAAGCCGCCGCACAGATCCTGCTGCAGAAAATGCCCCCCGGCCAGTTCTACAAGCCGCTCGGCGGAAGCTGGACGAAGAAATAGCTGGATCAGTCCTATAGGCGGACCGCCAAAGAAACTATACCCACACTTCTTGACAATTATCTCAGATACTGCCAGATATAAGTGGGTGGCCGCCCCGGAAGCCTTTCGGGGGGAGGGGCGGAGCCTTGTCCAGAGGGGAAATGGAAAGACGTGCTGGCTACGAAAAAATATGCCGAACCCGAGGTTCAATTGGGCGGCCGCGGCAGAAAAACCGAATCGCAGGAGCGCCTTGCGGGGAGTTGGGCCCCTCCCTATATACCCCATGGATCGGCAAGGGATTTCGCTCTTGCCGGATTCGTCAATGATTTCAATGGGACGGCCCGGAGGGCGCTCTTCGGAGGCCAGGAACCCGTCGCCTGATGAGAGGATATACCTATGGCCAAAGTAATCGGCATTGACCTCGGCACGACCAACTCCTGCGTCGCGGTCATGGAGGGCTCGGCCCCAAAAGTCATCGAAAATGCGGAAGGCGCGCGTACCACGCCCTCCATCGTGGCTTTCGCCAGCGACGGCGAGCGCCTCGTCGGCCAGCCCGCCAAGCGGCAGGCCGTCACCAATCCCGAATTCACCTTCTTCGCGATCAAGCGCCTGATCGGCCGCCGGTTCGACGATCCGATGACCCAGAAGGACATCGGCATGGTCCCCTACAAGATCGTCAAGGCCGACAATGGCGATGCATGGGTCGCCGGCCGCGACGGCAAGAAATTCGCGCCTTCCGAGATCTCCGGCTTCATCCTCCAGAAGATGAAGGAAACGGCCGAAGCCCATCTCGGCGAAAAGGTCACGCAAGCCGTCATCACGGTGCCTGCCTATTTCAACGACGCACAACGTCAGGCGACGAAGGACGCGGGCAAGATCGCGGGCCTCGAAGTCCTGCGCATCATCAACGAGCCCACCGCGGCCGCACTCGCCTATGGCATGGACAAGAAGCAGTCGGGGACGATTGCGGTCTATGACCTCGGCGGCGGCACGTTCGACATTTCGATTCTCGAAATCGGCGACGGCGTGTTCGAAGTGAAATCCACCAACGGCGACACCTTCCTCGGCGGTGAAGACTTCGACATGCGTCTGGTCAACTATCTGGCCGACGAGTTCAAGAAGGAAAACGGCATCGACCTCAGGTCGGATCGTCTTGCCTTGCAGCGGCTGAAGGAAGCCGCCGAAAAGGCGAAGATCGAATTGTCCTCCGCGATGCAGACCGAAGTGAACCTGCCGTTCATCACGGCGGATGCTTCGGGCCCCAAGCATCTGACGATGAAGATCACGCGCGCCAAGCTGGAAGCGCTGGTCGACGATCTCATCCAGAAGACCATCGCGCCGGTCAAGCAGGCGCTGAAGGATGCAGGCGTTTCCGCCAACCAGATCGACGAAGTCGTGCTGGTGGGCGGCATGACGCGCATGCCCAAGGTGCAGGACGTCGTGAAGCAATTGTTCGGCAAGGAGCCGCACAAGGGCGTCAACCCCGACGAAGTGGTCGCCATTGGCGCTGCCATTCAGGCGGGCGTGCTCAAGGGCGAAGTCAAGGACGTGCTGCTCCTCGACGTGACGCCGCTGTCGCTCGGCATCGAAACGCTGGGCGGCGTGTTCACGCGCCTCATCGAGCGCAACACCACGATCCCGACCAAGAAGTCGAACATCTTCTCGACCGCGGAAGACAATCAGACGGCGGTGACCATCCGCGTCTTCCAGGGCGAACGCGAAATGGCGGCGGACAACAAGCTGCTCGGCCAGTTCGATCTCGTTGGCATTCCGCCTGCGCCGCGCGGCGTTCCCCAGGTCGAAGTCACCTTCGACATCGATGCGAACGGCATCGTCAGCGTAACGGCCAAGGACAAGGCGACCAACAAGGAACAGCAGATCCGCATCCAGGCCTCCGGCGGCCTGTCGGAAGCCGACATCCAGAAGATGGTGAAGGACGCCGAAAGCCATGCCGCCGAAGACAAGAAGCGGCGCGCACTTGCGGAAGCCAAGAACCACGCGGACTCGCTGGTCCATTCCACGGAAAAGGCGCTGTCGGAACATGGCGACAAGGTCGATGCGGGCGAACGCACCGGCATCGAGAATGCAATGGCCGCGCTCAAGGAAGCGGTGAAGACCGACGATGTCGAAGACATCCAGCAAAAGACGCAGGCGCTCGCGCAGGCGTCGATGAAGCTGGGCGAAGCGATGTACAAGGCGCAGCAGGCAGGCGGCGAAGGCGCCGCGGCCGGCGGAGAAGCTCCGAAGGACGAAAATGTCGTCGATGCGGAATTCTCGGAAGTGGACGACGACAAGAAGGGCGCTGCATAAACGTAAGGCAGGAATCAGGGATCGGGAATCGGAAGGGGCTGCAAATGTCGAAATTCGTTTACCGATACCTGATACCTGATACCTGATACCTGATACCTGCCATGAGCAAGCGTTGTTTCTACGAGACCCTGGGTGTGGGGCGTAACGCCTCCATCGAAGAGATCAAGGGAGCCTATCGCAAGCTCGCCAAAGAGCTGCATCCCGATCGCAATCCGGGCGATGTGGAATGCGAACATCGCTTCAAGGAAATCAATCACGCCTACGACATTCTGAAGGACCCGGACAAGCGCGCGGCCTATGACCGGTTCGGCCACGCAGCCTTCGACGGCGGCATGGGCAACGGCCGCAACGGCCACGCCGGCGGATTCGATTTCACCTCCACCTTCACCGATATCTTCGACGATCTGTTCGGCGAGTTCACCGGCGGACGCCGCGCGCGCCGCCAGAATCGCGGTGCCGATCTTCGCTACAATCTGGAACTCACGCTCGAAGAAGCGTTCACGGGCAAAAAGGCACAGATCAAGGTGCCGAGTGCGGTGGCGTGCGAGGCCTGCGGCGCCACGGGTGCCGAACCCGGCACGAAAGCCGAGCAATGCCCAACCTGCTCCGGCATCGGAAAGGTGCGCGCGGCGCAAGGCTTCTTCACCATCGAACGCACCTGTCCCTCCTGCCGCGGTCAGGGCCGTTTCATCCGCACTCCCTGCAAGGCCTGCAAGGGCAACGGCCATGTGCAGAAGGAACGCACGCTCGCTGTCGATATTCCCGCGGGCGTCGAGGAAGGCACCCGCATTCGTCTTTCGGGGGAAGGCCAGGCGGGCATGAATGGCGGTCCTCCCGGCGATCTCTATATCTTCATCGCGGTCGCGCCGCATGAGATCTTCCAGCGCGATGGCGCAGATCTTCATTGCCGCGCGACGGTATCGTTCGTCACCGCTGCGCTCGGCGGAGAGATCGAAGTGCCGATGCTCGACGGCAAGACCGTCAAGGTCTCGATTTCCGAAGGCACCCAGTCGAACCGGCAGATACGTCTGCGCGGCAAGGGCATGCCCGTTTTGCGCGGCGGCGGAATGAAGGGCGATCTCTATGTCGAGATTGCCGTCGAAACGCCGGTCAAACTTTCCAGGCGCCAGAAGGAATTGCTGCGCGAATTCGAGAAGGCGAGCGCGGAAGGCACGAATCCGGAATCCGAAGGCTTCTTCGCGAAAGTGCGAGAATTTCTTGGCAGGGATGCGGGCAATGCCTAACGCTGCGCGAACAGCGCGTTCATGTTCTGCAATCCTTCCGCGGGTTTGAACATCGCGTCGTAGCGTCCTTCATCGAGCAATTGTTTTGCGGCCGTCTTCGCCGCGCCAAGCGCTGCGCGCGCCAGGCCTGAGCCTGCGCTGATGCGGCGCACGCCGGCGGCTTTCAATTCGGCGATTGGCGGAACGCCCGGCAATGCGAGAACATTCAGCGGCAGGTCCACCGCGCTTGCGATGGCCTTGATGTCGGCGATGTTCGCGACAGCGGGCGCAAAGAAACCGTCCGCACCTGCCGCCTTGTAGGCATTGCCGCGCGCTATCATGGCCTTCAGCGCGCCTTCGGGTGCTGCGAGCTTGCGCAGATAAACATCGGCGCGCGCATTGATGAAAATATCCGCGCCCCTGGCCTTCACGGTTTCCTTGATGGCTTTGATCTTGGCGGCGAGCAGGCCGGGGGCTGCGTTGCCGTCTTCCAGATTGATGCCGCAGGCGCCCGCCTCGACCAGCTTCATTACAAGATCGGCCACCACTGCGGGCGTGGCGTCGAGCCCTGCTTCGGCATCCACGCTCAACGGGACACGAATGACCCGCGCGATCTCCCGCACGGCGTTGAGCAGGGTCTCAGGCGGAATGGTTTCGCCGTCCGCATAGCCATGGGCCCACGACACTGCGGCGCTGGAGGTCGCGATGGCCTTGGCGCCCGTCTCTTCGATCAGCCGGGCCGAACCCGCATCCCAGGCATTGGGCAGCACCAATATCCCGCCCGGCCCGTGGAGCTTGCGGAACAGAGCGGTCTTTTCGTTTAGTGGCGCCATGGCGTTGCATCCTTGTCGATGTTGGGCAAGGCTCACCTCGATTGATCCGTGCTTCAACCGGCGCGGGTTGCGTACCGGCTCCTCGGAGTCTGCATGGGAGGGATGGCCGGCGTTATCGGGCCGGTCGTCCGGTTGGAGTGAAAATGGCATCACCGGGTTTTCAGGACGAATTGCGGTTTTTGAGGGGGGCGCTTGCGCGGCCCCGCAGTGTGGGCGCCATCGCGCCGTCAAGCCCGGCGCTCGCCCGCGCCATTGCGGCCCAAATCGATCCGATCCGTCCGGGCAAGGTGCTGGAACTTGGCCCCGGTACAGGCGTCGTCACCCAGGCCATCGTTGCGATGGGCGTGGTGCCCGAGCGGCTGGTGATGATCGAATACGATGCCCACTTTGCCAATCTTCTGGCCGACAGGTTCATCCGTGCCAGGGTCATTCAGGGCGATGCATACGATCTGGAAGGCACGCTCGGTCCTGCGATGGAGCCCTTTGCGGCAGTCGTTTCAGGGCTGCCGCTGCTCAACCAACCGCCCGAAAAACGAAAGGCGCTGATCGAAAGCGCGCTCGACCGCCTGCAGCACGGCGCGCCGTTCATCCAGTTCTCTTACGGGTTCAAGCCGCCCGTGCTCGGCACGCTGAAATCGCCCGTGCAATTGGGCGCGTTCGTCTGGCGGAACCTTCCGCCGGCACGTGTCTGGGTCTACCGGCGGGCCTGATTATTCCGCTGCCTCGGCGAGTTGCGGCGCTGCCTGCAAGACGTCGGGGCCGACATGGTCTTCGAACTTCTTGAAGTTGTCTCGGAACATGCCGACGAGCTTTCTGGCCTGCGCGTCGTAGGCTTCCTTGTCGGCCCAGGTATCGCGCGGATTCAGGATCGTCGAATCCACGCCTGCCACCGCCACCGGAACGCGGAAGCGGAAATGCGGATCGATGCGCATTTCGACATTTGCCAGCGAGCCGTCGAGGGCCGCAGCCAGAAGCGCGCGCGTCGCCTTGATCGGCATTCGCGAGCCTGTGCCGAACGCCCCGCCCGTCCAGCCGGTGTTCACCAGCCAGCAATCGGCCTGATGCTGGGCGATGAGATCGCGCAACAGATTGCCGTATTCGCTCGGGTGCCGCGGCATGAACGGCGCACCGAAGCAGGTGGAGAAAGTGGGCTGCGGTTCCGTGCCGAGACCCTTTTCGGTGCCCGCCACTTTCGCGGTGAAGCCCGAGAGGAAATGATACATCGCCTGACTGGGCGTGAGCTTGGCGATCGGCGGCAGCACGCCGAAGGCATCGGCCGTCAGCATGATGACGTTTTTCGGATGTCCCGCACGGCCCGTGTCGCTTGCGTTCGGGATGTAGTCGATCGGATAGGCTGCGCGGGTGTTTTCCGCATGGCGGGCGTCGTCGAGATCGAGTTCGCGGCTAAGCGGATCCATCACCACGTTCTCCAGCACGGTGCCGAATCGTTCGGTGGTCGCGAAGATTTCGGGCTCGGCCTCGCGCGACAGGCGGATCACCTTCGCATAGCAGCCGCCTTCGAAATTGAAGACGCCGTGTTCGCTCCAGCCATGTTCGTCGTCGCCCACCAGTGTTCGCGAGGCATCGGCCGAAAGCGTCGTCTTGCCGGTGCCGGAGAGGCCGAAGAAGATCGCGGCTTTGCCGTCCTTGCCGACATTGGCCGAGCAATGCATCGGCATCACGCGCTTGGGCGGCAAGAGATAGTTGAGGATTGTGAACACCGATTTCTTCATTTCGCCGGCATAGGACGTGCCGCCGATGAGCACCATCTTCCTGGTGAAGTTCACGGCGATCACGGTCTTGCTCTGCGTTCCGTGCCTGGCCGGATCGGCCTCGAAGCTCGGCAATGCAACGATTGTGAACTCCGGCGTGAATCCCTTGAGCTGTTCTCCGGTCGGGCGGATCAGGAGTTGATGCACGAACAGCGAATGCCAGGCATATTCGGTGACGACGCGCACCGGCAGGCGGTGACTGAGATCGGCGCCGCCGAAGAGATCCTTGGCGAACAGCTCGCGCCCCTCGGCAAACGTCATCATGTCGGCATGCAGCGCATCGAAATGCGCAGGACTCATCGGCTTGTTATTGTCCCACCACACATGGGGCTCGCTTGCCGCATCGCGCACGACGAATTTGTCGTTGGCGGAACGGCCGGTGTGCTGGCCGGTGAGCACCACAAGCGGGCCGTTTTTCGCAACCTGGCCCTCGCCGCGGCGTACGGCCTGTTCGTAGAGGGCGGCAGCCGTCAGATTCCAGTTCACCGCTTTGAGATTGCGAAAACCATGGGCCTCAAGCCCGAATGCGCTGGACATTATCGCTCCTTAAGGCACTTCCACCCCCGGCGACCTGCCGGGTATTGTCTTGATGTGGATCGAGCATAGGCGTTGCCTGCCCTGCCCGACAAGAAAAGCCCTAACCTGTCCCCGGGAAATACTGCAAGGGATGCCGGAGGTTAAGGTGAAGACGCAACGTCGCGCCCCGCGGCTTCTTTCCGGTACCGCTCCCTTGGTCTAAGAGCTTGATCCATGGCCCTTTCCGACGAGGAACTCGAACGCTACGCCCGCCACGTCGTGCTGCGCGAGGTGGGCGGTCCCGGTCAGGCCAGGCTCAAGGCCGCCCGCGTCCTGGTTGTGGGTGCCGGAGGTTTGGGCAGTCCCGTCATCCTTTATCTGGCCGCCGCAGGCGTGGGCACGATCGGGGTGGCGGATTTCGATACCGTGTCGCTTTCCAACCTCCAGCGCCAGATCGCGCACCGGACCTCGGATGTGGGGTTGCCCAAGACGGACTCCGCGGCCAGGGCCGCCGCCGCCATCAATCCCCATATTCGAATCGAGCAGCATGGCGAACGGATATCCGCCGGAAATGTCCTGGACCTCCTTGCCCGTTACGACATCGTGGCAGATGGCTCCGACAATTTCCCGACTCGATTTCTTTTGAACGACGCCTGCTTTTTTGCGCAAAAGCCTTTGGTTTCCGCAGCGGTCACCGAATTCGACGGCCAGCTTTCCACCTATCGTGCCTTCGACCGGAAGGGATTGTGGCCCTGCTATAGGTGCCTGTTTCCGGCGCCCCCTCCGCCGGGCACTGCACCCTCCTGTTCGGAGACCGGTATTTTGGGGGCCGCTGCGGGGGTCATGGGAACGCTGCAGGCGCTTGAAGTGCTCAAGGAAATCCTCGGTCTCGGCCAAAGCCTTGCCGGCAAGCTCTTGATCTACGATGCGCTGGACACGCGATTTCGAACCGTGACCGTCAAGCCCGATCCGGCCTGCGCGCTTTGCGGGCCCAATCCTTCGATCAGGGACCTTTCGGGGCATTTTCACCCTTAACCCGGGCTTAAAGCGGACACTGCAAACTGGCCTTTCGAGGGGCCGGACATGTCTCAAGTTCACTTTGAAGTTTTCCGCCGTCAGGGCGCCAAGGGCGGCTGGACGCTGCACGAGATCGTCAGCGGCCGCGAGCTGGCGCTCGAGATGGCAACGGCGCTGATGGCCAACGAGCAGGCGACCGGGGTGAAGGTCGTCAAGGAAACCTACAACGAAGAAACCGGCGACTATCTTTCGCTGAAAATATTCGAAGACGGTCACAACCAGATGAAAGTGGAGCCCGCCGCGGAAGACACGCCGCACGCGCTTCCCTGTTTCAAGCCGGACGATCTCTATTCCTATCATGCGCGCTCCACCATCACGCGCCTCATCAACGATTTTCTCGCCCGCCAGAAGATCACGGTGACCGAACTCATCCATCGCGCCGATGCGCTGGAGAAGTTCGAGGCGACCGGCACCCTCTATCAGCATTCGATACAAAAAATTGCCGTCGCACAGGCGTCCTCGACCACCATGCCCGTGCAGCAGATCGTCAAGAACCTCAACGAGCTTGTGACCAGCGCCATTCACCGCGTCTATCGCGATGCGCGCAGGGGATACTTCCCTGTTGTGCAGGCCGGTCAATTCGGCGCGCTGGCCGCGAAACTCGCCAATGAGAGCGACGGCCGATACAGATTCAACGGCGCCATCGCAATGTATCTGACCGATGCCAAGGGCTGGGATGAAAAGGTCGCGCGTCTGCTTTCGCTGATGGCCGAAGCCCCGGAAGAAGAAACAGCGCGGTCTCTGGTTCTCTCTTCGGTCGATTCCATCGTGGCTGAAGTGCTGGGAGGATCGGCCGCCTTGCACGAACTGATGGGCGCAAAGGAAAATCTGGGCGAAGCGCTGCTGGCGCTGGTTGACCTCTTCATCGGCAAATCGGGCGCCGAAAAAGCCGGTGTCGAGATGCTGGCCGAACGATTCGCAAAGGACGAACTTCCGGAAGCGCGCACCGCCATCGCCAATCGCATTCTGGCCGAACTCAAGAGCTCCAAGCGCCTTTCGCATGGCGCGATCATGGAGGAATTGAAGCTGCTGCGCCGCGTGGCCAACACGCTGGTGCTGGCGCAGGGCAAATACATCGCCCATGAAGACATCATTGCGGCATTCGTGTTGCGGTCGCGCCGGCTTATCTCCCATGAGTCGATCGGCGCGCACCTCGATGGCGCGGCGACGCCCGACGAAAAGGTCGAACGTCTCTTGATGGTCGAAGAGAACATCATCGGTCAGGAAAACAAGCGCAATCTCGGCTCTTTTGTCATACCCATCGTAACCTCGGCCGCTTTCGAATCCCGCTTTCTGCAAGGCAAGACGCCGCCGATTTCGCGGCTGGCGCGACTTGCCGAACTGCAGGGGCGCGTGCGGCGCTCCGGTATCCAGGACATTCAGCGCCGGGAAATTTGCGAAATCCTCGACAAATTCGCCTGCCGGATCGAAGCGCAGACCAGATTGTTCGACAACATCGAGGACAGATCCGCAAGTCCCGTCGAGAAGGCGCTTTCGGTGTTGAAACTGTTCGGCTCCAACATTCTGACCGAAGGCAAAATGTCGGAACGCGGCCGTCAGATCGTTCTGGGCTGCCTCGGCAAGAAGGGTTTTCTCACAGACTATACGGCGCAGCTTCCGCCGGCCGCCGACGGAACAAGACCGAGTGCCGAAGCGGCGATGAGCGATCTTACCGAAACGCTGAAAAAGGCCGGCATCACGCCGGAAACGGGATTGCGGTCTATCGCGGCTTAGTGCGCCTCGTCCCAGTTCTGGGCGGCGCGGGCTTCGACCACCAGCGGCACTTTCAGTTCCAGAACCGGCAGCGAGGCCTTTTCCATCACGGCGCGCACGGTGGCGATAAGCTTGTCGGTCTCGCTGTCGGGCGCTTCGAACACCAGTTCATCGTGCACCTGCAGAAGCATCCTTGCTTTGAGTTTTTTCTTCGCGAGCGCATCGGGCACGCGGATCATCGCGCGGCGAATGATGTCGGCGGCCGTTCCCTGGATCGGCGCGTTGATGGCCGCCCTTTCGGCGCCGCCGCGCATGCCGGGGACCTTCGAATTGATCTCGCGGATGTGCACCCTGCGGCCGAACAGCGTTTCCACATAGCCATGATCGCGCGCGAACTGCTTGGTGGTTTCCATGTAGTCGCGGATGCCGGGGAAACGCTGGAAATATTTTTTGATGTAGTCGTCGGCTTCGCCGCGCGCGATGCCCAGCTGGTTGGCAAGCCCGAACGCCGAAATGCCGTAGATGATGCCGAAATTGATCGCTTTCGCCCTGCGGCGGATTTCCGGCGGCATGCCTTTCACCGGCACGCCGAAGATTTCGGATGCCGTCATCGCATGAATGTCCGTGCCGTCGGAGAAGGCCTTGCGAAGTGCAGGGATGTCGGCGATGTGGGCGAGCAGGCGCAATTCGATCTGGCTGTAATCGGCGCTGATGAGCTTGGAGCCCTTCGGCGCGATGAAAGCGGTGCGGATCTTGCGGCCTTCCTCGGTGCGGATCGGAATGTTCTGCAAATTGGGATCGTTGGAGGAAAGCCGCCCCGTTGAGGTGGACGCCATGGCGTAAGAGGTGTGCACGCGCCCGGTTTGCGGGTTGATGTAGGTGGGAAGCGCATCTGTGTAGGTGCCGCGCAGCTTGGAAAGCGTGCGCCAGTCGAGCACCTTCCTGGCGATATCGTTTCCCTGCGCGGCCAGTTCCTCCAGCACGTCGGCATCGGTGGACCATGCGCCGGTTTTTGTCCTGCGGCCGCCGGGAAGCTTGAACTTGTCGAACAGAATGTCGCCGAGCTGCTTGGGCGAGCCGATATTGAATTCGCCGCCTGCGAGCTTGTGAATCTCCTTTTCCATCTTCGCCATGGCGCCCGCGAAATCGTTGGAGAGGCGGCGCAAGAGATCGGCGTCAATCATGATGCCCGCCCGCTCCATTTCCACCAGCACCGGAACGAGCGGCCGTTCCAGCGTTTCATAGACGGTGGCCTTGCCTTCGGCCGCAAGTTTCGGCTTCAGCAGCAGATAGAGGCGCAAGGTGACGTCCGCATCTTCGGCGGAATAGCGCGTGGCTTCCCTGATGGGAACGCAATCGAACGTGACCTTCTCCTTGCCCTTGCCCGCAACTTCGTTGAAGGCGATGGGCTTGTGGCTTAGATGGATCTCCGAAAGCTCGTCCATGCCATGGCCGTGCAGAGTGGCTTCCAGCACATAGGAGATGAGCATCGTGTCGTCGAAAGGCGTTACTTTCACGCCGCGCTGCGCCAGAACGAGGGCGTCGTATTTGAGGTTTTGCGCGACTTTCAGAACGCTTTCGTCTTCCAGCAGCGGACGCAGCCGCTTCAAGACCGTCGCTTCGGGAATCTGTTCGAGCTTGGCCGAGCCCGCGAGATCGAGGCCGGATCCGGTCGTATGGCCGCAAGGGATATAGCAGGCTTCGCCGGGGGCGACCGCAAGCGACACGCCGCAGAGACTTGCCTGCATCGGATCGAGCGAGGTGGTTTCGGTATCGACGCAGACGATGCCTTCCGCGTAAGCCCTTGAAATCCAGTGATCGAGGCGCTCGGGCGTCGTCACGGTTTCGTATGCGTCGTGATCGATCGGTTTCAAAATCTTGTCGCGATCCATCACCGCGCCGGGCTGTCCCTTGGCGGGCTTTGCCGCCGTCAGAGCCTTGTTGGCCGCGACGGGCAAGGGCTTCGAGAGCGGCGCGGTCTTTCCAGGCGCGGGAAGCGCCGTTTGCGCAGGATCGGCCGCCGCTTCGATGGCATCGACATCTTCAACGCCGAAATGGGTGGCGACCCTGCGGGTCAGCGTGCCGAATTCCATCGCCTTGAGAAATGCGATGAGCGTTGCGGGTTCGGGCTCGCCCACTTCCATCTCGTCGATCTCGCAAGGATATTTGGCGTTTCTGTCCAGCGTCACGAGCTTGAGCGAGATGCGAGCGTTCTCCGCGTTCTCGATAAGGGTTTCACGGCGCTTGGGCTGCTTGATTTCGCCCGCGCGCTTCAGAAGCGTTTCGAGATCGCCATATATGCCGAGTAGCTCGGCCGCCGTCTTCACGCCGATGCCGCGCACGCCCGGAACGTTGTCGGCCGAGTCGCCCGCCAGCGCCTGCACCTCCACCACCTTCGAAGGCGGCACGCCGAATTTCTCTATCACATCGGCCGTGCCCAGGCGCTTGTTCTTGACGGGATCGAGCAGTTCGATCTTCCCGTCTTCGATCAGCTGCATCAGATCCTTGTCGGAGGAGACGATGGTGACGCGCGCGCCTCTCTCGCGTGCGAGCCGCGAATAGGTGGCGATCAGATCGTCCGCCTCGAAATCGGGTTCCTCCACGCAGGCCACGCCGAAAGCGCGCGTGGCTTCGCGCACCAGCGGAAATTGCGGGATCAGGTCTTCCGGCGGTTCCGGACGGTTGGCCTTGTACTGCGGATAGATGCGGTTCCTGAATGTCAGCTTGCCCGCATCGAAGATCACCGCGAGGTGGCTCGGCTTGTCGCCGCCTTTCATGTCGTCGAGCAGCTTCCACAGCATGTTGCAATAGCCCGAGACCGCACCCGTGGGCAGTCCGTCGGATTTGCGGGAAAGCGGCGGCAGCGCGTGATAGGCGCGGAATAGATATCCCGATCCGTCGACGAGATAGAGGTGATCGCCCTTCTTGAGCGGGCGGCCCTTACCTTTGGCGCTCAATGCGCTTTTGCTCCCTCGCGCAGCACGAAGCGGCGGTCGCAATAGCCGCAGTCCACGAAGCCTTCCTCGCCGATTTGCAGATAGACGCGCGGATGGCCGAGCGCGCCTCCGCCGCCGTCGCAGGCGACGCGGGTGTCATCCACCTCGATGATTTCGGGCGGCGCGAGTTTGAGGGCGGCGATGTCTTCTGTCATGGGCTGCTCTTGCGGGTCAGGGGGCGGATCATAGCGGGCGAAATCCATGCTGCAAGCGCGGAAACTCCTTGGTTTTGCGTAAGATATTGGCCTCGGCTAGTTTGTCCGCATGGTCACGTTGAATCGCATCTACACCAGGACCGGCGACAAGGGCGAAACCGCACTCGGCGACGGTACAAGGCTTCCGAAATTCGCGCTGCGCATCGCGGCTTACGGCACGGTGGACGAAACCAACGCCGCGGTGGGGCTGGCGCGGCTGCACGCTTCGGGCGAGATGGACGCGATGCTGGCGCGCATCCAGAACGATCTGTTCGATCTGGGCGCCGATCTCTGCGTGCCGGAAGACGGCCGCCGCGGGGAAGGGCGCTTGCGCATTGCGGACACACAGGTCGAACGGCTGGAACGCGAGATCGACGCGATGAACGCCGAACTTGCGCCTCTCACGTCCTTCGTGCTGCCGGGCGGAACGCCGCTGGCCGCTCATCTTCATCTGGCGCGCACCGTTTCGCGGCGCGCGGAACGGCTGATCGTGGAACTGGGCCAGAAGGAAAAGCTGGGCGCTGCGGTCATCAAATATATCAATCGTCTCTCCGATCATCTTTTCGTTGCCAGCCGCTTCGCCAATGGCAAAGGCAAGCGCGACGTCTTGTGGACGCCGGGCGCCAATCGCTGAACGCGCTGAAAAGACCTGCCGCCCAACAAGGGTGAGGCAAGAGAACCTCAAAACTCTTTCAACAGCCGGTCGATGTAATCGAGTTCTTCTTTCGGCCGTCCGCGTTCGGCGGCTCTGCGGCGCAACTCTTTCAATATCGAGCGCGCCCGTTCCAGCGTCATCTGATCGGGTACCTTCACGTTGTTGCCGAACATCGCACCGGTCCCGCCTTCCTCGCGGCCGAGCGGATCGGATTCGCCGGACCGGCCCTGCATGCCTTGTCCCTGACGGTTCATCAGCGCCTTGGCAAGCTGATCGGCGCCGCTGCGCATCGCATCGAGCGCGTTCTTCTCGCTGTTGGAGGCGCTTTCCATGTCGTTGCCGTTCAACTGGCCTTGCGCGTTGCCCATGGATTGACCTGCGCGGCCCAGATTGTCCGGCTTTTGGTTCTGTGCGCCCAGGCCTTTTTGAATCTCTTTGAGCGCGTCGCGCAATTCGCCCTGCTTCTTCGCCAGCCCTTTTGCGCCGCCGTCCTTGGGATCGCCCGCGCCTTCCTGCTGGCGCAACGTCTTGTCGAGGAGCGCGCGCTGTTTTCCCATGAGGTCGCCGAGCTTGCCGATGGCATCGGAAAGCGCCTTGTCTTGCGGCGATTGCCCGCTCTTGCCCCCGCCCTGACCTGCCATCATCTGCATGTTTTCCAGCATGTTCTGAAGCATGGCGAGCATTTGGGCGGCCTGTTCGCGCGCGCCCGTCTGGGCCAGCTGCTCAATCGCCTTCAGCATGGTTTCGAGGTCGTCCTGGCTCAGGACTTTTGCATTCGGCGGCAACTGGCCTTGCGCGCCGGGCTTTGCGTTCTGCGCCATGAAACGCATGTAACGTTCCAGCGCCTGACGGTATCGCTCCAACAGCGCGTCGATTTCATCCTGCGGCGCGCCGCGCGCAAGCGCTTCGGTGATCGCCTGTTGCAGGCGGCGCAATTCGGCGGCGGCAAGGTTGAGCCCGCCCTGATCGATGGCGAGCGCGGTCTGCCAGAGCAGATCTTCGGCGTGTTCGAATTCCTCCGGGCGGCTCGCGGTCTTGGCCGCCCAGCGCGCGGCGCGGATGGCGAGATAGACACCTGACTTGCCCCGATAGAAATGCTCCGGCGCTATGGTCAGCGCATCGAGTGCCTGGGCCACCTTGTCCTGCGTCTTGTCTTCGCCGCTTGCGAGACTCTGGCGCTGTTCGATCAGCGCGCGCGCCAGCGGATCGGTGAAGACACGCGCAGGCAATTTGAAGCGCGCGGGCTTGCTCAAGCCTCTGTTGCCGGCCGCATCGCGCGCTTCGAGCACGATGCTCACTTCCAGCCCCGCGTAAGGATGATCGGTAAGATCGCGATAGACGGTTTGCGAAATGGTTTTGGACGACGTGTCGTTGAGGGCGAGATCGATGGGAAGCGGCTTTGCCTTGCGGCCCACCGGCGTGACGATGGCGCGCGCGCCGGTCACGCCGTAATCGTCGCCCGCAGTGAAGGCGATCTTCAACGCATTTTGCGGCGTCTTCGATGGCGGTTGCGCAAAGGCGATGACGGGCGGTTCGTCGGGCACGATCTTCACCGACCACGAACCGGCGCGAAGACCGTCGGCACGCACGCTGAATTCCGAGGATTTGGCGAGCCTGGCGGTGGCGGAATATTCGCCGTTTTGGCCTGTGAATGCGATGTCCTGCGAAGGTTCGATGCTCGCGCGCGGGCGCGTGCTGGAATTGTGGACGCGGAAATGGACGAGCGAATTTTGCGGCGCCGTGACGGTTCTGGAGTTCCGGGTAAGGTAAATCGGCGCTTCGCCGGTATAGCCCGGCGGATCGAGCCAGGCATCCAGCGTGGGAACGGCCGAGCCCGAAAAGGTGCGCGGGCTCAGCGAGGCGCGAAGGCGCTCATCCCAGTCATGCCCTGCGACGAAGAACGCGCCGATCAGAAGCGCGAGGCCCGCAAAGCGCAGGCCATAGGGATCGCGTTGCCCCAGGCCCGGTTTCGGTTTCTCCAGTTTCAGCGTGCCGAAGGACGAAAGCACCTGGCGCATATGCGCAGCCCAGAGGTCTTCGGCAAAAGGATCGCCTTCACCGGCGGCGAGACGGTCGCTGCTTTCGCTGACAGGACGATGGACAAGCGTGTTGTCGCGTTCCAGGCGGCGGGCGCCTTCGCTCCAGCGCGGGAAAACGAAATGGGAGAAGCCTCCGTAGAGCGCGAGGGCGAGCGCAAACAACGCGCCTGCCAATATCAGCGCATGCAGCCAGCCCGGAACGACGGTGAAGAGGCCGAACAAGGCGGCGGAGACGAAAAGAATGGCGACGCCGCTGGCGGGCCAGGTTCCGCCCCAGAGGCGTTCCCACAAAAGTATCGCGCGGGCAGCTGCGATCCGCCGCTCGATGCGGGGCCTAGAGCCAGTCGGGGAATCGTTCCTGCTCAATGAGCGCTTCATAACTCGGTCGCGGCCGCACAATACTCCACTTCGCACCCTTCACGAGCACTTCGGGCGCGGGCGGGCGCGCATTGTAGGCCGAAGACATGACCGCGCCATAGGCGCCGGCAGTGAGGATCGCCACAAGATCGCCTGCTTTCAGCCGCGGCAAAGAGCGCGCGGAGGCGAAAAGGTCGGAGGTTTCGCAGACCGGGCCCACGACATCGTAGATCTCGCGTTCCGCGCCGGGGGCGGCCTCCCTCACGGACACGATGTCGTGATGGGCGTCGTAAAGCGCCGGCCGGATGAGATCGTTCATGCCCGCATCGATAATAAGGAACTGCTTGGCCTCGCCGTGTTTCACATAGAGCACTTCGGACACAAGCACGCCCGCATTTGCCGCGATCAGCCGTCCCGGCTCGAAGATGAGTTGCGCACCCACATTCTTCGTGACCTTCGCCACCATTTCTCCGTAAGCGGCGGGATCGGGCGGCGGTTCGTTGTTGTGCCGGTAGGGAACGCCAAGGCCCCCGCCCAGATCGATGCGCGAAATGTCGTGCCCGTCGCCGCGCAACGCGCCCACCAGTTCCACCACGCGCGCAAACGCAGATTCGAACGGTGAAAGATCGGTGATCTGGCTGCCGATGTGAACGTCTACGCCCACAACCGCTATGCCTTTGAGTTTCGCGGCAAGCCCATAGGCCTGGCGCGCCCGTTCCCACGGAATGCCGAATTTGGTTTCGGCCGTGCCGGTGGTGATCTTGGCGTGGGTCTTCGCATCCACATTCGGATTGACGCGAATGGTGATGGGCGCGCGTGCGTTGAGCGAGAGTGCAACCTCATTCAGCGCTTCCAGTTCGGGTTCGCTTTCGACGTTGAACTGATAGATGCCTTCTTCCAGCGCGCGCTTCATTTCGGTCCGCGTCTTGCCGACGCCGGAGAAGACGATTCGGTTGGCGGGAATTCCCGCCGCGCGCGCCTTGGCCAGTTCGCCACCCGAAACGATGTCCGCGCCCGCGCCCAGCTTGCCCAGCGTTTTCAATACCGCAATGTTGCCGTTGGCTTTTGCGGAGAAGGCGACCAGCGTGTCCTTCGGCAGGGCAGCTGCGAACACCTTGTAGTGGCGCTCCAGCGTGGCGGTGGAATAGCAGAAGAAAGGCGTGCCCACCTCGCGCGCAATATCGGCAAGGCTCACATCTTCGGCATGCAGCACGCCGTTCCTGTAGTGAAAGTGATTCATTGTCCGATGGGATTGGGCGGGCGGGAAGGATCGCGCTGATCTTTGGTCGTGGGTTTGCCGTCTGGCCGCACCAGATCGCTCTTCACGCCGCAGGCAGTGAGAGAAAGGGCAAATGCCATTGCTGTAAGGATGACCATGATCTTACCTCCCCCATGTGGAGAGGTCGAAAAACGCAAAGCGTTTTTCGGGCGGGGGGCCGAAGATCGTGACGGGCACCGCCCCCCACCCGAAAATTCTTCGCTGCGCTCAGATTTTGCCGGCCTCCCCACAAGGGGGAGGTGAGAAGAAGCGGTCATTTCAACTTCTCCTTCCAGAACGCCACTTGCTCGCGAACGCGCACGGGCGCGGTGCCGCCTTCGCTCACCCGCGCGTTGAGCGAGGCTTCGAGGGAAAGCGATGGCAATACGGCATCGGAGATTCCGGGTTCGACAGCCTGCATGTCGGCGAGCGGCAGCCGATCCAGTGCCACGCCTTTTTCCTCCGCGCGTTTGACGATTGCGCCGGCTATGTGATGCGCTTCGCGAAACGGCTTCTTCAGATATTTCACCAGCCAATCGGCAAGATCGGTGGCGGTGGGATAGCCCGCTTCCGCCGCGCGGCGCATCGCGTCCGGCTGCGGTTTCATGTCGGCGGCCATTCCGGCCATGGCTGCGAGCGAAAGATCGAGCGCGTCGGCGGCGGCGAACACCGCTTCCTTGTCTTCCTGCAGATCCTTCGCATAGGCGAGCGCCAGACCCTTCATCACCGTCGTCAGCGCCACGAAGCTTCCGATGATGCGCCCCGATTTGGCGCGCACAAGTTCGGCCGCATCGGGATTGCGCTTCTGCGGCATAATGGAGGAGCCGGTGGTGAAGGCATCCGAAAGTTTTACGAAGCCGAAAGACGGCGTTGCCCACACCACAATCTCTTCCGCCAGACGCGACAGATGCGTGGCGCAGATCGAAGCGGCGGCCAGATATTCCAGCGCAAAATCGCGCGCGGAGACCGCATCGAGCGAATTTCTCATCGGATGGGTGAAGCCCAGTTCCTTCGCGGTCATCTTGCGGTCGATCGGAAAGGGCGTGCCGGCAAGTGCGGCGGCACCCAGGGGCGATTCATTGGCGCGCGCATGGGCGCCCGCAAAACGGCCGCGGTCGCGCGCAAGCATTTCCACATAGGCCAGACAATGATGACCGAAGGTCACGGGCTGCGCCGGCTGCATGTGCGTGAAGCCTGGCATGATGGTTTCGGCATGGGCTTCGGCCTGCGCGACCAGCGCCTTCTGCAGCGCGACAATGCCCGCTTCGGCGCGGTCGCAAGCCGTGCGCACCCAAAGCCGGAAATCGGTGGCCACCTGGTCGTTGCGCGAGCGCGCGGTGTGCAGCCGTCCGGCGGCGGGACCTGCGATTTCCGCGAGCCGCGCCTCGATGTTCAAATGTATGTCTTCGAATTCACGTTTGAATGCGAAGGTTCCGGCCTCGATTTCCTTGCCGATCCGGTCGAGGCCGGAAAGAATTGCCTCGCCGTCGGATTTGGAAATAATGCCGGTGGCCATGAGCATGCGGGCATGAGCGCGCGAACCGGCAAGGTCTTCGTTCGCCAGCCGCTTGTCGAAGTCGATGGAGACGTTGATCGCCTCCATGATGGCCGAGGGGCCGGCGCCGAAACGCCCGCCCCACATCTTGTTCGCGCTCATCTGTTCAGGCGCTCATTGGTTTAGGATCGACATGACCCGTTCGCGTTTGTATGTCGTGCTCGCCGCCCTGGTTGCCCTCGTGGCGGGCGTGCTTGTGGTTCTATATGTGATCCCGCCCGGCAAGGGAACGGCAAAGCCGCCCGCCTCGCTTGCCGAATTGAAACCGGCCGCACGGCCGAAACCTGCGCCGGACGTGGCGTTTACCGATATGGGCGGGCGGCGCTATGCGCTTTCGGGATACCGGGGGCGCTATGTGCTGCTCAATCTGTGGGCGAGCTGGTGCGGGCCCTGCGTGAAGGAGCTTCCGGCGCTCGCCAATCTGCAGCGCACCATCCCGGCCTCTCGGCTGGCAGTGGTGACGGTCGATGTGGAAAGGAACGCAGATCGTGTGGCGAGCGGGTTCCTCATCCAGCATCGGGCGGCCGAGCTTCCGGCCTTTGCCGATCCCGGCATGAAGCTGATGACGGCGACGAAGACGTTCGGACTGCCGACAACTCTTCTGATCGATCCCAGCGGCATGGAAATCGCGCGCGCCACCGGGCCTGCCGAATGGGACGCGCCGGAGGCGATTGCGTGGTTCGAGAAACTGGTGAGCAGGGAGTAGCGAATGGCGAACAGGAAATGGTGAGTGGCGAGCAGCCCTACTCGCCATTCGCCCGCCTGTCTTCAAGCACCCTCGTCACCGCCGCAATATACGCCTCCAGAGCATCGAACGCCTTCAGATCGGCCGCTTCGCGCCAGGCGCAGTCCGTGACTATGACGATTTTGTTTTTCGGATCGATGTAGATCATCTGGCCGAAGAAGCCCAAGGCCGCGAAAGTGCCGTCGCTGCGCGTCCACCACATATAACCGTAACCGAGACGGCCGTTGTCGCTGTCGATCTGTTTCCTGGTTGCTTCCTTCACCCAATCCTTCGGCAAAACGCCTTCGCCGCCATCGAGAATGAACTGGCCGAAGCGGCCGGCGTCGCGCAATGTCATTGAGAGGCAGCAGCCGCCGATGTTGTGACCGCGGATGTCTTCCATCCACACCGCGTCGCGGCCTGCGCCGATCTTCTTCCAGATTTTTTCGGAAAGATACCGGGAAAGCGATTTGTGCGTGGCCCGTTCGACGAGAAAACCCGCAAGCGAGGTTTCGCCCGTGTTGTAGTTGAACACCTTCCCCGGCGGATGGGCGCGTTGGAGTTTTGCCATGTAGCGCAATTCGGGGCTTGAAGAAAATTCGTAGATGAGCCGGGAGAATTTCGCGACGTCGGACTCGGGATCGGTGTAGCGCTCGCTCCATTTCACGCCGGAGGTCATGGTGATGAGATCGCGGATGGTCACGTCGTCGTAGACGCTGCCTTCGAGTTCGGGCAGATAATCGCTCACCTTGTCGTCGAGACTCCTGATGTAGCCGTCCTCGATGGCCGCGCCGATCAATGTCGAAGTGATCGATTTGGTGACGGAAAAGGATTCCCACCTGTCCGTCGACGTCAGCCCCATCGCATAGCGTTCCATCGCTATTCTGCCGTCTTTCAGGATCAGAAGGCCCGCCACGCGATTGTTCCTCATGAAGCGGCCGGTATCCCAGATGCCGCCCTTGTATTTGTAATTGACGTCGTATCGCATCAGATGCAGCGGCAGCGTCGAAATCTTTGGCCCGCGATAGACCGTGCTCGTCGGAAAGATGCGCTCGATGAAGCGGTAACCCAGCGGCTGTTCGTCCGCCGACCAGAAAAGAAATTTCGGCGCGTCAGGAAGGCGTTTTCCATCCGGCGCATAGCTCGCGCAGCCGGCAAGGCAGAGGCACGCCAGCATTGCGGACCGACGAATCCATTTCATGGAGGCGAATCCCGCACCTTCGCGCGTATCTTACTCTTTCTTCCGCAGCAGGCTTGCATGCATGGCGGGATCGGCTTCGGGGTTGGGCGCGCGCGTGCGCGGATCGCCCGTCTGATCGTAGAGACGGGCAAAGCTTACGGCGGCGGCGACGAGCGCAAAGCCTGTGCCGATGATGAGCGCCACGGTGGGCGCGCCATGCGGCAGGCGCGAAAAGAGGAGCGCGACGATGGCCGCACCTGTCGTCTGGCCAAGCAGGCGAGCCGTGCCCAGCATGCCGCTGGCGCCGCCGCTTCGCTCGCGCGGCGCAGCCCCGATCATCGCGCGGTTATTTGGCGATTGGAAAAAGCCGAAGCCGATGCCGGAAAGCGCCATGCGCCACACGATATCGAAATGGGTGGGATCGGGCGGCAGAAAAGCCAGCGACAGAAGTCCAGCCGCGAAAACGAGAAGACCCAAACCGCCCAGCAATCCGGCCGGATATCTGTCGGCAAGATGGCCTGCGATGGGGGCCACAATGCCAATGGCGATGGGCCAGGGCGTGATGAACAGGCCCGTTTCGATGGCGGAGAAATGGAGCTCAAGCTGCAAGAGGAAGGGCAGCGAAACGAGCGCCAGCATCTGTGCCGCGAAAGAACAGACGGAAGTGCCCACCGAAAGCGCGAAGATCGGAATGCGCATCAGATCGATGGGCAAGAGCGGCGCGCGATGCGCGAGTTGGCGTTTCACCAGCACATATCCGATGCCGAAGGTCGCAAGCATTTCGAGCAGGAACAGCGGAAAAGCCTCGCCATGGCCGAGCGCATCGATGCTGCCGATCAGAAGGCCGAAGGTCAGCGCGCTCAACAGCGCGCTGATCCAGTCGAACCCGTGCTTGCCGCGCGGCGAAAAGGGCAGGCTGCGCCATCCGATGACGAGGGCTGCAATGCCGAATGGCACATTGACCGCAAACAGCCACGGCCAGTTTGCAATCGCCAGTATGCCCGACGCGATGGTCGGCCCCACCGCGGCGGATACCGCCACGACCACCGCATTGATGCCGATGCCGCGGCCGAGTGCGCGTTGCGGATAGATGAATCGTATCAGCGCGGTGTTGACGCTCATGACGGCCGCCGCGCCGAAACCCTGGATCACGCGCGAGACCGAAAGCTCCATGAGCGTGTGCGAGAACGCGCAAGCAAGCGAAGCGGCCGTGAAGAGAACGAGACCGGCGAGATAGATTTTCCGGTAACCGGCAATGTCGCCCAGCGCCGAAAGCGGCAGCAGCGAGATGGTGATTGCAAGCTGATATCCGTTGACGATCCAGATCGAGAAGGCGGCATCGGTATGCAGGTCGATGGCTATGGTGGGAAGCGCGACATTGGCAATCGCCGAATCCATCACCGCCATGGTGATGCCGAGCGCGATGGTGACGATGGCCCAGAAGCTTTGCGGGAAGGGAAGTCCGTCTGGATGTGTCATGGAAAAATCGTAACGCTCATTGCGGCGCGCAAGTTCAGCTTGATGATGGGCGATCCTCTGCGACAATGCCAGTGAGGTGGTTTGAGGAACTGCTATGAGCGAACCGATCGAAGGCGGTTGCCGTTGCGGCGCGATACGCTATCGCGTGAAGACCGGCAAGTTGCCAAATGTTTATGCCTGTCACTGCCGCGATTGCCAAACGTGGTCGGGAAGCGCGTTCAGCTTGCAATTCGTGGTGCCGGAGGATGCGCTGGAGATTGTTTCCGGAACGCCTGCGCTATACGAGCGGTTCACGGCCGAAAGTGGGCGGACGTCCTATCAGCGCGGCTGCCCCATCTGTTTCACACGCATCTACAACACCAACAGCGCCCGCCCTGGACTGGCGGTGGGACGCGCGGGCACGCTCGACCGCAGCGACGAACTCAACATCGTGGCGCATATCTGGACCAAGCGGAAATTGAACGGCATCGACATTCCGCAGGGCGTGGCAAGTTGGCCGGAAGGCGCACCGCCTGCGGAGTTTGCTGCTGTATTGATGCGCTGAGTTACCGCGTGGGTACCGGTTTTTCGCCTCGATAGTCGTAGAAGCCGCGGCCGGTTTTCTGGCCGAGCCAGCCCGCTTCGACATATTTCACCAGAAGCGGGCAGGGCCGGTATTTGGAATCGGCCAGGCCTTCGTAGAGCACCTGCATCACCGACAAGCATGTATCGAGACCGATGAAGTCGGCGAGTTGCAACGGACCCATCGGGTGATTGGCGCCGAGGCGCATTGCGGTGTCGATGGCTTCGACATTGCCCACGCCTTCGTAAAGCGTATAGACCGCCTCGTTGATCATCGGCAGCAGGATGCGGTTGACGATGAAGGCGGGGAAATCTTCGGCGTAAGCCGCGGTCTTGCCCACGCGGCGCACCACGTCGAGAGCTGCCTGGAACGTCGTGTCGTCGGTGGCGATGCCGCGGATCACTTCGACCAGCTGCATCATCGGCACCGGATTCATGAAATGCAGCCCGATGAAATGTTCCGGCCGGTCGGTGGATGCGGCCAGCCGCGTCACCGAAATCGACGACGTGTTGGTGGCAAGCATCGTTTTGTCGGAAATGCGCGCGCACAGATCCTGGAAGATCTTGCGCTTGATCGTTTCGTCTTCGGTCGCGGCCTCGATCACGAGGTCGCGGTCCTTCATGTCGTCGAGACTTTGGCTTTTCCGGATGCGGCCGAGCGCGGGCGCAATCGCTTCGTCCTTGATCAATCCGCGCGCGGCCTGACGGTGCATGTTGCGCTCGATGCGCTGCAACGCCTTGTCCACGGCTTCGGGATTGATGTCTTCCAGAACGACGTCGAAACCCGCAAGCGAAAGGACATGGGCGATGCCGTTGCCCATCTGGCCTGCGCCGATCACTCCTACGCGTTCGATGCTCATCGCGGTTCCGACTTGTCCTTGCGGGGAGGCGATTAATACCCCAATTTGGTAAGTTCTTCCTCCATTTCCGGGATCGCCTTGAACAGGTCGGCCACGAGGCCGTAATCGGCAACCTGGAAGATGGGGGCTTCCTCGTCCTTGTTGATGGCGGCAATCACCTTGGAATCCTTCATTCCCGCCAGATGCTGGATCGCGCCGGAGATGCCGACAGCGATGTAGAGATCGGGCGCAACAACCTTGCCGGTCTGGCCGACCTGGTAGTCGTTGGGCACGAAGCCTGCGTCCACGGCCGCCCGCGAAGCGCCAACCGCTGCGTGCAGCTTGTCGGCGATCTTGTCCAGCATGTGGAAATTGTCGCCAGACTGCATGCCGCGCCCGCCGGAGATGACGATCTTGGCGGAAGTGAGTTCGGGGCGCTCGGATTTGGAAAGCTCCTCGCCCACGAATTTCGAAATGCCCGGATCGCCCGCGCTTCCAATCTTTTCGACGCTTCCCGAACCGGTGGCTTCGGCCGCCTTGAATGTGGTGGTGCGCACGGTGATGACTTTCTTGCCGGCGGGCGCTTCAACGGTTGCGATCGCATTGCCCGCATAGATCGGGCGGCGGAACGTGTTGGCGTTTTCGACGGCGAGAATTTCGGAAATCTGCGGCACGTCGAGCTTGGCCGCCACGCGCGGCATGAAGTTTTTGCCGTTGGTGGTGGCGGGCGCCAGGATTGCGTCGTAATTTCCCGCAAGCGAAAGAATAAGCTTTTCCATCGGCTCGGCGACGAGTTTCGCATAGAGCGGATCGTCGGCGAGAATGACTTTCTCCACGCCTGCCAATTTCGCGGCCTGCTGGGCCGCCGCGTCCGCGCCGGAGCCTGCAACGAGAACATGCACGGGCGTCGATACCTGTGCGGCCGCCGTCACCGTTTTGGCGGTCGCGTCTTTCAGATTTTTATTGTCGTGTTCGGCAATGACGAGCGAAGCCATCAGATAACCCCCGCTTCGTTCTTGAGTTTGTCGACGAGTTCGGCCGCGGTCTTCACCTTGATGCCGGCCTGGCGTTTGGGCGGTTCGGTGACCTTGAGCACCTTGAGCCTGGGCGCAACGTCCACGCCGTAGTCGGCGGGCGATTTTTCGTCGATGGGTTTTTTCTTCGCCTTCATAATGTTGGGCAGCGAAGCGTAGCGCGGCTCGTTGAGGCGCAGATCCACCGTCATGATAGCGGGCAGCTTCACTTCCACTGTCTGTAACCCGCCGTCGATTTCGCGTTCGATCTGGGCGGTGCTGTCGCCCAATTCCAGCTTGTGGGCGAAGGTGCCCTGCGGCCAGTCGAGCAATGCGGCGAGCATCTGACCGGTCTGATTGGAATCGTCGTCGATCGCCTGTTTGCCGAGGATCACAAGTCCCGGCTTTTCGGTGTCGGCAATGCCTTTGAGGATCTTGGCGACGGCGAGCGGCTCCACATCGCTGTCCACCTTCACCAGGATACCGCGATCCGCGCCCATGGCGAGCGCGGTGCGGATGGTTTCGCTGGCCTGTTGCGGGCCGATGGATACGGCCACAACTTCCGTGGCTTTGCCCTTTTCCTTCAATCTGACCGCTTCCTCGACGCTGATTTCGTCGAAGGGGTTCATCGACATTTTCACATTGGCGAGGTCGACCCCGGTCTGATCCGCCTTCACACGGACCTTGACGTTGTAGTCGATCACCCGCTTGACGGGGACCAATACCTTCATCGTTTCAGAATGCCTTCCCGCTATAGCGGCCTCTATCCCACTTACACGGCGCCGATGGGACTGGCGCCCAGGCCGTCTGTTGTGCGGCGCAAAAACTAGGCAAGAGGCCTTGGGCCTGTCAACGAAGCAATGACCCCTGCCCGCCCTTCGCGCCGCAACATAAGCGCGCGGGTGCGTCACTCCGCCACAGATCAGCTCTCCGTTCCGATTGCCACTCTTGCGTACATGACTCTGAGATCATATGCTTCTGAAAGCATAATGCGGCGGCGGGCGGGGGACCGATGGCGCAGAAATGGGAGGTTCTTTTCGACGACGAATTTCAAATCGAATTCGGTCGATATGCCGAAGCGGTGCAGGACAAAATCCTTTCTCGGGCCGGCTTGCTCAGGCAGTTCGGCCCCGGCCTTCCGAGGCCTTACGCCGATACTCTTGTGGGCTCGAAATTCGCCAACATGAAGGAATTGAGAGCGCCGGTCGGAAAACAAGTTTGGCGTGTGGCCTATGCGTTCGATGCCAAGCGCCGCGCGATCCTGCTTTGTGCAGGCAACAAGGAAGGTGCCAAAAGCAAGGTATTCTACGACGAACTAATCGCTTTGGCGGATCGAAGATTCCGCAAGTACAAGTGAGGATGGAGTCCGAGATGGCAAAATCGCTGTCTGAAATGATGAAGGCGCTGCCCAAGGAACGGCGCGAACGTATCGAGGCCGAAACGGCTCGCGAAGGGGCGAAGATCATGAGCCTTCGCGACGTTCGCAAGGCATTTCACAAAAGTCAGGAAGATCTCGCCAAAGCCCTTCACATGGAACAGGAGAGCATTTCGCGCATAGAGCGCCGGGCAGACCTTCTGCTTTCCACGATGCGCAAATATGTCTCCGCCATGGGGGGCGATCTCAAGTTGATTGCCGAATTTCCCGATCGTCCGGCCATCCAGATCGACACGCTCGAAATGCTGCGCGAGCCCCGGCTAAGGCAAAGGCGGGGATAGGCAGGCTATTTCAGGGTCTCGAGATAGGCGACGATGTCTTCCACCTGCTGGTGGCTGGTGACCCCCGCGAAGGCCATGCGGTTGCCGGGGACCAC
>DASZRY010000038.1:0-12515 GCA_035548975.1 Rhizomicrobium sp.
TTGGGATTGCAAGGAGGAAACGCATGTCACCAACTCAACCGGGCGAAGACATCGCCCAGCTATACAGCACCAAGACCCCCGGCGAGGCCGAACTGGAAAAACAGCTCGGCTTGATGACCGCCGCCATTGCCGAATGCTTTGCCGAAATGGGCAAGGAGGACCGGACGATGTTCCAGGAACTGCGCCGCCGGGAAAGCGGCATCGCCGTCGATCTTCTGCGCCTGTCGCGCGAATTCGCCGTGTCGATGTCGAAGATCCGCAAGCGCTACCAGCAGGCCGCCAATCTTGCCCATGAAATCAGCCGCGATCTCGCCGCGGCCCAAAAAACGGCCTGAGGGCGAGGTTCAATTGGGCAAACCAGACAGCATGCCTCCCCCTTGTGGGGAGGCCGGGGAGCGAAGCGATCCGGGTGGGGGGCCGAAGTCGCCGCAAGCACCGAGGCGCAAACGCGGTGCGCCGTTCGGCAACAGCAACCGGCTGGTGCATGGCCTCTATTCGCGGGCCTGGCGCGAGCGGCGCAGGCGTTTGCGCGCGCTCAAATACAGAAGCCGGTTTCTGCTGCAGCAGGTCCTGGCGTGGTCGCAGTGCGATCTCAATCCCTCGCCAGCGCTTTTTGCGCTTCGGGCGGCGAAAGCTCGACTTTCGCGATGGCCTCGCCGCGATTTTCGATCTTCCGCATCGAGGTTTCGATCTGGTCTA
This sequence comes from Rhizomicrobium sp., assembly GCA_035548975.1. Lineage (GTDB taxonomy): Bacteria > Pseudomonadota > Alphaproteobacteria > Micropepsales > Micropepsaceae > Rhizomicrobium. The sequence goes on from DASZRY010000038.1 coordinate 700, forward strand.
TGTCCTTGTTTGCCGCATCGAAATGGCTGCGCAGCTTTTCCACCCGCTCGCCAAGCCGCTGCACATCCTGCAACAGCACGCCCACCTCCTGCTGGATCAGGTGAGCCTGCTCGCGCATTTTGGCGTCCTTCACCACGGTTTGCACCGTGTTGATGGCCAGCATCAGGATGTTGGGCGAAACCACCATCACGCCCGCGCGATGCGCCCGCTGGATCACGTCCACAAAACCGTCGTGCAATTCGGCGTAGATCGATTCCGAGGGCACAAACATGATCGCCGGGCGCTGCACTTCGCCGGGGATGAGATATTTCTCCGAAATATCCTTGATGTGCTTGGCCAGATCGTTGCGCACGCGCGCTTCGGCGCTCTTGCGGTCGGCATCGCTCTTGAGCGCGGTGAAACATTCCAGCGGGAACTTGGAATCGATCACGATCACGCCCGTGGCGTTGGGCAGGCGGATGATGCAGTCGGGACGGTTGCCGTTGGAAAGCGTGGCCTGGAATTCGTAGAGCGTGGGCGGCAGCCCGTCGCGCACGATCTCTTCCATCTGCGCCTGACCGAACGCGCCGCGCGACTGCTTGTTGGAAAGCACTTCCTGCAGGCTCACCACCTGGCCGGAAAGCTGGGTGATGTTCTTCTGCGCTTCGTCGATCACCGAAAGCCGCGTTTGGATTCCGGCAAGGCTTTCGGCAGTCTTGGTGGCGCTCGCCGAAAGCGTTTCGTTGAGGCGCTGATTCAGGACATCCATCCGTTCCGAAAGCGCCTTTTGCAATGCCGTCTGGCTTTCGATGGCCTGCTGGAAGCGCTCCGAAATCCCGCCTTGTGCGGCGATCACCGTGTCCAGCCGCGGGTCCGGCCTTGGCGGTTCCGGGGGCGCAGGCCGGCGCGCAAAAGCAAGAATCAGGGCTGCGGCAAGAACGGCTGCGGCAAGGGCAAAGAGCGCGATTTCCATAGCGTTTTTAAGCGGTTCCCGAGGCTTGTCTTGACCGGAAGGCTGCCCCCGCCTATCTCCAGCCCATGACGATACGCCCCATCCTTACCGCGCCCGATCCGCGCCTGAAAGCGGTCTCCGAACCGGTCTCGAAGGTCGATGACGAGATCCGCAAACTGGCCGGCGACCTCATCGAAACCATGTATGCGGCCGATGGCATTGGCCTTGCCGCCATTCAGGTGGGTATCCCCAAGCGCCTTCTGGTGATGGATATCGCGCAGGCGCAGGGAAAGCGCGAGCCGATGGTTTTCATCAATCCGAAGATCGTCTGGGCATCGGAAGAAACGGCGACGTTCGAGGAAGGCTGTCTTTCCGTTCCCGATATCTGGGACGATGTGGAACGGCCCGCCAAAATCCGCGCCGAATATCTCGACCGCGACGGCAACAAGCAGACGCTGGAGGCCGAGGGATTGCTCGCCACCTGTTTGCAGCACGAGATGGATCATCTGGAAGGCATTCTCTTCCTGGATCATCTCTCCAAGCTCAAGCGTTCCATCGCTCTGCGAAAACTCGCCAAGGCCAAACGGTTGAAGGATGCAGGATAGTCGTGTCGATGCGGCTTGCTTTCATGGGTACGCCCGATTTCGCCGTGCCCACGCTCGCCGCGTTGATCGCGCAAGGCCATGACATCGCCGCCGTTTACACGCAGCCGCCGCGCCCGAAGGGCCGCGGGCTTGGCAGCGAACCGTCTGCGGCCGCAAAACTTGCGCAAGCGCACGGTCTTGAAGTTCGCGATCCCGTTTCTCTGAAAGGCGAAGAGGCGCAACGCGCATTTGCCGGACTCAAGCTGGATGCGGCGGTGGTCGTCGCCTACGGCCTTTTGCTTCCCAAAGCCATTCTCGAGGCGCCGCGGCTCGGCTGTTTCAACCTGCACGGCTCGCTATTGCCGCGCTGGCGCGGAGCCGCACCCATACAGCGCGCGATCATGGCGGGCGATGCGCAAACCGGCGTCATGGTCATGCGCATGGAAGAAGGACTCGACACCGGCCCCATACTGATGGCCGAACGCATCACAATCGCCCGCAAGACCTATGGCGAATTGCACGATGAACTTTCGCATCTCGGCGCCGATCTGATGGTGCGTGCATTGGCGGCGCTCGAACGCGGCAGCATCGAAGCGGTGCCGCAATCGGGCGAACCGACTTATGCAAAAAAAATCTCGAAAGAAGAAACCCGCATCGACTGGACGAAGTCCGCCCGCGAAATCGATTGCCATATTCGCGGCCTCTCGCCGTTCCCCGGCGCGTGGACCGAAGCCGATGGCGAGCGCCTCAAGATACTTTACGCCGAGCCAACAAAGGGAAACGGCTCACCGGGCGTAGTGCTCGATGACAAGCTCACCGTTGCCTGCGGTGACGGCGCGCTGAAACTCCTGCGTCTGCAACGCGCTGGCCGCGCGCCGATGAGTGCTGAGGAATTGCTGCGCGGGTTTTCTCTGCCGCGCGGAACGAAACTGGTGTGATGCGTTATCGCCTGACCATCGAATATGACGGTGCACCGTTTTCCGGCTGGCAGCGGCAGGAGAACGGTCCATCCGTTCAAGCTGCGCTGGAGGACGCCATTTTCAGGCTTTCCGGCGAACGTGCCGCCGTTACCGGCGCGGGCCGCACGGATTCCGGCGTGCATGCGTTGGGCCAGGCCGCCCATTTCGATCTGGAGAAGGAGTTCGCGCCCGGCAAGGTTCGCGATGCGCTGAACTATCACCTGAAACCCGCTCCCATCGCCGTGCTCGAAGCCTCCATTGCAGATGCGGATTTCCATGCCCGGTTCTCGGCCAAAGCGCGTCACTATCTCTATCGCATCGTTTGCCGGCGCGCGCCGCTCGCGCTCGAACGCGGCCGCGCCTGGCACCTTGTCCGCGATCTCGATTCCGAAGCGATGCATCTGGCCGCGCAATCGCTTATCGGCACCCACGATTTCACCACCTTCCGCGCCGCCGAATGCCAGGCGAAATCGCCCGTAAAAACGCTCGACGTGCTGGACGTCTCGCGTCTCGCCGATGAAATCCAGATTCGCGCCTCGGCGCGTTCCTTCTTGCATCATCAGGTGCGCTCGATGGTGGGTTCGCTCAAACTCGTGGGCGAAGGAAAATGGCATCCGCGCGAGATGAGGCGGGCGCTGGAAGCGAAAGATCGCTCGGCCTGCGGCCCCGTGGCGCCGGCGGAAGGGCTGTATCTGGTGAAGGTGGATTATTGAAGATCGATCAGCTCGACATTTCCGGGATCGATCACGGAGCCATAGAAAATCTCTCCCACCCGCGCAAAGCGATCCGGCGCATCCGTCGCCAGGAATTTGCGCGATGCGGTTCCGCCCCCCGCTTCGAGTTTCTTTTCTTTCAGCAATGCCTCCACTGCCGCCGCCGTCGTCACCGCGCTGTCGACCAGTTGCACATCGCCTGCCACGCGGGCGATCACCGGCTTCAGCGCGGGATAATGCGTGCAACCGAGGAGAAGGCATTTGGGTTTCGGCACCGTCGCAAGCAGCGGATCGAGATAGCGATGCGCAATGGCCTCGGCGATCGGACCTTCCACCAATCCCTCTTCCGTCATCGGCACGAAGAGCGGGCAGGCCTGCTGCACGATGGGCGCATTGCTGCCGGTTGCGCGAATGGCCGTGCGATAGGCCCCGCCTTTCACCGTGCCTTCGGTCGCGATCACGGCAATCGGGCCGTCCGGTGCCGCCGCAACGGCCGCCGCAGCGCCCGGTTCGATCACGCCGATCGCCGGAAGCGGCGCAAGCGCATCGCGCAATGCGGGCAAGGCGACGGAAGCGGTGTTGCAGGCGATCACCACCATCTTCACGCCGCGCTCCATCAGCGCGCGCGCCGCCTGCAGTGCGTAGCGCTTCACCGTGTCCGCGCTTTTGGTGCCATAGGGAAGCCGCGCGGTGTCGCCCAGATAGAGAAAGCTTTCGTTGGGCAGGCGCTCGGTCAGCGCGCGCATCACGGTCAGCCCGCCCATGCCGGAATCGAACACGCCGATGGGAGAAGTGTTCATCTCGGCGCGAAATAGGCGTCGAGCACGGCTTCGTAGATGTCGGTCAGCCGGTGGATTTCACAGACGGGTACGCACTCGTCGACCTTGTGCATGGTCGAGCCGGAAAGTCCCAACTCCACAACGGGGCAGTGTTCCTTGATGAACCGCGCATCCGATGTGCCGCCGCCGGTCGAAAATTGCGGTATCTGTCCGGTCACCTTGGCGACGGCTTTCGAGACAAGTTCGGTGAACGGTCCGGGCTGCGTCAGAAAAGCCACGCCGCTTGTTTGCGAGCTTAAGGAAATCTCGCCGCCCATTTCGTGCGCCACATTTTTTGCCGCCGTTTCGATGCGATGTTTCAGCGTCTCGGGCGTGTGCAGGTCGTTGAAGCGGATATTGAAGCGCGCGGAAGCCTCCGCCGGAATCACGTTGGTGGCATCGTTGCCCACATCGACGGAGGTGAAGGAAAGCGCCGACGGCTCGAAATGGGCCGTGCCGTTGTCCAGCGCCTCTCCCGACAGCCGGCCGATCAGCGCCGCCAGGATGGGAATGGGATTGAGCGCGCGCTGCGGATAGCCCACATGGCCCTGCACGCCGCGCACAACCACACGGAAATTGATCGAGCCCCTGCGCCCGATCTTGAGTGTGTCGCCGGATGCCGCCGCCGAAGTCGGTTCGCCCACGATGCAGTGGTCGATGGGTTCGTTGTTGCCCGACAGCCATCCAAGCATCTTCTTGGTGCCGTTGATCGAGACGCCTTCCTCATCGCCGGTGATGAGAAAGCTGATCGAGCCCTTGAGGGCACCCTTCGCCAGATGCCGCTCGGCTGCGGCGGCGAATGCGGCAATCGCGGATTTCATGTCGGCGGCTCCGCGTCCGTAAAGCACGCCATCGCTGATTTCCGCGCCGAACGGATCGTGCTTCCACTGCGCCAGATCGCCCGCCGGCACCACGTCGGTATGCCCGGCGAAGCACAAATGCGGCGCGCCGCTTCCGATACGCGCATAGAGATTGTCAACGGATGCCGTGCCGGCCTCTTCGAAGCGCAAACGTTTGCAGGCAAATCCCAGCGAATTGAGCGCCGCTTCCAGAACCGCCAGCGCGCCCGCGTCCTGCGGCGTCACCGATGGGCAGCGGATCAGGGCCTGCGAAAGGGCGACGGCATCGATTGGCATGGCAGCGGTTTAGGCGGTCGGCTAGGCTCCGGTCAATGAAAGCAATCCGAAAGGGCAAGAACATGGCAGGACGTCTGGAAGGCAAGGTCGCGGTGATTACCGGGGCGGCGAGCGGCATCGGCCGGGGAACGGTCGATCTGTTCGTGAAGGAAGGTGCGCGCGTCGTTGCGGCCGACATCCAGGACGACAAGGGCGCAAGGATCGAGGAAGACCACAAGGGCAAGGCCGCTTATGTCCGCTGCGACGTCTCCCAGGAAGCCGATATCGCCAGAGCGGTCGAGACCGCCACCAGGACGTTCGGCCGCCTCGATTGCATCTTCAACAATGCGGGCACCGGCGGCGCGCGCGATGCCGCCGATGCGGTCACGGCGGAAGGCTTCGATTCCGTCATGCATCTGCACGTCCGGGCTGCGCTCTTCGGAATCAAGTACGCCGTCCCGGCGATGAAGGCCAATGGCGGCGGCGCGATCATCTCCACGGCCTCGGTCGCAGGTCTGCAGGCGGGTTACGGACCGATCCTCTATTCCATCGCCAAGGGCGCGATCGTCCACATGACGCGCGTAACGGCCGCGCAACTTGCGCAATACAACATCCGCGTGAATTGCATTTGCCCCGGTTTGATCGCCACCAACATCTTTGCCCAGGGTCTCGGTATACCAAGTCAGCTTGCGGAGTCGCGCATCGATGCGATTGCCGAAGCCGCCACCGATTCCCAACCCATCCATCGCGGCGGAAGGCCGCGCGATATCGCCGAGGCGGCGCTTTATCTCGCCAGCGACGGATCGGATTGGGTCACCGGCCAGGCGCTCACCGTCGACGGCGGTTTGACGCTGGGGCCGCAGGGCATGCAGCAAATGGCTGCGTTCGCTCCCATCGTTCAGGCCCTTGGTGTCGGGCCGGAAGCTCTGGCGGCGCTCGCGCAAGGAAGAAGCTAGTCGCGCAGCAATTCGTTGATCGAGGTCTTGGCGCGCGTGCGTTCGTCCACGCGCTTGACGATCACGGCGCAGTAGAGCGAGGGCTTGCCGTTGCCGCCGCCCATCGTGCCCGCGACGACGACCGAATAGGGAGGTACCTTGCCGTAGAAAATCTCGCCCGTTTCGCGATCCACCACTTTCGTGGATTGGCCGAGATAGACGCCCATCGAAAGCACCGAGCCTTCGCCCACGATCACGCCTTCGGCCACTTCGGAACGCGCGCCGATGAAGCAATTGTCTTCGATGATGACGGGATTTGCCTGCAGCGGCTCCAGCACGCCGCCGATACCCACGCCGCCAGAGAGATGACAGTTCTTTCCGATCTGCGCGCACGAACCGACCGTCGCCCAGGTATCGACCATCGTGCCTTCGCCCACATAAGCTCCCAGATTGACGAAACTCGGCATCAGCACCGCGCCCTTGCCGATGAAGGCGGAGCGGCGCACCACCGCGCCCGGCACTGCGCGGAATCCGGCATCGCGGAAACGCTGTTCGGTCCAGCCCACGAATTTGGAATCGACCTTGTCCCACCAATGGGCGCCGCCGGGCGCGCCTTCGATGGGCTTCATGTCGTTGAGGCGGAAGGAAAGCAGCACGGCCTTCTTCAGCCATTGATGCACGTGCCATTCGCCCTGGAATTTTTCCGCCACGCGCGCCCCGCCGGAATCGAGGGCGTCGAGGGCTGCTTCCACCGCATCGCGAACCGGTCCGCGTGTGGCGAAGCCGAGCGTGTCGCGGCTTTCCCATGCGTCTTCGATGATGCGTTCGGCTTGAGCAAGCGAAGTCATGGCGTGGTCCTGACGGTTCTCAAGAAGTGCACGAGGTCCGAGGTCTCATAGTCGATATTTTCAGGCCCCGCGACGGGAAATTCGGGACCCTGTTTCGACCAGTGGGAATCGTTCTTCACCCACACGGTCGTCATGCCCAGCGCATGCGCGGGCACCAGATTGCGCGAGATGTCCTCGAACATGGCGCAGGTCCGCGGATCGACGCCGGAATGGTCGAGGATGCGGCGATAGGCTTCCAGGCGCGGCTTGGGCGCGAAGCGCGTGGTGCGGATATCCCAGATGTCCTCGAAGAAATCGGTCAGTCCGGTGCGTATCAGCACGCGCTCGGCATGATGCCGGCAGCCATTGGTGAACACGAACCGTTTGCCCGGCAGCGCCGCGATGGCCTCGATCATCGCCGCATCGACGTCGATGGCGGCAAGGTCGATGTCATGGACCTCGGCCAGAAATTCCTCCGGGTCGGCGTCGTGCAGCGCGATGAGCCCGGTCAGCGTGGTGCCGTGGTCGCGGTAATAGGCCTTCTGGATACGCCTTGCCTCCTCGGCGTCCACTTTCAGGAAGCGCATGACGAAGGCCTGCATCCGGCGGTCGATCTGGGCGAAAAGGTCGGAATCGGCCCGGTAAAGGGTGTTGTCCAGGTCGAATATCCAGGCCTGGATGTGACGGAAGTCGGGTCCTTGGCGGCTTAGGGGCGTGTTCGGCATGGCGGCGGACCTTGGGGGATCGCGGGATTGGCTGCAAGGCTGCGTCCGGTAACCAAATCCCTTCAAGGAACCTTAAGGCCCGGCTGGGGAAACTGGACCGATCCGGGAGGCGGAAATGACCAATTCCGGCGCCAAGCCTCAGGTGCCCGACAAGCTCTCGCAAGACGAAATCCTCAAGATCCTTGAGGAGCGGGAGAAGTCTACCCATCACGAACTGGCCAGCCGCACAGATGCCGGGCCGGATGTGCTGCTCTATCTGGCGACCAAGGGTGCGGCCGTGATCCGCCGCGCGGTGGCGGCGAACATGGCCACGCCCGCGCAGGCCAACCATATTCTCGCCGACGATGAGGACGATGAAGTCCGCAGCGAACTCGCGCGCAAAATCGGCCGGTTGATGCCGGATCTGGACAAAGAACAGAACGAAAAGCTCCGCGCCCTCACCATCGAGACGCTGGAGAAGCTCGCCGACGATCAGCTGCCGCGCGTTCGCGCAATCCTGGCCGAAGAGATCAAGGCGCTGGACTGCGTCCCGAAGAAAGTCATCCGCAAGCTCGCCTTCGATCTGGAAATGATCGTGGCGGCCCCGATCCTCGAATATTCGCCGCTGCTGTCCGATGCCGATCTGATGGAAGTGATCGCCACCGCCAAGGCGAGCGAAGCGCTGACGGCGATTTCCAAGCGCAAATATCTGAGCGCCAATGTGGCCGATGCGATCGTCACGTCGCTGGATGTGCCTGCCGTCGCCGCTCTGCTCGCCAATCCGGATGCGGAGGTGCGCGCCAAAGCGCTCGACGACATCATCGAGCGGGCGGAGAAAATCAGAGCCTGGCACCAGCCGCTTGTCATGCGCGCCGATCTTTCCCAGCGCGCCATCAAGCGCATCGCCACCTTTGTGGGCGCGGCGCTGATCGAAATGCTCGGCAGGAACCATAAGCTGGATCCCGATACGCGCGATCACCTGAACCAGCAGCTCCGCCGCCGCATCGAGTCGGGCGAGGATGTGCAAAGAAGCGAAGAAGATCGGGCGGCCGTCGAAGTCGAAGCCGCAAGGCGCAAGGGAAAGCTCGACGATGCCTTCGTCGATGCGGCGGCGGAAGCGGGCAGACGCGAGGTCGTCGCACACTCGCTGGCGGCGCTCGCGCATGTGCCGGTGGAGACGGTCCGCAAGATCCTGCAGTTCCGTTCGGCCAAACCGGTCACCGCGCTTGTCTGGCGCGCCAAGCTCAGCATGCGCGTGGCGTTTCGCATCCAGCGCTATGTGATGAAGCTGCCCACGTCCGAATTGCTGCCGGCGCGGGACGGTGTGCGATTTCCGTTAAGCGAAGACGAGATGCGCTGGCACCTCAGTTATTTCGACGTAGGGACGTTGTAGGCAGCAGTCCCTTGGGGCCAATGCGCGCCACGTGGCCATCCCGGCCTTTGACGACGGTTTCGGCAAAGCCCGCCTCGCGCATGCCGCGTTCCTTGCACTTGTCCTTGCCCTGGATTTCGAAGGCGATGTCGGTGACGCAGAATTTGGCGGAGCCGCTGACAAGCGGCTTCTTGCCGGGGATATCCGCCAGCACATAGATACGGTCGGTCTTCAGCGTCTGGCTGATGGCGGTCGCGCAGTTCGACGGCGGCACTTTCCACCATCCGCGGCTTACCCAATTGTTTCCGTCCTTCTCGCCGATGGCGGCCCAGAAGGGCGACGTCGTGGCATTGCAGACGGAATAGCCCGCCGGAGCCGAAACCTTTGCCGCCGCATCCTCCAGCGCCTGGAACAGTTGCTCGTCCGCCGGATTTCGCGGCAGCCTGGCCTTGCGGCGGAAGGTTGCAAGTGCGGCTTCGGTCTCTTTGTCGTCTGTGCCGTCGATCCGGGGAATTTTGTAGCCGTTGTCGGCAAGCAACCGTTGCAGGCCGGCGATGCGAGCGGCCGGCAATGTCATGAGATCGGGCTTGTCGGTAAGCGTCTCGGTGAAATCCGTCTTGCGCCCCGAATTGACCAGGCTGAAGCCCACGGCGAATGCGTCGTCATCCATGCAGCGGCCGAGCGGCGGCGCGGTGAAGGCGAAGTTGCCGTGCTTGACGCAGAACTTCGCATTGCCGCCCCAGGCGCGTGACGGACCGGAATGGGAGCGCGAGGATTGCGCGTAGACGTAGTAGGGCGGCGACGTCATTGGCCTGGAAATCGCATTGGCGCAGGCCCCGGGAACTATGCGTGTCCAGCCTTGTGTGGCGATGTCGGGTTTGGCGGCGTAGGCGGTAGCCGCGTAGAGAATGTAACTCGTGCGGTTGCAGAGCTTGAGATTTGCGCTGGCAGGCGCCGCCGCGAAAATGACGGCGAAGAAGAGAAAGTGGAATGCTGCGCGCCGCCCGATCATTCCATAAAGAATCTCATTCCGCCGTAATCATTGTGCCGGCGCCATGCTCGGTGAAGAGCTCGAGCATCAGCACATGCGGGATGCGGCCATCCAGAATGACCGCCGCCTTCACCCCGGCTTCCACCGCGTCGATGGCGGTTTCGATCTTGGGAATCATGCCGCCGGAGATCGTGCCGTCGGCGATCAGTGCGCGCGCATCCGCCACGGTGAGTTTCGGAATCAGCTTTCCTTCGCGGTCGAGCACGCCCTCGACATCGGTGAGAAGGATCAGGCGCTCGGCGGCCATGGCACCTGCCACCGCACCGGCCACCGTATCCGCATTGATGTTGAAGGTCTCGCCCTTGGAACCCACGCCGATCGGTGCGATCACGGGAATGAGGTCGGAAGCGATGATCGTGCGCAGGATGTTGGGCGAGATCTTTTCCGGTTCGCCCACGAATCCGAGATCGACATGCTCGCCGTTCTTGGTCACGTGATCGATCTTTCTAGCGACGATAAGGTTTCCGTCCTTTCCGGACAGGCCCACGGCCTTGCCGCCCGCCGCATTGATGCCGCTCACGATCTGCTTGTTGATGGAGCCGGTGAGCACCATTTCCACCACTTCGACCGCGGCGCTGTCGGTCACGCGCAGCCCGTCCACGAAGCTCGATGCAATATTGAGTTTCTTGAGCATGGAGCCGATCTGCGGCCCACCGCCGTGCACCACCACGGGATCGATTCCCGTCTGCTTCATCAGCACGATGTCTTGTGCGAAATGTTCGCTCACGCCGCCTTCCATGGCGTGGCCGCCATATTTCACGATGATCGTCTTGTTGTCGTATTTCAGAATGTAGGGAAGCGCTTCCACCAGCACGCGCGCGGTGGAGCGCCAGCGCGCCATCACCCGCAAGTTCCGGTCCTGAGTGGTGTCGTCCTGAAGCGCCATGGGGGAGGCCTGCCGTCGAAAAGCGGGCGGGTTATAACCGCAAAGTCAGAAGGCCGCCAGCGCCGCCAGATGGGCGCGAAGCCCTTCCAATCCTTGGCCTTTCAGGGCCGAAGTGGCCTCGATGCCGGGGAAGGCGGCAACATGCTTGCGCGATTCCATAAGCGTCGTTTCCTGAACCTGCGCGGCTTGCGCAGGCTTGAGCTGATCGAGCTTTGTGAGCACGAGAAGGTAGGAGACCGCGGCCTTGTCGAGCAGGTCCATCACCGCGCGGTCCGCATCGCCCAAGCCTCTGCGCGCATCGACGAGAAGGGCGACGCGCTTGAGGCTCGCCCGTCCGCGCAGATAGGCGAAGATCATCCGCTGCCATTCGGATGCAAGCGCCTTAGACGCCTGGGCGTAACCGTAACCCGGCAGGTCCACCAGGATGAGTTTTCCGCCGAGATTGAAGAAATTGATCTCGCGCGTGCGCCCCGGCGTGTTGGAAACGCGCGCGAGCGTTTTTCTTCCCGTCAGCGCGTTGATGAGCGAAGACTTGCCGGCATTGGAGCGGCCGGCGAAAGCCACTTCGGGAAGCGTTACCGGCGGAAGATTCTGCGCGCTTGCAGCACCCCAGAAAAAATCGCAAGGTCCCGCGAAAAGCTTGCGCGCGGTTTCGGCTTCCTCTGCATCGCTCATCGCAGAGGCTATTCCCCCGCCTGCGTCTTTGCGCGCGCCGATTTGAAATCCTCGAAAATTTGGATCGGCGTGCCGGTGCGTTTCATCATCACGATCTGCTGCAGAATCGAGAGCAGGTTGTTCCACGTCCAGTAAATCACCAGCCCCGCCGGGAAGGTCGCCAGCATGAAGGTGAAGACGAGCGGCATGAACAGGAACATCTTGGCCTGAACCGGATCGGCGGGCGCGGGGTTCAGCTTGGTCTGC
>DASZRY010000039.1:0-23779 GCA_035548975.1 Rhizomicrobium sp.
TGGAGCGGCCTTGGCCCAACCGGGCGGCTGGCCGCCACCGGGGTCGGATCCTTACGGCTACTACAGCGACTACGACCACCGTGGTTACTACGACCGCGATGGCCACTATCGTTACTTTCGTCATCGGCACGATGACGATGAGGATGATGGCGATTACGCTCCGCCCCCACCGTCCAACTTTTATCGCGAGGGCGATTACGAGCAACGCTGCCGCAGCGGCAATGCGACCGCCGGCACGATCTTCGGCGCGCTGGCCGGTGGCCTGATTGGCGGCGCGGCAAGTCATGGCAATGGTGGCGCTGTGGTGGGCGGGCTGATCCTCGGCGGACTTCTCGGCAACGTCATCGCGCGTGACATACCTTGCGAGGATCATCGCTATGCCTTTCGGGCCTACAACGATGGTCTGAACGGCCCCGTCAACGAGCGCTACGATTGGCGAAACGACGAGAACGGCGATTATGGCGCCTTTCGCTCGACGCGCGAGTTCCGGCGCGGCAGCTACATCTGCCGCGATTTTCACGAAGTGAGCTACCACAACGGCCGGAAGCGTGAGCGCAGCGGGACGGCCTGCCGCCGTACGGACGGCCACTGGTATTTCGACGACTGATCGGCTGTGTCACGTCAGGATTTGTCTTGCAGTTCCAGAAACAAGCTGCGGCTCATTCGCTGATAGATGCTCAATGTCCGTTTTCCGAGCGGGCGCGGGATAGATAGCGCGAAACGCGCCGCGGTCAGTGCCGTTTGCATCACGAACGCGCAGGTTGCCAACAGTTCTGTCTCGTCTACACGGCGATAGAGCGGCTTGGCCACCGCAAAGGCAAGCCGCGCTTTCTGCAATGTGTCTTCCACGTCCATCGCCTGCAGTTCCGGGTCTGTCTGCACCGCCGACCAGAGGCTTTTGTAGAGCGGATTGGTCCGGTGAAGCTCGAAATAGGCCTCAGCAAGCCTGTCCATCGCATCGAGGAAATCCTCCACCGTTTTCAAGTTGGCGATTCCCTCGCGTACCATCGCGTCCACATCGGCGTTGTGCCGCGCCAATATGGCCTTCATGATTTCGGACTTGTCGGAAAAATATTGATAAAGCGAACCGATGACCACATTTGCCTCGCGCGCAATCGCGGTCATGGTCACAGCGTCGGCGCCCTCCGTGCATAGGAGATTGGTCGCCGCCTCCAGGATGCGCTCCACCGTCGCCTTCGACCGCGCCTGAACGGCGCTGCGCCTGACGTTCCGCTTCCCGCTTGTCATCGGCTGGCCCCGGCCTGTCTGCTTGCGCTTTCAAATATGATAGGTTATCACATTCTGCAAATGTGATGGCCAATCACGTTTTGGGTGGAGAGGGATCATGGGAAAGACGGCGCTGGTCACCGGCGGCGGGGGAGCTATCGCGCTTGCGCTGTGCAAACGTTTGTGCGAACGCGGCTTCGATCTGAAACTGGCGGATGTCGACGCAGCCCGGATGGCCGCCAACGCAGCGCTTCTGCCGCGCACCGCTGAAACAATCACCACCGATCTCTCGACAGCGGATGGGGTAGAGGCACTTGCTCAACGCATCTCGTCCGATCCGCCGGAACTGCTTGTCAACAATGCGGGAATCATCCAGCCGGGCACGATTCTCGAACTGCCGTTCGAACAAATCGACCGGCATCTGAAGATCAATTTAGTCGCCCCCATGCGGCTGACACAGGCTGCCGGAAAAGCCATGGCCGCGCGCGGCAGCGGCACGATCCTTTCCATTGTTTCGGCGGCGGGTCTGGTCGCGCTTCCGGGGAGTGCGGCCTACAGCGCTTCCAAATTCGGCCTGCGCGGTTATCTCACCGCGGCGCGCATGGAATTGGCGCCCTATGGCGTAAAGGTCGTCGGCGTTTTCCCCGGCGCGGTGGACACGCCGATGTTGCGCTATGAAGCCACGCACAATGGATCGCCGCTCAATTTCCTCAACAAGGACGTGCTGACGGCGGATCAAGTGGCCGATGCCTGCCTCGCCGCGCTCGACAGCGGCCGGTTGGAAACCTTCGTACCGTTCTCGGATGCGATGTTGAGCAAGCTTCTGTGCGTGGCGCCCAGCTTGCTCGAATGGCTGGAGCCGAAACTCCGCAAGTCTGGCGAAAAAGGCCGCGAAAAGTTCCTCGCCTCTCGCGGCCTCACACCTTCGAAGGATTGAGCGATGGATGAGGTTATGCGGGCCGTCGCCCGGCAGTTCGAATCCGGCAAACGCCGCAAGGCGCTTTCCACGCGCCGCATCGTGTTTCTCGTGGTGGCTGCAGCAGCTCCGCTGGCCGCGATGGTTGGCAATCTTCCCATTGCGCTGGGCCGCGGCAACGGCGCGGGCATCCCTGGCGCGTTCCTCATCGCGGCAGTGACGCTTCTGTGCTTCGCCGTGGGCTATGCGGCGATGAGCCGGCGCATCGTTAACACCGGCGCGTTCTACACCTATATCGCCCATGGTCTTGGCAAGCCGTTGGGCGTCGGCGGTGCATTCATCGCACTTGCCGCCTACATCACCTTCACCATCGGCATGGCGGGCGCCTGTGCCTACTACATGCATCTGGTACTCACGCCGGCAACGCATGTTCCCGAATGGATAGCCTACGCCGCCTTCGCCATCGCACTTACCGGTATCCTCGGCTACCGCTCCATCGATCTCTCGTCCCGCGTCTTGGGCGTATTGATGAGCGCCGAAATTGCCGTGCTTGCCGTGTTCGACATTTCGGTCTTGATTGCAAAAGGTCCAGTCGCGTTCCCGCTTCAATCCTTTGATCCGGCGACGGTCATGGCGCCCGGCTTCGCCGTCGCGCTGATGTTCGCCTATACCTCATTCATCGGTTTCGAATCCGCCGCGCTTTATGGCGAAGAGGCAAAAGAACCAACCAAAAGCATTCCCGCTGCTACGTATGCTTCGGTGTTGCTGATCGGCGGCTTCTACCTTCTCACCGCCTGGATCACGGTGGGTGCGCTCGGAATCGATGCCGCAAAGGCAGAAGCACAGGCCAAAAGCGGCGAACTGATGCTGGGCTTAATCGGCCGGTTCAGCGGTCAACCGGCGGCAATCGTCGTTGCGATTCTGCTGTGCACATCGCTGCTCGCGTCCTATCTCGCCATTCACAACGCCGCCACGCGATATGTCTTTGCACTAAGCCGCGAAAAGCTGTTGCCGGAGACGCTCGGGCGTTTTCACCCCAAGCGCTATGCGCCCTCCAACGCCAGCCTCGCCGTCACCGGATTGACCGTCTTGTGCGTCGGTGCTTTCGCGCTCACCGGCGTCGATCCCTACCAGATGATGATCCCGCTTCTGATCGGCTTCGGCACGCTTGGCATCGTCATTCTGCAAGCTTTCGCCGCCGTTGCGATTCTCGTCTATTTCCGCCGACGGCATAACACCGATATCTGGCGCACGCTCATCGCACCTGCCGTGGGCGCGGCCGGCCTTATCTCTGCATCCTTTCTTGTTGCCTCAAACTTCGGTCTTCTCGCCACGGTCGACGCTGACTGGGCCAATTGGCTCCCGCTAGCTTATCCGCTTGCTTGCGTCCTGGGCATCGCTTTTGCGGTCTGGCTGCGTAACGCAAAGCCAAAGGTGTATTTCATGCTCGCCGCCGCCGACACGCGCGCGGACAGCTCTCGCGAAATTTCAAAGGCCGTTCGATATGCCGCGCCTCATTGCATTATCGGCGCGGGCCCATGCGGACTTCTTGCTGCGCGCGCCTTCAAATTCGCAGGCATCCCTTACGAACAATTCGAACGTCACAGCGACGTCGGCGGTATCTGGGATATCGATAATCCGGGTTCGTCGATGTACGACTCCGCACATTTCATCTCTTCAAAATACACGTCCGGCTTTTTCGGCTATCCAATGCCGGACGATTACCCTGATTACCCCAACCACGAACAGCTGCTGGCTTACATCCGCAATTTCGCCGATGCCTTCGATTTGCGCCGCAACATACGCTTCAACACCGGCGTCGAACGCGCCGAGCCGCTGGGCGAAAATGGCAAGGATGGCTGGTGCGTCACGCTTTCCAACGGCGAAGTGCGCCGTTATCAGGGCATTGTCTGCGCCAATGGCGTGACGTGGCATCCCAATCTTCCCGACTATCCAGGACTCGATCGCTTCAACGGTGAGGTCCGCCATTCCGTCACCCATCGCAGCGCGGAGAGCTTCAAGGGCCGCCGCGTGCTTATCGTCGGTGCCGGCAATTCCGGTGTCGATATCGCCTGCGACGCCGCGCGCACCGCCGAAGCCGCCTTCATCAGCGTACGCCGCGGCTATCGCTTCGTGCCGAAACACATCTTCGGTGTCCCGACGGACGTATTCCTCTCAGGCATGGTACGCCCGCCCAAAGGCGTTGTGCTGCCGGACGATCCCAGCAAGATGCTCGACGCACTTACCGGCGATCTCACGCGCTACGGCCTGCCTGCGCCCGACCACAAGGCGTTGGAATCGCACCCCATCATGAACACGCAGATCCTGCACCACCTCGCTCACGGCGATATCAAGGCCAAGCGCGACGTTAGGGAATTCACCGAAGACGGCGCAATCTTTGCCGATGGGTCGGAAGAGAAATTCGATCTCGTGCTGTTCGCGACAGGTTATGAATACCGCATGCCGTTCTTCGACGAAAAGCTGTTTACGTGGAAGCAGGGCCATCCGCAACTTTATCTGAATATCTTCCACCGCACTCTTCAGGGGTTGGCGGTGGTTGGCTTCGTCGAATTCGCATCCGCCGGATACCAGCGTTTCGATGAAATGGCGCAAATGGCCGCGATGGACGCCTATATCCGCGCAAGCGGGCTAGGCCTCGAGGAATGGACAAAGATGAAGGCCGGCGAACAACCCAATTTGCGCGGCAAGACGAACTACATCGATTCACCGCGCCACGCGAACTATGTCGATGTGGATGTCTATCGCCGCAAGCTCGCCGACGTGCGCGAGAAATTCGGTTGGCCCGATCCCAGCCATCATGGCTACGACAGTCTGCGCGTGGCTTAAGCCGTAGCCGTTCCAGCCCGGTAATGGGCCGCCATTGAAATCGCGAATGTCACAGAGCTCAAAAGCATCATTACTGCCGCGATCCAGAAGGCGCCCCGCACATCGCCTACGCTGACGCCGAAGGATGAAAGAAACGGTCCCGCGCTCAATCCGAACAATGTGATTGCCGTACCCACCATCACCGCCTGCCGCGATGGTTCCATATCGATCAGAAGCCGCACCTGAAACGGATTGAGCGCCAGCCAGAAAAGACCGAACACGGCGGTCGCACCGAAATAGATGGAAGAGGTCGCGGCAGATGCAATCGCCAGAATCACAGCGCCCTGGCACAGCGGCCCCATAATGGTGACGATGCGAAACGGCAGCCGCCAGGCAAACCACGCCACCGCAAACGCGCCCACCACCTGAAACATCAGGCTCGCCGAAAGCGCCGAACCGACAAGCCCGGGCGGAATATGGAACTGCACTGCGATACGTTCCGCGTAATCCCACGCGCCGCCAATGGCCGCATTTTGAAGCGTAACGCCGACAAGTATGCCGATGACGGGCAATGTCCAGACTTTTCCCGAAGTTGTCGCATGGTCCGCCTTCGGTGGATGGCGTTCGGTCAATACGAACGCGGAAACTGCGGCGACACCGGCAAGCCCCGCCAGAATGGCAAATCCGCCGTCTGCGCCCACACGCGGCAGGATCGATACAGGCAATGCGTATGCAAGAAACGCCTGCGGGATCGTTTGCAGCGCGAGAAATAATCCGTTCAGCCGGTCAGGGCTTCTGGAATGGGTGATGACGACAATTGCTGCGCCCAGAATAAATCCTTCGAGCAGCCCGGCCACGCCTCGCGTTACGAACAACATGACGGGATCGTGCGCGGCATAGATGGCCGCGTTGAACAATGCAAGCAAGATGCAACCTATCGCCACTTTCAGCGCGATCCTTCCCTTGCGCAGCACGCGTGCGCCGATTGCCGATCCGATAGCCAGCGCCAGCACTTCCACTGTGGCGAGACGGCCAAGAGAGGCTTCGCTAATTCGACCTTCCTGTGTGAGCGCCCCAAGAAGGACAGGCTGGATGCCAAGGATCATAAGCGATGCCGTGCCAATCAGCATCGAGCTGCCGATGACAATCCAATTGTCGCCGTTTGCTTCCGGCATCAGGCCGGATTCCATTTCGAGCGCCGCAACACCTGCCGGTGCGGGCGATACGGCGAGATCGTCTGTACCGGATGTCATGCTGAGATGCCCCGCTTTTATTTGCGTTTCTGGCCGTAATTGGCGAATTGCCGGAAATTGTCCGCCATTTCCGCTTCGCTGAGAAGCCTGGGGCCGCCGATCGCCAGCGTACCCCAATAGACTGCAGCTTGCTCCTCCATCTCTTCGGCAATTGCGAGCGCGCGGGAAAGGCTGGGTGCGGCCACGATCTGTCCATGGTTCGCCATCAGGCAAGCGTAGCCGGTCTTCATGGCAGTCACGATATTTGCGGCCAATTCCTCGCTGCCGAAGGTCGCGTAAGCCGCCAGCGGCACATCGGGCCGTCCGGATACGCCAACCATATAGTGCAAAGGCGGAATGGATTTGCCCGCGCAGGCCAGAATTGTCGCGTATCGCGAATGGCAATGCACGACCGCATTCACATCCGTCCGCGCCGCAAGCAATCCCGCATGCATTCTCCATTCGCTCGAAGGCGCAAGAGAACCATCGCGAGGAATATGCTTTTCATCCAGAAAGACGATTTGCTCCGCCGTCAGCCGTTCGGCCATGATGCCGCTAGGCGTGATCAACATGCCTTTCCCGGATCGCAACGAGATATTGCCGGTTGTGCCGCGGTTGAGTCCCAGCGCATCCAGTTTGCGCATCGCTTCCACGATGTGTTCACGCGCAACGCTTTCCTCAGGCTGCATGTCGCCTCAATGGCAGTTCTGTCATCGCCCGCAATGTTGACTCGAAATCCTTGAGCTTTCCAAGCGTGCCCAGATCCTGCGCCACAAGTGCTGCCGTTGCCATGGCAAACCGGCAGGCATCGTCCTCGGAAAATCCGCGGTCGAGCGCCGAGATGAATCCCGCACAGAAGGAATCTCCGCAACTTGTTGTATCCACCGGCGCGATGTCATGCGCCGCAAAATCGGTGCGGGTGCCGTTCTTGAAACGAACAGCGCCCTTCCCGCCGCGCTTGAAGATGCAGGTCTTGGCCCCCATTCGCCGGAAACAGGCTGCGGCCTTCGAGGGATCTTCCGTATTGGCCAGGAAAAGAGCCTCCTCCATATTCGGCATGAAATAATCGACATGCGGAAGCAGCCGCTCCAGCTCCTGGACCGTGCGCCCATTGGGACCGATCAGGTCGCAGGTGACAGTCGCTCCCGCATTTTTCGCCGCGCAAAGAAAATCCGCGCCCGTTCCGCCGTCGAGCTTCATGCCGCCCACACCGCCCCAATGCACGAATTTCGCGCTGCGGCCGGCTTCCAGCGCGGCCGGCGTCAATTCCGCGAACATGGAAGCGCCGAGCGCATGAAAATTCGGCCGTTCGCCGTCGCTGCGGATTGTCAGAATGGTGGTCGATGTGCGCCGTCCGGGATGGGTGGCAAGCAGGCTCGTGTCCACATTGCTGCGCTCGAACTCGTTGCGGACCAGGCGTCCCGCCGCGTCGTCCCCCACCGCTGAAACAATAGACGTCGGCATGCCGAGCATTGCCGCCACCAGCGCTGTACCCCCTGCGGTTCCGGCGGGCGAAAGGGCCGCGCCTTCGATCAGCGTGGTTCCGCCCCTGTCGGGAATGCGATCGATCGGCCGTCCCGCAATATCCAGCGTCGTCAACCCTACACATACAAGCCGCGCATTCATGTCCCGCCCATCCTGCTTTCTTTCGCGAAGGCGTCAATTATAATAGCGAAAGCTATCATTTTCCTAAAGGAGGATGCCATGCCCCGCGCCAATTCCCACGACAAGGAACTTCGAGAACGGGCCGCCGCCGTAATTCCCAACGGCATGTACGGCCACGAATCCGTGCGGCTCCTGCCCGAGGAATACCCGCAGTTTTTCGCGAAAGCCGAAGGCGCGCGACTTTGGGACGTGGATGGCAACGAATATCTGGATTTCATGTGTGCCTACGGCCCTAACCTCTTGGGCTACCGCAATGCAAAAATAGACTCTGCGGCAGCAGCGCAAGCCCGGCTTGGCGATGCCATGACGGGGCCCGGTGCGGCCATGGTCGAATTCGCCGAAAAGTTGGTGAAAACCGTTTCCCACGCGGATTGGGCGATGTTCTGCAAGAACGGAACGGACGCCACCACCATGGCGATGATGGCCGCCCGCGCTTACACCGGCAAGCGCAAGATCCTGGTCGCGAAGGGCGCCTACCACGGTGCGGCGCCTTGGTGCACACCTGTTCCTTCGGGCGTGTTGCCGGAGGATCGCGCGCATCTTCTCACCTATGTCTACAACGATGTGTCCAGCCTTGAAGCGGCCGTGATTGCGGCGGGCAATGATTTGGCGGGCATTATCGCATCGCCCTTCAAGCACGACGCCTTTGTCGATCAGCAGATGCCTGAACCGGCCTACGCCAAGCGCGCCCGCGAAATCTGCGACGAACGCGGCGCGCTTTTGATCGTGGACGATGTGCGCGCCGGATTCCGCATGGCGCGGGATTGCAGCTGGTCTCTGGTCGGCGTGAAACCCGATCTTTCCTGCTGGGGCAAGGCGATTGCCAACGGTTATCCGATTTCCGCGCTTGCGGGGAGTGAGAAAGTGCGGACCGCTGCAGGCTCGCTTTATGTCACTGGCTCATTCTGGTTCGCCGCCGTGCCCATGGCCGCCGGTGTCGCAACACTGAATGAAATTGCTATCAGCGACTATCTGGAAAAAACCGGCCGGCTGGCGAATGCATTCCGCAAAGGCCTCAGCGAAATCTCAGCACGCCATGGATTTGGCTTGCGGCAGACGGGGCCTGCGCAAATGCCGCTGATCCTGTTCGAGGACGATCCCGATTATCGCATCGGCTATGGCTGGGCGGCGGAGATGGTAAAGCGCGGCGTCTACGTCCATCCATGGCACAACATGTTCTTCTGCAGCGCGATGACGGATGCCGACATTGCACAGGCCCTCGACATCGCCGATCAGGCTTTCGCATCGCTCAGGAAAAACAAGTCCGCGCTGCAGGCCCATTCAGGCTTGCTCGCCATGCTGGATGCGCGGCATTGAAGAAGAAAGGCGGGCGCTGCGCCCGCCTTTTTCATTCCATCAGAAGCGATAGTTCACTTCCGCACCGATCGTTCGCGGCTGGCCCATGATGCCCTGGTAGAAGCCCACGAAGCTCAGGTCGAAAATATCGAGAAAGTAGTGCTGTCCGGACAGATTGCGGATGAAACCGGCAACTTCCCACTTGTCGTTATCGAACGAATAGCCGATGCGCGCGTTCTCAAGCCAGTAGCCGTCTTCCGTCAGGTACGGACTGTTGGCGATGTCGAAGAACTGATGGCTCTTGTAGTTTGCGCTGAACTGGAGTTCGAGGTTTCCGTCCTGGAACGGCACGCGATAGCTCGCCAGCGTTGATAGGGTAACATGTGGCGCCAGCGGAAGCTGGTGGCCGTGAACCGTTACAGGATTGCCGAATTGGTCGACGTTTATCTGTTCGCTGGAGTCGACTTTGGCTTGCAAGAGACCGAGTTGCGCCGATAACGAAAGGTTTTCGATGGGCTTGGCTTCGACCTGCAAATCCGCACCCATCATGTGAGCGTTTCGGGCGTTCGCAAGGATATTGGTCGCCAGCGTAGTGCCCGCGATCGGAGCAAGCACGAATATCTGCAGATTGCTGTAGTCGTTGTAGAACAGTGAAGCGTTGAACAGCAAGTGATTGTCGAACCATGTTGACTTCGCGCCCACTTCATAGGCTGTCACGCGTTCGGGCTTGATTGGCGCCAGCTGGGCAGAGATCTGAACCGGATCGGACGAGAGAAAGCTGCCGTTGAAGCCGCCGCTCTTGAAGCCGGTGGCCACGCTCACATAGCCCATCACGTCTTCTGTCACGTTGTAATCCACTGCGGCACGCCAATTGAACGAGGTGTTGTGCAATGTGCGCGTGAAACTGTCGCCCGGCGGAGGGTCGATTGGGACAATCGGCCCGAAATTGTCCATGCCGCCGCTCTGGAACTGCGTGGCTGCGGCATAGCGGAAGCTTTTGCTTTCGCCGGTGATGCGCCCGCCAAGAGTTAGCTTCAGATCGTCCGTGATGTTGTAGGTTCCCTGACCGAAGGCTGCATAGGAATCGGTTACCTGCTGGCTGTTGTCGTACGCAATTTCTGCGATACCGTCGCCCGTTCCCGGACCGCCGAAGAAATTGTCGGCATCGAGCAGAATGTAAAGCGGCTGGTTCTGGTGAAGATTTTCGTCGAGATAGTAGAGCCCGAACACCCAGTTATATTTGTCCGTGGTTTGGGTGGCGCGGAGCTCCTGCGTAAACGTGGCCGATCGTACGCCGAAGTCGATTTCCAGAAGCCTGTTGGGAGAAGCGTCCGTATCTTCCGGGTGGATCTTGTCGTTGTGCTCGAATGCGGAGATCGACGTCACCGTTATGTCGCCGATGTTGTAATCGCCCCGCAGCGACCCGCCGAAGCTGTGGACCTTCAAGTGCTCACGGCGATTGTAAGCGCCGGCGTAGAATTTAGACGGCGTTCCGTATCCGAAAATGTCCACGCATCCACCAGTGCCATTCTGCACATCGGAAACACTGCACGGTTCGAACGTATTTGGATCGAGCGCGCCAAGATGCCGATATTCCGCCGGCCTGTTGGCCACCGATCCGCCGTGCACGTTTAGCAGAAAGGTTAGATCGTCTGTCGGTTTCCATTGCAGAAGCGCGCGGCCCGCAATGTTGTTTGCGCCGTTTTCCCGTCCGCCGGTCAACGCGTTGTAGGTGTAGCCGCCCGATCCGTTCTTCACGATCGCGACACGCGCATTCAGCCCGTCGGCGATCGGCCCGCCAATCCCGCCTTCAAGTTGGTAGGTGTTGAAGGAGCCATACTCGGCATGCAAATCGGCCGTGTAGTAATCGGTGGGCTTGGCCGAGATGAAGTTGATCGCGCCGCCGCTGGTGTTCCGCCCATAAAGCGTGCCTTGAGGCCCCTTCAACACTTCAATGCGCTCCAGATCGAACGCCTGGAATGTCTGCGATGCGGGCGAACTCAGATAAACTTCGTCCATATAGACCCCGTTGGGGCCTGCATTATTGGTGTCATAGTCGTTGAGACCAACGCCGCGGATGGAAATGATAGGCTGGTTGCCAGCGCCCGCCGGCAGCGCGATATCGACGTTTGGCGAGAATTGACTGAGATCGGTCGAAGCCTTGATGCCCAGATCCTGTATCGCTTTTGCGGTAAAGGCCTGCACCGTCAACGGAATGGTTTGAATGTCTTCCGTACGCTTTTGCGCGGTCACAACAACGGTTTCGATGCCCTCGCTCGCGCCGGTTGTATCCTGCGCAAACGCGCCCGCACTCCAAAGTAACGCCGTCACGCAACAGCTTGAAATAAAAATGCGTGAAACAGTCATTTTCCCGCTCCTGTTTCGCGTCTGCGGGAATGATAGCGATGGCTATTAATCAGGCAAGTGGCTTTTCCGCAACGGATCGCCAAATGAAGCGCGGTACAGAGCAACCATGTAACAGATTTCGGCGGTAATCCTGTCTGAGTCGAGCTCGGGCTGATCCATTATCAGCTCGGTAGATGCGTACATAACTTCGACCGAAAGCGTTGCGGCAATGCGCAAATCTTTTTTGTTCGCGTCTGGAAACGCGGCAAGCATGCGCTTGTAGACCTTGGCGGCCACATCTTCGCGAGACTTGATTCTGACAGCGCCCAGCGTGGGCACCGCGCGGAGCGCGCGCATCACCCAGCCGCCGCCCGGAAACTTATGCGTGATTTCGTTGACCTGTTCTTGAATTTGCCGGTTGCGTTTGGCTTCCTCCTCGACGGTGCCAAACCGATCGCCCAGTTTCTCTATATGGGCGAAAACAGCATCGTCCTGCCTTTGCATCAATCGTTCGCCCAATTCCTTCAGAAGCGCGTATTTGTTGGGAAAATAGCGATACAGAGCGGGCGGCGTCAGTCCTGCGCGCTCGCAAACAAGATTGGTCGAAAGCCGTTCGACACCCACTTCTTCCAACAGCTTTCCCGTCACTTCCAAGATCATGTCATAAGTGGCATGTGCACGGCGCTGGCGGGGTTTTGCTTTGGCTTCCAGTTTCACCTTTTTTCGCCGTTGCCGCGTAATCCCGGGCCTTCTTTTCGTGACGCGCCTTGGCTGCATTTCAATCCCCACCTCAAGACAATCCAAATCTATTCGATCACTAGGCAAAGTCACTGAAAATAAGGGGGACGATCGTGCAGCACGGAATTGCGGCCGGTTGAGATTGCGCGAGCGGTCCGTTGGCTCGATCGTGCAATTTTGTTTGACCGCTCGGATGTCGGCAATTGCGGCGGCGGCGAGCACTACGGAGCCCGAATATTCGTCCGACGTTGGGGGGTTGGGCGCTTGCAGTGCCCGACATACGTCATGTCGGATTTGCCGGCGGCGTCACGGAGGGAAATTGGTGAGCCCGGATGGGATCGAACCATCGGCCCTCTGATTAAAAGTCAGATGCTCTACCGCTGAGCTACGGGCTCGCCAAAGGCGGGCGGACCATAGGGGCGGGGGTGACCGGGGTCAATGAAGTTGCCGCGGCATTTTCGGCCAGCCGGAGGATCGTTATGGAAGAGGTTTGGCGCCGTCCGGAAGCATCGCCCAGACTTCGCCTGCCTTGTCTTTTGGCCGATAGAAAACCGGCTGCTCGGGCGCGCAGCCGCGCGCTTTCGAAGCGTCGGCGTCGGCGCAATGCCGGCGAAAGGTCCGCTCGATTTCGTCTTCGAATTTTTGGGGGATATCGCGATTGGCCAGTTCGCGGTCCTTGCGGATCGCGCGCATGACGGACCAGCGGCGAAGGCCGCCGGGATGGCGCGTCAGCACTTTGACGAGTTCGCCCAGGATCGCCTGGTCCGAACGAACCCTTTGCGAATCGGCGCCATATTCATGACGCAGATCGTCTTGCTGGCGGCGTTCATCAAAGGTCATCAGGGCTGTTTGTTCCGATGTGGTTGTGAAACGGCAAGCGGCAGAAACTTTCGCTCCTGCCGCCTGACATCCATCGATTGCTGTTAGACGGCTTTAAGGTTGGCGGCCTTCGAGCCGCGGGCGTCCGGCTGAATGTCGAACGACACCTTCTGGCCTTCGGCCAATGAGCGCATGCCGGCCATTTCGACAGCCGTCACGTGAACGAACACATCCTTGCCGCCATCCTCAGGCGCGATAAAGCCGAAGCCTTTGGAAGCATTGAAAAATTTGACAGTTCCGATAGTCATGAAAACTCCTGTGTGAATTGAACGCCCAGACACATGCCGGGGCGAATTGAACGGAGCGATCAGGACTGAAAGTTCGGCTGTCTCTGCCAGGCGCGCAGTGCGTTTGGGGGAGTACAACAGTGCGCTTCATCTGACGAACGCCGTCTCCACCCATATAGGGGCTTGCAGGCAATTTAACAAGCCGCCGGGAAATTATGGCCAGTAGCGTCAATTTGCGCCGGCGGCATCCTCTGCCGGCCGGACATAGGCCGAGAACACTTTCCGGGCGTAAGCAGTAACCGTTCCCGCAGCGATCGCGGCTCGCAAATCGGCCATCAGATCCTGGTAATAGGTGAGATTGTGCCAGCTGAGGAGTATCGAGGCGATGATTTCGTCGGCCTTCACGACATGGTGGAGATAGGCGCGGCTGAACTGGCTGCAGGCGGGGCAGCGGCATTCGGGATCGAGCGGTTGGGGATCTTCGGCATGCCGAGCATTGCGCAGGTTGAGCGGACCTTGCCGGGTAAATGCTTGACCATTGCGTCCCGAACGCGTGGGCAGCACGCAATCGAACATGTCAATGCCACGCAAGACGGCGCCCGCAATGTCGTCGGGTTTGCCGACACCCATCAGGTAATGCGGCCGCTCATCGGGCAAGCGCGAAACGGTGGCATCCAGAACTTCGAACATTGCGTTCTGCCCTTCACCCACTGCCAATCCACCCAGTGCATAACCATCGAATCCGATCAGCTTCAATTCTTCGGCGGAGCGCTGGCGCAGATGCGGATAGACGCCGCCTTGAACGATACCGAAGCAGGCGCGTCCCGGTTGATCTCCAAATGCCGCTCTTGAGCGCGCGGCCCAGCGCATCGAAAGCTTCAACGATTTCTCTATGGCCGCTTCGTCGGCGGTATAGGCGGGGCATTCGTCGAGCACCATTTGTATATCGGAGCCGAGCAGGCGCTGGATTTCCATCGCGCGTTCCGGCGACAGAAATTCTTCCGATCCATCGATATGGGAACGGAACCGCACGCCGTCTTCGGTTATTTTGCGCAGCTTCGAGAGTGACATCACCTGAAAGCCGCCGGAATCGGTGAGGATCGGCCACTGCCATCCCATGAATTTGTGCAATCCACCGAGCCTCGAAATCCGCTCGGCGCCCGGGCGCAACATCAGATGATACGTATTACCGAGCAGAATGTCGGCGCCCGTCTCGCGCACCGATTGCGGCAGCATCGCCTTCACGGTTGCCGCCGTGCCCACCGGCATGAAGGCAGGCGTGCGAATCTCACCGCGCGCAGTGGTGATAACGCCCGTGCGCGCCGCACCGTCTCTTGCCTGAATATCGAAGCGAAAGCTCATTTGGGCGGGAATATCAGACAGGCATCGCCGTAGGAATAGAACCGGTAGCCCTCTCTGATCGCCTCTGCATAAGCCGCATGCATCGTATCGATCCCAGCGAAGGCGCAGACAAGCATAAAGAGCGTCGAACGCGGCAGGTGGAAATTGGTGAGGAGCGCATCGGCCGCCTTGAAGCGGTAACCGGGCGTAATGAAAATGTCCGTCTCTCCTTTGAAGGCGGACAGCTGCCCGTCGTCGCCGGCCGCCGTTTCCAACGTACGCAAAGACGTGGTGCCAACCGGAATGATGCGACCGCCTCGCGCGCGCACCGCATTCAGCCGCGAGGCCGCCTCTGCGGACAACTCTGCCCATTCCGCATGCATCCGGTGCGCTGCGGTATCGCTTGCTGTGACCGGCAGGAATGTGCCCGGGCCGACATGCAAGGTCAGCGTCTCGCGCGAGATTCCGGCTGCATGCAGACGTTCAATGAGGTTTGGCGTGAAATGCAGACCGGCCGTTGGCGCAGCTACTGAACCGGGATCACGCGCAAACATTGTCTGGTAGTCGAACGAATCACGCTCGTCCGCAGGACGCTTTCCGGCGATGTACGGCGGCAGTGGCATCTCCCCTTCACGTGCGATGGCTTCGTCGAGCGCCGCGCCTGAGAAAGAGAAGGCGATGTCGATTTCGCTTCCGCTGACATGCCCGAGGACGTTCGCCTCGATGCTTTTGCCAAGTTGCAGCCTGTCGCCGGCCGCAAGCTTCCTGGCCGGCCGGGCAAATGCGCGCCAGCGGTCCGGGCCCAGTTTCTTATGGAGAAGCAGCTCTACCCTGGCAGGCAGCCCGCCCGTGGACCGTTCCAGCCTGTGCCCCCGCAGGCGGGCAGGTATCACCTTGGAATCATTGATGATTAGTGCGTCACCGCGTTGCAGGAACTCCGGCAGATCGCCGACAAAAGCGTGTTGCAACCTGCCCGTATTGTGTACAACCAAGAGGCGAGCTGCTTCGCGGGGCACGGCTGGCCTGAGTGCAATCAGCGACTCGGGAAGGTCGAAGTCAAATCGGGAAACATCCATGCGGCGCGCACTATATCGGCGCGCCAATCCCGCGCCAGCGAAGTTGGAGGCATTTTGGAAAGATACTGTTTAGCAAGAATTGCCCACTAATGTTTACGGCGAGCTCATAATTGCGCTTATAGCCTTGACACAAAAGGGGAGTTTTGTTCCCTTGAGAACGCTAAAAAATGCGTTGCGTCACAGCAGCGAAGAACAAAAAGGGGCTGTTGCCCGGCGCAGTTCGGACACGTCGTGTTCCGGCTGTTTCTGGCAGACTTCAAGGGAGAGCGAAAAGGGCCCAAGCGTGATTGGGCTGGGTGCGTCATTCGGACCGCCATTTGTTGTGAGCGGGAGTATTTCATGAATATGGATGTGCGTAACGCCCTGCTCTCGGCAGCCACCTATGTTCCCAGTGCAACGTTTCCACCTGCCGCCAATCGCATCAAACGATTGATCGACTGTGTGCTCTGCTTCCTGGCGATGCCGGTCATTCTTCTGGTTGGGCTGCCGATTGCGCTGCTCATCATGCTCGACGGCGGAAGTCCGTTCTTTGTCCAAACCCGCATCGGGCGGGGCGGCAACCGTTTCCATTGCATCAAATTCCGCACCATGGTTCCCAATGCGGAACGCAAGCTCCAGCGCATCCTTGACCGCGACCCGGTCGCACGCGCCGAATGGGAACGCGATTTCAAACTGAAGAACGATCCGCGTGTGACATGGATCGGCCGCTTCCTGCGAAAGACGAGCCTCGACGAACTGCCGCAATTCCTGAACGTGCTGGCGGGTGAGATGAGTATCGTCGGCCCGCGGCCGGTGACGCGCCAGGAACTCAACCTCTATGGCGACAACGCCCAGCTTTATCTCGCCTGCACGCCGGGAATCACGGGGCTATGGCAGGTGAGCGGCCGCAACGATGTGAGCTACGCCAATCGCGTGGCTTTGGATGTGCGATACGCACTGACCTGGACTCCCCTGCAGGACATCAAGATCATGCTCCGCACGCTGCCCGCGATGCTGAGCCGCCGCGGCGCTTACTGAACGCTTTCCAGGACGGCTTCGACGATGCGGTCCTGCGTGGACGCATCGAGATAGGGGTGCATGGGAAGGCTGACGACCGTCTTGCTCAGCCTCTCGCTCGCCGGGATGGGCGCACTGGGGAAATCGCGATAGCCTTTCTGCCGCGACAGCGGAATTGGATAGTACACCGCAGTCGGAATGCCCTTCGCTTTCAGATCTGCCTGCAGCTTGCCGCGATCCGGCACCTGAATAGTGTATTGCGCCCAGGTCGATTGCGCACCGTCGATCACATGCGGCACCCGGATGCGGTTTGACCGCGACAGCGCCTCCGAATAGCGCCGCGCGATTTTCTCGCGAGTCTCGATTTCGTCCGGAAAGATTTTCAGCTTCTCGATAAGGATTGCGGCTTGGATCGTATCGAGCCGCGAATTTACGCCGATGCGAACGTTTTCATACTTGTCCGTGCCCTGCCCGTGAATGCGGATCGACCGCAAAAGTTCGGCAAGTCCGTCGTCGTTCGTAAAGCTCGCTCCACCGTCGCCGAAACAGCCAAGCGGTTTGGCGGGAAAGAAACTCGTCGCCGCAGCATCGCCGATCCCGCCCGAACGCCGCCCATCCAGCAATCCGCCGAATCCTTGCGCCGCATCGCAGAGCATTCTCAGATTTTCGCGCCGGACGATCGGCTCCAGCAGGCGATAGTCTGCAGTCTGCCCGAACAGATCGACAGGCATCACCGCGCGCGGCGCCAGCCTGCCCTCGCGCTTGACCATGGCGATGGCCGCTTCGAGGCTCTGCGGATCCATGTTGAACGTGTCTTCGCGCACGTCCACGAAAACGGGTTCTGCTCCAGCCAGCGCCACCACTTCTGCGGATGCGGCAAAGGTGAAAGCCGGCACGAACACCGCATCTCCCCGCCCGATATTCCACGCGCGCAAGACAATCAAAAGCGCGTCCGTTCCATTGGCGCAGGCGATCGCATGTTTGACGCCTGCGAATTCGGCAAGCTGCGCCTCGAGCTTCGCCACCTGCGGTCCCATAATCCACTGTCCGCCTTCAACGGCCTCGGAAATGGCTTTGGTCAGGTCTGCACCCAGACGGCGGCGCTGCGCCTGCAGGTCGATGAAAGGTATCACGAATAAGGCTCCCGCGGTGTGCAAGGGGCCTTCTAGGGGTGCGGGCTTGGCGCAGGCGACAAACTTAATGTTGCAGAATGCGTCAGCCGCCGTCTCCCTGTTCTCTGCGGCGCACCAGAGCCGCATAGAAGCTCGCGGCCATCAGCGCGAACAACAACCATGAGGCCAGATTGTTGATCGCATCGGGAAGCGCAAACGCCCCGACACCGAAGCAGAGACCGGCCATCACATAGAGCTGACGCCACGGCATGCGGGCGAACCGCGATCGCATGCGCTCGGCCTTCCAAGCTTCCAGTTCCTCCTCGGGCGATAATTCACGGGCGGGCGGAACCGCTGCGGCCGAAATATCGGAAACCGCGGTGGATTCGAACTCGGGCGCAACACCGGCCCAGGCCATGGCCTCGCGAGGCGGTACATGCCGCGTGACGCCGCGCTTGCCGAATGAATTTCCCTTCACGCGGGGACGCTCCGTGAATCAGCTCTCCATGCTACGCGGGGCCGATTTAGGGATGGCTTAATGGATTACTGAGATTTCGTTCTATCGAAGATGTGGGCTGTCCGCTTCGATGCGGGCTTTCAGGATTTTGTCGGGTTCGCCCGCGATGACACCGTTGTTGTGCTCGCCGCCCTTCTTGACGGCGTCTATATGTTCCATGCCCTCGACAACCTGTCCCCAGACCGAATATTGCCTGTCGAGCCAGGGCGCAGCGACGAAACAGATGAAAAACTGGCTGTTGGCGCTGTTGAGGTCGGCCGTACGCGCCATCGACACCGTGCCGCGCTTGTGCGGTGTGGCCGAAAACTCGGCCTTGAGGTCCGGCAGATCCGATCCGCCCGTTCCCGTGCCCGTGGGATCACCCGTCTGCGCCATAAAGCCCGGAATGACGCGGTGGAACGGAACTCCGTCGTAAAAGCCTGCGCGAGTCAGCTCCTTGATCCGAGCGACATGATTGGGTGCCACTTCGGGCTTCATTTCTATGACCGCCCGGCCTGTTCTCAATTCGAGGATCAGAGTGTTCTCTGGGTCGCGGGTCATAAGCTAGTCCTTTCCGCGTTCTTTGCAGCGCTTGATGAGCAGTTTGGAAACATAGGGGCTCGTAAACGCACTCACGTCGCCGCCGAGCATCGCGATTTCCTTGACGAGGCGGGAAGCGATCGCCTGATGCCGCGGATCGGCCATCAGGAACACGGTTTCGATCTCGGGATTAAGTCGCTGGTTCATCCCCACCATCTGGAATTCGTATTCGAAGTCGGACACGGCACGCAGGCCCCGCACAATCACGCTGGCGCCCACTTTCTGCGCGAATTGAATCAAAAGATTCTCGAATGTCTCTACCGAGATCGTCGCCCGCCCGTCGCCCTGGAGCGGCGCCGTTTCGTGACGCAGCATTTCGAGCCGCTCCTTGAGCGTGAAAAGCGGTGTCTTCGACGCGTTGGTCGCGACGCCGATCACAAGATGATCGACCAACTTCACAGCGCGCTTGATGATGTCGAGATGTCCGAGCGTGACCGGATCGAAGGTGCCCGGATAAAGACCGATACGGGGCTTGTGTATCCCCACCCCGCGCTTTTTCGTTGCCACTATGCTTCCCCATTTTCTGAATCTTCGATGCGCTCGACGGATACGACGCGCTCATTCTCCTCCAGACGGAAAATGGTCACGCCGCCGGAGCCGCGCCTTTGTATGCTTACGCCTGCCACCGGCACGCGGATGATCTGGCCCAGATTGCTGATGAGCATCAGGTCATCGCCTTCTTCGACCGGAAATGCAGCAACGATGGCGTGGTTCTTCTTGCCCATGTCCATCGCAACAATACCGGAACCGCCGCGGCCGGTGATGCGGTATTCGTAGGAACTGGTACGCTTGCCGAACCCGCTTTCAGAGACTGCGAGCACGAACTGCTCCTTCGCCCCCAGTTCTGCGTAGCGTTCGGGCGTCAGCGTCGCTTCCTCAACGCCGTCGTCGGCGTCATCGGCGACTTCTTCGATCGGTTCTTCGCCGGTGGCCGCGCGCCGCGCAGCCGCCGATTGCTTAAGATACGACCTGGCTTCGGCAGTGGTTGCATTGCCGTGATGCAGCAGCGAGAGACTTACCACTTCATCGCCTTCCGCCAACTTGATGCCGCGCACACCAGTAGAATCGCGGCCCTTGAACACGCGAACATCCGTCAGCGGGAAGCGGATGCACTTGCCGAGCCTCGAGGTCAAAAGCACGTCGTCGTCTTCCGTACAGGTCTGCACGCCGACAATTCCATCTCCCGGATCCTGCAGCTTCATCGCAATCTTGCCGTTGCGATTGATGTTGACGAAATCGCTCAACAGATTGCGCCTGACGTCGCCTTGCTTGGTCGCGAAGACGACGTTGAGATTTTCCCACTCCGCCTCGTTTTCCGGCAACGGCAGGATGGAGGTGATACGTTCGCCTTCCGATAGCGGCAGCAGATTCACCATCGCCTTGCCGCGGCCCTGGATGCGCGCTTCGGGAACCCTCCAAACCTTCATCTTGTAAGCCATGCCGGTTGAGGAGAAGAACACCAGCCAGGCATGCGTATTGGCAGAGAAGATGTGCGTGACGAAATCTTCTTCGCGCGTGGCCATGCCAGCGCGGCCCCTTCCGCCGCGTCCCTGCACGCGGTATTCGGCGAGCGGAGTGCGTTTGATGTAACCGGCATGGGTGACGGTCACCGCCACGTCCTCGCGTTCGATCAGCGCCTCGTCCTCGATTTCCACATCCGCATCGACCAGCTCGGTCAGGCGCGGCGTGGCGAATTCATCCCTGATCGCCGTCAGTTCTTCGCGTACGATGGTCAGCACGCGCGCTCGGCTGCGCAGGATATCCAGATAGTCGGTGATCGAGGCGGCAAGCTTCAGCACTTCGTCTGCAATCTCGTCGCGCCCCAACGCGGTCAAACGCTGCAGGCGCAAATCGAGAATGGCCTTGGCCTGCTCATCCGACAGCCTTATCGTTCCGTTCTCCGATAGCAGGTGGCGCGGATCGGCGATCAGCGCGATCAGAGGCGCCACGTCTCTCGCCGGCCAATCGCGCGCCATCAACTGCTCGCGCGCCGCCGCGGCATCGGGCGCGGCGCGGATCAAGGCAATCACCTCATCGATATTGGCGACAGCAATCGCAAGTCCCACCAAGATATGACCGCGGTCGCGCGCCTTTTTGAGTTCGAATCGCGTGCGCCGCGTAACGACTTCTTCGCGGAAGGCGACGAAGGCGCCGATCAGCTCCTTCAAGTTCATCAACCGCGGTCGGCCCGCATCGAGAGCCAGCATGTTCACGCCGAAACTCGATTGCAGTTCGGTGAAACGGTAAAGCTGGTTGAGCACAACGTCGCTGGAGGCTTCGCGCTTCAACTCGATCACCACGCGCATGCCCTGGCGATCGCTTTCGTCGCGCACGTCGGCGATGCCTTCGAGCCGCTTCTCGCGCACCAGCTCGCCGATCTTCTCCTGCAGGCGGGCCTTGTTCACCTGATAGGGAAGCTCGGTGACGATAATTGCTTCGCGATCCTTCCGGATTTCCTCCACATGGCAGCGCGCGCGCATCAATATGCTGCCGCGCCCGCGCGCCAGCGCTCCGCGCGCGGCCTGTTTGCCGATGATGATGCCCGCAGTCGGAAAATCCGGTCCCGGTACGATCTCTGTCAGCGCTTCGAGATTGATCGAAGGATCCTCGATATAGGCAAGACAGGCGTCGATCACTTCGCCCAGATTGTGCGGCGGAATGTTGGTCGCCATGCCCACGGCAATGCCGCTGGACCCGTTGACCAGCAGATTGGGGAACCGCGCGGGCAGGACTACCGGCTCTCTTTCGCTGGAGTCGTAATTGTCCTTGAACTCGACCGTATCCTTGTCGAGATCTTCGGTCAGCGAATGCGCGAGCTTTGCCCGGCGAACTTCGGTGTAGCGCATGGCCGCCGGCGGATCGCCGTCGACCGAGCCGAAATTTCCCTGTCCGTCGATGAGCGGCGCGCGCATCGAAAAGGGTTGCGCCAGACGCACCATCGCATCGTAGATCGCCTGGTCGCCGTGCGGGTGATATTTACCGATGACGTCGCCCACGACGCGGGCGGATTTGCGGTAGGGCTTGTTCCAGTCATTGCCCTGTTCGTGCATCGAAAAGATGATGCGCCGGTGCACGGGCTTCAATCCGTCCCGCGCGTCAGGGAGCGCGCGGCTGACGATCACGCTCATCGCGTAATCGAGATAGGAGCGCCTGAGCTCCTCTTCGATCGCAATAGGGCTGATGCTTGCGCCGCCCGCGGGCGAGCCGGACGCCGGCTGATCGCTCAAAAATGGCTCCCTAAAAGAGGTCCAAAAAGCCCCGTTCGGGAGGGGCAGAATCTGAGGGCAAAATTAGCATTTTTGCGAAGCGGGAGGCCAGCTTTTAAAGGGCCTCATTGAGGACCGATATCCCTCGAAAAACCCTTCAGATCGTTGCGAAAATTCTGGGTCTGAAGGGCCTTGTACTGATCCATTATGTAGTCGATGCGATAGGCCAGCATCTCCCGGGGGCCGCGCTTCTTGGGCGCGTCGTAATAGGCAAATGTAATACCCACCAGATGCCCGTCCTTGGCATCGACGACAGGACCGCCGCTAAAGCCCGGGCCCGCATCGGCGGTGATGGTAAATCGCGCGTCGCGGACGTCTTCGACCACCCCTTCCGCCTTGCGCAGGGACCCGCCTGCACCCTGACCATAGAGGATCACATCCTCGCCCACTTCAGGAGCCGACATTTCCAGCGGCCCCACACCGCCGATAGGTTGGTCGTGCACGCGGATGAACATGATGTCTTCGCCCGACGGTGCGCGCCCCAGATCGTCCTGGTCGTCGATCAGATTGGCATTGTGCGCATTGGTCACAGCAATGCCCGACAGGATGATCGTTGCGGCGCCGCGCCGCATGCCGGGAAAGCTGAAGGCGTGCAGCGGAATATAGGCGGCAGCGACGCGGGCGTTCACGAACGTATCGGTCGCTTCGCCCGCGCCAACCCAGTTGCCGTCAACCGTATTTGTACACGCGGCCAACAGGACCGCCGCCACCCCGGCAATCGCCCAACGCATGTCCAGTACAACGAGAACGCGAATGAGGCGATATCAGAACGGGATTTCGTCGTCCATGTCATTGCCGCGGTCGAAGTTCACGGGTTCGGACCGCCCGCCGCCGCCAAATCCGCCCTCCGAGCGCCCGCCGCCCTCGCCGCGCGAATCCAGCATCTGCAATTCTCCGCGGAACCGGTTGAGCACGATCTCGGTCGTGTACTTCTCCTGACCGTCCTTGTCGGTCCATTTACGGGTCGCAAGCTGTCCTTCGATATAGACCTTCGAGCCTTTGCGCAGATATTGCTCGGCCACCTTCGCGAGATTTTCATTAAAAATCACCACACGGTGCCATTCCGTCTTTTCCTTGCGTTCGCCCGAGGTTTTGTCGCGCCAGCTTTCTGAGGTCGCGATCGACAAGTTCACCACCGGCTCGCCGCTCTGCATGCGGCGTACCTCCGGGTCCCTGCCTAAACATCCAACCAAGATAGCTTTGTTCACACCGGACATGTGTTCTCCTATGCCGCCATCGGGTTGAAGCGGGCCATGCAGTTGTCGATTTCTTCCAAGAGCCTTGAATGTGCGTCGGGCGCTACAGTCTTTAGCTCAGCTATCGTTTGCGTGTGCTTGTCGTGCCAATGTTTGAACACCGCAGGATCGCGCATTGCCCTGAGCACTTCGGCTTGCTCTTGCGCCCATGCCCAAGCCTTCTGTGCGCGTTCTCCAGTGGCAGGTTTTGTCTCGGCCTTCTTAGGCGCGGGCGCTTCATCTTCAACGCCAGTCTGTTCCTTGTCGTATAGTGCAAGGCCGAAGGGATTGCCGAAGGTCATCAA
>DASZRY010000040.1:0-22180 GCA_035548975.1 Rhizomicrobium sp.
GCGGCCGCCCTTTCGGGGCGGCCGTTTGCTTTTGGGCTTAAGCGCATTTTCAGCATTTCGAACGATCTTTGCGCGCATGATCGCGCCGTGGCTTGCCCTTTTGCCCCTCATTGTCTTCCTGCTTTTGGCCGCGGGCTGGGATGTCGCCAGCTACACGATTCCGAATTTCATCCAGATAGGTCTCATTCTGGCCTTTGCCGCCTTCGCGCTGGCCACGGGCATTTCGCCGGGAATTGCCGGCAATCATGTGCTGGCCGGTCTTGCGGGGCTGGCCGCCGGATTTACGCTGTTCGCCTTGGGCTATATCGGCGGCGGAGACGCGAAACTGTTTGCCTCGATCGCGCTTTGGCTGGGGTTCGGGGATCTGCCGGCCTATGCGCTGATCGCCTGCATTTTGGGGGGCGGGCTGTCGCTCCTGTTGTTGACGGCAAGGAAATTTCCGCTGCCTCATGCATTTGCACGATATCAATGGGTGTTAAGACTTCACGATTCCAAATCCGGCGTGCCTTATGGCGTGGCACTTGCCGCCGGTCTGTTCCTCATTCTTCCGCAGACGGAAGTTTTTCGTCTCGCGGCAAGCCATGTCTGACGATTTCGCAGCGCCTTATTAAGTAATTTCTAAAGGGTGGCGTGCTCCAATTCCGTCCAAAGGAGCCACCCCCATGGATAGACGCCGTCTTGTTGTCGTAGGTCTGGCAGCCTTCGCAGCCATTGCCGCCATCTTTCTGATGCGCGCGCTTTTGGGCGGCGGCACGACGAAGGTCGTGGCTGCGCCGCAGCCGAAGGTGG
Source organism: Rhizomicrobium sp. (assembly GCA_035548975.1). Classification (GTDB taxonomy): domain Bacteria; phylum Pseudomonadota; class Alphaproteobacteria; order Micropepsales; family Micropepsaceae; genus Rhizomicrobium. Next base: position 790 of record DASZRY010000040.1, read on the forward strand.
AGACCACGGAAGTACTGGTTTCCTCCGGCACGCTGTCGCCGGGCACCAAGCTCGAACCTTCCATGGTCCATTGGCAGGAATGGCCCAAGAAATCCGTCGATTCATCGTTCCTGACGCATGAGGCGGTGCCCGATGTCGCGAAATTCGCCGAGAAGGCGGTCGTGCGTGCGCCGCTCGTTTCGGGCGAACCGGTCACCGATACGAAAGTCGTGCAATCCGATACCGCCGGCTTCATGGCTGCGACGCTCACGCCGGGAATGCGTGCGGTATCCGTCGGCATATCGACGGAAACGGGCGCGGGCGGATTCATTCTTCCCAACGACCGCGTCGATGTGATGAAGACCGATCTCGTCTCCGACAATCCGCGCCGCTATCGCACTTCGACCATTCTCGAAAACGTGCGCGTGCTTTCGATCGATCAGACGTCGCGCGAAGACAAGGACCAGAAATATGTCGTCGGCAAGACGGCGACGCTCGAATTGACGCCGGACCAGGCCAAACTGATCGCGCGCGCTTCCGCCAGCGGCACGCTGACGCTCGCGCTGCGCTCGCTGGCCATCGAGAACAAGGATCAAACGGCCCGCGAAGAAGACATGAAGTCTTACGGCGCAGGCGACGTGCAGATCATTCGTTATGGGATTGTGCGCGCCGAAGCCGCGATCCAGAACAAGGAGTAAGGGACCATGCGTAGGGGCCTAATAGCGGGCGTTCTTCTGGGCGCCGCATGGTTGAGCGGGGTTTTTGCCGGGGCAGATGCCGCGCCGAAGCCGATGCCGAAAGAGGCGAAGGTCATCTCCATCGCCACCAAGGCGGGACAAACCGTCAATCAGAGGATGAATCTCGCGCTCGACAAGGCCGCGATCATCGAACTCAATGCCGATGCGCGCGACGTGCTCGTCTCCAATCCGGAGATCGTCGATGCCGTGGTGCGCAGCCCGCGCCGCATTTTCCTGCTCGCGATGAAGCCGGGCCAGACCAACGCCTTCTTCTTCGATAGCGCAGGCCACCAGATCCTTTCGCTCGACATCAACGTCGAACGCGATACGGCCGATCTGCAGGCGATCCTGCATCAGGAAATGCCCGATGCCAGCGTCCGCCTGTCGGCGCTCAACGGCAGCGTGGTGCTGAGCGGAACGGTGACGAGCGCGGCAGATGCCACGCGCGCCAGCGATTTGGCCGCGCGCTATGCGGGCGGTGCGGACAAGGTCGTCAACATGCTCAAGATCGCGGCCAACGAGCAGGTCATGCTCAAGGTGCGCGTCGCCGAAATGCAGCGCCAGGTCGCCAAGCAATTCGGCATCGATCTGGCGACCGCGGCCGTGGCCAATGGCGTTCCGATCGCGGTGTCCAGCAGCAATCCGTTCGGTCTTGCCGGCCGCGCGCTGAACGATCTGGCAGGCGCCAATATCGGCCAGGTGTGCTCCAGCGGAGTAAACCCGCTGGGCGGCCCGTGCGTCATTCATCCCAACAACGTCCAGGCCGCGTTCAAGGCGTTCGAGACCGTGGGTCTCATTCATACGCTTGCCGAGCCGAACCTGACGGCTGTTTCCGGCGAAACGGCGAAGTTCCTCGCCGGCGGCGAATTCCCCGTGCCGGCTTCGCGCGACCGTGACGGCAACGTGACCGTGGTCTTCAAGCAGTTCGGCGTGGGCTTGTCCTTCACTCCCGTCGTGCTTGCCGAAAACCGCATCTCGCTGCAGATCTCCACCGAGGTCAGCGAACTCACCAACACCGGCGCGTTCACGCTGGGCGGCGGCACGATCACCAACAGCGACGGCAGCACGACGACGATTGCAGGCGTGACCATTCCTGCGCTGAACGTTCGCCGCGCCGAAACCACGATCGAACTTCCTTCCGGCGGCAGCTTCGCCATCGCGGGTCTGATGCAGCACACGACCAAACAGGAAATCGACCGCTTCCCGGGTCTCGGACAGATGCCGGTCCTGGGCGCGCTCTTCAGAAGCCGCGACTTCCAGAACAACGAGACCGAACTCGTCGTGCTGGTCAGTGCCTATCTGGTGAGCCCGACCGCGCGTCAGGAGCTGGCCGCGCCGACCGACGGCTTCGTACCGCCTGCCGATCTGGACACGATCCTGCTCGGCAAGCTGAACACCGTCTATCACAAGACGCCCGATCAGGTCCGGCAGGCTTCAAACGGCCCCGTCGGCTACATCGTGCAGTAAGGGGTGAGAGCCATGACCAAGATGAACAAAGTAATGTGCCTTGGGGCGCTCGCCGCCGTGCTTCTTGCCGGAAGCTGTGCAGCGCCCATGAACGACGCCAGCATCACCGCCGATCCGGAGACAAATCATCCGATCACGGTGGCGCCCGACATGCGCACCTTGCGCGTGTCCTATGTGGGCGACGGCATGTCGACCGAAGAAGCCGCCAAATTCGACGATTTCGTTGCGGGCTACCAGGCGCGCGGCAACGGCTCGATTTCGATTTCGGCGCCGTCGGGCCCGGGTGCGGCGGAAGCGATCCGCTTTTTCGGCGAACGTCTGGCCCATCTCGGCGTGCCGCGCTCGCGCATTCTGGTCGGCACCCATGACGTGAGCGGCGGCGACAGCCGTGTCGAGGTGAGCTACGTCGCTTACGTTGCGCACACTGAACACTGCGACGATCCGTGGGGCCGCGACGTGTCGGAGACGGCATCCAACCTGCCGCCGTCGAATTTCGGCTGCGCCACGCAACACAATATCGCCGCCATGGTCGCCGATCCGCGCGATCTCATGGGCCCGCGCACAATGGGCCAGGCCGACGCCACGCGGCGCACGACAGTTGTCGGCAAGTATGAAAAGGGCGATGTGACCGCGGCCTCGAAGTCGCCGGATCAGCAGGCCAACGTTTCGCAGATGTCGAACAACTAACCGGAGGCAATGGCGATGACGCCGGACAAGACTCAAGCGAGCGGCGAAGAACCGTTCGGCGCGGCACCGCACGAAAGGCCCGTACCGCGCATTTCGATCCACGCCTTTTGCGAATTCCCCGATACGGGCGCAGCCCTTCAGCGCGCCGGCAGCGACCGGCGTCTTGCGAAGGCGCATCTCACCGTCCAGCTCGGCGGCCTTCAGGCGGCGATCGAGCACTATCACGGGCAGGTGACGCCGAACCTGCTGATCGTGGAAACGCGGTTGCAGGGCAAGGAAGCGCTCGAAGAACTCGACCGTCTGGCCGAGGTCTGCGATTCCGAAACCAAGGTCATCGTCGTCGGCCGCGTCAACGACGTGGAGCTCTATCGCGAATTGATGAAGCGCGGCGCCAGCGAATATCTCGTGGCCCCGCTCAATCCGTTGCATTTGACCGAAGTGATTTCGGGCCTTTATCTCGATCCCAAGGCGGGTCCGATCGGCCGTGTCGTCAGCTTCATCGGCGCGCGCGGCGGCGTGGGATCTTCCACGCTCGCCCACAATGCCGGATGGTGCGTGGCCGAGCTGATGAAGATCAACACCACCATCCTCGATCTCGACCTGCCTTTCGGCACGATGGGGCTCAACTTCAACGAAGAGACGACGCAAGGCGTCGCCGACGCGCTGACCGCGCCGGAACGTCTCGACGACGTGCTGCTCGACCGCCTGCTGCACAAGGCCAGCGATCACCTGTCGCTGTTCACCGCGCCTGCGCTGCTCGAGCGCGAATACGATGCGCCGGCTTCGGCCTACGAAGCGGTGATCGATTCGGTGCGTCACACCACGCCCTGCGTGATCGTGGATCTGCCGCATCTGTGGACGCGCTGGGTGAAGGATACGCTTGCGGCTTCCGACGACATCGTGATCGTGGCCACGCCCGATCTCGCCAGCCTCAGAACGGCCAAGAGCATGATCGACCTTCTCAAGCAGCAGCGTCCCAACGACGAACCGCCCAAGCTTGTGCTCAACCAGGTCGGCGTCCCCAAGCGCCCCGAAATCCCGACCAAGGATTTCGCGGAATCGGTGGGCGTGCAGCCGTCGCTGGTGATCCCGTTCGATCCGGCGCTGTTCGGCCAGGCCGCCAACAACGGCCAAATGGTGCTCGAAATGCAGCCGAAGCATCCGGTATCCGAAACCGTGCGCCGGCTTTCCGAACTGGTTACGGGCCGCGCTACGCCGGTTGAGACACCCAAGAGCGTATTGCCGTTCCTCGATGGATTCCTCAAAGGGCGAAAACAGGCCTGATCATGTTCGGTAAACGCACTGCCATCCAGGAGACGCCGCCGCCCAAGGCGCAGGCGGAGGCGCCGCGCGCACCGGCTGCCGCATCCGAACTTGAATTGCCGCCCCGCACGGAGCCGGCCGCGATGAGCGCGCCGCCGCCCCGTCCGGCCCAGAAAGCCCCGGCGCCATCTGCGCCGGCCGCCGCCCGGCCGATAGCGGAAACCTCGCGTGGCGAGGATTACTACCAGATCAAGACCACGATCTTTAACGCGTTGATCGACACGATCGATCTGGCGCAGCTCGCCCAGCTCGATCCGGATTCGGCGCGCGAGGAAATCCGCGACATCGTCAACGAGATCATCTCGATCAAGGCGGTGGTGATGTCCATTGCGGAGCAGGAGCACCTGCTTCAGGACATCTGCAACGACGTTCTGGGCTACGGTCCGCTCGAACCGCTGCTGGCGCGCGACGATATCGCCGATATCATGGTCAATGGTGCGGGCCGCGTCTTCATCGAAGTGGGCGGCAAGGTGCAGTTGACGCCCATCCGCTTCCGCGACAACGCGCAGCTGATGAACATCTGCCAGCGCATCGTGAGCCAGGTCGGCCGCCGGGTCGACGAATCCTCGCCGATATGCGACGCGCGCCTGCTCGACGGCTCCCGCGTCAACGTGATCGCGCCGCCGCTGGCGCTCGACGGCCCCACGCTCACCATTCGTAAGTTCAAGAAGGACAAGCTCACGCTTGAAGATCTCGTGCGTTTCGGCTCGATCAATCCGGCCGGCGCGCGCGTGCTTGGCGTCATCGGCCGCTCGCGCTGCAACGTCCTGATCTCCGGCGGTACGGGTTCGGGTAAGACCACCCTGCTTAACTGCTTGACCGCCTATATCGACGCCGAAGAACGCATCATCACCTGCGAGGACGCAGCCGAACTTCAATTGCAGCAGCCCCATGTCGTGCGGCTGGAAACCCGCCCGCCGAACCTCGAAGGACAGGGCCAGATCACCATGCGCGATCTGGTCAGGAACTGTCTGCGTATGCGTCCCGAACGCATCATCGTGGGCGAAGTGCGCGGACCCGAAGCCTTCGACCTTCTGCAAGCCATGAACACCGGCCATGACGGTTCGATGGGCACGCTCCACGCCAACAGCCCGCGCGAAGCCATGTCGCGTCTGGAATCGATGATCACGATGGGCGGCTTCCAGCTTCCCACCAAGACCATCCGCGAGATGATCGTGGGATCGATCGATGTGATCGTGCAGGCCGAGCGCCTGCGCGACGGTTCGCGCCGCATCACCAAGGTGACCGAGGTGATCGGCACCGAAGGCGACGTCATTATCACGCAGGATCTTCTGACCTACGAGATCCTGGGCGAAGACGAAACCGGCCGCATGCGCGGCCGCCATGTCGGCACCGGCATTGTGCGCCCGTCCTTCTGGGAACGCGCGCGCTATTTCGGGCTGGAACGCGAACTCGCCGAGGCGCTTGACGCCTGCCAGGCGTAAAGGGCTGAAAGATGACCGATGTTCTTCTTTACGGTCTGACGGCGCTCCTGATCTTCGGCGCGGTGGGAGGCGCGGGCTGGGCTTTCGTCGGCGGCATGAGCGGCAAGGCGCAAAAGCGCGTCGCAGCCGTGGCGAAAGTGCAGACGACAAGCCGCCTTGCCGCAGCCTTGCGCGGCAGGGAAGAACCTGGCCAGCGCCGCAAGAACGTCACCTCTCTGCTCAAGGAAATCGAAAAGCAGCAGGAGCAGAACAAGGAACGGCCCACTCTGCGCCGCCGCCTGATCCGCGCGGGCCTCAATATCGAACCGCGCACGTTCTGGATCGTCAGCGGCGTGACGGGCTTCGTAGTGCTGATTATCTGCTTCGCCATGGGCTATCCGTGGTACGCAAACATACTTGCGGGCTTCGGCGCCGCGCTCGGCCTGCCGCGCTGGGTCGTGATGTTCCTGACCGCGCGCCGCCAGAAGAAATTCACCGAGGAATTCGCCAATTCCATCGACGTCATCGTGCGTTCGGTCCGTTCGGGCCTGCCGGTCAACGAGGCGCTCAAGATCGTGGGCAAGGAAGCCCCCGAACCCGTCGGTTCGGAATTCCGCGCGCTTCTCGACGGGCTCAAGATCGGCGTTCCGCTCGATCAGGGGCTGAAGCGTATGTACGACAACATGCCGACGCCGGAAGTGAGCTTTTTCGGCATCGTGATGTCGATCCAGCTGAAGTCGGGCGGCAATCTTTCGGAAGCGCTCTCCAATCTTTCGGCCGTCTTGCGCGACAGAAAGCGTTTGCAGGGAAAGATCAAGGCGATGTCGTCGGAAGCCAAGGCCTCGGCCGGCATCATCGGTTCGCTGCCGGTGGTGGTGATGGCGCTCGTCTATTTCACGACCCCGGATTACATCAAACTGCTGTTCACCGAACGGATGGGCAATCTGATGCTCGCCGGTTGCGCGGTCTGGATGTCGATCGGCATCGCGGTGATGCGCAAGATGATCAGCTTCAAACATTGAGGAGCCGCAATCCATGCTGAGCGTCGGCATCTTCGAAGTCCTGTTCGATCCGAATTTTCTGGCAACCGCGGCCGCGGCCATTGTGGCCTTTGCCACCATCGTCACGCTCGGCCTGCCGATGATGGAACGCTCGACGCTGACCAAGCGTCTCAAATCCGTTTCGGAACGGCGCGAGGAATTGCGCGCGCGCCATCATGCGGCCTTGCAGCAGAAGCGCGCCAGCCTGCGCTCCGAGCCGGTGGGGTTCATGAAGCAGACGCTGGAGCGCTTCAATCTCGCGAACATGCTGGAATCGCCGGACACCAAGCAGAAGCTCGCGCAAGCCGGCTATCGCGGACAGGCGCCGTTGATCGCGTTTTTGTTCTTCCGCTTCGTGATGCCGTTCATCATCTTCGTCATCGCACTGATCTATCTGTTCGGATTTTCCCATTTGCACTATCCCGGCCTGACCAAATTCTGCATCGCGATAGGCGTGGGCATTCTGGGCTATTATCTGCCCGACCTGTTCATTTCCAACGTGATCTCGCGCCGTCAGGAATCGATCATGCAGGCCTTTCCCGATGCGCTCGACCTGATGCTGATCTGCGTGGAAGCGGGCATGTCGATCGAGGCGACATTCACCCGCGTGGCCCAGGAGATCGGCCCGCGCTCGACCGAGCTTGCCGAAGAACTGGGATTGACGACCGCCGAGCTTTCCTATCTGCCCGAACGCAGCGTCGCGTTCGACAATCTCGCGCGCCGCACCGGTCATCCCGGCGTCAAGGCGGTCGCCACCGCGCTCAACCAGGCCGAACATTACGGAACGCCGCTGGGACAGGCCTTGCGCGTCACCGCTCAGGAAAACCGCGACCAGCGCATGGCCAATGCGGAAAAGAAAGCGGCAGCCCTTCCTGCCAAGCTTACCGTGCCCATGATCCTGTTTTTCCTGCCGTGCCTGTTCGTTGTCATCATGGGCCCGGCGATCATGAAGATCATGCACACCATGCATCACTAATCTGGGCGCAGGCCGTGGTGGGCCGAGGGGCAAAAGAAAAACGGCGCATCGCAAGATGCGCCGTTTTTCGTTCAGCGGAGAAGACGGATCAATCGGCGGCGGCGCGCAGATCCGGTGTCGCCTTGGTGGCGCCCGGCGTGGCCTGTGCCAGCGCCCGCGGCGGCGCGTTCGCCTCGCTATTTGTGTCCGGGATTTTCGCTTCCTGGGTCTTTGCTTCCTGCGCAGGTGCGGCCGCCGGTTTGGGTGTCTGAGGCGCAGCGTTCACAGGACCGGCCGCCGGATCTTTCGGAACGGCTTGCATCATCACGCGGCCTGTCTCGGTCTTGACGATGACGGGCTTGTCCGCGGCGGGAAGGGATGCGGTCTTCACCGGCGCGGGCGCGGCGATCGTGGCGGCTTTCACCGGTTCGGGTTTGACAGCCGCAGCGGATACCGCTTTCACCGGTTCCGGTTTGACGACCGATGCAATTGCCGTCTTCGCAGGTTCGGCTTTGACGATCGGTGCAGATGCCGTCTTCACGGGTTCGGCTTTGACGATCGGTGCGGCGGCTGTCTTCGCCGGTTCAGGTTTGAGCGCCGGCGCGGACGCGGTCTTCACGGGTTCCGGTTTGACGATTGCCGCGGCTTTGACCGGTTCGGCCTTCGCAGCGGGAGCAGGTTTCGCAGCCGGCGGGGCAGGCGATGCAACGGCGGCCTGTTTCACATCATTGACGTCCGGCTTTGCAGCGGGCGGAAGCGATGCCGTCGAAACAGGCTTGGGAAGCGTAGCCTGCACAGGTGCGGCCGGAATCGCGGGCTTCGGCGTTTCCTTTGCGGCCGGTATCACCGATGCCACGACCGGATGCATGGCAGCGGCTTGCGGCGCGCTATCGCCTCTGAGATTTGCCATCAGGCTTGCGTTGTGCGCGATCTTGGGATCGTTGCCCAAGGCTTGCGCGCGCGCGATAAGCGCCTGCGCGCCGGGCAGATCGCCCGCGAGCATGCGCGACATCGCATAATTGTTCAGAAGGGCTGCGCTGTCGGGCTTGATCTGCAGGCCGCGCTGGTAGGCGGTCTGCGCCTCGGTGAATTTGCTTTCCTGGTCGAAGGCCGCGCCGATGGCGGAATAAAGCGTCCAGTCATTGGGCGAAAGATCGATCGCGCGCTTGAGAAAGGCGATCGCATCGTCGGAGCGGCCGAGCAGCACCAGCACCTTGCCGTATTCGCTGACCACGCGCGCATCGTCGGGTGCGACAAGCATCATCTGTGCGAGCGCATGGGCAGCCCCGCCGTAATCGCCGAGTGCGCGCTGCGTCTTCGCTTTTTCGATTTCCGTATCGAGATTGACCGCCAGCGATTTGGCGATGGAAGGCTGATCGGCCGCCTGATCCTGCGGCTGGGCCTGTTGCTGCTGCGCCTGGGCCTGCGGCGCGGGCTTGGGCTTCTTGCCGGAATCGTCAGACGAACCGAACAGGTTGAAACCGAAGGCCGAACTCGACCACATGGCGACAATGGCTGCCACGGCGACGCCGGAACGCAAGGAACGCATGGTTATCCCCTTCGAACGGATTGGCCCGATCATGGGGGTGTGCCAGTCAACAAACCTTTAAGCATACGAGCAGAATTCTAGGGGTTGCGCGCGGGCAGGCCGAGGGTCCAAATCCTGTCGCAATCCAAGGGTTTGAATTGGCCTATGACGCCACGCGCAGCCCTGGCTGTGGGCGCAGGCCTCGCGCTCTGTGCCCTGATCGCCGCACCTCTTGCCGGCGTTGCCCAGCCTGCGCGCATCGCCTTCCAGCTCGCCACAGGCTCCACAGGGGGGACCTACTTTCCGTTGGGAGAGCGGATCGCGGGTCTGCTCAGCCATCCGGCCGGTGCCCAAAGATGTGAAAAATCAAGGCTTTGCGGCCCGCCCGGCCTCATCGTCACCGCGCGCACGAGCGCCGGCACCGTCGCCAATATCCGGGCCGTCGACGCGGGGGCGGTCACCTCGGGCCTGGCCCAGTCCGACGTCGTGGTCCAGGCGATGGCCGGCAAGGGCCCGTTCCGCAAGAACGGTCCGGCGAAGCATATCCGGGTGATTGCCGCGCTCTTTCCCGAAGACGTTCATCTCGTGGTCGCGCTGTCCTCGAAGATCGAAACGGTCGGGCAATTGAAACGGAAGCGCGTTTCGCTGGGCGCGGAGAATTCGGGAAATCTCGTCACCGCGCGCGAAGTGCTGGCGGCGTGGCGCATTCGTGAACGAAGTCTTAAGGCGAGTTTCGATCCGCCTGACATCGCGGCCCAAAAACTTTCGCGGCACGAGATCGATGCGTTCTTCTTTGTCGGCGGCCCGCCTGTGCCGCTGTTGCAGAGCCTCATCGAAAGAAAGCAAGCCACGCTCGTGCCGCTCGAAGGCGCGGGGCGCGCCCGGCTGTTGAAAGATGTGCCGGGCCTTGCGGCCGACACAATTCCCGCAAGCGTCTATCCCGGCATCGGCAAGATCGAAACGGTAAAGAGCCGCGCGGTGTGGATCGTCAACGACGCGCAGCCCGCAAGCCTGATCTACGAAATGACGCGCGCGCTGTTCGAACCTGCAAATGTACAGGCGCTTGGTCAGGCAAGCCCGAGCGCCCGATTTATCTCGCTTGAAAGCGCCGCGCGCGATCTTCCGGCGCCGCTGCATCCGGGAGCGGAGAAATTTTATCGCGAGAAGGGACGAGCGGTGAGTAGCGAGTAGCGAATAGCGAGTAGCAAATGGCGAATAGGGTGTCGCAAACAGAGAAATCAGTTTGCTGCTATTCCCTACTCGCTATTCGCTATTCGCCATTCGCCCCCTCACGCCCCCTCACGCCTGCCCTTCTTCCACCTCCCGCGCAGCCGCCTTTCCCCAATCCGCCATTGCAGGCAGCGCGAACATGCGCTCGACATAGGCTTTCGCCGCATCCGGCATGGCGATTCCATAAGTGCGGAAGCGCGAACAGACCGGCGCATACATGCAATCGGCGATAGAGAAGCGGCCGAACAGGAAAGGTCCGCCGTGTTTTCCCAGCGCATCCGTCCAGATTTTCAGGATGCGCGCAATTTGCGCCTTGGTGGTATCGCGCAATTCCGGCGTGGGCAGCCGCCGTGCGAAATCCATGGTGAGCTGGTCGCGCACATCGGCAAAGCCCGAATGCATTTCGGCCGAAACGGATCGGGCTTCGGCGCGCGTGCGCCAATCGTCCGGCCACAATTTCGCTTCCGGATGACGTTCGGCCAAGGTCTCGCAAATCGCAAGGCTGTCCCAGACAAGCGTGGTCTGGCCGTTCTCGGCGATCTTCAGAAGCGGCACCCGCCCGGATGGCGAACGCTTCTGCACCTCTTCGGTTGTCGAATTGCGTCTGAGATGGATCAGCTCCTCCTCGAACGGCGCGCCGATATGTTTGAGCGCCACATAGGGACGCAAGGACCAGCTCGACCAATCCTTCGTTCCGGCGACGAGCGTATAGCGGGCGGTCATGTCCGGTCTCCTTGCAGCGGCGGTCCATGGTTTCTAGAGTCTCGCACGGCACAACATAAGGTATCTTCATGCATGAGAGCTTTGCCGCGCGCGCAAAGGGGGCCGTGCCGCTGCACGCGGTGACCGCCGCCGATCTGCCGGATTTTCTGTCCCGCCGCGGCAAGCGCGAGGCCAATTGGCTCAGGCATTCGGGCTTTGCGGCGAAAGAAGGTGAGATCCGGCTGGTGCCGGATCGGTCGGGCGGGATTTCCTCGGCGGTGCTGGGCCTCGGCAAGGGCGGCGATTCGCTCGCGCTTGCCGCTTTTGCCGAAACACTGCCTGCCGGCGCCTATGCGATCGGCGATGTACCGGAAGGTCTGGGCGGCACCACAGCCCTCATCGCCTGGGCGCTCGGCAGCTACAAGTTCGAGCGCTATCGGAAGTACAGCCGCAAGACGCCCAAACTCGCCGTTCCCGAAGGCGCCGATGCGGCCGAAGCCACGCGCATCGCCGAAGGCGTTTTCCTCGCGCGCGATCTCATCAACACGCCCGCCAACGACATGGGACCCGCCGAGCTTGCCGCCGCCGCGAAGGCGCTCGCAAGAGAACATGGCGCCAAGATTTCCATTGTCGAAGGCGAAGCGCTGAAGAAACAGAACTTCCCGCTCATTCACGCCGTGGGCCACGGCTCGGAGCGCGCGCCCCGCCTGATCGACATCGCATGGGGTCCGGCCAGAGGGCCGAAGGTCACGCTCGTCGGCAAGGGCGTGTGCTTCGATTCCGGCGGTCTGGATCTGAAGCCTTCTTCCGCGATGCTGACGATGAAGAAGGACATGGGCGGCGCGGCCGCCGTGCTGGGCCTTGCGCACATGATCATGGACGCGAAGCTGAACTTGCGTTTGCGCGTGCTGATCCCGGCGGTGGAGAATTCGGTCTCGGGCCGCGCCTACCGTCCGGGCGACGTGTTCAAGAGCCGCAAGGGATTGACCGTCGAAATCGGCAACACCGATGCGGAAGGAAGGCTTGTGCTTGCCGATGCGCTTTCGCTTGCCGATGACGAAAGCCCCGAACTTCTGATCGATCTGGCGACGCTCACAGGCGCCGCACGCAGCGCAACCGGCATGGACCTGCCGCCGTTTTTCACCGACGACGAAGTCTTGGCGGCGGATTTTGCGGCCTGCGCGAAACGGGCGAACGATCATGTCTGGCGTCTGCCTCTGTGGCGGGGGTACGAATCCGCGCTCGACAGCGATGTGGCCGATCTCACCAACAATCCGAATTACAATCTGGCGGGCGCCATCACGGCCGCGCTTTTCCTCAATCGTTTCGTCGGCAAATCGAAAAGCTGGATGCATCTCGATATCCCCGGCTGGAACGACCGGCCGAAGCCCGGACGGCGCAAAGGCGCGGAAGCCAATACGGCGCGCGCGCTCTATACGCTTTTGAGATCGCGTTACGCATGACATTCGATCCCCGCATCACACCGGCGCGCGGCGATTTGGCGGCGTCTTCCTTGCGCGGCAAGGTCGAGGCGAAGAAATATGCCGACGGTGCGGTGCAATCGATATGCGCCGGCCGCACGCCGTTGCGCGCAGGGCCGTCCGCCACCGCAGGCCAGGCAAGCGAAGTTCTGTTCGGCGAAGCCGTCACCGTCTACGAACGGCGCGACGGATGGGCCTGGGTGCAATGCGCGCTGGACGACTATGTGGGATATGTGCGCGAAGAAGCGCTGGCCGAGCCGTTCGAGCCGACGCATCGGGTGATCGCCAGCTCAACGCCGCTTCTGCCCGCGCCGGACGTGAAACGCCCGGTGCTCGATCTGTTGCCGATGAACGCGCGCGTGCAGGTGACGGGGCAAGAGGGGAAGTTCGCGCGTACGTCGTCACGCGGCTTTGTGTTCGCCGGTCATCTTTCTCCGCTCGACCGCAAGGAGCCGGATTGGGTTTCCTTCGCCGAACGTTTCGCCGGCGCGCCCTATATCTGGGGCGGCAAAACCTATGCGGGGCTCGATTGTTCGGGCCTCGTGCAGACCGCGTTGCAAGCGGCGGGTCATTCCTGCCCTCGCGATAGCGACATGCAGGAAACGGCACTGGGGCGGCCCGTCGAGGATTTGTCGCGGCCTGGGCGCGGCGATCTGATTTTCTGGAAGGGCCATGTCGGCATCATGGTCGACGGCGCGCGGATGATTCACGCCAACGCGCATTTCATGAACGTGACCGTCGAACGGCTTTCGGAAGCGATCCAGCGCATCGCCAAATCCGGCAGCGAAGTGACAGGCGTGCGGCGATTCTGATCATTTCGATGCGACGGCGCGTTCCAATACTTCCCGTATAAACCGTTGGTATGGCATTTTGCGGGAAGTTGCTTTTTTCTTTACCGCTTCGAGCAGGCGCTCGGGCACCCGCATATTGATACGCGCAGACTTCGACTCGAATTCGAATTTGACCGGTTTGAATTGCGAGAAATCGAGATCGGAAAGGTCCTGTTCAAGGAACGCTTCCGCTTCTTCGTCTGTCTTGAAGTGCGGCACTTTCCTTTTCATGACGTTTTATCTCCTTTCCATGCATGTACCTGGCGCTGATCGGCCGAAGGAACAGCGCGCCCTTTCGCTGCCGTAAAGTGAACGCCACAAAAACGTATCTGCCTGCGTGGTTTCTTCCGATCGCCAGGAAGCGTCGTTCCTGCCCGGAATGTTTTTCGTCCGGCGCGATATGGACCGTCCCATCGAAAATCGCCTCGATTTCCTGCGGCAGGACGCCATGCTTGCGGCATTTGCCAAGATTTCCATCGTCCCATTCGAAGCCCTGCAGGATGAGGCTGCCGGATGTATGTACAATTGTCAACATATATGGGGTCAATACCCCCGCTCGAAATCGACCGTGTTGTCGAGCTTCTCGCCGCGTTCGACCCTTTCCATTCCGTCGATCACGAAGCGGGCGGCTTCTTTCGGGTCGGTCAAGCCCGCCACATGCGGCGTCACGGTGATTTTGGGGTGCAGCCAAAGCGGACTCGATTCCGGCAGCGGTTCGGTTTCGAACACGTCCAATGTCGCGCCCGACAGATGATTGGAATCCAGCGCCGCAATCAGATCGCGCTCGACGAGGTGGCCTCCGCGGGCTGCGTTGATCACGGCGGCGCCGGCGGGCATGGCGGCAAACGCTTCCGCATTGAGAATGCCGCGCGTGGATGGCGTGAGCGGCAGAAGACAGGTGAGAATGTCGGTGCGCGCGAGGAAGGGTTTCAACTCGGCATCGCCCGCGTAGCTTTCAATTCCGGCCACGCGTTTTTTCGTGCGGCTCCAGCCGGCGACCGGAAATCCCAGATCGCGCAGTCTTTCGCCCGCCAATTGCCCGATCTCTCCGAAACCCAGAATCCCCACGCGCGTGTCGGCGGTCTTTCTTTGCGGAATGCCCTGGCGCCACTGACGCGCCTTCTGGAAGGCATCGAACATGCGCTGCTGGCGATGATGCATCAGCGTGTGCAGCACCGCATATTGCGCCATTTCCAGCGACAGCCATCTGTTGACGAAGCGCACCAGCGGCACATGCCGCGGATATTCCGTGTCCAACAGGAAACCGTCCACGCCCGCGCCGAGCGAAAACACGGCCTTGAGATTGGGCAGGGTTTTGAAAAGGCCAGGCGGCGGGCGAAAGCTCAGGGCGTAATCGATTTCGACGGGCGCATATGCGTCGCGGCCCTGCACCTTGATGATCAAATCAGGATCGGCCGCGTGTATCTGGCCTTCCCACAACGGCGCCCAGTTTACCGGCACCACAAACAGAAGCGTTCTCTTGCGCGCGTTCATGGGTACACGCTCCCGCGTTTCGCCGCATGCTTCAAGTGTTGCGGTGTTTACGGTGTTTTTGGCGCAGGCGTCGCCGGTGCCTTGTCACCGGCAGCAGCGGGCGCTGCTGCTGCGTTGGCCGCAGCAGCAGGTGCTGCTTCCGCAGGCTTGGCCGCACCCGGCGCAGGAATGGGCGCCGGCGAATCGGATTGCGTGCGCAGGAACGCGATCAGGTTGATGCGATCCTGCGAGCTCTTGAGGCCCGCAAAGCTCATCTTCGTGCCGGGGATGTAGGAACCGGGCGATTTCAGGAAGCGGAAGATTTCGTCATAGCTCCAGGGGGTCCCCTTTGCCTTCATCGCGCTCGAATAGGAAAAACCGGCTTCCGATGCGCGCGGACGCTCGACAACGCCCCACAATTCGGGACCGATCTTGTTGGGCCCGCCCTTGGAGATGTCGTGACACTGTTCGCAGCGCTTGGAGATTTCTCCGCCGGCTTTCACATCGGCGCTGGCCAGCACCGTGCCCCAATCCGGTACGGGCTCTTCCGCAGGCGCGGCGGCGGGACCGGCGGCAGGGGCCGTTTCGACACCCTCGACCACATAGCCGGGCTTGGCGGGGGGCTCGACCTCATAGATCGCTTCGCTGGCGATCTTCACAACCATGACGAAGATCAACGTGCCCAGCACGGCGCCCGCGATCTTGTTCCACTCCCAGGAATCCATAAGGTGCCCACCCGAAAATCGCGGGCGACATTAACCGCCGCAAGCCTGGCATTTCTCGCGGCGAAGCGTCGCATAAGTAGCGGAAGGATTTGGCGGAAAAGCCGATGAGCCCCCTTGCGAATCCCATCGTGATCATCCCCGCCCGGATGGCCTCCACACGCCTGCCGGGAAAGCCGCTCGCCCCTATTGGCGGGGTGCCGATGATCGTCTGCGTCTGGCGTCAGGCGGTGGCGGCAGGCGTGGGGCCGGTGGTGGTGGCCGCAGCCGAACCCGAAATCGTGGCGGCGGTGGAAGCAGCAGGGGGAAAAGCGGTTTTGACCGATCCCGATCTGCCGTCGGGTTCCGATCGCGTCTTCGCCGCCTTGAACGCCGTCGATCCGGCCGGCAAACACGATGTCATCGTCAATCTGCAGGGCGATCTGCCGGCACTCGATCCGGCCCAGATACGCGCGGTGGCCGGTGCGCTGGGCGATGCCGATATCGCAACGCTTGCTGCCGAAATCGACGATCCGGCAGATCGCGCCAATCCCAGCGTGGTCAAGCCTGTGGTGGCGTGGGAGGCCGGCGGTCTTTCCGGCCGCGCGCTCTATTTCACGCGCGCGGCAGCACCCTGCGGCGACGGACCGCTGTTTCATCACATCGGCATCTATGCCTTCCGGCGCGAGAGTCTTGCGCGCTTTGTGGCGCTGCCGCCGTCGCCGCTTGAAAAGCGCGAGAAGCTGGAGCAGTTGCGCGCGCTCGAAGCGGGCATGACGATCAGGGTGGCGCGCGTGGACAGCGTGCCTCTCTCCGTCGATACTCCCGGCGATCTGGAAAAGGCGCGCGCGATATTGGGGCGGGGATGAGCACACTGATCGAAAAAGCAAAGCGCGTCGCCTTTCAGGGCGAACCGGGCGCCTATGCCAACCTTGCCGCGCGCGAGGCGCTGCCCCATGCCGCGGCGATTCCCAAGCCCACCTTCGAAGATGCGGTCGATGCGGTGCGAACGGGCGATACCGATCTCTGCATCATCCCGGTGGAGAATTCGCTGCACGGCCGCATCGCCGACATCCATCATCTGCTGCCGGAAGCGGGCCTCTTCATCGTCGGCGAGCATTTCCTGCGCATCCATCACCAGCTTCTGGGCGTGAAGGGTGCGATCCTCGACGACGTCAAGACCGTGATGAGCCAGGGACCTGCGCTCGGCCAATGCCGCAAGATCATCCGCGACATGCGCTGGACGGCGCAGAACTGGCACGATACGGCGGGCTCGGCGCGCTACGTCGCCGAAACGAAGGACCGCTCGCTTGCGGCCATTGCATCGTCTCTTGCCGGCGAAATCTATGGGCTTGACATCATCAAGCCGGATATCGAGGACGAGCCGCACAACATGACGCGCTTTCTCATCATGGCGCGCGAACCCGACGATGCGCCGCACGACGGCAGGCCCGTCATCACGAGCTTCGTTTTCCGCGTGCGCAACGTTCCTGCCGCGCTCTACAAGGCGATGGGCGGCTTCGCCACCAACGGCGTGAACATGACCAAGCTCGAATCCTATCAGCTCGGCGGTTCGTTCAACGCCACCCAGTTCTACGCCGATATCGAAGGCCATCCCGAAGACCGTTCTGTCCGGCTCGCCCTGGAAGAACTGCAATTTTTCACGAGCAAGCTCACCGTGCTCGGCGTCTATCGCGCCCATCCCTTCCGCGCGAATTTGCCCTGAAATGCCCTGTTTCCTGCCGGCCGTGACGGCTGGCAGCAAAGGCAATCTTGCCGTATGTACCAATGAGTGGTACATAAACTCATTCGGGGGGAGCACGGCTCATGATCGTGAGCTTTCGGGACGAGTGGCTGCGAGCGTTCTTTGTCGAAGACAAGCGCTCGCGGCACATTCCGGCCGATCTTGAAGTGCGTCTCTTCCGTAAACTGCAGATGCTGGACGACGCGATGACGGATCGGGATTTGAGGGTGCCTCCCAGCAATCATTTTGAAAAGCTGCACGGCAATCTCGCCGGACTTCATTCGATCCGCGTGAACAACCGGTGGAGACTGGTATTCCGCTGGGATGCAGGCCGGGGGAGAGCGGAAAACATATATTTGGACGATCACAGTTACAGATGAGGCAAAACATGCTGATGACCAAACGCAAGCCCGTCTCGGTTGGCGAGATCCTCACCGAGGAATTCATGCGTCCGATGGGGCTTACCCAGGCCGCACTTGCAGATGCGATGGGCGTTCAGCGCAAGCACGTCAATGAACTTTGCAACAACCGCAGGAATGTGACTGCAGCCACAGCCCTGATACTCGCGCGTGTTTTCGGGAACAGCCCGGAATTTTGGCTGAATGTTCAACGCCGCAACGATTTGTGGACGGCGACAAACGATCCCCGCGAGCGCAGGCGCATCGCGCGCGCCAAGCCGCTCAAGGCTGCAGCCTGAACGCCGCAGCCTTCTCGTTCAATCCGCAAGTCCCGCGATCAGCTTCGCATAGCGTTCGCGGTCGGCTGTGTTGAAGCAGCAGAAGATCACCCTGGTCTGCACCCTGCACATCGCAAGATGGCGCACTACCGTCTCGAAGGCGATCTTCGCCGCGCGTTCCGCAGGCCAGCCATAGATTCCGGTGCCGATGGCGGGAAAGGCTATGGTCGCGATGCCGTGCGCATCGGCGAGTTCGAGCGCGCTTTCGTAACAGGACGAAAGCAGCCTCTCCTGTTCCTCGTCGCGATAGCCTCCTTCCCAGATCGGGGCCGCCGTGTGGATCGCATATTTGGCGGGAAGATCGTACCCTTGGGTGAGCACAGCCGTTCCGGTGGGACATTTTCCGATGGCCCGCGTTTCTTCGGTGAGTTTCGGTCCGGCTGCACGCCGGATCGCGCCGTCCACGCCGCCGCCCGGCAGAAGCTGCACATTGGCCGCGTTCACGATGGCATCGACACCAAGCGTGGTGATATCGGCTTCTATGGCTTGAAGTTTCCGGGCAATCCGCGCAGGTTCGCCCAAGCTCACCCCTCCGCCCAGTCCTTGATCAGATGATGCGCAATCGCGATGGAAGGCGGCACCCACACGCCGTCCACGCCTTCGCCTTTGACCAGGCGGCGGGCGAGATCGCGGTCCAGCCAGCGCACCTCGGCGATTTCGGTTTCGTCGACGCGCGTGTCGCGGCTTTCCGCCTGGGCGAAACAGCCGATCATCAGCGAAGAGGGAAACGGCCAGGGCTGCGTGGCGTGATAGGTCACCTTGCCCACTTTCACGCCCGCTTCTTCCATCAATTCGCGCCGCACGGCTTCTTCTATCGTCTCGCCCGGTTCGATGAATCCCGCCAGCGCGGAGAACATGCCGCGCGGAAACTGTTTGCCGCGTCCAACCAGACAGGCATCTCCCAGTTCCGGATCGGTATGTGTCGCCAGCATGATCACCACCGGATCGGTGCGCGGAAAATGTTCGGCCTTGCAATCGGGGCAGACACGCTTGTAGCCCGCATCGGCCATTATTGTCGGCGCGCCGCAGCGGGCGCAGAATCCGTGGCGCTGGTGCCAGTCGATCATCGCCTTGGCTTGGCCCATGATCGCCGCATCGCGCGGATCGAGCATCATGGCCGCGCCCCGCGCTTCGCGGAAATGTCCTAGCCCTGCGAGCGGTCCGCTGTTTGCGGGATCCTGCGCTGCGCTGATATCGAGCGCGAACATCGCGTTTTTGCCTTCCAATCCCAGAAACACCCATGGCGCATCGGGCGCGGCCAGCGAATCGGCAAGGCCTGGACGCATCAATCCCAGTTCCAGCGGCGGAACGGCATTGTCCGGTCCGCGCAAGAACGGCTGCAAGCGCCACATCGGCAGAACGAGCGTGGAAGGATCGCGCCTTTTGGCCTCGATCCATCCGGTATCGGGTCGTTTTTCGCTCGCCCGGTCGAGCGGGTTTCCGGCGAAGGGGATCATTTACCACCTTTTGTCTTGCGAACTCGTAGGCTAGCTGCCCCGGCGTCTTGGGCATAGAGCGGCGTTAACCCCTCCCAACGCTATCGTTTCACCGGAATTTTACCTGCAGCAAGTCATCATTTCACGATGCTGCGCGTGCTCCATTGTATTGCGGACCAGCATGACTTGAGATTTGTTGTACTGGCCGGGATACTGAGCTTTTTCGCCTGCTGGACGGCCATCAATCTTCTGATGCGCGCACGTCTTGCCGAAGGTGCAATGAAGCGTGCCTGGGTCTTCTCGGCGGCATTCGTCTTCGGTGCAGGCACTTGGGGCATGCATTTTGTGGCGATGCTCGCCTATCGAAGCACGCTTCCTTTGGCATTCGATCTTTGGAACACCGTGCTGTCCATGGTTCTTGCGATTGGGCTGTCGTGCCTGGGCTTCGCAATGGCCATGCTCATGGACCTTCCCAAACTTGGGGCGACGGTCGGCGGACTTGCAGTCGCGGGCATGCATTACCTCGGCGCGCGCGCCATCGAAGGACCGTTCCATATCGTTTGGGACTGGCGCTATGTGGCGGCGTCGGTGGTCATTGCGGTCGGCTTTGTGGTGGCCGGTGCACATACCGCCCTCGCGATTCGCAATATCCGCGGCCGCTTGCTGACGGCATTTCTGTGGGCATTCGGAATCTGCGCGCTTCATTTTGCCGGCATGGCGGCAATGACGCTCGTACCCGATCCCACCGTTTCCTATGGCGCGCACATTCTGGTCAATTCGGAATATATCGGCATTGCGGTCGCGGCCTTGACGGTTCTTGTGGTCGGTTTGGGTCTTGCGGCCGCACAGTTCGACAATCATCTTGCCCAGCGCCGCCTTGGCGAAGAAGCGCGGCTTCGCGGCCACATTTTCGAATTGGAGACGACGAAGCGAAATCTGGAAAAGACCACGCGAAGCCTGAACGAGGCGCTTCTGGCCGCGACTGCGGCGAACACCGCGAAATCCGATTTCATGGCGCAAATGAGTCACGAACTCCGAACGCCGCTCAACGCGATACTGGGATTTTCCGAAATATTGCGAGACGAGCTGTACGGCCCGATGGGTGACCGGCGCTATCGCAACTATGTTCAGGACATTCATGACAGCGGGGCCCGGCTGCTCGATCTCATCAACAACATCCTCGATCATGTCAAACTTCATTCCGGCGGATTGGCGCTGCAGGAATCGGTGTTCTCGCCGCGCGAGCTGGTGGCCGAGGCGCTGAATGCGGTGCGCGAAAAGGCGGCCGCAGGGGGCTTGCGCCTGCTCGACGAAACGCCTTCCGGTCTGCCCGTCGTACGGGCCGGCCGGCGAAGAATGTATCAGGTGATATTCAACATTCTGTCCAACGCGGTAAAATTCACTCCGTCCGGCGGAACGGTCAAGGTAACTGCCGGGATCGACGCGAGAGGAATGTATCTGACGATATCCGATACAGGAATCGGAATCGCCGAAGAGGATATTCCGAAGGCGCTGGAACATTTCAGTCAGGTCGACAGCAAGCTTTCGCGGAAATTCGAAGGTGCAGGCCTCGGCCTTCCCATTTCGCTGGAACTGATGAAAGCGCACGGCGGAACGCTGGAGATCCAGAGCAGCCCCGGCAAGGGGACCGCAGTGACCGTTATCCTGCCGGCCTACAGGATTGTTGCGGTCGAAAACGCCGCATAGGCCTCGTCGAGCGGGTTTCCGGCGAAGGGGATCATCCCTCAAACAGAAACTAAAGCAGCGTTCCTTGCAGGATCATGAGCGCCACCGTGAAATAGATCACAAGCCCCGTCACATCCACCAGCGTCGCCACGAAGGGTGCGGATGCGCTCGCCGGATCGAAGCCGAAGCGCTTCAGAATGAAGGGCAGCATCGATCCGGAAAGCGAACCGAA
>DASZRY010000041.1:0-2907 GCA_035548975.1 Rhizomicrobium sp.
GCCATTTCCGTCACCACCGATCCTGCCGTTGCCGTCTCCTTCAACGATGTGCCGTTCCTGCGCAATCATTTCTTCGAGCAGGAATTTTTTGACGTTTCGCAAGTCGAGGTTTTGCGCGGGCCGCAAGGCACGCTCTACGGGCGAAATGCGACGTCGGGCGTGGTCAATCTCATCTCGGCCAGGCCCACCGATCATTGGGAAGCGATGGCTTCCGTCGATGTCGGCAACTACAACAACCGCCGCCTCGAAGGCATGCTCAACGTACCCGTTCTTGACGACAAGATCGACTTGCGCGTCGCGGGCGAATGGACAAAGCGCGATGGGTATTCCTTCAACGAGGAAACAAGTCATTCGACCGACGGCCGCGATTTGTGGTCGGGCCGGGTATCGCTGCTCGTTCATCCTATTTCCCAGCTGACGGCCACCGCAGTCTGGGAGCATTTCGACGAGTCCGATGGCCGTCTTCGCAGCGGCAAGCAGCTCTGCGCGCGCGACGAGCCGCCAGCGTCGGTCGACGGACCGGCGGGACCGCAGATTCCCGATTACGATCCCAACGGTGGCAATTTTGGCGGCGTCTGGCTGCAACAAGGGTGCACGGGAGCCTCGCTTTATGCGCCGGAATCCTTCGGTACGCCGAATGCCGCCTCCATTCCGTTTATCGCGGCATTGCAGCTGCTCAGTCCTTACATGACGCCGGGTATCAATCCTTATGCAGGCGTCACGCAATCGACGGATTTGCGCGTCATCAGCTCTCTGATCGATCCGATATACAAGGCAAAGAACGACACTTACGAACTCAACATCGATTTCAGCGTGACACCATCGTTAAAGATCACGTCGCAGACGGCCTACAACACCGACAGTCTCTATTCGACGGAAGATTTCAATCGCTACAATACGAGCGAGGGACTCTTCCTCGATCCCGGTGGAAACACCTTGGTCGGTCAGGACGGGGAATATTGCGATCCGCAGCTCGGCTGTTCCAGCCGTCTTGTGGCGCAGGACATCTCCGACGAGACCGCGCACCAGTTCTATCAGGAGGTGCGACTTGCTTCTTCGTTCAGCGGCAATCTCAATTTTGTGGCTGGCGGCAACTATCTCAAATACCGCACATTGGAAAACTACCAGATCATGGCCAATGCCATCTCACTGGCGGCGGAGAATTTTAACAGCTTCTTTGGCGGCTCGCTGCCCACAGATGCTCCCCATATTCCGTTCGATCCCGTGCTTGCCAATGCCTGCGATCCGCAGCCCGCGATCACCGATCATACGCTGTTGGGGCAGACCACCTTCCTCGGGCTCGGCTGTTCCTATGTCGATCCCAATCCGCTGGGAAGCGTGGATGGCTTGGGTCACAACTACTTCCGCAGCCAGAACCCTTACAGGCTCTCGTCCTGGGCATTGTTCGGGGAAGTCTACTACAACGTCAGCGATGACGTGAAACTCACTGGCGGTCTACGCTACACTGATGACAAGAAGCATTTCGACGTCATTCCGAGCTGGGCGCTGATCGCCTACAAAGGCTATCCGATCACAAATGTCATCGATCAGGAATGGCGGGAGGTGACGGGCCGCGCCAATATCACCTGGATGCCGAAACTCGATTTCACCGATCAGTCGATGTTTTACGCATCCTATGCGCATGGTTATAAGGGCGGCGGCGCCAATCCGCCGGGCGTCATCCCGATCAGCACAGGTTTTGGCCAGGACTTCTATCTGACGTCGCCGAGTAACCAGACCCATCCCTCAACTTTTGAGCCGGAGTTCAACAACGCCTTCGAGCTCGGCACAAAGAACACGCTAATGGACGGGGATATGGTCCTTAACGGCGATGTGTTCCTTTACAAATACAAGAACTACCAGATCTCGCAGATCATTGATCGCACCGCGGTGAACATGAATTTGAACGCCACGGTGAAAGGCGCCGAGCTTGAAACAACCTGGACGCCGATTCCCGGACTGAAACTCGGATTGACCGGCGGCTATGAAGACGCGCAGATTGATAGCGGCCAGTCCGCGATCGACATCATGGATCGCACCGCCGGGCATTCGGACTGGATGGTGGTCAAGCCGTTTGTCACCCAGACCTCGAACTGCATCGTGCCCCGCGACGTGATCAACGAACAGCTTGCCGGCCACGGAGATTCGCTGGCATTCACGTGCGTCGATGCCTATACCTTCGACGAAGATCCCGTCACGCTGGCGCCCTATGTTGCCGATCCGGGGACAGATATTTTCGGCAATCCCTTGCCTGGTTATCACGGCTTCAATCCCGATGCCGCGCCCAATCATGGAGAGGGCTTTTCGAAAGATCTCTCCGGCAACATGCTGCCCAACGCGCCGCATTTCACAGTGTCGCTGACAGGCGATTACACGATGCCGCTCTCCGCCGACTGGGCAGGAACGCTGCACGGCGATTTCTACTGGCAGTCGGATTCCTTTGCGCGAATCTTCAACGACCGGCCCTATGACGAAATCCACGGCTATACCAACATCAACATGGCCCTGATCTTCACCAATCAGGAGGGTTGGCAGGCGATGGTTTATGTGAAGAACTTGCGCGATACCACAGCTATCACCGGCGCGTTCCTGAACTCGGACGACACCGCGCTCGCGACGAATATCTTCGTCACCGATCCGAGACTGTTCGGCATTCGCATCACCAAGAACTGGTGAGCCTTCCGCGTTCCCCCGCATCGCATCGGGGGGCGCACCTCGGGATGACGGACCCCAAACCGTCATCCTGAGGTGGCCGCGCAAAGCGGACCCCAAACCGTCATCCTGAGGTGGCCGCGCAAAGCGGACCCCGAAGGACGCAACAACATTGCGCGCTGCCCCGCCCACATAAATTTGCCCCGCCCGTTCGTATTACCTGATGTGAGCGTAACATCGGGCCGGGCCAAGGGC
>DASZRY010000042.1:0-14618 GCA_035548975.1 Rhizomicrobium sp.
GCCGAATGTGCCGCTGCCGTGATGAGCCAGCCCCTGTCCGTGCTCAAATGATGCGGGGCTTTTTCGATGTCGGTTTCGGCAAGATGCAATCCGTCCGCCGCCGTTTCGGCGGCAAGTGCTGCATCGCCTGCAATCGAAAGCCAAAGACCGCGGCGCTGGGCGATGCGGGCGGCCGCATAGGCAATCTCGCGCCGTCTGTGCCCATCGCGCGCGCGCACGATCACAAGACTATTGCGCGGCAGCGCGGAGATCGCAGGCAAGGGATCGGGCACGCGCTCGTCATCGGTCAGAAAGACAAGCGCGGGCAGATTGCGGTAATCGCTCCCGGCATTGAGCCGCAGCGCCGCCCTTGCCAGCTTCATCCGGTGGAGCGTATCAGGCACGCATGTCTCCAGAGCCTTTATCGCACGACTCGGCCGCCGCGCTCGGCGCCATTCTTTCGCGGATCGAGGCCGCGCGGAAGGCGGCGCTCAAACCCGCGCCGCGCACCCGGCTGATCGCCGTGAGCAAAGCCCATGGCGAAGCAGAAATCGTTCCGGTGCTCGAAGCCGGCCATCGCATCTTCGGCGAAAACCGTGTGCAGGAAGCGAAGGCGAAATGGCCCGCCCTGCGCGCGCGGTATCCCGGGATCGAACTCCATCTGATAGGCCCGCTGCAAACCAACAAGGCGCGCGAGGCGGTGGAGCTGTTCGATGCGATCCATTCGGTCGACCGGCCAAGGCTTGCGGATGCCTTGAAACAGGAATGCGAGCGCGCCGGCAAAGCGCCGCTTCTGTTCGTTCAGGTGAACACGGGAGAGGAACCGCAGAAGGCCGGCGTGGCGCCCGGGCAAGCGCAAGCCTTCATTCGCTATTGCCGCGAAACGGCGGGACTTAAGGTTTCGGGCTTGATGTGCATCCCGCCCGCCGGCCAAGCGCCCGCTCCGCATTTCGCGCTGCTGGCGAAAATCGCGCAGGAAAACGAGGCCGAATTCCTCAGCATGGGCATGAGCGCGGATTTCGAGACCGCCATCCGCTTCGGCGCGACGCATGTGCGCGTGGGCAGCGCGATTTTCGGAGAGCGGGTCTAGCGGATTTCGATATTCGCGCCGGGATCGAGACCGGACAGCGCATTCAAGAGATCGGGCAGTTTCAACGCCACGCAACCTTCGGTGGGGCCGAAATCGTCGCGCGCGCAGTGAAGAAAAATCGCGCTGCCCGCGCCGTCGACCACCGGATCGTCGTTGAACCCCAGGATCGCCACGACATCGTAGAGACGATCCTCGCGCCACATCGATTCGGCGCTTGCGGGATAGGGCAGTTTTACCGGACGATTGTAACCGGGATCGCCCGGCGCATCGCACCAGCCGTCGTCGCGCGAGATTTCCTCGGCGGGCAATCCGGTTTGGGGGCGCAAAACGCGATCGGCACGATAGAGCACCTTGCGGATCGGGAAGATGCCGGCAGGCGTGATTCCATCGCCTTCGCGCTGTTTCCTTCCAATGCCGCCGCGGCCGATGGCGCAGCGAGCCGCGCCGCCGCTCCAACGAAGAACCGGCGTGCCGCGCATTTCAACGATGAGGGTTTGCGATGCGATGGGTTCGCTCAGGCGCTGTCGATACGGGCCGGAGACTATCAGAAGTTCGCGGGCAATGCGCCGTAATAGGGCTGGTTTATGCCGACGGCGCGTTTGTAGGCGGCGAGCGCACGCTGGGCGAGATCGGATGGAAGATCGCGCGCGTCGAGCGCGGCGGTGAGAGCAAAGCTGGCTTCCGGTCCGGAATCCAGGCCGGCCGCCTGACCGTTGCTGGCGAGAACGGAAAGCCTGCGCGGCTCTTCGGTGGCGATCTGCTGCGTTTGGCTTGTGGAAGCGACGGCGGTGTCGTTCTTGCCGTCGCCCACGACAAGAGCGAGGGCCGTGTCGCCGAAATCCTTGCCGGTCATCTGTTCGAAGGCGAGATTGGCGACGGAGGATACGGCCCCCCACAGGCCGCCATAAAGCGTATCGCCTGCCAGACGTTCGAACGGCTTGATCGTATCTCCCGTGAGCTTGCGGTAGATCGTCGAGACGATCGGGATGTGCTGCAGCGGGTTGATGATGTCGAGGAAATCGTCGAAGGAAAATCCGTCGCCGTCTTTTGCCTTGTCCGTTGACGCGGTCTTGACAGAAGCGTCCGTTCCGCGCGCCGCGGCCATCGCTGCACGCTGATCGAGCTGTTGCTGGAATATGGCTGCGGGCATAGACCTTTCTCCCCGGCAATACGGAGCAAGAGTCTTGCCAGGATTTAACGGCTGTTTACCGGGCTTTTGTCATTACGGGGCGGCAGAAATTGCCGGGTCAAAACAGGTGTCCGGCCTTTTTCGCCTTCGTATCGAGATAGGCGCGGTTGTGTTCGTTGCTTTCGAAGGCATGGGGGACTCTTTCGGCGACCTCGATGCCGGCGGATTCAAGCGCTGCCACCTTTTCGGGATTGTTGGTCATCAGGCGCACCGATTTGTAACCCAGAAGCGAAAGCATTTTCGCGGCGATGCCGTAGAGACGTTCATCGGCCTCGAAGCCCAGGCGTTCGTTCGCTTCAATCGTATCGAAGCCCTGGTCCTGCAGGCGATAGGCGCGGAGTTTGTTGATAAGGCCGATGCCACGGCCTTCCTGCGCGAGATAGAGAAGGATGCCGCTTCCAGCGCTCGCGATTTCCCTGATCGCGCCGCGCAGCTGTTCGCCGCAATCGCATTTGAGCGAGCCCAGAAGATCGCCGGTGAAGCATTCCGAATGCAGGCGCGCAAGCACCGGCGATTGTGTGGACGGCGCACCGATCACGATCGCGTAATGTTCGGGGCCGCCGTCGCCGGGACGAAAGGCGACGAGTTCGGTCTTCTCCGCGCCTTCCAGCGGCACGCGCGCGCGCGTGACGATCTGCAATGTGTCGATCAGCGCGTCGTCATAGCGGCGGATGGAATCGGCTGGCACGCAAACAGTGCCCGCAGCAATCGCATCGGTTTCGACAGCGATGGCGGAGGGCAGAAGTCCCGCGAGCTTCGCAAGCCTGATGGCGGGCGCGAATGCAGCGGGCAAAGGTTCGCGCCGCGCATCGAACGGTCCTTTCAGCGGTTCAGCGAGATCGGCCGTCGGATCGGCGATGGCGCGCAGCGCATCCGTTCCGGTGCCCGGCACGATAGGAAGGGCCACGGCTTCGGGCGTGTAGAGGCGGATCTTGAGCGTGGCGGCACGGGCATGGGTGAGCAGCAGAACCGGATTTGCGCCCAGCGCTGCAAGCGATTCGTCCGTCGCCGTTTCGGTGGCGAGCACCAGCGCCGTCTTGCCGCCTTGCGCAATGGCCACGGGCGCGCCCGCGCGCATGGCCGAAGCGGCGCGCGAAACGGCCGCGACGGACTCGCGGGAAGGTGAGGAACCGGACATGGCTTCCACATAGCACCCAAGCCCTGAAACCGGGTAGAGTTGCGCCGCCCGCCCCCTTGGAGCCGTTGAATGCCGAGCGCGAAACGCGTTCTTCTTGTGGATGACGACCGGATGCTGCGTAGCTCGCTGGCCGAGCAGCTGGCAGCGGAAGGCGATTTCGAGCCGGTGGAAGCGGGAGATTGCGCCGAGGCGCGCGAAGCGGCGAAAACCGGCCTCTACGAGTGCATGATCCTGGATGTCGGCTTGCCGGACGGCGACGGGCGCAAGCTCGCGCGCGAATTCCGCGAAGAAGGCATCACCTGCCCCATCGTGATGCTGACGGCCGCCGATAGCGACGCCGATACGATCGAGGGCCTGCAATCCGGCGCCAACGATTATATCGCCAAGCCGTTTCGCTTTGCCGTGCTGATGGCGCGGCTGCATGCCCATTTGCGCAGCCACGGGCAAAGCGAGGACGCGGTCTACAAGATCGGCCCCTATACCTTCCGGCCCAGCGCCAAGCTCCTGATCGATTCAAAGGGCAAGCGGGTGCGGCTGACCGAGAAGGAAACCAACATTCTCAAGTTCCTCTACCGGTCGGGGGATACGGTGCCGCGCGATACGCTGCTGCACGAAGTCTGGGGCTATAACCCCGCCGTGACCACCCACACCCTCGAAACCCACATCTACCGGCTGCGCCAGAAGATCGAGACCAGCCCCGGACAGGCACAGCTACTGGTCACAGAGAGCGGCGGCTATAGACTGATGCCATAACGTTCTCTTTATGTTTCTAGTTTGTTCAGGTCCTTTAACCGCAATGGCCGGGTTGCGCATTCCGTACACTAGCGCTACAGGGAAGTCCGTACTAGTTATAAGTCCAGAATAGAGGCGCCGGGAGCGCGGGACCGATGAATCGCAACGAGATGAAATCCTTTCTGGGCGGAGCGGCACTGGCCGCAGCCCTGATATTGCCGACGCTTGCCCATGGCGAGCCGGCCGCGCCTCCTCCCCCGCCGCCGGCAACGCCTTCGCCGCCGGATATCCATGCCGAAATCAGGGCAGCCAGGGAAGAAGCCAAGGCCGCCGCGAAAGAGGCCAAGGAAGAAGCAAAAGCCGCCGCTGCAATGGCCCGCGACGAAGCCGCCAAGGCGCGGGCGCAAGCCGACAGGGCGCGCAACGACATTCAGGCCGCAGCTGCCGATAGCAACTGGGTGACCAAGCCGCGCATGACCTTCCAGACCAGGAAGGTGCATTTCGATTCCATCATCGGAACCATCAAGATCGATGTGCGCGACGGAGGGCCGATGACACTCGACGTCTCCGGCACCCGGCGCGCGGTGAACGGGCTTGAGACGCATGTCGATGACGGCGTGCTCAGGATCGACGGCGGCGACGAAAGCGATACCGTGTCGGTGTGGGATTGGCGCAAATGGTTCGATTTTTCCGACGTGAACCGTTCGCACCGCTACAAGCTGAGCCTGCATCTGGTGGTGCCGCGCGGGTCGGATGTGTCGGTCGACGATTTTGTGGGAGACGCCACCATTGGCGATACGATGGGCGCGCTCGATTTCACCGCCAACGCGACCAAATCGAAAGTCGGCAAGCTCAAGAGCGCCAAGATCGAACTGGACGGATCGGGCCAGGTGGACATGTCGCAAGTGGCCGGACCCTTGCGCCTGGAGATCGACGGCTCGGGCCGCGTCAATGCGGGCGACGTTGAGAGCGTTCATGCCGAGTTGAACGGTTCGGGCGACGCATCGATCGGTTCCGTTCACGGTCCGTTGAATCTCGACATCGCGGGCTCCGGCAGCCTGACCGCCACCAAGGTTGTGGGGCCGGTGGATATCGATATCGCAGGCGCAGGCTCGGTGAAGATCGCCGATGGCCTCGCCGATCCGTTCAAGGTCGACATTGCGGGATCGGGCGACGTGTTCTTCGGCGGTGTGGCCGTCAATCCCCGTATCGACGCGCTGGGATCGGGCAAGGTGAAGCTCCACGCCATTCGCGGCAAGCTGGACAGCGAAGGCATGGCGAATGTGAAGATCGGCGATTGAGCCGCTCCTATCACCAATTGGCGGTTGGGTTCGAACGCAATGGCAGCGGCCTTCAGAGAGTTAACAAGCCATTAACGCTTGACGCCTAGAACGCATCAATGCCGCGCAGGCCTGAGAAGATAGAGCCCTCGTTCGAGCCGCGAAGGCGCGGCCCGGCGCAGCCTCCTCCGGAGCCGCCGGACGGCGAAGCAGAACCGCCGCGCAGGCGAAGCTGGCCATACATTCTGTTCTTCCTGTTCGCGTGGATCGCAATCCTGTGCGGTGTGCTCTATGGGCGCTGGGCAAGCGACCTGCCCGACGTTTCGCGCCTGATGGCGAAATCGGCTTCGCACGACATCACGCTTCTCGACGACAAGGGACGCTTCATCGCCCGAAACGGACTGATGCAAGGCAAGTTGGTGGACGCGCGCACGCTGCCCGCCTACGTGCCCAATGCCTTCATCGCCATCGAGGACCGGAGGTTCCGCAGCCATTGGGGAATCGATCCGGCCGGATTGCTGCGCGCCGCGCGTGCCAATCTTCGCGAAGGCCGCGTGGTGCAGGGCGGATCGACCATCACGCAGCAGCTCGCCAAAAACCTGTTCCTCAAGCCCGACCGCACGTTCGAGCGCAAGATCCAGGAGGCGGTGCTCGCGCTTTATCTGGAAGCGCATTACTCCAAAGACGAGATCCTCACGCTCTATCTCAACCGCGTCTATTTCGGCGCGGGCGTTTACGGAATCGACGCGGCTTCCGAACGATTCTTCAACAAGCACGCGAACAGGCTGACCCTGATCGAAGCGGCGATGCTGGCGGGAAGCCTGAAGGCGCCGGCGAAATACAATCCGCTCGCCAATGCCGACGCTTCCGCCGACCGCGCCAGGGCCGTGCTGGCGGCGATGGCCGATGCGGGCTTCATCAGCGGCGCGCAATTGGCCGAGGCCGTTGCCACACGGCCGCGCGTGGTGCGCAATTGGGGAACGCCGAGCTCGGGCTATTTCGTGGATTGGGTGCTCGCCCATCTTTCGGAAGAGATAGGCGAGACAGACGAGCCGGTGATCGTGGAGACTACGCTCGATCTCGATTTGCAGGAGAAGGCCGAGCGCGCGGTACGCGCAGCCCTGGCCCAACAAGGCGCACAGATGAATGCCGGCGAGGCAGCCCTGCTGGCGATGACGCCAAACGGCGAAATCCGCGCCATGGTGGGCGGCAGATCCTATTCCGAAACGCCGTTCAACCGCGCCACCGATGCCTGGCGGCAGCCCGGATCGTCGTTCAAGCCGTTTGTCTATCTGGCCGCATTCGAGCACGGCTTCACCCCGGAGTCGACGATGCGCGACGAACCGGTGACCATCGGCAGGAAATGGCGGCCGCGAAATTATGAAGGCCGCTATGAAGGCGAAATCACGCTGACGCGGGCGTTTGCCAAATCCTCCAACACGGTGGCGGCGCAACTGGCTTATGCTGTGGGGCCGCGCACGGTGGCGGATACGGCCCATCGCGTGGGCATCGAATCCAATTTGTCCGCGATGCCTTCGATTGCATTGGGAACATCGGTCGTCACGCCGCTGGAGATGACGCAAGCCTATGCCGCATTCGCCAATGGCGGCGTTCGCGTCAGCGCTTTCGGCGTGACGCGCATCCGCACGAAATCGGGCAAGGTGCTCTATCAGCGTCATGGCACGGGATTGGGCCGCGCGATGTCGCCGGAGAATGCGGCCGCCGTGACGCGGCTGATGAGCGAAGTGGTGGCAAGCGGGACGGGTAGGGCCGCAAAACTCGAAGGACGCGACGATGCGGGCAAGACCGGCACCACGCAGGATTTCCGCGATGCATGGTTCATCGGCTTCACGGCCGATTATGTCTGCGGCGTGTGGTTCGGAAACGACGATTCGTCTCCGATGAAGCATGTGACGGGCGGCACGCTGCCCGCGCAACTGTTCAGGTCGTTCATGGACGACGCGGAACGGGGATTGCCGCCGCGTCCGCTTGCGGGACTTGCGGCGATGGCAGCGGCGGCACCGGCCGGGACGGTTGCGGCCGCCCCCGTTGCGGCACCGTCCGCGCCCGAAGCTTCCCCGGCGCCGCAACAGCCGCCGGCGCCAGCCGTCGCAGAAACGAAGAACGACAAGCCGGAAAGTTTCGACAACATTCTGGACAAGCTGTTCGGCGGAACCTGACGCGCGTGTGTGTGTGAACCATTCGGCGGCTGACACGTTTTCGCACCGTCATGGGTAGAGTTGTTTCGTTGCATGCGCGTTTGGCGGAACCGCAGTGCCAGTCAGACACGTTGCCTTTCGGCCAGGATTGGAAGGCGCGCTGTCCGCCGGAAGAGTTCCTCGAATTCAGCGAATACGCGCGCGACCGCGATCGTCCGCGCGGCGTATGGCTTGCACTGATCCTCGTTCTCGGCCTGTCGATGTGGGCGCTGCTCGTGATGGCGATCCTTTAGGATCGATCCACGCCGCGCGGCGCATAGCGGTGAAGCGTCGTGCCGTGCTGTGCGAGCCAGCGCTGCGCGCGCTCGCGATTTTCCACCATGCTGTCGACGAGGCGCCAGAAACGCGGCGCATGGTTCATCTCGCGCAGATGCGCGACCTCGTGAGCGACCACATAGTCGAGCACGAAAGGCGGCGCCATGATGAGCCGCCAGGAGAAAGAAAGAATCCGCCCCGAAGAGCAGGAGCCCCAGCGTGTGGCGGTGTCGCGCACGGCGATGCGCTTGGGACGCACGCCGATCATCTGTGCATAGAACATCGCATGCTGGTCGAGCGATCTGCGCGCTTCGCGTTTCAAAAAATCGAATACGCGGCGTTCGGTGTGTTCGCCCCAGCCGGAGACGCGGATAATCGGCTCTTCTTCCGAACGATCGACCCACACAGGCCGGTTCCTCGTCTCGCCGCGGCGGATGATGTGCATCTCGCCGCGAAGCGGAATGCGCGCGCCGAGTTCGAACGAAACCGGACGCGGCACGTTTTTCAGCCGGCGTGCGATCCAATCCGATTCGGTGCGGGCGAAATCGAGCGCCTCGCTGAGCGAGCTGCGCGAGGGGGCCACGACCGTGACTTCGCCGGTCGACGGATGGACCTTTACGATAAGCCTTCGGGCACGGCGGTTGAGCTGAAGCGTGACTTCGACCGGCTTTCCATCGATGCGCAGAAGCGCGCGCCGCGCCATGTCGCGACGCTTGTTGCTTTTGCGCGGGCGAACCCTACGCATTGTCAAAGACCCCCACCTTGCCGAGCACGCTTTCGCGCGCGACAGTGACTATCCAATGACCGCAGTGCCCCGATTCCACCTCGCCTTTCCCGTTCGCGATCTTGAAGAAGCGCGCGCGTTTTACGGCGTTTTATTGGAATGCAACGAGGGCCGATCCTCCGCCGAATGGGTCGATTTCGACTTTTTCGGACATCAGATCGTGGCCCATTTAAGCGCGGGTTTCGGCCTTGCGGAAGAGCATAATTCGGTCGACGGGAAGAAGATTCCGGTCCGCCATTTCGGGATCATTCTTGACATGGAGAAATGGCGGAATCTGGGGGCCAAGCTGAGGGCCGCAGGCGTGCCCTTTCTGGTGGAACCCTCTATCCGGTTCGAGGGCCGGCCCGGCGAGCAGGCCACCTTCTTCATTGCCGATCCAAGCGGAAATGCGCTGGAATTCAAGGCGTTCGCGCGGCAGGAGCAGATCTTTGAGCGATGAGTTTCCGCCCCCCCGGGGCTTGCGCCCGCCCCTGCCGCTTTTGGTCGCATTCGCGGGCGGGGCGCTGTCGCTGGCGCTGATTTTGGGGGCCTTGGGGTTCCAGTATCTGGGCGGATATCCGCCTTGCGAAATCTGCCATTGGCAGCGCTGGCCGCATATCGCTTCGGCCGTCATCGGGCTGGGCGGATGGGGACTGTCAGGGGCCCGCCTGATCGACCGCAAATGGGATGCAGCCGTTGCGTGGCTGGTTGTTCTTTGCATCGCGCTGTCAGGCGCGATCGGCGTCTATCACGCAGGAATCGAATGGCATTGGTGGAAGGGGCCGCAGGCCTGCACGGGGCCGCGCTTCGAATTCACCGGCACCATCGATTTCAATGCGCGTGTCGTGATGTGCGACATCGCGGCGTGGCGGCTCTTTGGAATTTCCCTGGCGGGGTATAATGCAACGATCTCGCTGCTGGCCGCCGCATTGGGCGCGCTGGCACTGACAAGGCATAAGGGATGAGCGCTGCACGACGCAGACGTCCGGCCGCACCGGGTTCGCACATCGCGCGCGATACCGAAGCGATGATCCGCGTGGATCATGCCGGCGAATACGGCGCCGTGCGAATCTACGAAGGCCAGCTTGCGGTGATGCGCACGCGGCCCGAATCGCAAGGTGCTGCGAAAGCGATTGCGCATATGGCGGCGCAGGAAGAAAAGCATCTCAAGGCTTTCGACAAGCTCGTCAACGAACGCCATGTAAGACCCACGGCGCTTGAGCCTGTGTGGCGTGTGGCGGGATTTGCGCTTGGGGCGGCCACCGCGCTCATGGGCGAGAAAACGGCGATGGCCTGCACCGCGGCGGTGGAACAGGTGATCGACGAACACTATGCCAGGCAGGTCGAGCAGCTCGATGACGATCCCGAATTGAAAAAAACGCTGGCCGAATTCCGCGCCGACGAAATCGCCCATCGCGATACGGCGTTTGAATATGGCGCGGAGATGGCGCCCGGCTATCGACTGCTCAGCGAAGCGATCAAGACGGGTTGCCGGCTCGCGATCAAACTGTCCGAACGTATATGAGCGACGAGCGCTTCGAGCGGCTGCAGCAGGCTTCCAATCCGCGGCGCGCCACACAGGACGATGCGGGCACGCTGTCGCGCCTGTTCGCAGCCGCCTTTCTGAACGATCCGGTGTTCGACTGGATCGCACGGCCCGGACCCAAACGGGCTCGAGGGCTGGAACGGTTTTTCTATTGGCTCTTGCAGGTGCGTGCGATCCCTTTCGGCGAGGTGTGGATGGCCGGCGACGGTTCGGCGGCTGCGGCGTGGCTGCCGCCCGGAACGCCGGCAAGCCCCGGCGGGCTGTTGGAGCAGATCAAGCTGTTGCCCCTGTTCGTTAGATTGTGCGGATTGCCGAGGCTGGGGCGCGGATCGGCAATGGCCGATGCGATGGAGAAACATCATCCGCACGAGGATCACTTCTATCTCGCCTTCATAGGCGTGGCGCCGCGATTTCAGGGAATGGGATTGGGATCGGCAATCCTCGAAGCCACGCTCAAGCGGGCCGATGAAATGCACATGCCGGCTTACCTTGAAAATTCCAATCCAAAGAACACGCGGCTTTACGAGCGCGCGGGATTTGCCGCGAAGAAGAACATCTCGCCAAACGGCGCGCCGCCCTTGATGGCGATGTGGCGGGAGAAGCGCGAATAGCGAATGGGGGTTGCGTTCTATTCGATATTCGATATTCGCTATTCGCCATTCGCCAATTACGGTTCCAGCTCGCTGTCCCAATAGAGAAAGTCGGCCCAGCTTTCGTGCAGATAGTTGGGCGGAAATTTGCGGCCGTTGTTGCGCAGCTCCGTAACCGTCGGCTTATGCGGGCGGTTGCGCGGATGCATGTTGATATGCTGGGGCAGGCGGCCGCCCTTTATGAGGTTGCAAGGCGCACAGGCCGCGACCACGTTTTCCCAGGTTGTCTTGCCGCCGCGCGAACGCGGAATGACGTGATCGAAGGTGAGATCTTCCGGCGAGCCGCAATATTGGCATTCGAAACGATCGCGCAGGAAGACGTTGAACCGCGTAAAGGCGGGGTTGCGCGCGGGCTTGACATAGGTCTTGAGCGAAACGACCGAGGGCAGCTTCATCTCGAAGCTGGGCGAATGAACCTTGCGGTCGTATTCGGCAAGGATATTCACCCGCTCCAGGAACACGGCCTTGATCGTGTCCTGCCAGGACCAGAGCGAAAGCGGGAAATAGCTCAACGGCCTGTAATCCGCGTTGAGCACAAGCGCCGGGCAATTGTCGGGCAACCGCGCGGCTAACATGACGGATATCCTGTGAAGGCTGCACCTCCAATCCGGTTGTTCGATCGTCCGGGGGCGGACTTTAGGGGGAATCGCACTTGCTGCACAAGAATCACGATTCCCTTCGAGAATAAGCGAAAAAGCGTGACGTCCTAAAGACGTTAGCCGGCCGCGCAGGAGACTTCAGCCGGGCGGGGCAGGAGCCCGCGGAAGGCCATGGCGAGGAAATTTCCGCCCAGCGCAAGCCCGTCGGGACCGACGGCGTGGCCTACCCCGCCCGAGACGTGCCACTGGACGCTTGCACCGGCGCGGCCAAGCGCCGTGGCCGACACGAACAGCGCCTGGGCGGGAATCATCGGATCGGCGTCGCCATGGATGAGCAGGATGGGCGGTGCATCGGGGCCGACCGGCTGCTGGCGTTCGGCGCCCGCCAGCACGCCCGAATAACCGATGATGGCCGCAGGCTTCACCGCACGGCGAAGGCCGACGTGAAGAGACATCATCGTGCCCTGGCTGAAACCCACCAGCGCAAGGCGTTCGGGCGGAAGGTTCAGCCGCGCCAATTCGCTGTCGAGAAAAGCGTCGAGCGTGCCGGCCGCGCTTTCCACGCCTTTGAGCATTTCGGAGGGATCGAGGCGAGAGATGGGAAACCATTGAAACCCCATCGGCGCGCCCGCGCACGGCTCCGGCGCGTTGGGTGCTGCGAAGGCAACCGTCGGCAACAGGCGCTGCCAATGCGGCGCAAGCCCGATGAGATCGTTTCCATCCGCGCCATAGCCGTGACACAGCACGACGAGATGGGTGGCCGCACCGCGCGCTGGCGGCAGACGAGGGCCGGAGAGTTGACGCAGCGCCATCAGGATTTTCCGTTTTTCTTCTTTTCGGCTTTTGCCCGCGCCCCGGCTTCGCGCCTTTCGCGGCGGATGCCGTCTTCGTGAATCCAGAAGACGCGCGCGGCGACCGTGCGCCAGGGACGCCAGGCCTTCGAGAGCTTTTCCATCGCTTTTTCGTTCGGGCGTTTCTTCAATTTCAGCGCGCGGGCGACGGCGGCCTGCAGCGCGACGTCGCCAACCGGCCAGATATCGGCACGGCCGAGCGATGACATCAGATAGATGTCAGCCGTCCACGGCCCAATGCCTTTGATCGCCGTGAGATGGGCGCGCGCCTCCTCGTCGGCCATGCGGCGGACGCGCTTGAGATCGAGCGAACCGTCGAGAATTGCGGCGGCGATGGATTTCATGTGCTTCTGCTTGGGCGCGGATAGGCCGCAGGCGCGCAGGGTTTCCGCATCGGTTGCAATCAAGGTGGCGGGATCGAAAGGGACGACTTTCCGTTTGACGCGGCCGAAGATCGTATCGGCGGCAGCCGTGGACAACTGCTGGTTCACGATGATTTCCATCAGCGCCTCGAAGCCTTCTTTCCGGCGGTGGCGATGGGGCGGGCGGCCTGCGCGTTCGACGATCGCATGCAGGCGCTTGTCGGCCGCCATGAGTGCGGCAATCGCATTGTCCAGATCGTTGGGCGTGGAGATACGGTGAGGTTTCGGCATGGACCCGAAAAATGCTAGCTCGGGCGTATGATTGTCACGCGGTTTGCGCCAAGTCCAACCGGATTGCTGCATCTGGGCCATGCATTCGCCGCGTGCACGGCGGCCGATGCGGGCGAAAGATTTCTGCTTCGCATCGAGGATATCGACACGGCACGCTCGCGCGCGGAATTCGTGGATGCGATTTTCGAGGATCTGTCCTGGCTGGGCCTTCGCTGGGAGGAGCCTGTGCTCAGGCAATCGCAGCGCTTCGATGCCTATCGCACCGCACTTGCGAAGCTGGATGAACGGGGATTGCTGTATCCGTGTTTTTGCACGCGCAAGGAAATCGCCGAGGAGATCGCGCGGGCAAGCGTTGCGCCGCACGGCCCGGAGGGGCCGCTCTATCCGGGGACGTGCCGGACTCTTCCGGCGGAAGAACGAAAAACGCGGATGGCATCGGGTGCGTCTTACGCGTTGCGGCTGGACGCACGGAAAGCGGCGGCGCTTGTCGGGCCGCTGACATTCTCCGAGCGCGGCAAGAGGATTGTTGTAGAGCCGCTCCTGTTCGGCGATGTCGTTTTGGCGCGCAAGGAAATGCCCGCCTCCTATCACCTGGCCGTGGTGGTGGACGATGCGTTTCAGGGCGTGACGCTGGTGACACGGGGCGAGGATCTATTGCCCGCAACGCATATCCAGCGCGTGGTGCAAGCATTGCTGGAATTGCCGGAACCCTCTTATGCGCATCACCGGCTGATATTGGATGCCCAGGGCCGCAAATTTTCCAAGCGGGACAAGGCAGTGACCCTGCAGGCGTTGCGCATGTCGGGAACGGCGGCCGAGGGCATTCGCAAAATGATCGGCCTCTGACCGGAATGTGACTGGCGAATTGCCTTTCGCTGCGGCAGGCTTTGCGCGGGCCAAACGGGAGATCGCCATGCTGGGAAAATTCGTCGTGGGTGTCGCGCTGCTTGCTTCAACGGCCGCGCTTTCGGGACCCAAGGAAGACATGATGGCGGCGGATCGCGCGTTCGCAAAGATGTCGCTCGAGAAGGGCGCGCATGCGGCGTTTCTCGCATACATGACGGATGATGTTTGGCTGTTCGAAGGCGACCGTCCCCCGATTGCCGGCAGAAAAGCCGTTGAAGATTACTACGCGAAAAACCCCGATCCGCCGGGAGCCAAACTCGATTGGGCCCCTGTCGAAGCGCAGGCATCGGCCGCAGGCGACATGGGGTTTACCCGCGGCCGGTGGACCTTTACCGCAAAGGGCAAGGACGGAAAGGAAGAAAAAGTCACCGGCTACTACGTGACCGGATGGAAGCGGCAGGCGGACGGCAAGTACAAATTCAATCTCGACATCGGCGGGGCGGATAGGCCAAGACAATAACAAGCTATGCACAATGACAAGTTTTTGTATTTGTCATATTGAAAAATACTGAGGCCTGATTCTCAAATATTAAACGCATGTTTTTAATGTATGTGGATGAAAGTGGCGATTCTGGTCTAGAAAATTCACCGACAAGGTATTTTGTACTTACCGGAATGGTGGTGCATGAGCTTCGCTGGCACGACACTTTATCTGCGCTAATCGCCTTTCGACGCAGAATGCGCGTCGCATTTGGCCTAAAATTGCGCGAGGAAATACATGCTGGCCAAATGCTTACAAGTCCCGGGCCATTGGTGAGAATCAAAAGA
>DASZRY010000043.1:0-7156 GCA_035548975.1 Rhizomicrobium sp.
CTTACAGCTCTACTTACAGCCGTTCCACGATCGTAACGTTGGCGAGGCCTCCGCCTTCGCACATCGTCTGCAAGCCGTACTTCTTGCCCCGCTGCTTGAGAGCGTGCAGGAGCGTTGCCATCAGCTTGGTGCCGGAGCCGCCAAGCGGATGACCGAGCGCAATGGCGCCGCCGTTGACGTTGAGCTTTTCGGGATCGGCCTTCACTTCACGCAGCCATGCGACCGGAACCGGCGCAAAGGCTTCGTTGACTTCGTAGAGATCGATATCGTCGATGCTGAGGCCCGCCTTCTTCAACGCGCGCTGCGTGGCTGGAATCGGAGCCTCCAGCATGATCACCGGATCGTGGCCGATCACCGTCATGTGGACGATGCGGGCCAGCGGCTGAACACCCAGCTGCTTCAGACCTCTTTCATTGACCACGATCACGCCGGAAGCACCGTCGCAGATCTGGCTTGAAGTGGCGGCGGTGACGCGGCCGCCTTCGGCCAGCAACTTCACGCCCTTGATGCCGTCGAGGCTTGCATCGAAGCGGATGCCTTCGTCGACAGTGTGCAATTCCTTTGCGCCGTCTTTCGTGGTGATTTCAAGCGGAACGATCTCGTCCCTGAAAGCGCCGGCCTGGGTGGCGGCAATCGCCTTGCGATGGCTGTGGTAGGCGAATTCATCCAGCTCGTCCTTCGTGAGGTCGTATTTCTTCGCCATCATTTCGGCGCCCATGAATTGGCTGAACTGGATGCCGGGATAACGTTCTTCCATCTTGGAGCTTTTGTAGATGCCGAAGCCTTCCTTGGCGGGAAGCGCGGCAGAGAGGCCCATCGGTACGCGCGTCATGCCTTCGACGCCGGCGGCAATCACCACGTCCATCGAACCGCTCATCACGGCCTGCGCCGCGAAATGGAGCGCCTGCTGCGAGGAGCCGCACTGGCGATCCACGCTGGTGCCCGGAACGCTTTCGGGAAGCTTGGAGGCCAGCACCGCATTGCGGGCGACATTGATGGCCTGCTCGCCCACCTGGCTCACGCAGCCCATGATGACGTCTTCGATCTGTGCGGGATCGACCTTGGCCCGATCGACAAGCGCGTTCAGCACCTGCCCCGCCATATCCACGGGATGCCAGCCCGCGAGCCGGCCGCCCTTCTTTCCGCCCGCCGTGCGAGCAGCCGCAACGATGTATGCTTCAGACATGACAAATCCTCAGTTGGTGGCGTGGGGCGGACTTTAGGCACAATTTCAGGGGGCTTGCCAACTGAATCCGGCGCGGCTTTTTCCACCCACCTCCCTCTCGCGGGGAAGCAAGGGTTAGTGCTTCCTGGCGTTGGCGAAGGTCCGCAGGATCATTTTAAGCCCCTGTTCCTGCACGATTTCTATTGCCTCAGCGATGGGAAACCAGCGGGTTTCGCGTTCCTCTTTCTCTCGCCATTGCTTGCGCTGGCGAGCGACTTTCAGGGGGAAAACCTCAACCGAGCAGGGCACCAGCACACCCCCGGCCATGCGCTTGTCATAGATATAAGTGCCGATAGGCGTGTGAGAGATCGCACCCTCAACGCCGGCTTCTTCCAGGGCCTCGCGCGCGGCGGCATCCCACGGGTGGCGGCTCGCCATGGGCCAGCCTTTGGGAATGATCCAGCGGTGGGTCTCCCGCGAAGTCACCAACAGAACTTGCAGCTCGCCTTCGTCACGATAGGGTAGCGCCGCATATTGCATCCGCAATGCGGGGCGTTCGACGTGTTTGGCCTTGGTCGCCAGGCGTGCCATCGCTAGATACCTATAATCTCCCCAAGCTTAAAAAAGAGTGCCCCCATCAAACCCGCCGCCGGAATGGTGACGATCCACGCCACGACAATGCCACGCGCCACGTTCCACCTCACCGCCGACATGCGCCGCGACGCGCCCACGCCGATGATTGCTCCCGTTATAGTGTGAGTCGTCGAAACCGGTATGCCCAGATAGGTGGCAAGGAAGAGCGTGATCGAGCCGGCGGTTTCGGCGCAGACGCCCTGCAGCGGCGAAAGACGCGTGATGCGCGAGCCCATGGTCCTTACGATTCGCCACCCGCCCGCAAGCGTTCCAAACGCCATCGCAGCCTGACACGTCAGCACCACCCAGAACGGCACCGAAAAACCGCCTTCGGTGATGCCGTGGGCATAGAGCAGGGCTGCGATAATGCCCATGGTTTTCTGCGCGTCGTTGCCGCCATGGCCGAGCGAATAGAGCGAAGCCGAGATGAACTGGACATGACGAAACAGGGCATCGACCGCAGACGGCGCGGCGCGGACGAAGCTCCAGGAGACGATCAACACGAGCAGCAGCGCGAGAATGAGACCCAGGCCCGGCGAGAGCACTATGGCGCCGATGGTCTTGCCGAGGCCGCTCCACACGATCGAGGGCCAGCCGCCATGCGCCACGCCAGCCCCCACAAGGCCGCCGACCAGGGCATGCGAACTGGAGGATGGAATGCCGGCAAGCCATGTCACCACATTCCAGACAATCGCGCCCATCAGCGCGCCGAAGATCACCGTGTCGGTGATGACGCTGGGCGAAACGATGCCGGTGCCGATGGTCTTGGCCACGTGCAGTCCGAACACGAAAAAGGCGACGAAATTGAAGAACGCCGCCCAGAACACCGCATAGCGCGGCGATAGCACCCGCGTCGAAACGATCGTCGCGATGGAATTTGCGGCGTCGTGCAAGCCGTTGAGAAAGTCGAAGAGCAGAGCGGTGGCGATGAGGACGATCAGTATGATGTCCGCGGACATGCGGTCAGACGCTTTCGATCAGGATGCCGCTGACGCGGTTGGCTACATCCTCGAAACGGTCGAGCACCTTTTCGAGGTGATCGTAGATTTCCGCGCCGACGATATAGTCCATGGGGCTCGCCTGGCCGTGATCCTTGAACAGCGATTTGATGCCCAGATCGTGCAGATCGTCGGATTCGCCCTCGAGCCTGATGATCTCTTCGGCGATGGCGTTGAGGCGCGTGGCGTTCAGCTTCATCGATCCCAGAAGGCCAATGGCTTCGGCTATAAGTTTGGATGCGCGCACAATGAGATCGCCTATGGCGCGCATCTGCGGCTGGAACGACGTCACCTCGAATATCGTGATGGCTTTGGCCGTTTTCTGCATCTGGTCGATGGAATCGTCCATCACGTTGATGAGGTCCTTGATATCGCCGCGATCGAACGGCGTGATGAAGGAACGGCGCACAGCCTTCAGCACTTCTGCCGTAATGGCATCGGCTTCCTGTTCGTGGCGCACGATCCGGTCACAGCCGGCCGCCGGCGGACA
Source organism: Rhizomicrobium sp. (assembly GCA_035548975.1). Classification (GTDB taxonomy): domain Bacteria; phylum Pseudomonadota; class Alphaproteobacteria; order Micropepsales; family Micropepsaceae; genus Rhizomicrobium. Next base: position 3,287 of record DASZRY010000043.1, read on the forward strand.
TTCCCCGTTCAGCAGATCGCGCAACGCTTCGGCGCCCGCAACCAGCGTGGCGGCATGCCGGGCGAACATAGGAAAGAAGCGGTCTTCCCTCGGCATGAGGGCCTGGAACCAACTGAGCATCTTTCGCCTCGTGCGGTTGGCTGATAGCTGCCAGATTCCACATCCCGGGGAAAGGGCAGATTGCGTTCGCGCGCCCATTCGGCCGTTAATAGGCCAAACGATACACATGAGGAAACAATGGCCCAATTCCAGACGATCCAGCTGGCGGACATCGAAATACGTGCTGCGGTGCAAGGGGCCGGGCCGCTGGTTGTGATGGTCCACGGCTTTCCGGAGTCCTGGTATTCGTGGCGCCATCAGCTGGGGCCGGTGGCGGAAGCAGGATTCACCGCCTGCGCCATCGACGTGCGGGGCTATGGCGGATCGGGCAAGCCGCATGCCGTGGCCGATTACGACATGGCGCACATGATCGGCGACATCTGCGGCGTGATCGAGGCGCTGAGTCCACAGAAGAAAGCCGTTCTCCTGGGGCACGATTGGGGCGCACCGATGGTCTGGAACACCGCGTTGACCAGGCCCGATCGCGTGCGCGCCGTGGCCGCCCTTTCGGTGCCCTATACGGGCGTGCTGCAGAAGTCCTTTCGCGAAATCTACGAGGCCGTGTTCACCTCGAAGGGATATTTCTTCTATCAGCACTATTTTCAGGAAGAAGGCGTTGCCGAGGCGGAGCTGGAGGGCAACGTGCGCAACTTCTTGCGCCGCTTCCTCTACGCAATCAGCGGCGACGCCCCGGACGGCACCTGGCCGCGCGGCAAAAAGGTGGGCGACCGGCTGCTCACCGGCCTGCCCGATCCCGATCCCTTTCCGGCGTGGCTGACGGAGGCCGACCTCGACTATTACGTTTCAGAATTCGAGCAATCCGGTTTCCGCGGACCGCTCAATAGATATCGCAATCACGACCGCGATTGCGAATATCTGATGCAGTTCACCGGACGAAAGATCGAACAGCCTGCCCTCTTCATTGGCGGATCCAAGGACCCGGCCTTCAATCTCGCAGGCCGCGGCGATCCCCTTGCGATCATGCGCAAGGAAGTGCCCGATCTGCGCGTGGCGGACGTTCTGCAAGGATGCGGACACTGGACGCAGCAGGAAAGGCCGCAAGACGTGAACGCGCGGCTGATCCCCTGGCTGAAATCGCTGTGACGTTCAGCGCGGCGAAGCGTCGATGAGAATTCGTCTCAAATAGCGGTATTCTTCCGGGCAATTGGCATCGAGCCCGATCCTGTTGCGAAATTCGAGCCCGGCATCGGGATGGCGCTGCCACTTGATGATCGAGTCGTAGGCGCAGCCTTCCCGGATATCGATCAGAAAGACCTGCGTGGGCAGGACTTGTCCTTCGGCCACGCGAACTCTTGCGCCCAATTCGGAAATGTCGCGGATCGTGCAGGGGATGGTGAATTTGCCGTTTTGATAGGCGATCTTGCCGGACAGCAATGCGCGCCGGCGCAGCGCTCGCCGCTTGTTATCGACCGGAACCTCGTTGGCCGCACCCACAACCGTTACTCCTTGAATACATTATAAGGAGCCATAGCTAACCGGTCCTTGCGCTTGCTCAACCGTAACGAAGTAATGAAATAACAGGCCGGAACAATGGGTTGAGTCGCGCGCGAAGAGTAGCGGCCGTTCCGGACCGTCCACATTTACTTTTCGTAAATCCGGCTTGTGGGGCAAAGCCTTACGTCTTGATCTCGCTCAAGGTTCGCCTTCCCCCGCCCGGTTAACAAGCTGGCATGAACGCCAGGGAAAAATCGACGCCAAACGTTTCGGAACTCTTTGCGGCCAGCGTTCCGCGATACACGAGCTATCCGACGGCGCCACATTTCCACGCGGGCATTACCTCAACAACCTATTTCGGCTGGCTCTCGTCGCTGCCGGAAGGCGAGCCCATCTCGATTTATGTCCACATCCCGTTCTGCGATTCGCTTTGCTGGTTTTGCGGCTGCCATACAACGGTCGTAAACAGCTATTCGCCGGTGCGCGGCTATTGCGATTGGCTTCGCAAGGAAATCGAGCTGGTTGCCTCCGCGCTCCGCGAGCGGCGGAAGGTGTGCCACATTCACTGGGGAGGCGGATCGCCGACGCTGTTGCAAAGCAGCGACATCGCGCTCCTCTCTTCGGCCATCCGGACTCATTTCGACGTGCTTCCGGATGCGGAGTTCGCCATCGAGATCGATCCGCGGGGTTTGAGCGAAACGACGGTCAAGGCTCTGGCGGCAGCAGGCGTCAACCGCGCGAGCATTGGGTTGCAGGACTGCGACATCCGGGTGCAAACGGCGATCAACCGGATTCAATCGGAGGACGAAACGGCCGCGGCCGTGAGCATGATGCGGGCGGCGGGCATTGGCAGTATCAATCTGGACCTGATCTACGGCCTGCCGCTGCAGACGCTGGAGAGCTGGGAACGGACGCTGGACTTCGCGATGTGGCTAAACCCCGACCGGCTGGCGGTTTTCGGCTATGCCCATGTGCCGGCATTCAAGAAACATCAGGCATTGATCCGCGAAAACGATCTTCCGGATCTGAATATGCGTTTTCATCTGGCGGAGGTAGCTTCGCAGATCCTGTGCACACATGGCTATGTGCAAATCGGGCTGGATCACTATGCCAAGCACACGGATCGGCTTGCGCAAGCCGCCGCGGCGGGAAAACTGAGGCGCAATTTTCAGGGCTACACGACGGACGATGCGCAGACGCTGATCGGGCTGGGCGCATCGGCGATCGGCGCGCTGCCGCAAGGCTATGTGCAGAACATCGCCGGCGTGCCCGGCTATCGCGCCGCGCTGGCGGACGGGCGGCTGCCCATCGCGCGCGGCGTGGCATTGAGCGATGAGGACCGCGTACGCCGCTACGCAATCGAGCGTCTGATGTGCGACATGGAGGTGGACTTGAACGCCGCCGCCGCGCGCTTTGGCAAGAAGGCATCGATGTTCGAACAGTCGCTATCGAATCTTTTCGATCTCGAGGCGCAAGGGATCGTCACCATCGGAAATGGCAAGGTGACGATACCGCACAAATGGCGCGCGGCCGTCCGGCTCGTCTGCGCGGCGTTCGATGCCTATCTGGCGGCAAGCGCGAAGCGGCATTCCGCGGCCGTGTAGCCTCACCCGCCGCCATCGACATTGACCTTTTGCCCGTTGGCATAAGGATTTGCCGAGGAAACGAGAAACGTAACGACGGCCGCGACATCTTCCGGCGTGCTGACGCGGCCGAAGGGCCATTTGGCGTTCAGTTGCGCGATGTCCGTGACGCCCATCGTCGCCCTGGCAAGCCGCGAACCCATATCCGTTACGGTCAAACTTGGCGCAACGATATTGGTGCGAATTCCATGAACGCGCTCTTCCTTCGCCAGCGTCAGGGCGAGCGCCTCCATCGCGGCCTTTCCCATATTGTACGGTCCGCCATTGCCCGCCATCCGCAGTGTCGCAACGCTGGAAATCATGACGATGTCGCCGCGGCCGCGCGTGCGCATGTATGGGATCACGAGCTTGCTCAGATAGTGCGGCGCAAAGGCATGCACGCGCACCACACGCTCCATTTCCGCCGGGTCCGTATCGGCGACGGAATGACCGCGGCTGGCGATGCCGGCATTGTTGATGAGAATATCGATGTGGCCGAAATCGCGCACGACGTCGGCGACCATCACCGCGTCTTCATCCCAGTTCTCCACCGAAGCCGAATAGGACTTCGCCTTGCGGCCGAGCTTTTCGATTTCGGCGACAACTTCGGCGGCAGCTTTTTCATCCCGCCGGTAGTTGACTGCGATGTCAGCCCCGGCTTCTGCCAGCGACAAGGCGATTGCGCGGCCGATAC
>DASZRY010000044.1:0-12030 GCA_035548975.1 Rhizomicrobium sp.
GTCGGCTCGCCCTTGGTTTCGTTGAAGGTGTAGCCGTCGCGCTTGGTCCATTCGCCTGCTATGCGCAGATCGAGCTTGTCGCTGACGAAGGGAATGTTCAGCATCGCCTCGAAGCGGCGGTTCTTGTAATTGCCGATGTCAGCGGAGACCATACCTTCGAATTGATCCGTCGGTTTGGCGCTTGTGATGTTCACGACACCGGCGGTGGCGTTGCGGCCGTAGAGCGTGCCTTGCGGGCCGCGCAGCACTTCGACCTGGCTGAGATCGTAGAATTCCTGTTCGAAGAAGTGGTTGCGGATGAAGGGCGTATCGTTGAAGGCCACCGCCACGGCCGGATCGGTGGCGACGGAAATCGCCTGCGTGCCGATGCCGCGCACCTGAATCGAGTAACCCGTGAAGTTGGTTTTGGTGAAAGTGAGGTTCGGCACCTGCTTCACCAGATCGGGACCGCCTGCCGTCTGCGTCGAAGTCAGTTGCTCCTGCGAAAGCGCGGTGATCGCAATCGGGATCGACTGCACATCCGCCCCGCCCAGCTTCGACGAGGTGACGGTGACCGTTTCCACATTCGCGCGCGGCGTGGGATTGGCCTGGGCGAGTTGAATGGCGGGCACTTGCTCGATGGCGTTCAGCCTTGCCCTGTCGATGCCGATTGCGCCCGATGCATCGCGGCGCATGACAAAGCCCGATCCCATCAACAACCGCGACAGGGCTTCATCGGGCGTAACATTGGCGTTGACGCCCCGGGTCCGCGCGCCGTGCAGCGCGTTGCTCACATAGATGAGAGAGCTTCCGGTTTGGGCCGCATAGGCGTCCAGCGCCGATTTGAGATCGCCGGCGGGAATTGAGAACTGTTCGGCATGGGCCGCCGTAATTGCCAGAGCGGTCAGAGCCGTTGTGACTTTCAGATAGGATTTCACTATTCCCCCCTTGAATTTTCAACGCGTGACGACAATCCGGTCGCCGTGATTTTCAACGTGCAATCCCAAAAGGCCCTGAGCGACGCGCGCAAAGCCATATACGTTCGCAGTGGCAAACGTTCCGCCAATTCCAACCTTCGCCGCGACCGGATCGGTGACGATGATTTTGACGCGGTTGTAGCGGTTGAATTCCGCCGCCGCTTCCGACAAAGGCGTTTCGTCGAAGACCAGAACGCCTTGCCGCCAGCTCGTTTCACGAGCCGTTTCCGCATGCGGCTTCTTGATCAGCGAGATGCCGCCGGCCGAGGCGATCATCGCATCGCCCGCGCGCAGCATCAGCGACCTGTTCGTTCCGTTTTCGCTGCCGTCGAAACGCGCCGCTCCCTGCAGCATCGTTATGCTGAAACGGTCTGGCTCACGCCGTACGACGAATTTTGTTCCGATATCGGTGACCTTGGCCGCGCCTACGGACACAGTGAACGGATGCGCCGCATCGTGCACGACGTCGAAATAGGCCTCGCCACGCTCCAGGCGAACGTGCCGCCGATCCTGATCGTCGGAAATCTGCACCAAGGTATCGGTGTTGAGCTCGATCCGCGTGCCGTCGCGCAGGGTCAGCGTTTCGCGCTCGCCGAGTTTGGTGGAATATGCGCTGAATTGCGGAAGGGAGACATAGTAGGCCGTTCCCGCACCCGCTGCGATCGCCAATACCAGCGCGGCGGCAATTTTCCCGGCCACGGGCAAAACAAGACGTTCACGCCAGCTTCGGCCGGGCGAGCGCAACGCAGCCAGACGCTCGGCCCGTTTCCAGCTTGCATCCAGCCTCAAATAGGCGACGCGATGGGCCGGGGAAGACGAAATCCATTCCTCCAATTCGGCCTGGTCGGCGTCCGTCCAGATGGCGCAGTCGCGTTTTTCGATGAACTGGGCCGCCTGATGTTCGATCGGAGTCGCCGGGGCATTTTCCGCCGGGAAAAATGGGCCGCTCATTTTTCCCTCCGCAGATCGGTAGGGGCGCCGTAGAGCTTCTCCGCAAGAGCGCAAATTCCATCTGCCAGATATTTGGCCGCGGTGGACTCCGTCACCCCCATGCGTTCGGCAATTTGCTTGCGGGACAAACCGTCGATGCGCTGCAGCATCACCGCGGTTCGCCAGCGCGGAGGCAGCTTGTCCAGAGCAATCTGCAGAAGCCGCAATTCGTCGCGGGCCTGGACGACCCGGTCCGGCCCCGGCGTCTCGCTGGCCGATTCCAGCGCCTCCAGGTCCGATACCGCCTCGATCGGCACAACCTGGGCATGGCGCACCCGGTTGATAAGAAGATTGCGCGCGGTCGCGAACAGAAATTGCTTTGGGCGTTCGGGAAGTTCTCGTTTGGCGGCTTCGTAGATGCGGACGTACACCTCTTGCCGGAGGTCGGAGATTTCGCTTGGGTTGCGCCAGTTGTGGTGCAAATACTGCATCAGTGAGGCCTCAAGCGGCAAAATCTCACGGATGAACCAAGCATCAGCCTCGGTCTCAAGCGGGTCCACGCCGGGCAAGCACCGGTTTTGAGCTTCGCTTTTGGTGTCGGGTCTTTCGACCATTCCCCGCCATCCGGAGCGCCCTTGCCATACGGGCCGCTCACCTATTCCGACAAATTAGACGCCGAAATGGAGACGGTCGCAGCCGATTTTTTTATCCCTCCGGGACGGGGGTGACAGGCATGCCGGACAGCTGCGCCCTGCCGGAACGCTGTGGAAACCGCCAAGCGATCGAAACCTGCCGGCCGGTGCGCGTTTGGCCGGCGAAGCAGTATGCCAGTCAACGAAGCAGGGTCCGCCTCAAGGCGCTGTGCATATCCGGCGAAATGCCGATCGTTTCGCGCGCGTATCGCTCGATTGAGCCGCACCGTTCGCGGACCGATTGCAGCGCCGTTTCCAGAAATTCCGGCAAGGCCGAAAGCACGACACGGACAGCTTCATCCTTTGCCATGCGGCCGGGGCGGCCCAATGCTTCTTGCATTCTTTTGAGCGAATGCGGATCCGCAAGGCAGGCTTCGTGACTTAACAGATAGTGTTCGCGCCAATCCTCCGGCTCTATCTCAAGCAGAATGTGGATGAACGCCACCACGAACCCCGTGCGATCCTTTCCTGCCGCGCAGTGCACGAGGACAGCTTCCTCGCCATCGCAGAGCCTGCCGATAAGCGCCCCGGTCAGATCGGCGATCATGGGATCGAAGGGTATCGCACGATATATCCGCAGCATCGCCTCTCGCGCCGCTTCCACGCTTCCTCCCGCTTCGACGAAAGCCATAAGATGGGGCGGCAGCGCGTCACCGCCGTCATTCCGGAATATTGTTTCCACAGATACGCCATCGGGCCAGGACACGCGACCGTCGGCTCGCTCTGCGCTGCGCCGCAAATCCACAACCGTCTTGATGCCCAACGCCGCAAGCCGCTTGAGATCGGCCGGCGCCGCATGAGTGAGCTGGCCCGAACGAAACAGGCGTCCGCGGCGCATGATCATGCCGCTTCGCGTCCTGTATCCTCCGCAGTCCCGAAAGTTCACAATCGACTGAGGGTTGAATACGGTCATGGTGACGGCGCGCCGAGGATGTATTTTGCGGTCGAAAGTTTAGTTCCGAATTGCAACAGTTTGCCCAATGCGTTCCTTCGGGGATCACGCCATATCGCGTTTCAAGGTTCGCGCGGCCATGAAGTAATGAAACGATGCCCAGGACAGAAGAAGCGTCAACAGGATGAGCGCGTTTCGAACGCCGAGCGCCGATGCCGTATCGCAATCCCGCTGGACAGCGGCACCCAGGCCCGATGCGGCGCGCCCCCCGGGGCAATCGATCGCGAAATTGCCGTGAAAATAGAATGCCGCCGAACTGTCGCTCACGAAACCCGCAAGTGTTGGTCCGACAGCCAGGGCGATAATTCCCGAACTCAAACCGACAATGGCCACGATTGTGGCGCGCATCCGGGGTGTGACGATGTTGTGGGCGACGGCATAGGTTGGTGCAAAGTACGTTGCCGAAAACATGCCCGGAATCGCGAGCAGCGGAAGGGCTATGCGCCAATCGGACTGCAAATAGCCCGCAATGAAAAACGGCATGGCGATGAGAAGCCCGCAGGCCGGAACGATGCCGTAGTAGCGCTTGTCCCTCGTTGCCAGCCAATCGGTGATCAGGCCGCCAGCGATGAACCCGATGCCGGTGGTAAGACCGTTGATGGCGCCGAACATGGCGGCGGCTTCGGCATAGTCAAGATGGAATCGGCGGACGAAGAAAGGATGCATGAATTGCAGCACGCCGCTGCCGACTGTGGCGACGATCGTGGCACCGATCAGGATATGAACGAAAGAACGCCTGGAAAACGCAAGTTTGAGGACAGAAAGGAATGGCGGGGTCCGTTCGTCCGAAGGTTCGCCATCGGAGAAACCGCGCGGCGGCTCTTCGATCGTAAGCGCAATCGCCAGCGCCAACAGCAGCCCGGGAAGGCCGAGAATGAAGAATGCCGCGCGCCATCCCAGGGATTGCACAAGAAGACCGCTGGCAATGGCGCCGAAAAGGAGCCCCGCGGTAACGCCGAGATTCAGGATTCCCAACGCCGATGCGCGCCTGTTGGGGGCAAACATGTCGGATATCAGGGACTGGGTGGCCAGCGCACCTGTTTCTCCGATGCCGACGCCGAGACGCGCGCCCAGAAGTTGCGAGAAATTCTGCGCAACGCCGCAAAGCGTGGTCATCACCGACCAGATCGTGACGGCTGCGGCCACGATGTAGGTCCGTTTGAACCGCTCGGCCAGGCGCGCGCTTGGAAATGCGAAAATCGCGTAGAAAACCGCAATCGAAAGGCCGCCCAGCATGCCAAGCTGTGTGTCGCTGAGACCGAGATCGACCTTGATCGCCTGACCCAGCGTGTTCATCAGCACGCGGTCCATATAGGCAAAGCCCGTCATGGTGACGAAGATAAACAGAAAATAGCTTTTGTATCGGGGCGACCTCAATCGCGCTTCGACATCTTGCTGCGTTGCGGCGTTGCCGGGCCGCGATGCCGTCTCCATGTCTGCCCTTCTGCGCTTCAGCGCGTTTGGCCGCCATCCACCGGGATTGTGGCGCCGGTCAGAAAACTTGCCCGGGGACTTAACAGAAATGCAGCGACCGCACCGATCTCTTCGGGCGTGCCGAAGCGCTTCATCGGCACTTCGCGCGCGATCCAGCGCTTCCACGCATCTGCGCGCTCGCCAGTGGAGCGTTGTTCCCAATCGCCCCCCGGAAATATGATGTTGCCGGGCGCGATCGTGTTGACGCGAACGCCTTTCGATCCGACGAGCCTGGCCAGTTCGCCGCTCAAATGCTTCACCGCGGCTTTCGACGTGCCGTATGTAAGCGGCGTTCCGAGTGCGGCGAGTCCCGCAATGGAACCTATGAAAACAACCGAGCCTGCACCGCGATCGACCATGCGCTTCAGCACGGCGCGCGCGAAGCGATAGGAGGCCGTAAGATTCTGGGTCAGCCCCTGATCCCAGCTATCGTCATCGACATCGATGCCCGGCGGACAGGGGTGTATTCCGACATTGGCGACGGCGCCCCAGATCGGCCCGAACTCGTTCTCGCAGCGCTGCACTGCCTTGTCGATGTCCGCAGAATTGCGCATGTCGCCCGCAAACGACCAGACTTGCGACCTGCCATGGACGTCGCAGAGGCGGGCTTTCGTCTTTTCAAGTTCATCGGCGCCGCGTGCCGTCAGCGCAACTTTTGCGCCTTCTGCAAGACAGGATTCGGCGATGCCCAGACCGATGCCGCGGCTCGCGCCCGCGATGAAGACGACCTTATCGTGCAATTGCAAATCCATCCCCGTCTCCCGCGATCAGGCGGCGCGCTCCGCGCCTGAATCGTTGCTTTCGATGATTTCGACGATCCCGAGCCCGCCATTGACCGCAATCGTATCACCATCCCGGATCAGGCGCGTGGCGCGCTCGACAACCGTGACACAGGGAACGTTGAATTCCCGGCACAGGGACGCGCCATGAGCGAGCACCCCGCCGGTTTCCAGCACCAGGCCGCTCAATCGCGCAAAGGCCGGGGTCCAACTGGGGTCGGTTTGACGGGTGACGAGGATGTCGCCCTTCCCCACCCGGCCGAGTTCGGTGACATTATATATAATGCGTGCGCGGCCGGTGACCTGGCCTGCGCTGGCGGCAAGACCGATCAGTCTCTTTGCGGTCGACCCGGCCGAAACCGGCTCGTCGTCCGGCACATAGCCGCGCCTCAGGAATTTCGGCGGCTGCTCCTTGAGCGTGTTGAGCCAATCTTCCCTGCGCACGGCAATCCGGGCACCCGCCTCACTGGCAGACAGCGTTCCGCTTGCCAGCTCGGCGATTTCCTTGCGGACGAGGAAGAAGACGTCGTTCGGTTCCTTCAACAAGCCCCGGCCGTGCAGACGCCTGCCCTTTTCCAAATAGACGCGGCGGAGAAGCCACCAGATGCGGTCGTAGTAGAACCGATGATTGTCCCTTAGCCCCATATAGATTTCGTTGTAACGAAACAGCATGCGCAGGAGCCAGCGCTTGAACGGCGCAAGAGGACCGGAAAGCTCTTTCAGGCATTGCCGCTGCGTGGCGACGCGGGCGGCGGCGCTGCGCGAATTGGATTCGGCCGGTCGCGGACTTTCGCCTTCAAGGAACGCTTTCACCTGCTGCCAGAGCAATTCCGGGTCGTCTCCCCAACGCGGATGGATTAGATCCTTGTAGCTGGCGCCACGATGACCGTGCGTCGAAAGAAATGTTTCGAACGCACCGCGGACACCATGCAGGGCCGCGGCACCGCCGCGCGCCTGAAAATCAATCCAGCTCGACGCCTTCGCCAGCGCAACGGCCGCGGGCCCGGCATACTGGATGAGCATTGCGATCTGCCAAATCGAATCCGCTTCGCGAACCGTATGGCTTTCCTCAAGACCCGCAGAAACGGTGGCGTACAGCTCTTCACCCTTGCCGAACCAGCGCGCAAGCAATGCCGTCAGAAGGAGCTTCAGGTCCTGTGCGTAATAGAAAACGGTGATGCCGCATTCCAGCGAAATGGTGCCCGCCAGCGCCCAGATTGCGGCGAGATGTTTTTCCAGTTCCTCATCGTCCAGCGTGCTTTCCTTGACCGCCGCAAGCGGGATCGTTGCCGCCATGAACGGCGACCAGGAACGCTTCAAGAATTTGTGATTGCGGGTGAACCCCCATCGGTCACCATGCAGGACCTCGAATATCCAGGTTCTGCGGACAAGCCCGCGCCATTTCCACGGCGCGCGCTTCATGGCTTCGCGGCGTTCCGGCGGAAGCTGATAGAGCAGACTCTGAAGCCGCATCGCGCGCGGCTGAAAGACGTACAATCGTTCGAGCAGATCGATGTCGAGATAAGGGGCGGCGCGAAAATATTTGAATGCATCCGGCGGGCCTGGCTCCTTGTCGCCATAATTGCCCAGCTGAAGCGGAATCTGCCCGGTCAGATTTTGCACGTCGTAAAAAAGCGGACTTACCGGAGGCGCCCAGATCTCATCGGCGTAGGTCCGCGTCCAGACTTTCGTATCGCTGTCGGCATCGGCTTTCGGATCGCCGGCCCACGGTTCCATCGGACGATTCAACCAAACGGCGGTAAGTGTGGTGATCGGCCGGCTTTGCAATATCTGGAGATTTTCTCCGTCGAACGCCCATTCAAGGTCCTGGGGAAACCCGAATGCATCGGCGATTTTCCGGCATTCGGAAGCAACGATTTGCAGCATATGACCGGGAAACGGATCCTGTCCTTCCGGCTGTCGCCGGAACAAGACCTTTCCCGTGCTGCGTTCGAGCAAAATCTCTTCCGGATTGACGAGGCCCGATACGAGATCCTCGCCCAGTCCTTTAACGGCATTTACAGTCATACGCGACAGGGATTGCGTGGCTGGATCCGCCGTAAAGCACACCCCAGACCAGCTTGCCTGCACCATGCGCTGCACGACGACCGCCATGCCATCGTCGCCCTCGACGGAACGATGACTGCGATAGCGCTCGGCGGCGGCGCTGCGGTGAGAGGCAATGCATTTCTCGATGGCGTCGTAGACTGCATCGATGCCGCGCACATTCAGAATGGTTTCGAAGACGCCCGCAAAGGAATGCCCCGCAGAATCTTCGGCCGCGCCGGACGAACGCACGGCATAGCGGTAACGATCCCCTCCCAAATCGTTCCACGCCTGGCGCACGGCGCTTCGTATTCCTTCCGGCAAAGAGCCGCCGCGCGCCGCATCGGCTGTGAGCACGAAGAAGGGAGGAACAGCCGCCCCCAAAGCGTGCAATCGAAACAGAGAGGCCGCTTTGCCTCCGACATCCTCGACGCGTGTGGTGGTTGGCGCGAAGACCGATGAGATCATTTCCACTTGCCGGCATGAAGCGCTTCCGGCGTCACGCGCGGAGGCCAGAAATAGGAGATGAGACCGGGCACCGTGCCCACGCCTTCGACGATGTAGTCGCCGACGCCTTCGAATCCCCAGAACGTTTCCGGCGATCCCGAACCGATATAGGAATGCATCTTTGGCATTTTCGCGCGGACGACGCCGCCAAACTCATCGGTCACGGTCAAATCGACGCCCTGCTGAACGCCGTTCTCATCGTAGCTGGCAGCGGTTTCGACCGCCGATGCGGCGGCGACTCTGCCGTCGCGTGTGACATAACCGAGCGCTATCTGCGTATCCTTTTCGTCGATTCCCTGCTTCAAGACAGAGATGGACAATTTGCCGTCAGCCGTCTGAAACGACCACATTTTGAACAGGTTCTTGCAGAATTCGATGCTGTGCCGCTGGCCCCACGAATGGTCGGAATCGCCCGTGCACGAAACGGGATATTCGCGCCCGCCGACCTTGAGCCTGCCTTCGACCCACCACGAGCGATGATAGCGATTTGCCGCCAGCCATGACGGCGTCGGATGAACGCCATCCGCATAATCGTAAGGCGGCATCATGAAACGCGCGTCGAGATCGAAGCCGTTGCCTTTGCCGTCATCGAATGTCAGTTTCTGATGCTTGAGCGGATCGAGCCGGCGAAATCTCATGCCGCATAATTCGACATTGTCGAAATCCGCGTCGATCAGATAGTCGACGTCCTTCTTGAAGCAATAGACCCAGCGATCGCCGGCGACGATGCGATGCCCGGGGGACGCCATCGCCTTCTCGTTTATCTTCAGGTCTGGCCATCCGCCGTGATAGAAGCTCACGAGCATGCCGGAAGGCATGGGCTGGTTGGGCACAACCCAAAGATAAAGCCAGCCGCCGATCTTGTTGGCCGCATCGTTGAAGTTGAAATAGAGACTCTCGCGCCAAAAATAGTCGCTGTTGAGAAATTCCGGATGACGCAACTCGTCGGATGCTTTCAACACCATTGTCTTTTCCTTGTTCGGTGTCAGACCATCTTGTAGCGGACTGGAAGTTTCTTCGGGCCGTTGACAAAGAACGCCTGCGTCATGGTCGCCTCTCCGTCATGCTCGATCGACTCGAGGCGCGGCAGCAGCTCTTCAAAGAGTATCCGCATTTCCATGCGCGCCAGATGCTGACCGAGACAAACATGACCGCCATAGCCGAAGGCAAGCTGCTTGTTGGGCGTTCGATCGACGCGGAAGGTGAAAGGATCTTCGAACACTTCCTCGTCGCGATTGCCTGAAGCATAACAGAGCATCAGCCAGTCCCCCTTGGCGATCTTGCGGCCGCGCAATTCGGTATCGCGCGTGGCCGACCGCATGAAATGCTTGACCGGCGTCATCCAACGGATGGATTCCTCCACCATCGCCGGGATGAGGGTTGGGTCGGCCTTGAGCTTTGCGAACTGATCGGGATGATCGCAAAGCTCCCAGATCGCACCGGCCGTCGATGACGACGTCGTGTCGTGGCCGGCCGTCGCAATGATCATGTAGTAACCCATCTGCTCCAACCTGGGCAGCGGCTGACCGTTGATCCTGGCGGTCGCGATAACGGTTGCGAAGTCGTCGCGCGGATTGGCGCGGCGGTCTTCCGAAATCTTGGTGAAGTACGCCTCGAAATCGTCGACAACGGCCGTCAGGGCTTTCGCATATTCGGCCGGATCGAGATCGGAAGGCTGTGCGCGCGCCGTATCGGGATCTTGCGGGCCGAACAGTTCCTGCGTGAGACGGAGCATGCGCGGTTCGTCTTCTTCCGGCACGCCCAGAATTTCCATGATGACGTGCAAAGGATAGAGCAGCGCGACGTCGTTCACGAAGTCGCAATGTCCGCCCATGGCCGCCATCCTGTCCACTGCGTTGCGGGCAATCGTGCGGATCCGCGCTTCCAGTTTCTTCAGATTGCCCTGCAGGAACCAGGGCTGCGCGAGTGCGCGGTATTTGGGATGTTCCGGCGCATCCATCTGCACCAGGCTCTTGATCAGATGCGGGCTGCCGCCCGTGATTTCCCGCACCCGCCGATCGCTTTCCTGGTTTGTCAACGTGGCCTGCCGGTCTCCATTGTGAAAGAGATCGTTCTGCTTGCTGACATCGAGAATGTCCGAATGCTTGGTAACGACCCAAAACGGATCGAAGCCTTTCGGTTCCGCCACCCCGAGGGGGTTGTTCTTTCTCAGCCAGCTATAGGCTTCGTGTATGCGCCTGTCGGCATAACACCGCGGGTCGACAATGGTTTCCGCAATGCCTTGCGGCACGACCAGATCCGGCGACGTCACATTTTCCTCCTTTTGCCGCGCAACCCTCAGAGACGCTGCAGCAGTTCAACGCGATTTCCTTCCGGATCGCCGATCATCGCATATCGTGCGCGCACGCGGCCGACCGGCTCCGGCAACGCCACCCCGGCATCGAACTCCGACAAAGGCGTCAGGATGTTCGCGCCGCCCTTTTGAAGGGCGGCGAGAACCTCCTCGATGTCTTCGACATTGAGAGTGATGTAGGCGAGTCCCTTTCGTGTTCCGAACTCGCCCGGCGATGACGCACCGCTCGCCCCCGGAATGGCGTAAAGCTTCAAAAGACTGCTGCCACAGGCATAGATGTACAGTTTGCCGTTGGGAAGCGGGATTTCCCCCATATCCGCGAGACCCAGGAGTTCGCCATAAAATCGCCGCTGGGCGCTTACGTCCCCTATCACGATTCCAATGTCGACGCCGGATTTCGCAATCCTCAACACGCGTTTATGTCCGCTTCAAGACTTTCAGGTAGTAGTCCAGATTCCAATAGAACGAGAGAATGCCCGAACCTTTGTGTTCCCCGCCGTTCACGTCGAACGTGTAGTAGCAATCGTTGTTCCAAACCGTGCCGCGTTCGGTGGGCGCCGAGGTGAAGCTCTTGCCTTCGATCCGCGTCATGCGGGTTTTGCCATCGACGATGTTCATGACGATGCCGCGCTGGATTCCGTCGCGATCGTAATCCGGGCAGATCTCCAGATTGGTAATGGGCGACATTCGCTTGCCGTCGTACACAAAGCCGTATGGAAACACGCCGCCATCGAGCGCCACGCCTTCGAAGGCGTGAAACGCCCAATCGCGACCGCACTGCCCCGCAATGTATTTGCTCTTGTAGAGCGGTTCCCACCGCCTGGGACCCCAGGAATGATCGGAGTCTCCCGTCATGTCGATCTTGTACTTCTTGCCGTCGAGCGTCAGTTCGCCTGTGGCGGCATAGGGACGGTGATAACGATCGCCCGCCAGATATTTCGGCGTTTCATAGGTGTTGTCTATGTAATGCCAGTTCCCGCCGAAAATATCGATGTCGAAATCGAGCGACAACCGGTCGTTGTCGCTGAATGTGATGTTCCAGCGCTTGAGTGGGTCGATGCGTTTATAGTGAAGCCTGCCGTCGACCTTCAGATCGTCCCATTCGGCATTGGGAATGGGGACCTCCCGCGCGAATTGATAGAGCAGCTTATTCGGCTCGCGCTGCCATCCTTTGGTTAGGTAAACGCTGTAACTCGCGCTCGGCGTCGGCGTGTTGGGCATGTAGCTGTAATAGATCGCCCCGCCCATTTCGTATTCGGGCATCTGGAAGCAATACCACATGCTTTCACGCCATTCCGGCAGATCCGTGCTTGGGTGGCGCAACTCATCGTCTGCACGCAAAACCATAAAACGCCTCTTTGCTCTACTGCTCCGGATTGAA
>DASZRY010000045.1:0-2039 GCA_035548975.1 Rhizomicrobium sp.
ATCGTCCAGAACGATGCCGCCGCGGCGGATGGCGAGATTCAGCGTGTAGGTGACGGAAATGTCGGCGGCGGTGAACGCATCGCCCGCCATGTAGGGCGCGCGCGCAAGCTGGCGCTTCACCAGCTTCATGCGGCTGTGGAATTGATCGAGCGCCCAGCGCGCGCCCCAATTGTCGCGCTCGCTTTCCGGCGCGACGAAGCCGCTGACGACGACCACCTGGATGTTCGCCCCAAGCCCCGCTTCGCCCAGATGCAGGAATTGCTGATAGAGACCGAAGCTCGGATCGTTCGGCGCGGGCGCAAGTTTGACTTTGGATTTGTCGCCATAGCGCGCGAGCAGATATTCCATGATCGCGATGGACTCGACCATCACCGTATCGCCATCCACCAGCGCCGGAATGAACCCGCCGGGATTGACGGAAAGAAACTCCGGATCGTTCTCGACGCCCGCGAGCAGATCGACGGAGCGAAGCTTGTACGGCAGCCCCATCTCTTCGAGGAGCCAGATAACGCGAAAGCCGCGGCCTTCGCCGTAGACGGTGAGCATGTCTCAAGTCCACATCGTGCGCTAGCCGAACGAAGGCGGCCACTTTTCGGCGAACGCCGATCGCCGCTCGATCAAAGCCCTTTGTTCATTCAATTCAGTCACATCGCCGGAAGATCCACAAGCTTAGGCCATTCAGCGCCTTGCGCACAATTCAATGAGGCCGGAAGCACAGAGTGCATACGCCTGTGATGCCTCCAAGCGGAAAGCGGCGGCCCCCGCGACCTCGGATTTTTTCACCGCGCAAATGGACCGAGCCGATTGCTCGCGTATCACACACCTGCGGAAAGGATCCGGAGGCGCGCGGTCACAGCCCTTCTGACGGACACATGGATTGACTTCGGAAACCGGGGCGGCAGCTCGTCCGCCAAACGCTCCATGACATCCCCGGCCGTGGCACGGATTTCATCGATCAAGGCTCGAACCGTCGGTTTCGAAAGGCCGGCCACCCGTCCCGTCTCAAAGAAATGCCGGGTCTGAATTCCGTCAATTCTGTAGTGGTTCTTGGCGCCCACGGCCATCGCCAGCTTCATCTGCTTGCGCTCGATCTGGCGAGCGTCGAGGCTCGGCTGCGCCGAGAGGATATCGTAGAGAGGAGTCAGCCGGTAGGTGCCGCCCGGCCCCAGGAAGACACTGAAGTTCTTGCCATGGCCGTCGGTCGCGCCAATGAGCCAGAACAGGATTTGTGCCTTCAGCACAGTCCTTCGATCCTCTTCCGGCGTGTCGCTGCCCTTGAGGAGATCGAGGATCTGCACCAGGCCAGGGCCGCCATCGCTCTGATATTTTCTGCTGGGAGGTACTGACAGAGCCTGGCAGCAGTCCTCCTGCGGCACGCGCAACAAGCGTCCATCGCGCGTCCAGCGCCGGTCGAAGCGCTCGATCGCGAGCGCGGTGGTTTTGCCGAAGGTCCTGATGGCGGCGGCGTTGACGGGAAGCCCGAAAGCCTTGAGCAGCTTCAGGCAATAGAATTCGTTCTCGACGCTGTTCGACAGATCGATGCCGTTGGGCAGCTCACCGATCTGAGGCTTCAGGATATGGGTCGTCGGTGTTGTGCCGACCGGCTTGCGCCAGCGCCGGCCGTCCCAGAGCAGCGCGGTCTTCTCCTGCGCGCCGGCAATGGAGATACGGAAATCGTCGTCGCGGCTCAGGCCGAGCGGCGCCTGCCCAAGGCTGCGCAGCAGCTTTTCGATGGCCGCCTCATCGATCGGATCGCCCTCGATCGCCGCAGAGCGCGCATCGGCTTCATCGGCAAGAAACTGGAGCGCACCGACGCAATCCCGGCCGATGGCCGCGAGCAGGCTGTAGGCATCGGCTCCGGCCGCACCGACCCTTTCCGCGACGCGCCGGCGCAGTGCATCGGAGTCGGGCAGAAGATTCTCGAAGACCGCGCTGACTGGAGCACCACGATACGCATCTTCACGCAGCGGCAGCGAAAGAGAGACCGGGATGGCATTTTCCCAGCCCAGCCAGCTGTCATCATAGCGAAAGCTGACCGC
>DASZRY010000046.1:0-41864 GCA_035548975.1 Rhizomicrobium sp.
CGCGACCTATCGCCGTGACAGCCAGTATGCGCTGGCAAGCGCTTATGGGCAGGCGTTGTCCATCGGCCTTACGGCCAATGACGTGGAACAATGGCCGGATCGCATTCGTGGCGTGACAGCGGATTCTGTTCGCAAGGCCGCAATAAAGGATCTGAACAAGATCGAAGCGGTTTCCGGCTATCTGAGGCCCGGCAAATGAAAGCGCGCGATCTTTTTGCCGCCACCATCCTTGCGCTCGCCGCGTTTGCGCCCCAGGCGGCAGGCGCCGTCGATGTGAAGGTCGTGCCCGCGGCGAAGGGTGAGGAGGTCTGGTTTGTGGAGGACCACACGGTTCCCATTATTGCGATGAGCGCGTCGGTTCCCGCGGGTTCGGCTTACGATCCGGCGGGCAAAGACGGTCTTGCTGCCATGGCAGCGGGGTTGCTCGACGAAGGCGCGGGCAAGATGAACTCGCAGGCCTTCCACGCCGCACTCGACGACAAGGCGATCCAACTCAGCGTCTCGCCGAACCGCGATTACATTGTGATCCGGCTGGTGACTCTTACAGAGAATGCCAAGGAAGCATTCCAGCTTTTGGGATTAGCGATGGCGCGCCCGCGGTTCGATCAGGATGCCATTCAGCGCATTCGCGCGCAGATGATAGAATCCATCAAACAGGACGAGCAGGAGCCGCCGACCGTTGCAAGCAAGGAGTTCACCAAGCTCTTCTTTGCCGGTCATCCTTATGGGCATCCGGTGAACGGCGAATTGAACACGCTACCCGCGATCACGCAGAACGATCTGCGACAGTTCGCAAGGACTCATTGGGTTCGTGGCGGCATGAAGATCGCAGTTTCTGGCGATGTCGACGAGGCTGAGCTTAAATCCCTTATCGGCGCTGCGTTCGATGCCATTCCGGCCACGCGCCCCAAACCGCCGCCGAATGTGACGCGGATGGGTGCGCCGGGCGTTCATGTGGTGCCGATGCCGGTTCCGCAGCCTGCCATCGAGTTCGGGCTTCCCGGCATATTACGTTCCGACAAGGATTTCATCCCAGCCTATGTCGCCAACTACATCCTTGGCGGCGGCGGATTTTCATCGCAGCTCATGAAGGAAGTGCGCGAGAAGCGCGGCCTCACCTATGGCATCGATACCGATCTCAACACCTACAGCAAGGCGGGCTTGTTTGCCGGACAGGTGGCGACGAAAAAGGAAAGCGTTCGCCAGACCATCGAGGTGGTGAAACAGGTGATGGCGAATTTCGTGGACAAGGGCGCCTCAGCCGCGGATTTGGCCGATGCCAAGACCTATCTCACAGGATCTTTCCCCCTCGCGTTCGATTCCAACACCGGAATTGCGGCACAATTGAATGCATTCCAGCGGGTGGGGCTGGCACCGGATTACATCACCAAGCGCAATGACCTGATCGACGCGGTAACGCTGGACGATATCAAGCGTGTCGCCAAGCGCCTGTTCAATCCGGCGAAAATGACCATCGTTGTGGGTGGAAGTTTCGACAACGGCAAGTCTGCTCAATAGCTAGAGATGCTTCAGGGCATTTTGCGCAATCGCGCTGCCGTCTTCCCTGGAGCAGTACTTCGCGACTTGCTGGTAAAGTGAGCGTGCAGCGTCTTTGTCTTTTTTTACAAATCGTTGCCACTCAGCGCTTACGAATGTTTCTTCGCAGGTTCGATCCATTGGCTCGTAATATTTGTAATCGCCATCGTGCACGCTGGCCTGCGCTTCCTGCTGGCTGTTGTCGCCCAGCATAAGTTTGACTAGTGGGCCGGGCCATTGGCCAAGATTGGCGTGGCTAGCGTTTTCTTTGAATTCGGCAGCATCGTCTATCCCGGCGTTCAGACTTGCAAGATGTAGCTGGAGAACGGCTTCCGGATCCTTGTGATTCATATGCACCATTTCCGCGAAGTCATTCCGTGCCTCGGAAAATTTTTCTTCGCCGAAATGAACGGAGCCTCGTGCATAAACGATAAACCATGTATTATCGCGCAACTTCTCGATCGCTGTCGAGAAATCCGCCAGCGCCGATTTTTCGTCGCCGCTCAAGCCGTAGATATATCCCCGCGCGTTGTAGAGGCCGGTACTATCGGGAAGAAGCGCGATTGCTGCGGTCATGTCGGCGATGGCTTTAACGTCATCGTTCTTGTTGAAATATGTCATGCCACGAAATGAAAGCGACTGCCCCTTCAGATATTCCGTGTCGCCCCGTTCGTATGCTGTCGTCAGGTCGGCAATCGCTTCGTCGTATCGACCGTCCTTTTGATATGCCCACCCCCGCAGCATCAACAACAGGGCCTGTTCGCGGGTGGTAAGGTGGGTGTCGCCAAGCCCCTCCGTACAAAATTTGATGGCGAGCGTTAAAAAGCCATGCCTGCGGGCATCGTCGCACTTGCAGGACATCTTCTGACAGCTTTGCTGAACGAACGCCTTGTCGAGGTAGATGAAGCCGGCCGCCGCCTGAGCGTGCGCGGCTGAAGTGGATGCCAGCAGAATGAAAATCGTCAGAATGTATTTGCGCATGGTCGGCCAGTATTGGCGATTCGGCACACTGAAATTAAACGCAACTTTGCGGCTTTGATACCTGTGGTTGAAGATTATGCACCGGGTTTACTTGGCCTGACGGACAAGACCGTGCCGAAATCCACGAAGATGTGTATGGCGACTGCCGATGAGTCGTCGGTGCCGAGGAAATCTTGCTACCTTGGGCCATGCCGGAATCAGCCAAAATCCGCCGACTCGCCGAAGGGACGGTCAACCGAATCGCAGCGGGCGAGGTCGTGGAGCGACCTGCGAGTGCCGCCAAGGAGCTGATCGAAAACGCTCTGGATGCGGGGGCGCAACGCATCGTGGTTGCCACGTCGAATGGGGGCAGCGATCTCATTCTTGTCGAGGACGATGGCGAGGGAATGGACGCGGGCGACCTGGCGCTGGCCATCGAACGGCACGCGACATCGAAACTGCCGCGCGCGAATGGGGAAGACGATCTTTCGCATATCGCGACATTGGGCTTTCGTGGCGAGGCGCTGCCTTCAATCGGGGCGGTGGCGCGCCTTTCCATTGCGACGCGGACGAAGACAGGGGATGCCTGCGAGATACGCGTCGATGGCGGCGCGGTGCGCGGTCCTTCGCCGGCGGCCTATCTGGCAGGCGGGCAGTCCGGCACGCGGGTGGAGGTGCGCGAGCTTTTCTATGCGACGCCCGCGCGTTTGAAGTTCCTCAAATCCTCGCGTTCGGAAGATCTGGCGACAACCGACATCGTGAAAAGGTTGGCGATGGCGCGGCCCGATGTGGGTTTTCAGCTTACGCTCGATGGGCGCGTTGCGATCGATCTGGAAGCGGAGGCCGATCTTTTTACCGGGCGGTTGAACCGGCTCGCGCGCATCATGGGGCGCGAGTTTTCGGAGAACGCGGAAGAAGTATACATCGAGCGCGAAGGCGTGAAGATCGCTGGCTATGCGGGCCTTCCCACCTACAATCGTGCCAACGCCCAAATGCAGTTTCTGTTCGTCAACGGGCGGCCTGTGCGAGACAAACTTCTGGTGGGCGCGGTGCGCGGGGCCTATGCGGATTTCCTGGCGCGGGATCGCCATCCTGCGCTGGCATTGTTTCTGGAATGCGATCCGGCATTTGTGGATGTGAACGTGCATCCTGCAAAGACGGAAGTGCGATTCCGCGATGCTGGGCTGGTGCGCGGGATGATCGTGTCATCGCTCAAAAACGCGTTGGCGAAGGCGGGGCATCGCGCGTCCACGACCGTTGCCGGCGATACGTTGGCGTCTCTCCGGCCGCAATCGTCGGTGCAATATTTTCCCCCGCCGCGCGTGACACCGCAAATGGCCGAAGCGTCGCGCGAATTTCATGCGCCTTTGTTTTCCGGCAGTATGCAAACGGTCTCGGCTCGCGTCGAAGACATACCGGAAGAGCAGCCTGCGGAACAGGCGCCGCTCGGCGTGGCGCGCGCGCAGTTGCATGAAACATATGTCGTCGCTCAGACCGCGGACGGTATCGTGATCGTCGATCAGCATGCGGCGCATGAACGGCTGGTTTACGAGCGCATGAAACGCGCCATGGCAAACGGCGGGATTGCGCGGCAACCGCTCTTGATACCGGAAGTGGTCGAACTCGATCCTGCAGAGGTCGATCGCGTGGCGGCACGAGCGGGCGAACTTGCGGAACTTGGCCTGGTTGTCGAGCAGTTTGGGCCCGATGCCATTCTCGTGCGCGAACTG
The DNA here is from genome assembly GCA_035548975.1 of Rhizomicrobium sp. Classification (GTDB taxonomy): domain Bacteria; phylum Pseudomonadota; class Alphaproteobacteria; order Micropepsales; family Micropepsaceae; genus Rhizomicrobium. The sequence goes on from DASZRY010000046.1 coordinate 4,227, forward strand.
CCCGCAATGCTCGGCGACACCGACATCAAGAAGCTCATTCGCGATCTTGCCGATGACATCGCGGAAACGAATTCCGCACTGTCCTTGAAAGAGAGACTTGAAGAAATCGCAGGCACGCTTGCCTGTCACACCAGTGTCCGCGCAGGGCGGCGGCTGACTGCGGATGAAATGAATGCGCTGTTGCGCGAAATGGAAGCGACTCCGCATTCCGGACAATGCAATCACGGCCGGCCGACTTACGTGGAATTGAAACTTTCCGATATTGAGCGGCTATTCGGCAGGCGTTAGGAACGAGACTCGCGTTTCGCCATAAACGCGGTGATCGATCAGGCGGTAGCCGATCCATTCCGGCATTTCGTCATCGGCATATTCCGCGACGATCAGCGCCCCCGGAGCGAGCCATCCTTCGCGCAACGATGCGAGCGTGGGTGCAATCAGGTTTTTGCGATAGGGCGGATCGAGGAAGACAAGATCGAACGGGCCGCCGGAACCGGGCGCCATGGGGCCGAGATTGGTGGCATTGCGCCGCCAGATCTTGGTGACGCCGGTGAGACCCAATGTTTCCACGTTCTGCCGGATCAAGGCGCGGCTTTCGGCAGAGTCATCGACGAACAAACAGAACAACGCACCGCGCGATACGGCCTCGATGCCGAGCGCGCCGGTACCCGCGAAGAGATCGGCGACGCGGGCGCCTTCAAGCGTGAAGCCGATTTCGAAATCGTTATGCGAAAGGATGTTGAAGATCGCCTGGCGCGCCTTGTCGGACGTGGGACGCACGCGGTTGCCGTCCGGTGCGACCAGCTTTCTGCCGCCGAGAGTACCGCCGGTAATTCTCATAATGCTTTCTTCATAAAGTGGCGGCGGTGGGTGCCGTTCCAATAGGGGAGTTCGCCGAAGACTTCGTATCCCTGCTTTTCGTAGAACGGGCGCGCCTGCCACGAATAGGTGTCAAGCCAGACCAGGCGCGCGCCGCGTTTGCGGCCTTCTTCTTCGGCGAGGCGGATCAGTTTGGTGCCGTGGTCCTGTCCGCGAAACGCTTCTTCGACGAAAAGATCGTCGATGTAGAGCACATCGTAATGCAATGCGGCACTAATGCCGCCGCGCACGGTGCGGGCCTCATCCCGCAGCAGTACCAGGAATTTCTGCGGCTCCGGGCGGTTCGCCTTGGCGCGGTTGAATGCGATCAGACTGTCGGTGATGATTTTCGCCGCCACCTCGTCAAACGGTTCGACGGCGATGCTCAGCGTCATGCGTCGGACACCTGCACCAGAAGTTTGCCGGTGTTGCCGCCGGTAAAAAGAAGATCGAGGGCTGAGAGAGCATTCTCCAGTCCCTTCACGATGTGAACATCGTGCTTGATCTTGCCCTGTGCGACCCATGGACCCATTTCGGCCAGGAACTCGCCCATGCGGTGGAAATAGTCGATGATGATGAAGCCTTCGATGCGCGCGCGTTTCATCAGCAGCGGCGCGAGGTTGGGGCCGGGCTTGGGTGTGGTATCGTTGTAAGTCGAGATCATGCCGCACAGCGCGATCCGCGCATGCAGGTTGAGCTGGCCCATAACCGCTTCGAGAATTTCTCCGCCCGCGTTTTCGAAATCGACGTCTATGCCGCCCGGGCATTCGCGCTTCAGGGCGGCAGCGATGTTTTCCTTTTTGTAATTGATGCAGGCGTCGAAACCAAAATCCTTCACCACGTGACGGCATTTCTCGTCGGAGCCTGCGAGGCCCACGACGCGGCAGCCTTTCAGCTTGGCGATCTGGCCCGCGATGGAGCCGACCGCACCAGCCGCAGCCGAAACGACGACCGTTTCTCCGGCTTTCGGTTTGCCCACGTCGAGCAGGCCGAAATAGGCGGTCATGCCGGTCATGCCGAGTACGCTCATGGCCGCCGTCGGCGGAACGCCGGGTGGAAGTTTCATACCTCCGTCGGAGACTGCGAATTCCTGCCAGCCGGCAATGCCGGAGACAAGATCGCCCTTTTGGAAATCCGGATTGTTGGACTGCTCGACCACGCCGATCGTGCCGCCGCGCATGACCTCGCCCAATTGCACAGGCGGCATGTATTGATCCATGTCGCTCATCCAGATTCGGTTGGTGGGATCGAGCGAAAGGTAGAGTGTGCGGGCCAGGATTTGGCCGGGGCCGGGAACGGGGATGGGTGTTTCCACCAATTCCAGGTCGCCGGGCTTTATGTCACCCTGGGGGCGTTTCCTCAGAATCCATTGCCGATTGCTGTTGCGCATCGTTTCCTCCGATTTTTCTGGGGCGACCTTACCACCTCATCACAAAGCTGCGAGTGGCCCCGGGGCAAGGCAACGGCTATATGCGTGTGATGCGCCTCCTTGCTGCCATTGCCCTCTTTCTGATGGGGTTTTTGCCCGCCGCGGCCCAGATCGAGCCCGGACCGAAGGTCGCTGCGCGGCTGATTGCCGAGCGCAGCATTGTCGCTCCGGGCGAGCGGGTGCCGGTGGCGTTCGAGCTCAAGATGAAGCCGGGCTGGCACACCTATTGGATCAATCCCGGCGAAGCAGGCGCGCCGACCGAGCTCAAGTGGAAATTGCCGCAGGGCTGGCAGGCGGCCGAAATCGAATGGCCTTATCCGAAGCGGCTGCCTGTCGGGCCGCTGATGGATTACGGGTATGAAGGGACGGTCTGGCTGTTGACGGCGGTGCAGGCACCGCAGAGTGCAAAGTCCGGCGACATCACGCTCAATGCGACAGGAAACTGGCTTGTCTGCCGTGAGGTATGTATCCCGGAAGACGCAAATCTTTCGCTCAAGTTGACGGTTGCCGAACAGGGGATCGCGAATCCGGTTTTGGCGCAGCAATTCGCGGCTGCACGTGCAAAGCTGCCGCAGGTTTCGCCATGGCTCGCCAGCTATCGCGCGGGCGACGACAAGACGCTGGATATTTTTCTGGAAAGTCCAACGCTCGCTTCGGCGCGGCCAGTTGCGGCGAATTTCTTTCCACTCAGCGAAGGTATGATCAATGGGTTCACCGAGCAGAAGCTTGGTATTGCGGACAACGGGATCGTTTTGCGCACCGAGCCCGGGCGCAAATTTTCATGGCGCAAATTCCGCTCGACGGAGCCGGAACTTCCGGGAGTAATTGTCCTGACGTCCGCCGATGGATCGGTAAAGGCGCTTTCCATTCGGGCAGAGCCGGGCGCCGTTCCCGCAGCGCGTTTTGTTTCCACTGCCCCTGCGGCAGGCGTAGTTGGGTTGCCGGTGGCGCTGATCTTTGCGTTTCTCGGCGGATTGATCCTTAACCTGATGCCATGCGTGCTGCCTGTGCTGGCGATGAAGGCGTTTGCGGTGGCGCAGGCTTCGCACGGCCATCCGCAAGAAGCGCCGCGCGAAGGATTGGCCTATGGCGCAGGCGCAATCTTGAGTTTTCTCGTGTTGGGTGCGGCGGTCGTTTTGCTGCGTGCGGGCGGTCAGGCGGTGGGATGGGGATTCCAGCTGCAAGAACCGATCGTCGTTGCAGGCTTTGCGCTGCTGATGTTTGCGGTTGGGCTGAATTTGTCAGGTGTTTATGAGCTTTCATCCGGCGTGACGGCGGGGGACGCACTCACGCGTAAAGGCGGTGCGATAGGCGCGTTCTTCACCGGCATATTAGCCGTTGCCGTGGCGGCACCCTGTACCGCGCCGTTCATGGCTGCGGCCCTTGGCTATGCAATCACGCAATCCGCTGTTGTGGCGATGGCGGTGTTTCTTGCATTGGGGCTTGGATTTGCCTTGCCATTCGTGGCCATCGGATTGTCCCCGGCATTGTTGCGGCTGATCCCGCGGCCGGGCGCATGGATGCTGAGATTCAAGCAGGCATTGGCGTTCCCGATGTACGGGGCCGCGGTCTGGCTTGTTTGGGTGCTGGCGTTGCAGACGGGCGCGGGAGGAGTGCTCGCGGCACTGGCGGCGATGGTCTTATTTGCATTCGGCGCCTGGGTTTGGGGCGCATCGCGCGATGCAGGTGTGCGGTGGCGTTCGATGGCGAATATTTTTTCGGTGCTTGCGTTTCTGTCCGCACTGACCGCGTTGTGGTTCGTAAAGACAGCGGCGCCACACGCGGTAACTGTGCAAATTTCGGAAGATGGGCTGCATAGCGAACCTTATTCGGCGGCGCGGCTGGATGCGTTGCGCGCGCAAAACAGGCCAGTGTTCGTGAATGCGACGGCGGCGTGGTGCATCACCTGTCTGGTAAACGAGAAGGTGGCATTCTCCGCCGATGAGGTGGTAGAGGCGTTTGCAAAGAATAAGGTCGCCTATCTGGTGGCGGACTGGACCAATCGCAATCCCGAGATCACCAAGCTCTTGGAAGCAAATGCGCGATCCGGCGTGCCGCTCTATCTCTATTACGCACCGGGGGCCTCGACGCCGAAAGTGCTGCCGCAGGTCTTGACGGCGAGCGAAGTGGTTTCGGCTATCGGCGGCAAATAGCGCGGCGCGGGGTTGAATTCACAATGTCAAACAGCGACTGGAACGAAATATAGGGGATTCCAACCGCACCGTCAAGGACAATTATCCGGATATGCGCTATATTTACCTATCTTATTGATTTTCAAGGATTACTTATCTCCCAAGGTATGCTGCGAGACGATCTTCCGGCAGAACCGTGCCGGGGGTGTAGGTGGGTCCCGACTGGAGCTTGCGGTAAAGGCTCGCGAAGTCCTTGTAGGTTTCGGCAAACAGTTCGTCGAACGAGGAAATGACGAAATAGCTCTCCTGGAAATCGTCGATGCGGTAGTCGGTGCGCATGACACGTTCCAGATCGAAATGGATGCGGTTGGGTTTGGGGCTTTCCAGCGCATAGACCGACTCCGCGCGGCTCGACACGATGCCGGAGCCATAAATCCGCAAACCTTCCGGCGTTTCGATGAGGCCGAATTCCACCGTGTACCAGTAGAGGCGCGCGAGGTTTTTCAGTGCGTGGAATTCGTTGAGCGCCCGCAATCCACCTTTGCCATAGGCTTCCATGTAGCCGGCGAAGACGGGATGAGCCAGCATCGGCACATGCCCGAAGACATCGTGAAAGACATCCGGTTCTTCGATGTAATCGAGTTCGGACGGTTTGCGGATGAACTGGCCGGCAGGAAAGCGCCGGTTGGCCAGATGCTCGAAGAAGATGGCATCGGGTACGAGCGAAGGAACCGCAACCACGCGCCAGCCCGTGAGATTTTCGAGAACATGGGATAGCCGGGCAAAATCCGGAATCCCGCCTTCGCCAAGCGAAAGTCTTTTCAGACCGTCGAGGAATTCATCGCAGGCGCGGCCTTCGAGGATTTCGGTTTGGCGCCGGTAAAGCGTTCTCCAGACATCGTGTTCGGCCGTACTATAAGTTTCCCATTTCTGGTCGATGGTGAAATCGGGCCGGATTTCGGGATGGCGTTGGCGCAATTCTTCCAGCGAAGGCATGGATCGGCGTTCCTCCGCACCAAGTAAACGGCGGATTTCCGCAAGCTGTAAAGCATCATGCGTGAATGCATGGAATCTTGCCGGCGATGCAGATTTTGCATTGCGGTGTTGCGGAGAGTGCCCGAAAAAGGCAAGCCCATTGCCGCTGCGACAGAGTATGGTCCCGCGGCAAATCACCGGTTCCGCAAGGATTTCGATATGAGCGTATTCGAGTCCCCCGATTTCGACGGTCATGAGGAAGTTGCATTCTTCGACGACCGGGAGGCGGGGCTAAAGGCCATCATCGCCGTGCATTCGACGGCGCTTGGACCATCCTGTGGCGGGACGCGCATGTATCCTTATGCCAATGGCGATGCGGCGGCGACGGATGTCCTGCGTCTGTCACGCGGCATGAGCTACAAGAACGCCATGGCGAACCTGCCACTGGGCGGCGGCAAGGCCGTGATCATCGGCGATCCGGCGAATGAAAAGACCGAGAAATTGTTCGCCGCCTATGCGAACGCCATCAATGCAATGGGCGGGCGTTACATCACGGCCATGGATGTTGGCATTTTGCCGAAAGACATGCCGCTGATCGCGCGTGGCACAAAACACATTGCCGGTTACGACATGCCGGGAAAGCCGGGCGATTCTGGGCCAGCTACCGCACTGGGGGTTTACGCCGGACTGAAAGCCGCGGTGAAATTCCGGCTGGGCGTCGAAACCACCAAAGGAAAGGTCGTGGCCATTCAGGGGCTCGGCAAGGTCGGGATGAGTCTGGCCGAAAGCTTATATCGCGAAGGAGCAAGGCTGATCGTGGCGGATGTGAACCCGCAAGCGGTCGCCAACGCCGTGGAGCGGTTCAAGGCGCATCCCGTTGCAGTGGACGAGATCGTTACGGTCGATTGCGACATACTTTCGCCCAATGCGCTGGGTGCAATCCTCAACGACAAGACGGTGCCGCATATCAAGGCGCGCGTAATAGCCGGCGCGGCCAACAACCAGCTCGAACGCGACCATCACGGCACCATGCTGAAAGGCAGAGACATTCTTTATGCGCCGGATTATGTCATCAATGGCGGCGGTATCATTCGCGTGGCCGGACAGATTTTCAATTGGAGCGAGGAGGAGGTGGATCGGCGCGTACGCGCGATTGCCGACACACTGACGGAAATCTTCACGGATGCGGACCGGCAGAACGCGCCCACCAATCTGGTGGCCGATCGTATAGCGCAAGCCCGCATAGCGGCGGCAAAGAAGGCGGCAGGTGTGACCAAAGTTGCCGGATAGCTATTTCCGCTTCGCTGCTTTTTCGAAGTCTTTTGCGTCGGACGCCGGTGTTTCGCGCCGCTGCGGCGAGCCTATGGTGCCGTTGTTGTGCGACGGAGGATCGCTTGCCGGGAATGAATCCTTGCCTTCACGATCGACGAGCCAGTTTTCTTCATGGCGATTGCGCCTGACCTCGCCTGTCTCAGGCGATTTGCGGACGGTTTGGGCCATGCGATCCTCCTGCATGTCGGGAGGGGAACGCCTTTGGCACGTCTGGGTTCCGGCGGCTCATTGAAGCAATTGCGGCCACAACCCCACGATGCCGACGATAATCAGATAGATTGCGATAAAATAGGTCAGCAGCCGCGGCAGGAACAGTATCAAGATTCCGAACACGAGAGCCAGCAGCGGCAGGACGACGGCAATATTGATGCTTTCCATGGAAACGCTCCGGCAGAGAATTCCATCCGCCATGATAACGCCTTCAATGGTTGTCGGATGCTAAATGCGGTGGCGGTCCGCCCGTCGCCCAATCGAGCAACTCTATCGTGTGCGCGACAGGAATTGCGCGTAAATCATTTGCAATTTGAACGATGCAGCCGATATTTCCGGCCGCCACAATGTCGGGCGAGACTTTGCGGATATTCATGACTTTTCTGTCACGAAGCTGTGCCGAAAGCTCAGGCTGCAGAATATTGTAGGTTCCGGCAGATCCACAGCACAAATGACCCTCCGGAATATCGACCACTTTGAATCCAACTTTTTGCAAAAGCTGTTTCGGGAGCGCCGCAATTTTCTGGCCGTGCTGCAGCGAACAGGCGGAATGATAGGCAACTTTTAGAGTTTGCGGTAACGCGACCGGTACCAGTTCGAGCGAATTGAGAATCTCGGTGGGGTCTTTCGCCAGCGCCGCGATGCGGGCAGCCTTTGCTGCGTAGGCCGGATCGTCCTTCAGAAGGTGGCCATAGTCTTTGACATGCACGCCGCAGCCGGAGACATTCACGACGATCGCATCGAGGCCTTTGCCTTCGATCTCATTCATCCAACGGTCGATGTTGGCGCGGGCGAATTCCTTTGCATCTTTGCCGAGATGATGAGTGAGTGCGCCACAACAGCCGCCGCCGGTGACGACCTCGCATCCATGGCGCGTAAGAATGCGAATTGTGGCGGCATCGATCTGCGGCGCGAGAACAGGCTGGACGCAGTTGCCCAGGAGGGCAACGCGCATGCGGCGGTTTGTGACGGCGGGAATATCCAGCAGCGGCGCATTCGGCAGCGACGTTGGCGCGAGAACGAGCATCGCGCGTATTCGACCGGGCATCAGGCGGGCGAACGGTTTGGCGAAGCGTGCGAAGACAAGCGCGGATCGGAAGATCGTTGGTCTCGGCAGAACGAATGCAAGAAGAGAACGCATCCATTTTTCCGCCAATGGCCGTTCGTACGTCTTTTCGATCCATTGTCTAGCGCGATCTACAAGGTGCATGTAGTCCACGCCGGATGGACAGGTAGTGGTGCAGGCGAGACAGGACAGGCAGCGGTCGATATGAAGCGCATCCTGCGCGGTTGCGTCGCGGCCGGTCTCGAACATGCTCTTGATGAGATAGATGCGCCCGCGCGGGCTGTCGAGCTCGTCGCCCAGCAAGGCATAAGTCGGGCAGGTGGCAGAGCAAAGGCCGCAATGCACACAGGTGCGCAAAATCCGTTCGTTTTCCCGCATTCCGGGTTTGGCAAGCTGTGTTTCGGTGAACGAGGTTTGCATCAGAGATTCGCGTACATTCGGCCGGGGTTGAGGATGTGAAGCGGATCGAAGCTCTCCTTCACCCGCTTGGTGAGCGCGAAGTGAGCTGTTGTTTGCGACTGGAACGGGGCGATGCGCAGCCGGCATTCATCGCTCGCGCGGATCAGCGTCGCGTGGCCGCCGGTTTCCTTGACGGCGGTGCGCAGGGCGGATGCGCCGCAATCGCCTTCGTCGGCCATTCCGAGCCAAATCAGGCCGCCGCCCCAATCGGCGATTGCATCGGCGCCGGGCAGAATATCAAGAATTTCGGCGCCGCGACTGGGCGGAACGGATATGCGCCATAGGACAGAGGCGGGCTGAAGTGGCGCGACTTCTCTGATCTGATCCCAGAACGTATCGAACTCGGCGTCACCGATTTCGACGTCGAGAATCCTTGTTAGCGCAACTGCCCTGTCGGCGACGGAATCCGCAAAGCCTTCGAGACGCAGCGCGGTGAGAGATGTACCGTTGAAATCCGGCGTCCAGGCCGCACCGGTCATCTCGAAGGGAAGGCCCAGAGCCTTGTTCAACAATTTGATGCCATCGTGGGCGGACTGACCCCGGCGAAAGAGAGTTGTGCGGGACTCGGGCTTTGGCAGGACCTTCAGCGTGACGTCGCTGAGTACGGCGAGGGTGCCGAAGGATCCGGCCATAAGCTTGGAGAGATCGTAACCCGTGACGTTTTTCACCACGCGGCCGCCCGCCTTGAAGATTTCTCCACGGCCGTTGATAGCGGTGAAGCCCAACAGGTGATCGCGGATTGCCCCGGCATGGATGCGCCTCGGGCCGGAGTAACCGGCGGCGACAACACCGCCGATCGTTTGATTTCCCCAATTCGGCGGTTCGAAGGCGAGGTGTTGATTGTGTTCGGCGAGCAACGCTTCGACTTGCGAAAGCGGCGTTCCCGCCTTCACGGACAAAATGAGTTCTTCAGGTTCGTAGAGGACAATGCCGTCGAGCCTTGCCGTGGAAAGGCGATGCGGCATCGACATGGGGCGGCCGATGCCGCGCTTCGTACCGTTGCCGAGTATTTCGAGCGGTTCGCGATTTGTGGCTGCTACCTTGACGATTTCCGCAATCTCTTCGGCGGAGGCCGGGGAAAAATCGGTCATGTCAGAAACGAGGCAGATCGGGAAAGCGCATTCGACCATGATGCACATGCATCCGGCCGAGTTCGGCGCAGCGTTTGAGATTGGGGAATACTTTGCCTGGATTGAGCAGGTGCTTTCCGTCGAAGGCGCATTTGAGGCGCATCTGCTGATCGAGATCGGTTTCACTGAACATCACGGGCATGAGATCGCGCTTCTCTATTCCCACACCATGTTCGCCGGTGAGCACACCGCCCATTTCGACGCAGAGCTTCAGGATGGCGTCGCCAAAGCGTTCGGCGGTTTCGAGTTCTCCCGGATTGTTGGCGTCGAACAGGATGAGCGGGTGAAGATTGCCGTCGCCCGCATGAAAGACATTCACCACTTGCAAGCCGTATTGTTTTGACATTTGGGCGATGCGATTCAGCACGGCAGGAAGCCGGCGGCGGGGGATGGTGCCGTCCATGCAATAATAGTCGGGCGCGATGCAGGCGACCGCGGGAAACGCGGCCTTGCGGCCGGCCCAGAATTTCAGACGTTCTTCCTCACTGTTGCTGATGTAACAGCAGGTGGCGCCGAGATTTCGCGCGATGGATTCGATGCGTTCGATGCCGCGATCGATTTCGACGACGGGGCCGTCGAGCTCGGCGATAAGGAGCGCTTCGACATCGAGCGGGTAGCCGGCGTGGACGAAATTTTCGGCGGCGTGGACGCATGCGCGGTCCATCATCTCCATGCCTGCAGGGATGATGCCTTGCGCGATCACCCGCGCCACACATTCGCCCGCGGCTTCGATGGTGGGGAAGCCGATCAGCATTGCACGGACATTGGCGGGCTTGGGCAGAATGCGCACGGTGACTTCCGTCACCACGCCGAGCAGACCTTCTGAGCCCACCATCGTGCCCAGAAGATCGTAACCATCGGGGTCAAGATATGCGCCGCCCAGGCGGACGATTTCGCCCGTCATCAGCACCACTTCCGCACCCAGCACATTGTTTGTGGTGAGGCCGTATTTCAGGCAATGCACGCCGCCGGAATTCTCGGCCACATTTCCGCCGATGGTGCAGGCAAGCTGGCTGGAAGGATCGGGAGCATAGTAGAATCCGCTGGCTGCGACCGCATCGGAGATGGCGAGATTGGTAACGCCGGGCTGCGCCACGACGCAGCGATTTTCCAGGTCGATCTGCAAGATGCGGTTCAATTTCGCGAGGCCCAGCGTCACGCCATCCGCAAGGCCGATTGCGCCGCCCGACAATGACGTGCCCGCGCCGCGCGGCACGACCTTGACGTTCTTCGCGTGGCAATAGGCAAGCACCGCGGCCACTTCCGCCGTGGAAGAGGGGAGCGCCACGAGCATCGGCGGCTGGCGATATGCGGTGAGGGCGTCGGATTCATAGGGCGCCAGTGCCACCGGATCGTCGATCACTGAGCAGGCCGGCAGAATGCGCCGCAGCGCCGCCGCGATTTCGGCGCGGCGGGCAAGCGTGTCCCGGTCGACGGACATGGTTTTCAAGGCGGCGGTCCCGCGAAGCAATGTCTTCGCGAGTTTAGCGGGGCCGTCTGAAAAAGGAGAGAGCGGTTACTGGCGGAATTTGGTCACCGCGGCGGAATCGAAATATTCGTCCAACCGCGTCACTTTGCCGTTTTCCACCTTGCAGACGATCACCGCGTCAAGTTCGACCGTGGTGCCGTCCTTCTTGGTGCCCTTAAGCCTGTGCTGCTGCACGAACCCGCCGGGAAATGTGTGCACACGGCGGTCGGCATATTGACGCTTCGGGATACGTTCGATGAAGCCTTTGAGCGTGGTCTCGTTTTCCTCAAGCGTCTGTTCCAACCCGTCGGTGTTGTGCCAGATCTTCACGTCCGGGGCATAGACCTGCCGCAATATGCCGATATTGCCCTGTTCGAGGCCGTCGAAGAATCGTTTGGCAAGGGCTGCTATCTCATCCATTTGGCGTTCCTCCTATTTGCCTGCGCGCGATAATATTGTTTAGCTTTCAAAGTGTCTAGAATTGACCCGCGCCCAAAGGCCCGTTATCGCCGGATACATGAACGAAGCGTCCGACATCCTTTACGCCCTGCGGCGCATGAACCTGGCCTGCGCAAGCGAGACCCCTGCCATCGTGCCGTTGACCGGCGGGGTTTCGAGCGATGTTTACCGGGTGGAGCTGGCATCGGGCCCCATCTGCGTGAAGCGGGCGCTGCCGAAGCTGCGCGTGGCCGCGGAATGGATTGCACCGGTGGAACGGATTCACAGCGAGGCCGATTGGTTCCGGTTTGCGGGAGAGGCCGTTCCCGGCAGTGTGCCGCGCATTCTGGCGGAAGACAAAGAAGCGCATCTGTTCGCCATGAACTATTTCGAGCCCAAGGACTTTCCGGTCTGGAAGGCGCAATTGCTGGAGGGGCGTGTCGATTCCGATTTTGCACGGCGCGTAGGGCATTCGATCGCGGCAATCCATCGGGCGAGTGCGGGCAAGGCGAACGTGGCGGCGAAGTTTGCGCATGACGGCATGTTCATGGCGCTCAGGATCGAGCCATATCTGCTTTACACGGCGAAGATGCATCCGGATCGTGCGCCGCGGATTGAAGCGATGGCGCGGGATCTGGCTAAGGCGCGTATTGCGCTGATGCATGGCGATGTGAGTCCGAAGAATATCCTGGCTGGAAAAGATGGGCCGATTTTTCTAGACGCGGAAACAGCCTGTTACGGCGATCCGGCGTTCGATCTGGCGTTCTGCCTCAATCATCTTCTGCTCAAATGCGTTTGGGCGCCCGCTCACGCATCGGCCTATATCCGCGCGTTCGATGCCTTGCGGCAGGCCTATTTCGAGCAAGCCGATTGGGAGAATGCGGAGGCACTCGAACGCCGGGCGGCGGGGTTTCTTTGCGCCTTTCTACTCGCGCGCATAGATGGCAAATCGCCGGTGGAATACATCACCGATCCGGCGCACAAGGAATTCGTGCGGCGGACGGCGCGCGAATTTCTTTCGCAACAACTCACGCTCTCGGATATTGCGGGCGCGTGGCACAGCAAGGTCAGCAGGTTATGAGCCGCATTCAATCGGTCAGAGCCCGCCAGATATGGGATTCGCGCGGGCGGCCCACTGTGGAGGTGGATATTCGTCTGGAAGGCGGCGCGTTCGGGCGCGCGGCGGCACCTGCGGGCGCATCCAGAGGCATTCACGAAGCAATCGATCTGCGGGACGGCGGAAGCAGGTTCGGCGGTTTCGGAGTGGACAAAGCCATTACCAACGTGAACGGGCCGATTGCAAAGGCGTTCATTGGCAGGAAATGCGATCAGGAATCGTTGGATGCGCTGTTGGCGGAGATGGATGGTACACCGAATTTCTCGCGACTGGGCGGCAATGCAACGGTTGCGGTTTCGCTTGCCCTTTCGCATGCGCTGGCAAATGACGCGAAGAGACCTCTTTGGAAATACCTGGCTGAAGGACACAAGGTTCGCTTGCCAGTGCCCGAAATCCAGATCTTCGGCGGCGGCGCGCATGCCGGCCGACGCACAGATATTCAGGATTTCATGGTGATGGTGCCGGGGGCCGAAACGTTGAGGCGCGCGTTCGAGACCACCGCCGATGTGTATCGCGCGGCGGGCGCGATCATGGCCGATGAGAACCGGTTGGCCGGCACGGCGGACGAGGGCGGCTGGTGGCCGAATTTCGACTCAAACGAGGATGGGCTTTCCACCCTGACCCGCGCCATCGAGAAGGCGGGATACAGGCCAGGGGAGGATGTGTTCATCTCGCTCGACATCGCGTCGAGCGAGTTCTACCGGGAAGGCGCATATCAGCTCGGACTCGACGGACGGCGGCTGAACACTGACGAGTTGATCGAAATGGTGGTGGGTTGGTGCAAACGCTATCCCATTCTGTCGGTGGAGGATCCGGTGGCCCAGGATCATATCGAGGCGATGGTGAAGATCACCGCGGCAATCGGCGACAAGGTGCAGATCGTAGGCGATGATTTTCTGGTGACGGATGCTTCCCGCGTGAAACGCGGGGCAGAGGCGGGCGCCTGCAACTGTGCGCTCATCAAGGTGAACCAGGCAGGCACGGTTTCGCGGGCGTTCGCAGCATTGCGCGCGGCGAAGGATGCAGGGTGGGCGGCAATCGTTTCGGCGCGTTCCGGCGAAACCGAAGATGTATCCATCGCGCATTTGTCTGTGGGCTGGGATGCCGGGCAGTTCAAAGTGGGGTCTTTCGCCCGTTCCGAACGCATGGCGAAATGGAATGAATTGCTTCGTATCGAAGAAGAGGTGGGCGACGGCGCGAAATACGCGGGATGGAGCGCCTTGCCGACCGTGGTGTGCCGATGAACATTGTTCTGCACTATCGCGCCAGCGCGGGATTCAAGGCGCAGCTTGAGGCCGCGCTCCTACCGGGGATGAAATTATCGGTCATCGACGAAAGCGACGACGCGACCTTCGCATTGGCGATGCGTGATGCCTCGGCGTTGCTTCATGTGCTGCGTCCGGTGCGGGCGGCGGACATCGAAGCGGCACCGAATCTGAAGCTGATCCAGAAAATCGGAGTGGGCGTGAACACCATCGATCTGGAAGCGGCGAAACGGCATGGCGTTGCCGTGTGCAACATGCCGGGCACTAACACGCAGGCCGTGGCCGAAATGACGTTGATGCTGATGCTTTCGGCTATCCGGCGCACGCTCTATTTCGATCCGCTGATGCGAAAGGGCGAAGGATGGCGGCCCGATACGAGCCAGTTCGATCGCACCGGAGAGATCGCGGGGCGGACGATAGGTTTTGTCGGTTATGGCGCAGTGCCGCAACGGTTGTCGCCGGTCTTGAAGGCATTGGGCGCGACGCTTCTTTATCACGCGCGTAGCCGAAAGCCGGGCACGGACGCGAAATATGTTCCGTTGGAGGAACTGCTTTCGCGGTCCGATATCGTTTCGTTGCATTGTCCGGCGACGCCGGAAACAACAGGCATGATTTCGCGCGAGGCCATCGGACGGATGAAGAACGGGGCCATTCTGGTGAATACGGCGCGGGGTGAATTGGTGGATGAGGGCGCACTTGTCGATGCTCTGATAGGCGGGAAGTTGGCGGCGGCGGGCCTGGATGTGTTGCACAATGAGCCGGTAACTGCGCATCCGCTGTTTTCGCTCCCCAATGTCGTGGTGACGCCGCATGTCGCCTGGCTCACTCCCGAAACACTGCAACGAAGCGTCGATATCGCCATCGAAAATTGCCGCCGTGCGGATGCGGGCGAAGCTTTATTGCATCGCGTTGTTTGATCATGCCGCAGGATATCGTTCTCATTCCGTCCCAGCTTTGCACCGAATTGGTGTTCGAACCGCAGATGCCGGTGCTTTCGTCACTTGGGCGACCCCGCGTCTTCGTACAGCGCGAATACGACAGCGTGGGCACGATGGCGCAATCGGTCTTGGATGCGTCGCCTGCGCATTTCACGCTGATCACCCATGGCATGGGCGGGTTTGTGGCGTTCGAGATGCTGCGGCGCGACCCGAAGCGGATTGTGAAACTGGTGTTGATGAGTGCGCTGGCACCCGCCGATACACCGAAACAGACCGAGCGGCGGATGGGATATATCCGGCTCGTCGAGCAGGGGCGGTTTGACGGGATCATCGAGGAGCGTATTCCGATGCTGTTGCATCCGGCGCGGACTGGCGATGAGGCGCTGACAAACATATTGAGGCGTATGGCCAACGATACGGGAGCGGAGACATTTCAGCGGCAACAGCGCGCAATAATGGCCCGGCCCGACAGCAGGCCGATGCTGCCGTCGATTTCTTGTCCTACGGTGCTGGTGTTTGGGCGGCAGGACGGGATCACGACCATCGAGCATCAGAAGGAGATGTTGGAGGCGATACCGGATGTGCGGCTCGAAGTGCTGGAGGATTGCGGGCACATGATGACGCTGGAAAAGCCCGCGGAAGTGAATGCGCTGCTGGAGGCGTTTCTCGGCTGATTCTTACTCCCCCTAACCGATCAATTCCTTCCGCACGATTTTCGTGCCGTCGACCATCGCTTTGAGTTTGGCAAACGCGACCTCGCGCGACAGATATTTCATGCCGCAATCGGGGGCGATCATCAGACGTTCGGGCGTGGTATGTTTCAACGCTTCACGGATGCGTTGCGCCACGATCTCCGGCGTTTCAACGGTGTGATCGTTGAGATCGATCACGCCATACATCATTGTCTTGTGCGGTAGTTCGCGCAGGATCGCGGGATCGAGGCGCGGCTGGGCGGCTTCGATGGAGATGATGTCGGCGGCGCAATCGTCCAACTCGGCGAGAAAGGAATAGCCGTTTGGCTTGGCGGCCCCCCTGTGCACATGGGCGTATCCGAAGCAAACGTGGAGCGCAGTCTTGCCCTTCACGCCTTCGAACGCGCGGTTGATAGCCTTCACGGCATATTTGCGCGCGGCTTCGGGACGGGCCTGAACGTAGGGCTCGTCGAGCTGCACTATCGAGACACCCGCGGTGAAGAGGTCCTTCACCTCGGCGTTGACGGCCTTGGCGTAATCCATCGCAAGCGATTCGTCGCTGGCGTAGTGATCGTTTTGCGCCTGCTGGGTCATGGTGAAGGGGCCGGGCAGGGTGATCTTGATCGGGCGGTCGGTTGCGCGCTTGAGAAGCGGCACGTCCTGCGCCTCGATAGGTCCGATACGCCGCACGGGGCCAGTAACGCGAGGGACGGGATTGGCGGCGCCTGTGCGGTCGATCGCCGTGCCGGGGTTTACAATGTCAATACCGCTGAGCGCCGTGGCCAGGCGATTGGAATAGCTTTCGCGGCGCATTTCGCCGTCCCCGACAATGTCGATACCTGCCCGTTCCTGTTCGTGGATGGCCACAATGGTTGCGTCATCCTGGCCGGCCTGGAGCAGGTCCTCGCCAACCCGCCAAAGTTCCCTGGCGCGGATGCGCGGCGGCAGGCGGTCCTTCAGCTTGTCGCGGTCAATCAGCCATTCGGGCTGGGGGTAGCTTCCGACAATCGTCGTCGGCATGAGGGGGAGTTCTGTCACGGGTCGCCGGCAATAATAGTTAGATTTCTATCTAACAGGTGAAGGGGTATGCTCGCAAGGATTCCAATAGGGTGTTTGCCTTTTGCACAGCCTCGCCCTATCCCTTTTCCCGGCAAAGGGGAAACAAAACAGATGGCGGCCAAGAAAACGCCGGAGCAATCCGCGCATTTCTACGATGATCCGATGAACAGCATCGGTTATCTCACGCGTATTACTTTCCGTTCCTTTTCACGGAATCTGGAGAGGCGTACGCTTGAATTCGGCGTGTCTGCCGGACAATGGCCTTTTCTTCGTGCACTCTGGCGAGAAGAGGGGATGACCCAGCGCGAGCTTTCGCGGCGGGTGGCCATGCGCGAACCGACCACGGTGACGGCGCTAAACGGCATGGAGCGCGACGGGCTCATCAAGCGTGTGCCCAGCAAGGAAGACCGCCGCAAGGTGCACATCTTTCTGACGGCCAAGGGCCGCAAGTTGCGCGACAAACTGATCCCATGCGTAGCCGACGTGAACGCGATCGCGGCGCGCGAATTGGACCCGGCGGATATCGCGACGCTGCGGCGTGTGCTGCTCAAGATGAGTGAAAACCTGGCCAAGGAAGAGGCTGCCTTTTTGAAGTCGCATGCCGGGGCGACTTTACCGATGGGGTCGGAGACGCCTTAAAGCGGAAAGACTAGCGAGTTTTTGATTGATGCCGCATCGGCGATCGAGATTTTTTCTCTGAATCGCAACGCGCCTTTTTCACGTACGATTACATCCTTGTAGCGGCCTGCAGCGAAGGCGGCAGTGGGTTGCCCCTCGATGGTTTCGAAAACGGCGAAGTTGGCCGTGACATTCCAGCCCTGCGCACCGTTCGGAACGGCCGTGATACCTGAAACCAAATGGCGATAGCGGCGCGGAATTGTCATCGAAAGGTTTTCGATGGCGTAAACGCGATCTTCGATGGCTGCGCGTGACTCGCATGACATCAGCGCCAGTGCCCAACCGTGCTCTACATTTTCTCGGGTAACGACCTTGAGAATCGCATCATCGGTAAACAGCGATGGCCATTCGGCGATCGGGCCCTCGTCGATCAGATCGGCATAGCGACTATAGAGCGCTTGTATCTCCAACATCGCGCTGATCATAGTCCCATCACCTCACGGTAATAACCATAGAAGGCCCGAATAGCGGTTTCCGTAACGATGTGATCGTGGTCTTCCGTGCCGCGGCCGCCCATTTCCACCACGGCGGCGCGTTCGGGATCGACATGGATGCCGCGCTGGGCGAGGTCCATCACCTCGCTGTCGTCGAGCGAGACGAAACCGGCCGGCCCCATGAGATTGGCATGGCGCAGCCGGCGGGCGCACATCGCCTCATCGTCATCGGCGTAGCCGAAGAATGTCCAGTTGAGATCGAATGCATCGGGGCCCGCAGGCACGATCTGGCGCGTGGCGAGCGTGTTGGCCTGTTGCTGCACAATAAGATTGGGCCAGATGGTTTGCATGACCACGGTCGCCGGATCGGGAAATTCTTTGACAATATCGAGAAGACGCTTGTCGCGCAGTTCGAGCTTCTCCTTGAACGATGCCATTTCCTGCGTGGCGGCGTTTGGCGCAAGAGGATTGGCGCTGCGCTGGGAAATCAGTGCGCTGTGGCGGCCGGTCTTGTCCATCTCAGTGCGTGAAGGATTGTCGGCGCGAAACAGGCCGAACGTCACCAGGAAAACGTGCAGCAGGCTTGCGTGATACGGGTCCTTGATGTTCTCGAACATCAGTTTCCAGTTCGCCGGAATGCGCTGGCGCGAGACCCCGACAATGCGCAACGGTTTTCCGGTGAACACGCGATCGAACAGCTTGAGCATTTTGGGGCCGAGATAGTCTTCCAGCGCTTCGATGTCTTCGGCCTCTGTGGCGAAGATAGCGCCGTGGCGTGAGACGACCTTCAGCTTCTGCAGTCCGTGGTCCTTTCGGTCGAAATCATCGGGCATGCCGCCATGGCCGCCCACGCCCTTGATGAAGGGAACGCCCGAAAGGTCGCCATCCAGACGATACGTCCATTGGTGATAGGGGCATTGGAAGACGCGCGCGCTGCCATAATCTTGACGGCAGACTTCCAGACCGCGATGGGCGCATTGGTTCTTGAGGACGTTGATTTCGCCATCGCGCCCGCGCACGACGATGACGGAAGTTGCACCCGCATGGCTGCGCTTGAAATCGCCCGCATTGGGGATTTCGGCTTCCAGACCGACATAGTTCCAGGAGCGCGCGAAAACCTGTTTCATCTCGCGCGCATAGATGTCTTGATCGGTATAGACCCAATAGGGCACGCGGTGCGTGCCGTTCTGATTCCATTTGCGCTCTTGAATGGTCATGTGAGACCTGCTTTCTCAAGCACCTCGTCGAGCCTGCGTTGCAATGCCTCCGGCGCAGGAGACATGGGCAAGCGGTGCTCGTTGCGCTCGATCAGACCCAGCTTCTTCATCATGTATTTGAGCGGTATGGGATTGGTGTCGAAGAAGATGGCCTTGGAGATTTCGAACAAGGCAAAGTGAAGGTCCTGCGCCTTTCCGAGATCGCCCGCTTCTACGGCCGCGTGCATCGCAGCGACTCGTCTGGGATCGAGATTTCCGACGGCGTTCATCATGCCAACGGCTCCGATCGCCATCATTGGCAGGCAAAGTTCTTCAAGGCCAACGAATATCCTGAAGTCGTGCCCCATCTTCGTGAGCAGATCGGTGACAAAAGCAAGATCGGTAGAGGCGTGTTTGACGCCGGCTAGATTGGGACATTTTGCCTTGAGCGAAGCGAAGGTGGCGACATCCATCGATACGCCTGCGCGCCCCGGGATGTGATAGACCATCGCCGGTTTTTTCAGCTTCGAAAACACTTCAACGAAATAGGCTTCAAGGCCGCGTTGCGGAGGCTTGATGTAGTAGGGCGTTACGACGAGTTGTGCGTCGGCGCCCGCCTGTTCGGCGAACTGCGAAAGTTGAAGCGTTTCGGCAAGCGATTGAGAGCCTGTTGCGGCCACCACCGGAATGCGGCCCTTGGCGGTCTTCACCGCGAGCGCAACCAATTCATTCCTTTCGTCTATAGTGAGGCTGCTCGGTTCGCCGGTCGTGCCGTTGACAAGTATGCCATGACTTCCGCCCTCGATCTGGCGCTCGATCAGGCGCACATAGGTTTGAAAATCCACGTGGCCGTCGCGGAACGGAGTGATGAGCGGCGGGATTGAGCCTTTGAGCCAGGAAAGATCGCTCATTGCGCGAGCGCCTCTTCGCGATTTGTCTTGAAGCCGGGTTGCGCGCCTAGCAGGGCAGGCGGTTCGGCAAGGCTTTCCTGCCAGAGAAGCGACTCCTGCCATATGTGGAACGGTTGGTCTTGAATGGTCAGCTCATAGACCGGACCCTGGTCGTGCGAAGCGTGATTGTGGATCGCCCAGCCGGGTGCGGAGAGCATGAGATCGCCGGCTTTCCATTCGTAATGCTTGCCGGCGACGCGGCTGTAACCTGCACCGCTGAAGTAATAGTTGATCGCCGCTGAAGCGTGACGATGCGGACGGTCGATGATGTTGGGCGGGCGCACGGTCATCGTTGCGAAGAAGCTGGGCGTTGTGCCATTGGTGCGGCCGGTAAGTTCGTTATAGAGAAGGTACAAACGGCGGCCGCGATATTTCGCACCGAGCGCGGTGAGCTTATCCAATTCCTGCTTCACCTTTTTCCATTCCCAGAAATTGGGATTGGACTCGACGGCAGGCGGATTGATGAGACGTTCGTAAGACATCAACCACGCCTTATCGCCGGGAATTTGAAACAAATCCTTGATCTTCATCGAGCCAGCCATCGCCGTTTTGTCGTGTGGCGTTGCTTCGGGAACGATGCCGGTGGTCTTTTTGTCTTCGACGAGGTGGACGTTGAGGAGACGCAGCAACGCGGCGTTTGAATAGGTCAGGCGCAATTGTGGTCTGCTCGTGTTGTTTTCGTATGAGATCGAGGACCAGGAGGGAATGTTCCAGACATCGTATTGAGTGAAATCGAATTCAGCCGATCCGGCATTTGCGTGGCCGCCGCCGCCGATGCAGAATCCAATTTCAGTGGCGTTGTGGCGATAGGGTTTGGTTCGCTCGCCGGGCTTGAGTGCCGCAAGGCGTACTTCAATTCCCGGAGCTAGACCCTGACCGCGTGAACACGCCATTGGGTGGACGATGCGGACCTGTCTTTCAATCGGATCGTCTACATCGAGTGAGAGAAGACGTTCGGCTTCGCGTGCAATAGTGTCGCCGCCGATAAGGACGGGCTCCCAGATGTCATTCACCGTAGGACTCGACGGATCGGCTGCGACGAACCTGGCTTCGGTATTTGTCACGGATGGTTCCTCAATTGGTGCGGAAGGAGAGTGGCGCTGGTGCCGGTATCGGCAATTCGCGGCCCAGACCTCTTTCGCGCGCGAGACGATAGAGTTCTTCGGCGAGGGCAAGATCGGCGGTGCCTGTTCCCAACGATTTGAACAGGGTGAGATCGGCGGTTGCGGGGCGCAATGTGTTGTCGGCAACCAGCTCGCTGACGGTTTTAAGCGTTGCAGGGGGAAGTTTTGCCGCAATAAATTCGGAACCCAGGGCAAGAGCCTGTTCAACGCTGTCGGTCGCGATAATTGCGCAACGCGAAAGCAAGGCTGGCGCGAATTCCATACGCTCCGGCGTAATCGCGCCCATTGCGTTAATGTGGGCGCCGCGCGTTGGCATGTCGGCTGTAAGAAATGGCTCGTTGGCGCGCGTGATGAGCGTAACGATGGGAGAGCCGGCGACGGCACTTCCCGCCTGGTCGAATATCTCTGTTTTCAATTCCAGTTCGGCCTGCACACGTTTTGCAAAGGCTTCGCGCCGCACGGCGTTGCGGCCGTACACGCGGACGGCCCTTAGCTTGCGCACGAGGCTGACGGCCGCGACTTGCGCGAGCGCCTGTTTGCCGGTTCCGCAAATGGCGAGAATGTCTGCATCTTTCGCAGCCAGCATGTCGGTGACGAGGCCGGCGATTCCAGCCGTTCGAAGCTGGCCCATTGCGAAGGCTTCGATGATGGCGAGCAATTTGCCGGTTTCACCATCCCACAGAATCTCCAGCGGGGTGGCGCCTTTGGGCGTATGTGCCCATGTCTTCACGCCGAGCAATGCGGTATCCGTGAACGCCGCGCCAATTGCGTGCATGTTGCCGCCATCCCAAGCGAGATGTGTTTTTTCCATATTTCTCGCGTTGCCTCTCGCCTGGCGCAGCATGGCCTTGCGCAAAAGGGCGATCGCCTGCGAAAGATCGAGCGCGAGATCCTTTTCTCCTATCCAGATGGGGGCGGTCACGCGCGTTCTCCGAACGGGGAAGATACAGGCGGCTTGATCTGCATCGTGTTGCAGAAGGCGGAATGGGCAAGATAACGGCCAACAGTCAACATCACTCCGACCAGCGTCTGAGGGTCCGTGAGTGTTAAGAGAGCATCAGCATCGGCGCGAGATCCACGGCCCTGAGTTTTCGCCATGGACAGCGCGAGTGCCTGTGCGGCCTTTTCCGTTGGCGACAATTGCGTGGAGGAGTGAGGCGAAAGGCGTTCGACGTCCCTCACCCAGGCTTCCGAAAAACCGAGCTTCAAGGCAAGCCGTTCGTGCTGGACCCGCTCGTAGAAGTTTTCACTCCATGTGGAAATTGTCAGCGCCAGCAATTCCACAAGGTTGTGCGGCAATGCTTCCTTCAGTGTCTCCGTGAAGCGATTGAAATGATAAAGTGCATCAGCCTGGTGTGCGGCCACCTGAAAGAATTCGCCCAGATAGCCAAGCCGTTTGACCTTCGCGGCCAGTTCTTCCCGGAGGTTTGCGGGCAGCGCGTCGTAGGAAATGCGCGGTACTTCGATCACCTTGCGAGGCCTTGATTTTTGCGCGAAATTCTATTCATTCGAATTCGAAGTGTCTAGCGCGGCGCCAGAGCCTACCGGAGGAAAGTATGAGCACCCCATCGCAGGTCGAAAACCAATTCATTGGCCTGGAATCGCCGACTGCGCCGCGGTTTGGCCACGGCTCCTATCCCTGTCAGGGTCTTTACTGGACGCCCAAAGGCAAGCGCCCGAAGGTGGCATTCATCGCCAATCATTATAATGTCGATTTCACTGAACATTATCTTGCGCCGTTCATGGCAGAGCGCGGATTTGGTTTCCTCGGCTGGAACACGCGTTTTCGCGGCGCCGAAGACCAGTTCTTGCTTGAACATGCACTCATCGATATCGCGACCGGTATGAAATGGCTGGCTCAGCAGGGCGTGGAAAAGATCGTATTGCTCGGCAATTCCGGTGGCGGTTCTCTTATGGCAGCGTATCAGGCAGAATCGCAGAATCCCACGCTTGCGAGTGGTGCGAAAGGCGTGGTGCAGGAAGCGTTGCAATCATTGCCCGGCGGACAGCTCTACATTTCGCTCAATGCCCATCCTGGGCGGCCGGAAGTTTTGACCAATTGGATGGACGGATCCGTCATCGACGAAACCGATCCGGCCAAGACGGACGAATCGCTCAATCCGTTCAATCCCGAGAATGGTCCGCCTTATTCACCGGATTTCATTTCGCGTTACCGGGCCGCGCAACGCGCGCGCAATCAGCGCATCACTGATTGGGCGAAGAAGGAATTGTTGCGGCTAAATGCGGCGGGGATACCTGACCGTATTTTCCCGCTGTTCCGCACCTGGGCCGATTTGCGCTTCATGGACCCCGCGATCGATCCTTCGACGCGGCCGTGCCCAGGTTGCTATCGCGGCGATCCGCGCTTAGCCAATCGCGCGCCGTCAGGCATCGGGCGGGCAAATACTTTGAAGACATGGCTTTCGATGTGGAGCCTTGAAACATCGCAATGCCGCGGCGAGGTCCATCTGGGAAATATCACCATGCCATCGCTTGTAATCCAAAGCACGGGCGACATGGGCGTGTTTCCAAGCGACGCAAAACTGATCTTTGAAAGCCTCGGCGCAAAGGACAAGACGCTCGAAACGCCGCCGGGCGCGCACTATTTCGAAGACAAGCCGGAATACCGTCCGATGGTGGCAGATTTGATTGCAGCTTGGGTGAACAAGAGGGCTTAGGAAATCCTCCCCCTCTCCCCCGAAGGGGCGAGGGGGCACTCTTTTTTCAGTTCTCTTTCATCGCTTTCGCCAGATGCGCCACGCGTTTGCCGATCGCTTCGAGCATCGTGTGATACGTTGCATTTTTCAGTGCCCCGTGCGGCTCGAACGCGTCTGCGGCATTGGGAACAGCCAGTTGTTCGGCGACCACCAGCACGAACATTCCACTCAGGATTTGACGAAGATGCGCCAGCCCTCGCACGCCGCCCCAAGGCCCCGGCGATGCGGACATGATGCCTGCGACCTTTCCGCGGAAGGCTGTCAACGAAGTTTGCGTTTCGCCGGCTGCCGGGCGCGAGACCCAATCTATGGCGTTTTTCAACAATCCGGGCATAGAACCGTTGTATTCGGGTGCGGCAATCAGGAAGCCATCGGATTCCAGAAACAGGTTTTTCAGTGTCTGGACGCCTGGCGGCATTCCTTCCACGGCTTCCAGATCTGGATCGTAAAACGGAATGTTGAAATCCTTCAGATTGAGCACCTGCACTTCGGCACCCGCTGCGCGGGCACCTTCTGCTGCGATTTCCACGACGCGGCGATTGTATGAGTCCTTTCGTGTCGATCCGGCGAAAGCGATGAGGTTGACAGGACTGCTCATCTGTTCCACGCCGATCCTGCCCAATCGGCCGCCAGCTTGCCGTCCTTGGGCACCGGCACTTCCTTGATGCGCTCGGGTACGTCGTCATATTCCAGACGGAGAGCTTTGCACGTTACTGCGTGCAGGTGATAGCAGAGCGAGTGATAGGTAAGTTCGAGTATGTCCTCGTCTTTCATTAGCGCGTGCAACGCATCGAACACACCGTCCGGCACACGGCCGCGGTCAAGGACCAGACAATCGACGTAAGCAAGCACAGCGCGCTCGAGAGGCGAATAGACGTTTGACACGCTCCATTGCGGGATCGCCGCGATCTTTTCCTCGGAGACGCCGTTGCGGCGCGCGGCCTTGCAGTGCTGCGAAAATACAAACTGGCTTCCGACTTCGAAGCCGACGCGCAAAAGCGCTATTTCGCGGACCGCGGGATCGAGTCTGCTCACGCTCTTGTCGGCGAACATGCCAAACATGCCGAACTGCGCCGTCGCATGATCGAAGATAGGCGGCACCAGCGCGAAGACCGTCCACCAGTTTCCGGGCGTTCCGGTTGCAGTGCCAGGCTCTTTCACCGGATCGCGGCCGGGAAACAATTTTTCATAATAAGCTTTCACGCTTGGTGTCGCATCTGCGAGTGAGACTTGTTTGAGGCGCGGCATGATTTCCTCCGGATGTGGGCGGTGCAGCGATGTGTCCGCCAATTGCTTAGAGTTCTATATAGTGCAACCCTGCGAAAGATGGTAAGAGGGGGCCTGCTATCGCATGGGAGGTGAGCAATGGCTCAACTGAAGAACAAGGTATTCGACATACAGGGCGTGAACCACTTGGCCCTTGTCTGCAAGGACATGGCCAGGACAGTCGATTTTTATACCAACGTGCTCGGCATGCCGATGACCAAGACGATCGACCTGCCCAACGGCATGGGACAACACTTCTTCTTCGACATCGGAAACGGCGACGGGCTAGCCTTCTTCTGGTTTCCCAACGCGCCGGAAGCCGCGCCAGGCGTTTCCGCTGCGGCAAATTTGCCGGGGCAGGGCAGTATCGTCTCCGGACACGGCTCCATGAACCATATTGCGTTCAACATTCCTGCCGAGAAGGTGGACGAATATCACGACAAGCTCGTGGCCCGCGGCGTGAAATGCACCAAGGTCGTCAACCATGACGATTCCCCGCGCCAGATCAGCGAGTCGATTTCGCCCTCGACGTTCGTGCGATCGATATATTTCTACGATCCGGACGGCATCTGCCTGGAATTTGCGGCATGGACCCGCGCTCTCGACCCGAAGGTGGATGTGAAGCACGAGCCAGTGGACGCCCACGGCAAAAAACAGCCCGTGCGTCACCTCGAACCCGCGGAATAATCTGGGTTATTCGGCTATGCCGCCGCGGATGTGTGCCGCGGCGGCAGGCCCAATTCCAGTCTCAGCCAGTTGCGAAACAATTGGACAGGGCGCGAATTGATCGTGCCCTTGTGCCCCACCAGCCAATAGGCGGCGCGGCTGCGTACCTCCAGATCGAACGGAGCGACCAACGCGCCGGATTCCAGGTAATCATTGATCAGCGGCGTGCGCCCTATCGTGACGCCAAGACCTTCTACCGCGGCTGCCGTAGCCATCTGGATCGTATCGAATCGTAACCCGTGATTGGCATCGATCGCTGCCGTCCCGCCGAACACCCGCTCCGCGGCATTTAACCATTCCGGCCAGCCCTCCGGGCGGCGCGAAACGATGAGCAGTGTGTGACGCGCCAAATCGCTGGGTTGGCGAAGCGCATTGGGGCCCCGAAGGAGCTGCGGCGCACACACCGGAAACATCTGTTCGTGCACGAGTTCCTCGACGGCCAGTCCGGGCCACGCATCAGCCGTTGGACCAACGCGGATCGCTACGTCGGCGCCCAAATGGGCGAAATCGACAGGCTGCCCCGGATTTCCGACGGTGTTGATTTCGAGTTCGATACCGGGGTTGGCGGCGTAGAATCTGGGCAGCCGCGGCACGAGCCAGCAACTCGCAAAGCTCGGCAGGCTGTTCACATTGAGCGTATGAACAACCCCGCCTTCGATCTTGCGCGCGCCCTCGTGCAGAAGCTCGAAGGCCTGGGTTACAGCAAGGAAGAATTCGTGGCCGTCCTTGGTCAGCGTCATGCCCTTGTTGGAACGGCTGAACAGTTCCACGTTCAGATGCTCTTCGAGCTGACGGATCTGGTGCGTGATCGCGGCAGGCGTGACGTTCAATTCGTCCGCCGCGCCCTTTACGTTTTCGAGGCGGCCGAGGGCCTCAAACGCGCGCAACGCGGTTAATGGCGGAAGCCGGCGCATCAGTCACCTCGCGCGCAATCGGTAAATTCGAAACACAATGCCATTTCCCTGATCGTCATTTTGACAACGCCGTCAGCCCGCTTGGGCGGCAACAATATAGCGGCGCGGCCGCGACAAATACAATTTGTTCGCCGCCCAAAAATTAATGTCTAGGGCAGTTTTTTTCCGTCGTTTAGCTTTCGAACCAACAGGAATGCGCCGGGTACCGCAGGATAATTAGCTTGCGAATTATTCGGCAGATAATTAGCTTCCGAAGTAATTGGCATACGCTGGCCCAATGCGACGTCCGGCAGCCATGAGAGGAAACGAAGGGGAATAAAATGAAGATTCGCCAATGGATTATGAGCGGAGCCGCGGTCTGTGCACTGGCGGGTTTCGCCCCCGCACTGGCACAGGATCAGCAGCCACAGAAGCAACAGCCGCAGCAAGTGGCACAGAATGACGCTCAGCAGGCCGGCATCGAAACGGTGGTCGTCACCGCAACATTGCGCAAGGAATCCATCCAGGACACGCCTGTTGCCGTCACCGCGCTCGGGCCAGAACAACTTGACAGGCTGTTCGTCAAGGACATGACCGATCTTACAAGATCGGCGCCCAACGTCACAATCGAGCCTGTGGGTGCAATCAACCGCAGCGCGGCCGTGCTCTATTCGCGCGGTATTGGCTATTCCGGCATTGATCAGGCCATCGACCCCAGCGTGGGCGTATCTGTCAACGGGATTTTCTACCCCGGCAATCTCAATGCGCTCCTGCAACTTTATGACGCGGCGAGCGTGGAAATCGACCGCGGTCCGCAGGGCACCTTGTTCGGCAAGAACACAACCGGCGGCGTCGTACAGATCAAGACGCATGAGCCGGATCAAGATTTATATAGCATCGATGCCTATCTGAAGGTCGGCAATTACGGCCGCGCCGATTTCGGCGGCATCGTGAATTTACCGATCACCGACACGCTTGCGCTGCGGCTTGCGGCGCAGAGCCAATACTCAGACGGTTACGTTCGCAACACCTTTGTCGATTCACTCGGCAATCCGCCGCAGCCGAGCGATGCATGGCTTAGCGGTGACGACTACAAAACTTATCGCGGATCGCTTGCATGGGAGCCGAGCGGCGATTTCAAAGCCGTGCTGATTGCAACCTATATCAAGAACCGCAGCGATTCCGCCGGTGGCCAGAATGGATCCGTTCCGGCAGGCGGTATCGGACTTCCCGGCTATCCCGCGCTCGGCGATTTCCTCAGCCTTCCGGCTTTCTACGGGAAGCCAGGCTATGGCTTCCCCGGCGGCACGACAGATGCATTCACTGTGCAGCGCAATTACCCGAATGGCGATACGGGAGACACGTTCACCAGTTCTCTAAACATGACCTATCACATGCCTTGGGCCGACGTGGTTTCGATCACCGGTTACATGCGCGGCAAGCAAAACACCTTCAGCGATTTCGATACGACCGGCATCAATTTCTTTGAGACGGTCACACACAAGGCGATGGACTATTTCCAGCAGGAAGTTCATCTGCAGTCGAACGATCAGGATTCGCCACTCACCTGGGTCGCGGGTCTCTATTACAACTGGTACCACTTTTTCTTCCGGCAGGATTTCACGTCCACCATCGCTGTACCGTCACACACGATCGAGGGTGCTGCGCAAAACGACTGGACTCTCGCGCCGTTCGCGCAGGTCGATTACAAGATTTTACCGGATCTCACGCTTACCGGCGGCATTCGATTCTCAACGGAAACGAAAGACTTCGTGCGCTCGCCGCAGCAGATTTCCGCGCCGTTCCTTGGAACCATTATTACCGGAAAACACACCTGGACGAACTTCACCTATCATGCCGGTGCAAACTATCGCATCGACGAACATGCGATGGCCTATTTTTCCTATTCGACCGGCTACAAGAGCGGCGCCTTCAATTCGCGCGCGCCGGTCGGCACCGGTTCGCTGCCGTTCGATTTCTTCATCAATCCGCCTGCGAAGCCGGAAAAGGCGAGGGCGTATGAAATCGGTGCGAAGACAGACTGGTTCGATAATCGCCTGCGTGCAAACCTTGCGGCATTCTGGAATCAGTATGACGATCTGCAGGTTCAGTTCTTCCTGCCGCTTCCCGGCGCACCGCAGGTTCTCGCCAACGGCGCAAACCAGAAAGCACGCGGTGTGGAACTGGAGTTCACTGCGCTGCCCATTGACGACTTCACGCTGTCCGGCAGTATCGGCTATCTGGACTCGCGCTACACGAGCTTCGTGGTCAATCTCGGCAATCAGGACTTCAAGCCAATCGTGTGCAACAACGTTGTTGTAGACCGCTCAAAGCACGGGCCTTGCTATCTGGTTCCGTATCGTTCGCCGCTTTGGACGATGCGCTTCACCGCCGAATACAATATCCATCTGCCGGACGATCTCGGCCTGCTCACGCCCAGCCTGGCATGGGGCCTGGAAACCCAGCACATGACCGATCTCAATAATTCGATCATGGGCTTCCAGCCGACTTACAACACGATAGACGGCAGTTTGAACTATACCGATCCAAGCGGACATTACACCGTGTCCCTGTGGGCAAAGAACATCACCAGCGTGGTGCACAAGCTGGCAGCGGTGCCAAGTTCCAACTTCTTCACTCAGCTTTATTTCGCCGAGCCGCGGACATTCGGCGTTCAGCTGAATATCCACTTCGACAAGGAAGCCAACTGAGGGGTAGGCTTACGAATACGACTGGAGGTACGCGATGGACAGGAAAACGACACCCAAAGACGAACCGTTTCAGTTCCGCGGTGTCAATCACGTCGCCCTTGTGTGCAGGGACATGGCGGAAACCGTGGACTTCTACACACGCGTTCTGGAGATGAAGCTGATCAAGACTCTCGATCTGCCGAACGGGCGGGGTCAGCATTTCTTCTTCGATTGCGGAAACGGCGATACCATCGCGTTCTTCTGGTTCCCAAACGCGCCGAAAGCCGCGCCGGGCATTGCGTCGATGCATCCAGATTACGCAAAGGTCGGCTCGCAGACGGCGCACGCCTCGATGAACCACCTTGCGATAAGCATTCCGCTCGAAAAGTTCGACGAGTATGCGGAGCGTTTGCGCAACAAGGGCGTAGCGCTAAAGATTCTCAATCACGAGGACACGGATCGTCACGGCTCGGAAGATGTGACGAACAAGACATGGATCCGTTCCATGTATTTCCGCGATCCCAATGGCATTCATCTCGAATTCGCGGCGCTGACGAGGGCTTTCAACGAGGGGGATGTCCGTCACGATCCCGTCAACGAAAAAGGGGAGCGCGTGCCGTTGAAATCACTAGCGCTGGAATACGCCGACTAGGCGGCACGAGCACTGAATGGCCATGTCCTATGAAGCAACGCCGGCCGTTGCCGGCGAAGGGTCGGCTGTGCGCCCAATGCCGCAATCCAGCCTGACCTATGCGTGGTTTGTGGTCGGCGCGTTGTCTGTCACGAACATGGTCTCTTATGTCGAACGGCTCATTCCGACTCTCTTGTTTGCGCCGATCAAGAGGGATTTCGGGCTCAGCGATACGCAGGTGAGTCTGCTCGCCGGTTTTGCATTCGTTCTTTTCTATGTCCTCTTTGGCATGCTGATCGGCCGGTTGGCCGATCGTTCCAATCGCAGGCGCATCATCATAGTGGGCATCTTCCTATGGAGCCTTGCCACAATGACATGCGGGCTGGCCCGCAACTTCATGCAGCTTTTCCTAGCGCGCATTTCAGTCGGCGTTGGCGAATCGACTCTCGGACCTTCGGCGACTTCGATGATCAGCGATTATTTCCCGCGCGAAAAGTTGGCTCGGGCATTGAGCGTTTATTCGGGAGCGCAATATTTGGGGGCAGGTCTGGCGTTGGTGGTTGGTGGGTTCGCGATTCAACTTGTCGCGAACTTGCCGCCGCTCGTCATACCCGGTATCGGCAAGCTTGCAACGTGGCAGACGACATTTCTTGCGGTGGGATTGCTAGGCACGTTGGTTCTCATTCCCATGCTTTTTGTGAAGGAGCCTGGGCGCCGTGGTGTGTTGGCTAAAGCGCATGCCCATAAGGGCGTACCGTTTTCCGAAGTCTGGGCCTTTCTGAAACTGAACAAGGGAACATTCGGCGCTATTTTTGGGGCCTTTTCGATTCATTCCATTCTCGGTTTCGGAACGGTCGCATGGATGCCCTCCTACTTCATACGCGTGCACGGCTGGCACGCGCATGACATAGGATATGTGTATGGAATGATGGTGGGCGTACTCGGCACCGCCGGCGTGATTTTAGGCGCCCGTCTTGCGGAATGGATTGCCGCGCGTGGCTACGCGGACGCCTATATTCGCGCGCCGCTGATGGTAAATCTCGTCATTGCGGTTCCGCAGGTGCTTTGCACGCTGATGCCAACGGCAGGCCTTTCATTGGCGTTATTGGGTATTTGCACGCTGTTGAGCAGCTTTCCGGTGGCAGTCGCGATTGCATCGTTGCAGATCGTTACGCCGAACCAGATGCGCGGCCAGGTGCTTTCGTTTTACCTCTTTACGGCGAACATACTGGGACTTGGGCTCGGACCGACGTTTGTCGCCATGATTACCGACTATGTCTACAAGAACGAACATTCTGTCGGTTATTCCTTGTCAACGGCCGTTGCACTGATCCTGCCGATAGTGACCCTCATACTCTGGCGTGGATTGGGGCCATTCCGCGAAAGCCTCGCGCGCTCGGAAGCCTGGGCGTATCGTGCCGAACCGGCTGTACAACCATGGAGTGGCCAATCTTGAAGAGAATTGACATAGGGAGCGACGGAGATAGACGATGCCAAGACTGCGCGAATTGAACGAAAGCGAGATGCCCGCCGAATTCGCCGACCGGCTGAAGGAAATTTTTGGCAATAACGGTTTAAAGAACGGCACTCTGACCGGTACGCCAGGAAATTGGTGGACGGTTTGGGCGCGCGTGCCGGGCATACTCAAGGCTTTCAGCGCCTATTCCTATCGCGATGCGCCGCTGGATCCGAAATTGCGTGAGCTGGCATTGATCCGCACGGGCTATGTGCGCGGCAGTCAGTTCGTCTTCTCGCAGCATTGCAAGGGCGGAAGACGAGTTGGACTGAGCGAGGAGAAGATCGAGGCTGTGCCCTATTGGAGTATCGCGAAGATATTCAGCGATGCGGAACGTGCGGTACTTGCTTATGTCGATGCCATGATGCTCGAAGACGGGCGCGTTCACGACAAGCTATTTGAGGCGCTGAAGGCGCACCTCTCGGAGGAGGAAATCCTGATCATGTCCTATCAGGTGAACATGTATTCGCTTCATGCGGTTACGGGACGCGCGCTGCGGCTTGAATATGACGACGTACCGGAGCGGATTGTGGAAATTCCGGCGCCGGAGACGCAGAGGATCCAGGATTGGCTGAGCACATCCTGGGCGCGCAGATAGGAGCTCTGGTACTTATATGCGCGCGCTTGAAAATCTCATCGTACTTGACCTTACGCATATGTTGGCCGGGCCCTATGGCACGATGCTGCTCGCCGACATGGGCGCGCGGACAATCAAGATCGAGCCGCCGGGAAAGGGCGAGGGCACGCGGCGTCTGCTGGAGCAAGCGCACAATTTCTCGCGCGAGGGGATGGGAGCATATTTTCTGACATTGTGCCGGAACAAGGAAAGCGTAGCGCTCGATCTCAAGTCGGATGAAGGGTTGAAGCTGTTTTACGAACTGGCAAAGCACGCCGACATCGTGATGAGCAATTTCGGTGCGGGCGTAACGAAGCGGCTGAAGATAGACTTCGAACATCTTTCGAGAATCAATCCGCGCATCATTACCTGCGCGATCTCGGGCTTTGGCGAGACGGGACCGGATCCGAACCGGCCCGCGTTCGATCTGGTGGCGCAGGGAATGGGGGGTGGGATGTCACTCACGGGTTATCCCGATGGCGAGCCGCTACGCGCGGGTATTCCCATCGGAGATCTGGCAGGCGGATTGTTTGGTGCGCTGGGCGTTTTGTCGGCGATTGAAGCACGGCACCAGACGGGCCGCGGCCAGCATGTTGATATCTCGATGTTCGATTGCCAGTTGTCGCTACTAAACTACATGGCGACAATGTATCTGATGTCGGGCGTGTCGCCGGGCCGTTCGGGTAATGGGCATTTCGTGCATGTGCCCTACAACACATTCCGCACAAAGACGCGCTATCTCATCATTGCCGTCATCACAGACAATTTCTGGATCAACCTCGTTGAGCTTTTGAATGACGATGCGCTCAGGCGCGAGGAGTTCAAGACGCAACCCGGCCGTCTCTCGAACAAGGCATTTATCGAAGAGCGGGTGCAGGCGGCATTCGAGAAGGAAACCTGCGAATATTGGCTGGAGGCGCTGGCCAAATATCGTATACCGGCGGCGCCGGTGAATGAGCTGCAACACGCATTTTCCGATCCGCAGGCACTTGCCCGCCACATGAAGGTGGAGGTGCCGTTAATGGGAGGCGGTAGCGTGTGGGAACCGGGGAATCCGGTGAAAATGTCGGAAACATATGAAGACAAGTACACTGCCCCACCGCCGGTCGGGCGAGATACGGCCGCAGTTCTGCGCGAATTCCTGAAGCTGGACGATGCGGCACTCGACGATCTCAGAAAGCGGAATATTATCGGCCTCAACGGAACCGATTGAACGCCATGAAGAAGATCGAGATCATCGAAGTGGGCCCGCGCGACGGGCTGCAGAACCAGGACGCGATCCTTTCGACCGCGGATAAGGTGGCGATGATTGACATGCTGATCGAGGCGGGCGCCCGGCGGATCGAGGTCGCGAGTTTCGTCAATCCGGCGCGCGTGCCGCAGATGGCCGATGCCGAAGGCGTCGTGGCGGCGCTGCCGAAGCGCAAGGATGTCACCTATATAGGTCTCGTTCTCAATGCACGCGGACTCGACCGGGCACTCAAAACGGGAATTGATGAGGTCGGTGCAGTTGCGGTCGCCACGGACTCATTTGGATTGCGCAATCAAAAGCAGACGTGGCGGGAGTCGGTTGAGGTATCCATCGACATCATCGAGCGCGCGAAGAAGGCAGGATTGCGCGCACAGGCGACGATTTCCGTCGCGTTCGGTTGTCCGTTCGAGGGCGAAGTGCCGATGGAGCGCGTGATCGAAATGGCCTGCATGATCGCCGAGTCGCAGCCGCACGAAATTGCGTTGGCCGATACCGTCGGTGTGGGCGTACCTTCACAGGTGAAAGCCATGATCGCGGCGTTGAGGCAGGCCATTCCCGCTATTCCGTTGCGTTGTC
Source organism: Rhizomicrobium sp. (assembly GCA_035548975.1). Lineage (GTDB taxonomy): Bacteria > Pseudomonadota > Alphaproteobacteria > Micropepsales > Micropepsaceae > Rhizomicrobium. The sequence goes on from DASZRY010000046.1 coordinate 38,057, forward strand.
ACTTCCACAATACGCGCAACACGGGGCTGGCGAACGCATTCGCTGCCACTGAGATGGAAGTCGACCGGCTGGATGCGAGCGTGGGCGGAATTGGCGGCTGCCCCTTTGCGCCGGCCGCTACTGGAAATATCGGTACTGAAGATCTCGTTTATATGTTGGAGCGTTCCGGATTCGAAACCGGTTATGATTTGGCAAAACTTACCGCGATGGCGCCATGGCTGTCGGAACGTCTCAATCTCACCGGCCTTCCCGCCATGGTCAGCCGGGCCACTCCCTTTCCCGCCTGACTTTTATGTCCGCTTGTGAGGCAGCTGCCCACCATGCAATCAAGCATGAATGATAACACGGATCGGAGATGATTCACTTTGTGCGGGCGTGACCACGACGTGATTTCCGAGCCGCTCGAAATTCAAGTCGATTTCATGGCCCCGAATTTCCAGTCTTTTCAGAGACAGGCTGTCGATACCCGCGGGCAGATAGGGACGTTCGATATGAATCTCACCGTTCCAGCCGTCCAATCGGATTCCCAGGCAGGCTTGCAGCATCATGAACGGCGCTCCAGCAGCCCAGGCTTGGGGCATGCAGGCAACAGGATAGGCGATGGGCGGCTCGCCTGGTGCGCGAGGAAAACCGCAAATCAATTCCGGCAGCTGCATATCGAAATTGACGGCCGCTTCGAACATCTCGCTCAGCAGGCGAACCACGCTTTTGCGTTCGCCATATCGAGCCATTCCCGCAGTGCAAAGGGCGGTGTCGTGCGGCCAGACGGAACCGTTGTGATAGGACATCGGGTTGAAATGCACTTCGCCGGCTGCCAGCGTGCGTACGCCCCAGCCGCTATTGAACGCGGCCGACAGTAGATGATTGGCAACGTTGCGGACCCTCTCTGGTTCCGGCAATCCGGCAAACAACAGATGACCCGCATTTGACGCTCTGACGCGGCACAGTTTTCCGGAGCCGTCTATTGCAATTCCGTAATATTTCTCTTTTTCCAGCCAGAAGCAGCTTTCGACCCTTCTACGCAAGGATTCGGCGCGCGCCCGCCATCGAACCGCTGCTGCAGCATCCGCTTGGCGATCAGCCAATTCAGCCATCGTGCGGAATGCAGCAAAGGCATAGCCTTGGACTTCCACAAGTGCAACGGGACCTTGCGCCATTCGCCCGTCGGCATGGAAGATGGAATCTTCGCTGTCTTTCCAACCTTGATTGGCGAGCCCCGTCTTTTCCGCTCTGTTGTAGGCGAGAAAGCCCAAGCTGTTGGTATCGAGCGCATTCTCGATCCATTTGAGCGCTGCAATGAGTGCGGGCCAAAGCGGGACGATGGCGCTCATGTCACCGGTGCGTTCTGCATAGGCGCCCGCAAGCATGATGAACAAGGGCGTTGTGTCGATGCCGCCATAGTATTGGCCAAAAGGCAGTTCACCCAACGCGGTCATTTCCCCCTTGCGGGTCTCGTGCATGATTTTGCCGGGAGCCGAGTCCTTGAATGACGAATTTTCCGTCGCTTGGGTTTGGGCGAGATATGCCAGAACGCCACGCGCGAGCGCCGGATCGAGCCATAGGGTCTGTAGCGCCGTGATGATCGCATCGCGGCCGAATGGAGTGGAAAACCACGGAATACCGGCATAGGGAAATGGGCCGGTGGCAAGTTCGGTTGTCAGCAGCGCAAGATCGGCGCGCGATCGGTCGATCCATTCGTTGAACAGGCGGCCGGAAGTTTTTAGGCGCGCGCCACGTTTGAGGCGTTTGCGCATGGACCACCGCGCCCGCGCGGCGGCATTCCGGAACCGGCAAAGATCAGGTTTGCCCTTGTCGGACGGCCCTATTTCAATATACAGCTCTTGCGTCGCCCCCGGCGGCAGCTGCAGTAAGAAAACGGCTTCACTCCCGGTCAGCCGGCTGGGAATTTCCGAAAACGAAATGGTGGTTGTTCGCCAAAGGCGATCGAGACCTTCATAGCGCAAGGTAACGGCGCTCTCACCAATCTCAGGCGGATGCAATTGCCCGCGATATTGCCGCTTTGTCCCTCGGACTTCGAACATGTCCGCAAAATCGGCGCCGAAGGACAAGGTAATTGGCAGGACCGCCTCGCCATCTCCATAGTTCACGCAGGCGATACGCTCATGAAGATAGCCATCCCAGAGCAGCTTTACGCGTTCGATATGCACGATACCGCCCGGCGTGTGATGTCCACCAAGTGGCGCCAATGGAGCATTCACCGCATGCGACGTCAGGAAGACATTGTCCTTGCTGCGGGCTGTGCTCAGAAGATCGGGTTTGGCATCGGCAATGCGCAATTTGAAATGGGAAAGCACGCGCGTGTCGTTGCAAAACAGGCCATCCCCGTCTCCTTCAATGTCGCCAAAAGAATTGCAGACGACGAATGTGTCGCCATCCTTCAGGGCAAAGAGAAAGGATTGCGGCTTGTGGCCAGGCGATCCACCTTGCGTTGCACGCGCCGCATTGGTCGCTGCGCCCATGCACTCAGTCCGGTTTCATGTGCCGGCCCTGCTCTGCGAGCCTACTGCCGAGGCGGCGATAGAGACTTAAATAGTTATTTGCCATTGTCACTGACGAAAAACGTTGCTCGAAAATATGGCGAATGCGGAATCGATTCAGTGAAGCAACCTGTTCAATGGCTGCTACAGCTTCGTTCTCCGACGATACGATACGCCCGGTAACGCCATCTTCCAGGACCTCGGGCACGGATCCGCAATTCCATGCTATTACCGGCGTTCCGCAGGCCATTGCCTCGATCATTACGAGCCCGAACGGTTCCGGCCAATCTATCGGAAAGAGCAAGGCACGCGCGTTGCCAAGGAACTGTGATTTCTCCTTTTCGCCGATCTCGCCCACATACTCAACCATCGGATCGCATAACAACGGTTTGATGACGTCCTGATAGTATGTGCGATCTGCACTGTCGATCTTAGCTGCAATTTTGAGCGGTATCCCCGCGCGCTTGGCAATCTCAATAGCGCGGTCGGGCCTCTTTTCGGGAGAAATACGCCCCAGAAAGGCCAGATATCCCCCCGCTGGCGCGGAGTTGAATCGGTACAAATCTTCGGGAATGCCGTGATGAACCGTACCGACCCAGTTGGCAAATTTGAGCGGCTGACGCTGGTTCTCGGAGATTGAAACCAACGGAAATCTCGGCCATCTCAGATAAACATTCGCCAAGTCTTTTAGGTCAAGGCGGCCGTGAATTGTTGTTAGGGTTTGATCTGCGATATCCGCAAACAGCGGAAATTGCAGAAGATCGGTGTGGAAGTGAACGATATCGAACTCGTCTGCGATACGCCTGACTTCATGGAGCATGCTCAGATGGGCCGCAAGGTCCGATTTCAATGGATGGGGGTCGAGTCGCAAGGCCTGATCGCGCACCGGAATCAGATTGACGCGGCATTGGGCATCCGCCGTCGCAAAAAGTGTCACCTCATGGCCAAGGTCGAAGAGTGCGTCGGCTAGATAGGCGACAACCCGCTCTGTGCCGCCATAGAGCTTGGGTGGAACGGCCTCGTACAGCGGTGCGACAAGCGCAATCCGCATCGGGGCGAAAGTTTCCACCTTCCGCAACGCGGCCAATGTGTTCCCGGCAAGCATTTCACGCTCTCGCTGACGAGACCCGACCTGCCGGCGGTCAGCGGTTCGGTATGTGTTTCGAGCCAGCGGCATGCGCCCTCATAGCCACATCCTCCTCAGAGCAATACGGTTACGAGCAACGGTTCATCGACCCGATGAACGCCGGATCCAGCCATCGGGCTCCGGTAACGATAGGATTAGGAGCGTCTTTCGTCATTTCAAGGGG
>DASZRY010000047.1:0-43922 GCA_035548975.1 Rhizomicrobium sp.
CTTGGTAGCGACAACGGCTGCTCAGATTCGCGATCGTGCTTTCCGCGCCGGCCCGAGGGTGCGAGACGGGGCCGATCTTCGCTGTGGAGGCTGTGACTTCGCCGGGCTCTGCGGGACTGCGCAGGCGATCGCGCACAAGAAAGCCAATCCTCGGCGCTGGTAGAGCAGGCTTTCGCCGCACCAGATTTGGCGGAGTTATTGGCCAGTGGAAAAACGAACGCCCCGGACCTGCGTCCGGGGCGTTTGTTCAACCCCTTGATCGAACAAGGCGAATTTGGTTGCGGGGACAGGATTTGAACCTGTGACCTTCAGGTTATGAGCCTGACGAGCTACCGGGCTGCTCCACCCCGCGTCGTGGCCTCGGGCCATTGGAAAAATGGCCGAGGGCGGGCGGATATAGGATACCGGAAGGGGGCTGTCCACCCTCAATTCTCTGCGCCTCAATCGGCCCCTTCCTGGGCCGCAATATAAGCCGCCAATCCCTTGGCCAGATGATCGAACAGGAGTTTCACCCGCCGGCTGCCGCGCAGGTCTTCGTGCATCGCAAGCCACATGTCGAGCGTGAACGACACTTTCCCCGGCAGCACCGGGACCAGCGCTGGATCCCGCCGTGCCAGGGATTTCTGGCAGCCGCCGATGCCAACGCCCGCGCGCAATGCCGCCAGCTGGGCGACATCGCTATCGCACCGGAAACCGAATAGCGAGCGCGACAGCGCGCCAACCGATCCGCCCACATTGCGGAAAGGCGAAGCATCGCGATCCCAGCCGATCACCGTGTGACCGGCGAGATCTTCGATCCTCTGCGGCGTGCCGCGCGCCTTCAAATAGGTGCGATGCGCATAAAGGGCAATCTTGACCTGACCGATCTTGCGGGTAACGAGGGCTGCCTGCTGCGGGCGGACCATGCGCACCGCGATATCGGCGTCACGCCGCAGCAAATCCTGATTGCGATTGGAAAGCGCCAGCTCCGTCTGGATTTTCGGATGGGCGCGTCCGAAGTCCGCGATCAGCGGCGGCAGCACTTCGCAGCCGACGATTTCGCTCGCCGTCAGCCGCACCACACCGCTTTCTTCTTCCGCTCCGCCCGAGCTTTCGCGGATCGCCGCTTCGAAAGCCGTTTCTGCGGCTTCCAGGTCGCTCCGCATCGCAATCGCCGCTTCGGTGGGCGCGAGCCCTTGCGGCGAACGCATGAACAAGGTCACTCCCAAGGCCCTTTCCAGTTCGGCAATATGGCGCCCGACGGTTGGCTGGGTCAGGCGGAGCGTGCGGGCCGCACCCGACAGGCTGCCGGTGCGCAAAACCGCCAGCAAAGAGCGGTAGAAACTCCAGTCGGCATCGCGAGGGGGCATAGATATATGTATATCCGCTATAAAGAGATATACAATTTTCTTTATTCCATAACTGCGCGAGTCTGGCGCCGGCAATTTTGAGGAGACATTCCATGTTTGTCGGTCACTATGGCCCTGCGCTTGCCGCCAAGCCTGCTTCCCAGCCTATTCCGCTCTGGCTTCTGTTCGTCGCCGTGCAGTTCATGGATATCGTGTGGTCGGTGTTCGTGTTTCTGGGCGTGGAGAAATTGCGCATCGTTCCGGGCTTCACCGCCATGAACCCGCTCGATCTCTATTTCATGCCCTATACGCACGGACTTTTGGGATCGCTCGTGCTCGCGGCCTTGCTCGGCGGCGCAAGCGAATATTTCATTCCGCAGAAGGGCCGCACATTCTTGATCGTTGGCGCGTGCGTATTCTCGCACTGGCTTCTCGATCTCGTCGTGCATGTGCCCGATCTGCCATTGATCGGCGATCGCATGAAAGTGGGCTTCGGCCTTTGGCGCTGGCGCGATGTCAGCCTCGCAGCGGAGTTCGTGGCCCTGTTTGCCGGCCTCTTCGTTTTTCTGGGCAACGCGCCTGCCGCCGGGCGTTCTTCCAGCATCCGGCTTTGGGCGCTGGTGGGTTGGCTTGTCATCGCGCAGCTCTTCGGCACCTTTGGGCCGCAGCCCGCGACGCCGCAGATCGCGGCTGCGATGGCGCTGGGGGGCTATACGGTTTTCGCCCTGTTTGCCTGGCAGGTGGACCGGGCGCGCAGCCGGGCGGGGCTGGCCAAGGTTCCAACACTTCAGCCAAGTCGTTGATTCTGAAAGATTTATGACGGGAACCATGCTGCCTGCGCCGGATTGATACGGGCAGCCGACCCCGTTATAACCCCCGCCTGCTTTTGGCGTCAGTCGAGGAACCCCATGGGAATAGAACTTCCGGCCGGATACACGCCGTCGGAAAGCGAACCCTTCATGAATGAGCGGCAGCGGGAATATTTCCGGCGCAAGCTCATCAACTGGAAAGAAGAGATTCTTCGCGAAAGCCGCGAAACGATCCAGAACCTGCAGGCAGAGACCACACCGTTCGCCGATCTGGCAGACCGAGCCTCGACCGAAGCCGAACGCCAGCTCGAGCTTCGCACGCGCGATCGCCAGCGCAAGCTGATCTCAAAGATCGACGCAGCGCTGCGCAGGCTGGAAGACGGCTCCTATGGTTTTTGCGAAGAAACAGGCGAGCCGATTTCGCTCAAGCGCCTCGATGCGCGTCCCATCGCGACGCTTTCCATCGAAGCGCAGGAACGCCACGAACGCCGCGAACGCGTTTATAGAGACGATTGAAGATCAAATCTTTCCTGCTCCTCGCGGAGAGGTGAAAGAAATGGTGCGAAGCGCCGGCAAATTGCGCCTGCAGAGATGCGGAGAATCGCTGGAAACAAGAAACGCTCCGCGTCTTCCGCGTGAGGTCTTTTTCAGCCACATACAAAAAACAACGGCCGGGTACGATTCTCGCCCCGGCCGCTGGCCCTGCCCCTCCGCCCCATCGGCGGACTGAAAGAAACTCAGAAAGGCATCAGGATATCGTAGAGCTGCGATCCGTAGCGCGGCTGTTGCACATCGGTGATCTGGCCCGCGCCGCCATAGGAGACGCGCGCCTCGGCGATCTGGGCGAGCTGGATTGTATTGTCGTTGGTGATGTCTTCGGTCCGCACAATGCCGGAGATCTGCAGGTCGCGCAGTTCGCTGTTCACGCGTACCTGCTGATGGCCGCTAACCACCAGATTGCCGTTGGGCAGGACCTGCGTGACGATTCCGGCGAGCGTCAGGTTGACGGTTTCCGAACGGTCCACCGATCCCGCGCCGACATTGGATGTATCCGATCCCATCTTCACCAGGCTCGAAGGATCGGCCCCTTGCGGCAGGATCTTCGTCAATGTGCCTTCCAGACCGAAGAAATTCGTCAGATTGGCATCGTCGGAATTTGCTCTGGTGCGTGAGGTCGTGTTGGAAATCTTCGCCGCATCGGCAATCGAAATGTCGATGGTGATAATATCGCCCACATGGCTGGCGCGCGGATCGTGGAAGAAACTGCGCGCGCCGGGAGCCCACAGGGAGTTGGCCATATGCTGACCGGCGGGCGCATGTTCGGTCGGCATCGTGACCGGCTGATATCCGGGCTGCGCGACAGGATTGGCGATGGGCGCCATTTCCGGCGGCTTGCCGATGTTCTCGATGCGGTCGATGGCGCTGCAGGCCGAGAGCGCAATTGCGCAACAGCCGGTCAGCAATGCCTTTTTCAGGGCGGAGTACATGGGAGCGTCTTTCATCAATTGTTCTGCATCTGTGCGGTGCGCACGGGATTGGCGTTCAAGGGCATCGCGCCGTCGGCGCGCACTGTGCCCGGTCCGGTGACCGTCGCCATCACCTGACGATAGGAAACGGGGTTGAGAACGGTCACGGTTTCACCGATGCCGCCTTCGCTGAGCGCGCGCCCGGTGGCAGTGAGCGAGATGCCCGGCGCATCGAAGGTCATGGTCACCGTTTCGCCCTTGGTGATGACGATGGGCCTGCGCACATCGGTCGCCAGAACGAGCTCGCCCGCGCGCAAGTATCGCCGCGCCTGCATTCCCGAAAGATCGGCGATGGACGTAATGGTGCCGGAGCGGATCTGGCTTGCCTGGGCGGTGCCTAAGGTGAGGTCGGACTCCGAAATGATTTCGCCGCGCGCAATATCGCGCGACGGAACGACCACGCGCGCATCGGTATTGGCCGCAAGCGCAGGAATGACCGGCAGAACGAGCAACGCGATACAGATGGCGATCGTGAAACGAAGAGTCATGGCGATTACGAGCCTCCCATCCGGGCCGTCTGCTGCAGCATTTCATCGGCAGCGGTGATGACCTTGGAATTCATTTCATAGGCACGCTGGGCAGTGATCAGCGAGGTGATCTCCTCCACCGGATTGACGTTGGAGGTTTCGAGAAAGCCTTGGGTGATCGTTCCGTAACCCGAAGCGCCCGGAAGTCCCGATTGCGGCGAACCCGACGACGGCGTTTCCAGGAACAGGTTGTCGCCGATGGCGTTCAGGCCCGCTTCGTTCGGGAAGCGGACGAGTTCAAGCTGGCCCAGCACCTGCGGCTGCGTCTGCCCCGGAAGCGACGCGGAAACCTGGCCTTGTGCATTCACCGAAATGCCGAGCGCATTTTGCGGTACCGAAATTCCCGGTGCCACCACATAGCCCTTGTCGGTGACGATCTGGCCTTCCGGCGACAGCGCAAAATTGCCTGCGCGCGTATAGGCGTCGGTGCCGTCGGGTTGCTGAATTCGGAAGAAGCCCGGTCCCTGAATCGCAAGATCGTAGGGATTGGAGGTCGAGCTCATGTCGCCTTGGCTCGTCACGCGATAGACGGCGGCTGTGCGCACGCCCGCGCCGAGCTGGATGCCCGAAGGAAGAATCGTGCCGGAATCGGAGGACTGTGCGCCGGCCTGTTCGATGGTCTGGTAAAGCAGATCCTGGAATTCCGCGCGCTGACGCTTGAATCCGGACGTGTTCATGTTCGCGAGGTTGTTCGCGATCACTTCGACATTCATCTGCTGTGCCAGCATTCCGGTAGAGGCGATGCTCAAGGCGCGCATGGGAGATACTCCTTACATGTTCGGCATGTCGCCAAGCTTGGAAACGGCTTCGCGCATGAGATCTTGCTGTGACTGGGTCATGGAGGCGGTGAGCTGGTAGGCGCGGGTGACCTCTATCATGTGAGAGATCTCGACCACCGGCTCGACATTGGAGGCTTCCAGCATGCCTTGCTGGATCACGCCCTTTTCGGCGGGTTTGGGCGACTCGGACGTCGAATAAAGGCTGGAGCCTTCCTTCTGCATCATCTGTTCGTTGTCGAACTGCACGATGCGCACCTTGCCGAGCTGCCCCTGTTTGCCCGTGATCGTGCCGTCCGCGCCGATATGGATGTCGCCGTCGTCGGGCGAAAAGGTGATTTGTCCGCCTTCGCCCATCACCTTGTTGCCGTCGCTGGTGACGAGATTTCCGTCGGTATCGAGCTGGAAATGCCCGTCGCGGGTGTAGCGCTCGCCGGCCGGGGTCTGCACCACGAAGAAACCCTTGCCGTTGATGGCGAGATCGAAGGGTGCGTTCGTGCGGTCCATGCGGCCTTCGTTGAGGTCGCGCACCGTGCCCTTGTCCACCACAAAGCTCACATATTGCGTGCCCGTCTCCGTCTCGGACGGTTTCATCGCGGCAATGTATTCCTCAAACTTCACACCCTCTTTCTTGAAAGCGGGCGTGGAGACGTTCGCGATGTTGTTCGCGATCACGTCCATCGATCTGTAGGCCGCGAGCTGATGGGACAGGCTCACGAGTAACGTATTGTCCACGGCTAGGCCCTTTCTGGTCCATCGCTTGCGCTAACCATTTGCACGGGCCGTGCCATGATGGATTTCCAGTGTTTGACTGGATTTCTTGAGGGGATCTTTTCTCCGTACCGGCAAACTCTGCCGGGCAACAACCAGTCCTTAACCACGATTGCCTAACGTGCCGCCTGATCGAGGCCAGAAGGGCCGAAGGAACGCGCGCATGCTGGGCAAGCTGTTCAAGAAGAAAAAGGCGGAAGAAGCGCCCGCAGGGGACGAAGAGGCTGAAAAGCCAACGGAAACATCCGAATCCGCGGAAGGCGAAGCTGCGGCCGAAGAACCGAAGAAACGATTTGGTAAGAAATTTCTTCTGATCGCAGGTGCGGGCGCTCTCGTGCTGCTGCTCGCGGCCGGCGGCGGCGCCTATTACTTCTTCTTCATGGGCTCGGACGAGGAAACGAATACCGCCGAAGCCAAACCCGAAATCCCGCTGACCCCGCCCACCGTCGCCTATTACGACGTGCCCGACATCATCGTGAACATTCAGACCGCCGACGGTTCGCCCGCCTATCTCAAAGTCGGCCTGTCGCTTGAACTCGACACGCAGGAAGAAAAGGCGGGCATGCAGGCTCTCATGCCGCGCGTGGTCGACCAGTTTCAGGGTTACCTGCGCGAATTGCGCGTGGACGACCTCAAAGGCTCCGCGGGCGTGATGCGCCTCAAGGAGGAATTGCTGCGCCGGATCAACGTGGCCGCCGCCCCCTACAAGGTGCGCGACGTGCTGCTCAAGGAAATGATTGTCCAGTAACGGATTCAGATATGGCTGACGAAACCGAAGACAAGACAGCCGAAACACCGGCGGAATCTGCGGCTCCGGAAACGGAAGACTCCGCGCCAGCCATGGGCGCGAGCGCCGAACGCATTCTCAACCAGGAAGAAATCGACAGCCTGCTGGGTTTCGACGTCAACGACGACCAGCTTCAGGACAAAAGCGGTATCCGCGCCATCATCAATTCGGCGCTCGTCTCCTACGAACGCCTGCCGATGCTCGAAATCGTCTTCGACCGGCTGGTGCGGTTGATGACGACGAGCTTGCGCAATTTCACCTCCGACAACGTGGAAGTCAGTCTCGACAACATCACCTCCATCCGCTTCGGCGACTATCTGAACTCGATCCCGCTGCCTGCAATTCTCGCCGTCTTCCGGGCCGAACAGTTGGACAATTACGGCCTCTTCACCGTCGATTCCAACCTGATCTATTCGATCGTGGACGTTCTTCTGGGCGGGCGGCGCGGCACCTCGGCCATGCGCATTGAAGGCCGGCCCTACACGACAATAGAGCGCACGCTCGTGCAGCGCATGATCGAAGTGATCCTGCAGGACATGATGCAGGCCTTCGAGCCGCTCGCTCCCGTCAATTTCACGCTCGACCGCCTCGAAACAAATCCGCGTTTTGCCGCCATCGCGCGTCCCGCAAACGCCGCCATCCTCGTCAAGCTGCGCATAGACATGGAAGACCGCGGCGGGCGCACCGAATTGCTTTTGCCTTATGCAACGCTCGAACCGATCCGCAAACTGCTGCTGCAGCAGTTCATGGGCGAGAAATTCGGCCGCGATTCGATCTGGGAAGGCCATCTGGCGTCCGAATTGTGGTCCACCAAGGTCGACATCAACGCCATTCTCGACGAACAGACCATGACGCTGGACAAGATCATGAATCTCAAGGTGGGCGACACGGTGATGCTGAATGCGAGCCCGGATTCCAAAATCGAACTGCGTTGTGGCGGCGTTCCCCTCTTGCGCGGGCGCATGGGCCGCGTGGGGTCTTCGGTCGCCGTGCGCGTCGAAGAAGCTATCGAACGCACCGACGCCAGCCGCGGCCTCTAACGGAGAGACAAATGACCCTTACCCTCGTCGTCGAACTGATCCTGACGGCGCTTCTGGCCGCCACGCTCTTCTACTGCATCGTGCTGGAACGCAAGCTCGCCGCTCTGAGAAACGGCCAGGATGGGCTGAAGAAAACGCTTGCCTCGCTCAATAGCGCGGTGGCCTCGGCCAGCACCTCCATGGTCACGCTCAAGACGACAGCCGGTGAAATCACCCGGACGCTCGACGAGCGGCTCGGCCATGCGCGCGGCCTGGCCGACGAACTGGGCGTGCTCTGCGGGTCCGGCGAACGGATCATCCAGCGCTTCGATCGCGAACTCGACAGCCGCGCCGCTGCAAAGGCCGATCTTCCCAGCGCCTCGATCATGGGCCGCCTCGATGCGGGCCGCTTCGCAAGTCTGGGGGCCGTGCGGTGAACTTCCGTTCCGTTCTCACCCGGATCCGTCTTCTGCCCGTTTTGATGGGCGTGTGCGGGCTTTTGCTTTCGATCAAGGCGGTCGGCATTTCGGAATACGCCTATGCGCAAGCGGCTGCCGCCGCATCTGCGCCATCCGACCCGCCCAAACCGAAGCATGACATTGCGGACGACAAGGAAAGTTCCAGCACGTCCGAGGTGGATCTGCTCGCCAATCTTTCCAAACGCCGCAACGAACTCGACACACGCGCGGTTGAACTGACCATGCGCGAGAATCTGATCGCCGCCGCCGAAAAGCGGGTGGACGAGAAGATCGCCACCTTGAAACAGTTGCAAGACCAGATTCAGAAGCTCATCGCCCAGCGCGATGCCGAACAGGAAAAGCAGGTGGCCGCGCTCGTCAAAACCTATTCCGCGATGAAGCCCGCCGATGCGGCGCGCATCTTCGACGGACTGGCCGACGAAATTCTCGTCCCCGTCGCATCGCAAATGAAGCCGGACGTTTTGGCTCCCGTGCTTGCCAAGATGAATCCGGAAGCGGCGCAGAAACTCACCATCAAGCTCGCCAATCGCCTCAATCTTCCGGATGCCAAGCCCGTGACGGTCGCTGCCGCAGAGCCGGCTCCTCAGCCCGCGCCGAATGCCGCGATCGCGCCGCCTTCTGCCAATCTTCCCATCACCACGACGCCGGTTCCTTCGGCGCCTCCGGCCGCGCCCGCGCAAGGCAAGCAAGGCGGATAGGCAATGTTCTGGCGTTGCACCGATTTGCTATCGCGCGCCCATTTCATGGGCGCGTTGATGCTTTTGGCGTTGGTGACGACGCAGGCCTTCGCCGCCGACACCATGCAGGCAAGCGCCGAGGACGGCTATGGCCGCATGGTGATTTCGCTCGATCCTGCAGGCCATGTACAAGCCTCGCTTGAAGGCGCGGTGTTGAGAATTGCATTCGATCGCAGGGTGTCGCTCGATCCTTCCGCCATCGCTGCGCAAATTCCCGCCTATGTCACCGGCGGCCGCATCGACAATACCGGCAAGACAATGAGTTTTGCGCTCACGCAGAGTTTTCGCCTGCACACCAGCGTGTCCGGCAGCAAGACCGCCATCGACCTCGTGCCGGAAAGCTTCGCGGGCAATCCGCCGGATCTTCCCAGATTGGCCGCCGCTGCACCGAAACCCGTGGACCCGGCTTCGCTTCCGGCTGTGCGCGTGCGCGCGGGCATCTATCAGAAGTATTCGCGCATCGTCTTCGATTGGCCGCAAAAAACGGCCTATACGATCTTTTCCTCCAAAGGCCATCTCACGGTGCGCTTCAAGGGATTGGCGCAGCCGGATTTCTCCGCCGTCGATCGCATCTCGCCGCCATGGGTGAGACCCGCAGGCTGGCATGTGGACGCCCAGAATACGATCGTCGAATTCCAGACCGATACCGGCTCCAAGTATAAGGATTTCGCCGACGGCAACCGCATCGTCGTTGACGTGCTGTCGCCCGACAACGATTCCGCCGTCATCGCGCCTAAGGCCGCCGGCGCAAGCCCGGCACAAGCGCAAGCGATCGCCGACGCCGCGGCCAGGCTGAACGCCAATCCCGATAATGCGCAACCCGCAGCAGCCTCCGCGCAAAGCGGCCAGCCGTCATCGGGCAACCCCGCGACGCCCGATGCAAATGCACCGGCCGCTGCCGAGGCCGCACAAGCCGGACCGCAAAGCGAGGCGGCAATGGCGGAACGCACAGCGAAGGGTGCCGTTCTCGTCATTCCGCACGCATCGGGGCACGCCGTTGCCGCGTTCCTGCGCGGCATGACGGCATGGATGGTGATCGACACGGCAATTCCCATCGATCCGGCGAAACTCAAAACCGAGCTCGGCGATCTTCCAGATTCCGTGGATGTGGCGAGCGGCAACGACGCAACGATCATCCGCATCGGCCTGAAGCAGGCCGAACAAATCGCCGTCACCGAAGACGGCGTGAGCCTGAAATTCCAGCTCGCTCCCGGCGATACCAACAACCCGCTCGGCATCGGATTTGCCCGTGACATGAGCGACAACGGCAACGCTGCGTTGGTGACATTGCTTCCCTCGGCCAACCGCGTGTTGACGCTCAGCGATCCCAATGTCGGGGATACGATTGTCGCGGTTCTGGGCCGCGCGGGCCGCGCCGTTCTCGCGGGCCGGGACTATGCCGATTTCTCGCTGTTGCCGACGGCGGCCGGAATCGCCGTCAAACCGCTGAGCGACGGCGTTACCGTCACGGCGCATGACGCGCGCGTGCGCATCGCCAAGCCCGGCGGGCTTTCGCTCACCCCGCCCGCCGCAACGTCCGACTCGCCTGCGCTGCTCACCGACGCGAACGACAACGCTTCCTTCCTCGATTTCGCGCATTGGCCTAAGGCCGAAGGCGAAAAATTCCTGGAGATGGAACGCAAGCTCCGCAAGAACGTCGCCAACGCCCCGGCCGTCAAGGTGAACAACGAGCGCCTCAAGCTTGCGCAATTCTATCTTGCCAACGGATTTGCCGCCGAGACTCTTGGCGTGCTCAGGCAGATGCACGAGAGCGACCCCGCGCTCGACGGCAATCGCCACCTTCAGGTGATGCGCGCCGCCGCCGATTACATGATGGGCCGGTTTCGCGACACCCACAACGATCTGATCGGCGCAAGCTTTGTGGGCGACCGTCACGCCGCCTTCTGGCGCGGCCTTGCCGATGCCGCAACGGAAGACTGGACGGACGCGCGTCAATCGCTGCTCGACGCGGGCCCCGTGATCAAACGCTATCCCGCCGAGTGGCGCGCGCGCGCCCAGCTCGCCATAACCAATGCCGCACTTGCCGCGGGCAGTGTGGAGAATGCGGACCTCGCGCTCGCAAAGGTTCCCAAGTCGCTGCCCAAAGCGCTGATGCTCGAACGCGAACTGGCACATGCGCGCTTGCTGGCGGCCGAAGACCGCTACAAGACGGCCAGGCCCATTTTCGCCGCGCTCAAGCAAAGCGGCGACGATCGCATCGCTGCCAACGCGATATATGAAGACACCAAGGCTGCCATCGATGCGGGCGCACTCGCGCGCGCCAGGGGCATCGAAATTCTGGAAGAATTGCGCTTCCGCTGGCGCGGCGATGCACTGGAAATGAAGGCGTTGCGCAAGCTGGGCGCGCTCTATTTCGCTAACGGCCAATGGCGCGAGGGGCTGGAAAAGTTGCGGGTCGCTTCGCTCTATTTCCCCAACGACGATCTTGCGCGCCAGGCGCAGGACGATATGCGCAACGCCTTCGAACAATTGTTCCTGAAAGGCAAGGCCGATTCGATACCGCCCATCGAAGCCTTGTCGCTGTTCTACGATTTCATCGACCTGACGCCCATCGGGCCCAATGGCGACGAAATGATCCGTCGCATGGCCGAACGTCTGACGAAGGTCGACCTCCTGGGACCGGCGGCGGCCCTTCTCTCCTATCAGGTGAACAAACGTCTTGACGGGGTTGCGCGCGCGCAGGTGGCCGCGCGCCTTGCGATGCTCTATCTGATGGACCACAAGCCGGAAAAGGCGCTGCAAACGCTGCGCGATACCGCACTCTCCGGCCTGCCCGACGATGTCAACCATCAGCGCATGATGCTCGAAGCCCGCGCCTTGGCCGCGATGAAGCGCTACGATCAGGCGCTCGATCTCGTCGCCGTCGACAATTCCGAAGACGCAAGGAGATTGCAGGCCGATATCGCCTGGGACAGCGGCCAATGGAGCATGGCCGCGCAGAATACCGAAAACCTTCTTGGCCAGCGTTGGAGCGACGGCAAGCCGCTCGATCCAAACGAGCGTAACGACGTGATGCGAGCTGCCATCGCCTACTCTTTGGCCAACGACGAACCCGGTCTCGAACGGCTGCGCGCCCACTTCGCCGCCAAGATGCAGAACACGCCGGACGCCAACGCGTTTGCGGTCGTCACACAAGACATCGACCGGCAAGGTCTCGCCTTCCGCGAAACGGCCGCGAAGGTGGCGTCTGTCGGAACGCTCGAAGCCTTCATGAAAGACTTCAGCAGCAAGTATTCGTATTAATTCGACTACCTCCCCTTGCGATGAGGAGAGAAGCGGCGCGAAGCGAATGTAATGCATTCACGCGGAGACGCGGAGTTGGCGGTAAAATCTCTCCCAGTCCCGCACCACTCCGCGTGCGAAATCTTCTTGTATTATGCCTCCGTCTGCAAAGTTTCCCGCAACCACTCCATCGCGCGGCCTGCGATTTTCTCCCAGCCCGGTTCGCCCAGCATCCAGTGGCTGTGGCCGTCCAGCTCTTCGTAATCGGCGCGCTCGCGGTAACGCTGCGCGATGCGGCGCACGGTGGGCGGCGGATTGACCTTGTCGTGACGGCCCGAAAAGCACAGCACCGGACATTTCACATCCGAGGCATGCACTTGCGTCGCTCGCCGCGCATCGAGCGCCCAGTGCATGATCTCGAAGGTCGCAAGCCCCGATTCCGGCACGAAGCGCGCAAACACTTGGGCGCGCTCGGCGGGCGGCAGAAGATCTAGCGCATTCGATGCGGCGATGTCATAAGAGGGATGTATCGGCTTGCTCCAGAAATCGCCCGCAAGGAACATCGCACCGGCGGACGCGAATTCGAACATCGTGGAAGGAAGCATGCCCCATGGCGCAGACGGTGCAAGCAATACAAGCGCGCGCACCTTCATGCGCGCCGCCAGTATTTGCGCCAGCAATCCGCCCATCGAATGGCCGGCGAGAATGGGCGCATCCTCAAATCCGTGCAGTTCTTTTTCCAGATCGTGCGCAAAGTCCAGAATGCTGGTCGTGCCCAGCACACTTGGCGGATTTCTTCCGCAATCGTGATGGCGAAGCGTCGGCGCCGTCACGCGATAGCCTTCGTCCTCGAACGCGCTGCGGAATTTGTCGAACGCCCAGCCGCCGCAGAATGCGCCGTGGATCATCACGACTGGCGGCCGCTTCGGCGCATTCAGCATCAGAACTCGGGCGCCGTGAGATCTTCGAACGCCGACAGCACTTTCGAATATGTGTCGCGCTTGAACGGTACGACCAGGCGCGGCAAGGCCTCCACGGCGAGCCATTTCCACGCGGCGAATTCGGGTTCCGCGGTCTGTATGTTGATTTCGGCATCGTCGCCTTCGAAGCGCATGGCGATCCATTTCTGGCGCTGGCCGCGATATTTACCCTGCAGCGCCACGCCGAGCAGATGCGGCGGCAGATCGTAGGAGAGCCATTCGTTCATTTCACGCAGAAGGCGCGCGTTGTTGGTGCCGATTTCCTCCTTGAGCTCGCGCAGGGCCGCTTCCGCCGGCGTTTCGCCCGCATCGATTCCGCCTTGCGGCATCTGCCAGCCTTCCATGGTCTGGTCGATGCGGCGGCCGACGAACACCAGCCCCTCGCGATTGATCAGCATCACGCCCACGCAGGGCCGGTAGGGAAGATCGTCGTGTTTGAGAAAGGAATGCGGGCGGGCCATCAAGTAAAACGGAAATCGACTACTTCGATTTGCCGACTATGGCCGAAGCGGGCACCAGAACAAAGCCCCTGGCGGAAAGACCCTGCGACCACTGGGCCAGCCGCTCCACCGTGACCGGATAGAGGAAAGCCGTGCCCACTGCGCTGCCATTGGCGCGGGCCTCCGCTTCGAGATCGGATAGCGCGCGGTCGATGGACGCCGCATCCTGCACCTTGTCGATGGTCATGCTGCCGCGCGCGAAGGCGGTGGCGGTCTGCTTGGCGATATCGGGGGCTGCGGATTTGGCCGTCGAGCCGTCGTCGTAGAACATCAGGCCACGGCGGGCGAGATAGGTCATCACCGGCTCCAGCGCCTCGGAATCGGCGAGGAAGCGGCCGCCCTGGTTGTTGGTCACCCCCGCATAGCCGGTGAAGCGGGACAGCGCCCATACCATGTGCTGGGTATTGGCCACTTCCCCCTCGCCGGTTCTCAGCGTGTGCGGGCCCGGATCGCTGTCGGGGTAATCATAAGGTTCCATCGGCAGCTCGAGCAGCACTTCGTGGCCGCGCGCGCGCGCTTCGTTCACCCAGTTCTGAATGTCGCCGTTACGCGGGACAAATCCCACCGTCACCTGGGTCGGAAGGGCGGCAAGCGCTTGCGTGGTGGCGGTACCGCTGGCGCCGAAGCCCAGCATGACGATCGCGATCTTCGGCTTTTTGCCCGCGGGCGGAGCCTGGCCCCCATAAACCTGCATTGGCGTGCGCCCATTGTCTGCGATGCGTGGCAGAGGACCGAACCTGGAGCTTTCGACCACGGCAGGATCGGCGACCAAATAGGATCCGGCATAAATCGGGCGCACGATCTCGCGCACCTTGCCCACCGGATTGACCTCTTCGGCCATCGAGACGATGCGGTTGTGCTCCGCACGGATCGCTTCCCGGGTGCCGGGCGCCAGCGAATGCACCCCTTTGGACCACTCGCTGTCGGGCATATTGGTCTTCACGATGGGATCGATGGAAAGATGCACGGAAGGGCGATTGGCGGACGGATCGCCGAACAGCACGACCACCAGGCACAAGGCGATAAATGCAGTTGCGAGTACCGAAGCGGTCCAGGCGAGAACGCTCGGACCGGGCGGAGCCCGATCCGCCAGCGCTTGATCGCTGCCTAATCCCTCCATCGCCATGGCGTTCAGCAAGCACCCGACACCGTTACGGCCCGGTTAATGCGCCTTGTCTCCGCCCGGCCTTCAATTGGCCTTGGCGGTGACGTTCTTGGGCGCCTCCGCGGTGACCGTGGGCTTCCCGCGCAGAAGGTCGAGCGCATAGGAAAGCTGGAAGTCGTCATACTTCTTGCCCGGCATTGGACGGATCACCGGAATGGCGCGACCCTTTTTGAGCGTGCTTTCGGCTGCCAGATGGCCCGGCAGGTCGGCTTCGCTCGGACGGATCACCTTGGGCAGCCTGTCGTCGTCGGCCGACTGGGCCACGGCGATATCGGGCGTAATGCCCTGTGCCTGGATCGAATGGCCGGAAGGCGTGTAGTAGCGCGCGGTCGTCAGGCGCAGCGCGCCGCCGCCCTCGCCCAACGGGATCACGGTCTGCACCGAGCCCTTGCCGAAAGACGTCATGCCGAGAATCGTCGCGCGGCGATGATCCTGCAGCGCGCCCGCCACGATTTCGGATGCCGACGCAGTGCCGCCGTTTATCAGCACGATCACCGGCTTGCCGTCGGTAATGTCGCCGGAACGCGCATCGTAGCGTTGCGTATCCTCGGCATGACGGCCGCGCGTCGAAACGATTTCGCCCGAATTGAGAAGATCGTCGGACACCGCGATCGCCTGATCGAGCAGACCGCCGGGATTGTTGCGAAGGTCAAGCACATATCCCTTGAGGCCGGAACCGATCTGCCGCCTGAGATCGCGCACGGCCTTTTCGAGCCCGGCATTGGTCTGTTCGTTGAAGCCCGTGATGCGAATGTATCCGACATCGCCTTCGCGGTGCCACTTCACGCTGTCGACCTGGATGATCGCGCGCGCCAGCACGACATCGAACGGTTTCTTCTGACCCTGGCGCAGAATAGTGAGAGTCACCTTGCTGCCGGCGGGTCCGCGCATCTTGTCGATGGCGTCGTTGAGCGCCATGCCCTGCACGGGTGCGTTGTCGATGGCCGCGATGAAATCTCCCGGCTTGATGCCCGCCTTGGCAGCGGGCGTATCGTCGATCGGAGACACGACCTTCACGAGGCCGTCTTCCATCGTCACTTCAATTCCCAGCCCGCCGAATTCGCCTTTGGTTTGAATTTGCATGTCGGCGAAGCTCTTCGCATCCATGTAGCTTGAATGCGGATCGAGAGCGGAGACCATGCCTTCGATGGCGTTGTCGACAAGCTCGCTGTCATCGACGGGGCGCACGTAATTGGCGCGGACGCGTTCGAACGCGTCGCTGAAAAGATCGAGCTGCCTGTAGGCGCCCATGTCGTTTGCGCCCTGCGCGGGCAATAGCGTGATCGCGGCGCCGAAACCCAGCACCATGCCCAACACGACAAACGCAATGCGTTTCATGATTTTTGCGCCTTCCTCGGCTCACTCATCAACCATGGCGCCGGATCCATGCCTTTGCCGTTGCGCCTGAGTTCCATATAGAGCTTTGCGGGCTCCGTTTGCGGCATAGTGCCGACCGGTTCTCCCGCCAGCAATTGGTCTCCTGGCCGCACGGAAACTCGATCCAGCCCCGCCATGACCAGATCGTATCCAGCGCTCATCTGCAAGATCAAGACGCGCCCGGTTTTATGGTAAGGACCGGCAAACAGCACCTCGCCATCGGCGGGCGCGACGACTTGCGATCCCCCCTCGGCAGCAAAGGTTACTCCAGGCGCGCTGGCGCCGCCGACCCCCTCCATGCCGCCGGAAACCGCGGGTCCAAGGACAGGTCTTAACAGGGAATTGCGCGCAAGAACGGGCTGTTTACGGTCATCCGCCGTCACCACCATGACTCCGCCGGCAGGCGGTTTGCGGCGCAGTTCGGCCACCCGGTCAAGCAGCGCTTCAAGGCTTGCGGCCTGGCTCGCCACCGTGTCGAGTTTGCCCTTCAGATCGCCATACCGGCTCTCGGCGGCGGAGGCTTCGGCCTCTTTCATCGCGACAAGTTGATCGAGCTGGTTGCGCGCTTGTGCAAGTTCCGCGGCGTTTTTGGCGCTTTCGGCCCGCCGCGCCACGAGCGCTTCGCGCGTCCTTCGCAATGCGTCGAGTTTCTTCGCGAGATCGGCGGCTGCCTTGTAGAGCCTCGGAAGCGAAGCTCCGAGCAACATCGCGCTATGCACCGCGCCGGACGCGTCGTCGGCGCGCATGATCATGGCGGGCGGCATGTCGTGCTGCAGCCGTTCGAGAACTGCGAGCAGGCGGCTTACCGAAGCGCGGTCGCGGATGAATGCGCGGTTCAGCTTATCTTCGTCGGCGCGCAGCAAAAGCACCTGCGCATCCAGAGTGGTCTTTTCGGCTTCCAGCGCCTGCACCTTGGCGGCCGTCGCGATCAGTTTCTGCCGCAAGGTCTTGGCCTGCGCATTCAGTGCGTCGCTTTTGGCCTTCGCGGCCTCGACGCGCGGCTTGTTATCTTCGATCTGCTGCTGCAGCGCACGGTATTGATCCTGCGTCGTGGGAAGCTTGGCCATGTCGCTGAGCGGCACCGCGCCGTTGAGATCCTCTGCGATGGGCGGCGCGTTTTCCTTGGGCGAGGCGAATGCCGCCGCGCACAACAACAGGCTGAGGCAAACGGGAAGTAAGATGCGGGCGCCGGACACGATCAGGCGACGCTCTCCGCATCGGCCTTGGCGCGCTCGGCGAGCGAATGGCCGGTCATGGCTGCCGGCTTCTTCAATCCCATCAGATCCAGTAGCGTGGGCGCCACGTCGGCGAGCTTGCCGTTTTCCAGCCGCAGACCCTGATTGCTCTTGGCATTGATGACAATGATCGGCACGTCGAGTGTCGTATGGGCAGTGTGCGGCTCGCCCGTTTCCGGGTCCTTCATCATTTCGACATTGCCGTGATCGGCGGTGAGCAGCATCACGCCTCCCACCTTCTCCACCGCCGCGCGAATACGCCCCAGACATTCATCGATCGTTTCCACCGCCTTGGTCGCCGCTTCCATGACGCCGGTATGGCCCACCATGTCGGGATTGGCGTAGTTCACGACAATCAGATCGTATTTCTCCGATAAAATGGCCTCTTCCAGCTTCCTGGTGACTTCGTAAGCCGACATTTCGGGCTTCTGGTCGTAGGTCGCGATTTTGGGGCTGGGCACGAGAATTCGATCTTCTCCGGCAAACGGATCCTCGCGCCCGCCGTTCAGAAAGAAGGTGACATGGGCGTATTTTTCGGTTTCCGCGATGCGCAGCTGCTTCAATCCGAGCGATGACACATACTCGCCGATCGTGTCGCCAATGTCCTCGGCAGGAAACAACGCGCCCATGAAGGCCTTCAGTTGTTCGGAATATTCGGTGAGACCGGCCGCCGCCGAAAACGTCACGACGCGCGCGCGTTCGAAATCCTTGAACTTCGGATCGAGCAGCGCGAGGGAAATCTCGCGCGCCCTGTCGGCCCGGAAATTGCCGAACAGCAACGCGTCGCCGTCGGCCGCGCCGGCATATTCCCCGATCGTGCAAGGGATGACGAACTCATCCGTCACGTTTTCCGCATAAGACGCCTCGACGGCGTCGAACGCGGTGGCGAAGCGGTGTCCCCGTGCAGATACAATCGCATCATAGGCCTGGTGCACACGGTCCCAGCGCTTGTCGCGGTCCATCGCGTAATAGCGTCCGCAAACCGTGGCCATGCGCACGCCGGGAAGCCCTTCGATCTTGCTCTCGAAGTCCCTGAGGAACCCAAGCGCGCTTTTGGGCGGCGTATCGCGGCCGTCGAGAAAGGCATGCACAAATACCGGCAAGCCCGCATCCGACACCGCGCGCACCAGAGCAGCGATGTGATCCTGATGCGAATGCACCCCGCCGGGCGAGATCAGCCCCATCACATGCACCGCGCCGTTGGCTTGTTTCGCCCTGGCGATCAGATCGGTCAGCACGGGGCGCTTGGCGAGGCTGCCGTCGGCCATCGCATCGTCGATGCGCGGCAGATCCTGCATCACCACCCGGCCTGCTCCGATATTCATGTGGCCGACTTCGGAATTGCCCATCTGACCGGCCGGCAGGCCCACCGCCCGGCCGGAGGTGTGAAGCAGCGCATGGGGACAATCCGCCAGCATCCGGTCGAAGTTGCGGAGCTTTCCCTCCTTGTCCGCGGCGGCAATGGCGTTGTCCTCGGTTTCCGGACGCCAGCCCCAACCGTCGAGGATGCACAACACGCCCGGTCTCTGACGCAGCTCTGGGGAACTCTTGCTCATGAAACCTCGAAAATCGGACCTGCAAAATAGAAAGCGGGGGTTTCCAAGTCTATGTGACCAAAGGCGATTTTCGCCCGGGAAAATCCTGCCGGGTACCTGTTTCGCCCTCTGCGGTCAGCCTCTAACCTATTGACTTCAAAAGATAAAATTACAGCCCAAACCGGCACGGTTCTGGCATCGGTGGCAAGGGACACCATAGGCAGAACGCGTATGCGCTTGCGCTCGACACTTATACATAAGGTTCTTGCTTCCTTCGTGGCGGCGCTCCTTGCGCTTTGCCCAGCCGAGGCCTTTGCCTTCTCGCGCATCAAGGACCTCGTTGAGGTCGAAGGCATCCGCGACAACATGCTGGTCGGTTATGGGCTGGTCGTTGGCCTCAACGGTTCGGGCGACAGCTTGCGCAATGCGCCTTTCACCCAGCTTTCCATCCAGACCATGCTCGAACGGCTGGGCGTCAACACCCGTGGCGAGCAGATGCAGACCAAGAACACCGCCGCCGTCATGGTAACGGCCAACCTGCCCGCCTTCGGCTCGCAGGGCTCACGCATCGACGTGACCGTGAGCGCGATGGGCGATGCAAAGAATCTCACCGGCGGCACATTGCTGGTGACGCCCCTGTTCGGCGCCGACGGTCAGATCTACGCGCTCGCGCAAGGCCCCGTCGCCGTCGGAGGTTTCTCCGCGCAGGGACAAGGCGCCAGCGTGACGCGCGGCGTGCCGACTTCGGGGCGCATCGCCAACGGCGCGATCATCGAACGCGAAACGGGCTATCGCCTCGCGGGCCAGACGACCTTGCGCCTTTCGTTGCACAATCCCGATCTGACCACCGCCACGCGCATTGCAGAAGCCGTGAACAATTATATCGGCAACGGCGTCGCCATTGCGACCGATCCGTCAACCGTCGCGCTCAGCGTCCCGGCCAATTATAGAAACGGCGTGATGGGTTTGTTGACCGATGTCGAACAGGTCAATGTCGATCCCGATCAGCCTGCCAAGGTCATCATCGACGAAACGTCCGGCGTGATCGTGATGGGCGCAGACGTCCGCATTTCCACAGTCGCCATCGCGCAGGGCAATCTCACCATCAAGGTCAACGAAGCCCCGCTCGTGAGTCAGCCCGAGCCATTCTCGAAGCGCGGCAATACCGAAGTTGTCCCCCGCACCACCATTTCCGTCGACGACAGCAAGGGCAACCGCATGGCCGTGCTTTCGAGCGGCGGGGTGTCCTTGCAGAAACTCGTCGATGGCTTGAACGCGCTTGGCGTCGGTCCGCGCGACATCATCTCGATTCTTCAGGCCATCAAGGCGGCGGGCGCGCTGCAAGCCGAAATCCAGGTGATCGGATGAGCGCCGACGCCGTCATCGCGGGCGCCACCGCCATCGCCCAATCGGCCAATGTCGTCACGCCGCACGCCACGAGCAACGCAGCCGCAGCGAAGAAAGCGGCCAAGCAATTCGAAGCCGTGCTCGTCAGCCAGATGCTGGGCGGCATGTTCGAAGGCATTTCGACCGACGGCCCGTTCGGCGGCGGCGAAGGCGAAGCGATGTTCCGCTCGCTCCTGCTCGACGAATACGGCAAGCAGGTCGTCAATCAGGGCGGTTTCGGACTTTCCGACGCCATCACGAAATCGTTGCTCAAGCATCAGGAGCAGGTGCAATGATCGAACCCATCGATCCGAAGATCGAACGCATCATCCATATGGCCGAACGGCTGATTGAAGCGCTCGAAGCCGACATTTCCGCGCTCGAACGCGGCAAACCCGCGGAAATGCGCACGAACGATCCCGAAATCCAGAAACTGTCCGCCATCTACAGCCGCGAAGCCTCGGGCATTTCTCTGGCCGCCGCAAAAGACGCCTCCGCGCCCCTGCTCGCGGCACTCACCGCGGTGACGAGGCGCTTTGCCGAAACGCTCACGCGGCATGTGCGCATGGTCACGCGCGTGAAGAACGCAAGCGAAGGCATGATCCGCGCCATTGCCGAAGAAGTGGACCGCCTGAACGCCCCCAAGCGCACCTACAGCGTCCGGCCCGACGCCGCGCCGCGCCGGCCCGGTGCGATGATCTTCAACAGCGTGGTGTGAAGAAGCGGACCCTAGTCCGCACGCGCGATATAGGGCAGGCCGCGATGCCGGCCCGCATCGTCCATGCCGTAACCGATCAGGAAGCCGTCGAGACCTGTGAAGGCGGCATAGTCGGCGCGCAGCCCGGCATCGGGCCGTCCGCGTTCCACCATCACCGCGCTGGTCACCGATAGCGCGCCCTGTTCGCGCAACAGATCGATCGCTTTGGCCAGTGTGCGCCCGCGATCGAGGATGCCGTCCAGCAACAGCACGTTGTGTCCGCGCACCCGCGCGGTGGGCGAGATCATCACCGAAACATCGCGCGCCCCTTCGCGCGCGCCCGCATAGGATCTGAGCCAGAAAAACTCCGCCGGCAGATCGAGGCCGCGCCGCGCAAGCGCACGCAACAAATCGGCGGCAAAGACAAATCCGCCTACCAGCACGACCGCCGCCATATCCGGACGCGTGCGCGCCGCGACGATCTCGTCGGCCAGCTGCGCCATGCGCTGGAAGATTTCGGTCTCGCTGACGAGAACCTGGTGCGGAACGCTCACCTTCAGCTCTTGACGAACTTCAGATCCACATGGCGCGTGCCCGAAGGCGGGCTCGGGACGCGCGCGGAGAACTCGGCAGACTTTCCCGGCGCCAGGTTTTTCGCGCCGGCCTGGATATTCCAGTCGTAAAGTTCGCGGCGGTATTCATCTGTAAGCGCCGCATGTATCGCGGGCACATCGAGCGTGCGCTCGGTCACGTTCACAACCTTGCCCTTGATGTGCAGCACTTGCATGTCGTCTTCGCTGGTCACGCGATAGCTTACATCCTGGAACGCCAGACCCACCGTGTTCACATCGAGCCCCACCCAAGAATAGACGGTGGCCGTCTGCGGCCAGACGGTTGCTATGCCCTGACGAAATGCAATCGCGCCCCAGGCGAGTACGGCAACAAGCGCGATCAGCGCCGCCCAACCTGCAAGCGCTCCAAGCCTCCAGCCGGAAGAAGCCGGTGCGCCAACCCTAGTCCCTGCGCCGGCTGCAGGTTCTGGACCGATCGCCGCTGCAACGGCCGGCTCGGACACAGGCGCTTCAAGGGGATGACCGGGGGGCGTCTCCAGGGGCGCGGCCTCTGCCGCGGGTGCGGGTTGATGCCAGGTGTGGCCGCATTTCGCGCAACGGACTTTGCGCCCGGCGGGCAGAAATTTGGCCGCATCGGCTTCGTAGCGGGTGGCGCAATTTGGGCAGGTTAAGATCATGGTAACCGTTAATGAACTTTCCCCGAAAATAGGCAGAGCAAAGCCTGCCCCGCAAGCAAAGCACAGCGTTGGTTACGATCATGGTAACCGTGAGGGCCGCCAGCTATTTTCCCGAATCATGGTTCGCTTCGAAAATGTCGGAATGCGGTACGGGGCAGGACCGGAAGTCCTCCGGGATATCACCTTCCTGCTCGAGCCCGGCTCGTTCACCTTCCTGACCGGACTTTCCGGGGCGGGCAAGACCACCCTGCTCAAGCTTATCTTTCTGGCCGAACCCCCTTCGCGCGGGCTGATATCCCTTTTCGGCCAGGACCTCGCCACCACGCGCCGGCAGCATTTCCCGGCCATTCGCCGCCGGATTGGTGTCGTCTTTCAGGACTTCCGGCTGTTCGACCACCTTTCGGCCTTCGATAACGTGGCGCTTCCGCTCAAGCTCGCCGGACGCAAGCCCGAACAATACGCACAGGACGTGGAAGAGCTTCTTTCATGGGTGGGATTGGGCGATCGCATGGATGCACTGCCTCACACGCTTTCGGGCGGCGAGCAACAGCGCGTGGCGATCGCCCGCGCGGTCGTCGCGCGTCCCGATCTTCTTGTTGCCGATGAACCCACCGGCAACGTCGATCCCGAAATGGGCGCGCGCCTCATCCGGCTCTTTGCCGAACTCAATCGCCTGGGCACGACCGTTCTTATCGCCACTCACGACCGCGCGCTGATCGAGCGCGTGAAGGCGCGGGAGATGCGGTTGGTGGACGGCCGCCTCGTCGAGATGCGGACGGCCCACGCATGAACCAGGAACGCCTGCGAATTCTTCCGCGCGACACGGCTGCGGGCCCGCTCGATCTGGTGATCGCGGTGATGGCCTTCCTCGCCGCACTCGCGCTCGGCGCGTCGCTTATAGCCGACCGCGCGGCGCAGACATGGCGATCGGGATTGGCCGGGCAATTGACGGTGCAAATCCTGCCGCCGCTGGAAGGTCCAGCGGAACCGGCGCTCGAACGCGATTCTGCGCGCGCCATCGAAGTGCTGCGCCAAACGCCCGGTATTGCGGTGGTCACGCCGGTCAGCCGCGAAGATGCGTTGAAGCTCGTCGAACCCTGGTTGGGCGCCGACGCGATTGTGGCCGGCCTGCCGCTGCCGCGCCTGATCGACGCCAAGATCGTGCCGGGCGCCGATGTCGATGTGCCGGCGCTGCGCAAGACCCTCAAGGCCGCCGTTCCCGATGCGATGCTCGACGATCACAGCCAATGGATCGGCCGGCTCAAAAGTCTTGCCAACACCGTGATCCTGTCGGGTTATGGCATATTGCTGCTGATCGCAGTCGCCACCGCCGCCGCAGTCACCTTCGCAACGCGTGCCGGACTGCAGGCGCACCACGAGATCGTCGAACTTCTGCACCAGATGGGCGCGCATCCCGGATTCATCAGCCGCGCATTCGAGCGCCACTATTTTCTTTCCGCACTTGCCGCTTCCGCCGTAGGTGCAGGACTTGCGGCGATTGTGTTTGTCGCCGCGGGCGGGCTTGAAATGGCGGGTTATGAAGCCGTTCCATTCCTGCCGCCGATGTCGCTGAAGCCGCTGGAAGCGCTGTGGCTGATCGCAGTGCCTGCAGGTTCGGGCCTTATTGCCTGGGTCACCACACGGCTGTCGGTGATGGCGGCCTTGCGGAAAATCTACTGAATGCGCGCGCTTTCCTCGCTCATCGTGCTGGCGGCCATCGGCTATGTGGCGGGATTTTTCCTCTTTGTGGACGAGGTGCGCAAACCGCCCGCGAAACCGCACCGCGCCGATGCGATTGTGGCGCTGACCGGCGGCGAACTGAGGCTCGACCGCGCGGCCACTTTGCTCGAACAGGGATTGGGCAGGCGTCTTCTCATCACCGGTGTCGATCTTTCCGCAACGAAAGCCGATCTCAAGCGCGTGGCGCATGGCAGACGCCGTTTCGATTGCTGCGCGGATCTCGGATTTGTCGCAGCCGATACGCGCGGCAACGCGCAGGAAACCGCCGATTGGGTAATGGCGCACCGTTATGGGAGCCTGATCGTCGTCACCGCGAACTATCACATGCCGCGCACGCTCACCGAATTCGCTGCCGCCATGCCCGGCGTGTCAATGCAGCCCTATCCGGTCGAACCGCAGGACATCGATTTCACCCATTGGTGGCGCAATCCGCACGCATTGAAGCTGCTTAACAGCGAATATGCGAAATATCTGGCGAGCATCGCCATGAACAGGGCGATCGATCCGCTGCTCAATTGGCTGGACGAGGACACGGCATGATCCTCGTCGTCATCCGCTCGGCGATATTTCTCCTTTGGTTTTCTTCGACCTCGGTCGTCTTGAGCCTTCTTTTTCTGCCGCTGATCTTTCTGCCGCCGCGCGCGATGCGAAGCGCGGCCTTCCTCTGGTGCCATGCCACATTCTGGGGACTGCGCACCTTCGCTGGCGTTCGCTTCGAAGTGCGCGGCGAGATTCCGCGCGAACCTGTGCTGGCCGCGGCAAAGCACATGAGCATGTGGGACACGATCGCGCTCTATGCGCTGCTCGACAAGCCCTCGATCATCTTCAAGCGGGAACTGGGACGAATCCCGTTCTACGGCTGGTATCTGCGCAAAGCCGAGATGATTTCCATCGATCGCGACGGCAAGGCGAGCGCGCTGCGCAAGATGGCGGCCGATGCCAAAGCTGTGTTCGCGCAAGGCCGCTGCGTGCTCATCTTCCCCGAAGGCACACGCAAGAAACCGCACGCTCCGCCCGACTACAAACCAGGCGTAGCCGGCCTCTACAGCCAGATCGGCGTGCCCTGCCAGCCCATCGCACTCAACTCCGGCCTGTTCTGGACCGGGCCCGGCGGCTTCCTGAAAAAGCCCGGCACCATCGTGGTCGAGTTTCTCCCGCTGATTCCGCCTGGCTTGAAACGCGCGGAGTTCATGTCCCGCCTTCAGGGTGAAATCGAAGCTGCCACTGCCAACCTCATCCGCGAAGGCGAAGGCCAGCTCAACCGCCGCAATCGTCACTGACCCCCGCGGCCCCGCGTGAATTCAATCTAGAACAAGAGTAGAACAAACATTGCTTTAAGCCCCGTTTGGCACTATATTTTCGTGCCAGGGTTGTTGCCCCGGAGAAGGGGTAACACCGGCCCCCTCCCCCGCAAAAAACCCACAAACAAATAGTCGTTGAAAGGCTTTGGCGGGATACTAGGACTATGAGCGACATCTCCCGCCAGATCTGGGACATGAAGTACCGGCTGAAGGCGCCGGACGGCACGCCTTTGGAAAAGGACGTCGCCGAAAGCTGGTCACGCGTGGCGTTGGCCGCCGCCCGGGCCGAGCGTCCCGAACGGCGCCGCGAATGGGCGCGAGAGTTCGGCGAGGCCCTTGCCGGCTACCGCTTCCTCCCGGCAGGCAGAATCCTCGCGGGCGCCGGTACCGGCCGCAACGTCACCCTCTTCAACTGCTTCGTGATGGGCCGCATCGAGGACTCGATGGACGGCATCTTCTCGCACTTGCGCGAAGCAGCCCTCACGCTGCAGCAAGGCGGCGGCATCGGTTACGATTTCTCGACCTTGCGCCCCAAGGGCGCGCATGTGGCGGGCGTGGGTGCGGATGCCTCGGGCCCCGTGTCGTTCATGGATGTGTGGGATTCCATGTGCCGCACGATCATGAGCGCGGGCTCGCGGCGTGGCGCGATGATGGCGACACTGGCTTGCGATCACCCCGACATCGAACTCTTCATCGAGGCGAAACGGCAATCCGGCCGGCTTTCGATGTTCAACCTCTCCGTGCTCGCGACAGACGCGTTCATGGATGCGGTGAAGAACGATGCAAACTGGAATCTCGTTTTCGACGGCAAGGTTTACAAGACCGTGCGCGCCCGCGATTTGTGGGACCGTATCATGCGCGCAACCTACGACGCCGCCGAACCGGGCGTTATCTTCATCGACCGCATCAACCGCGAGAACAATCTCGGCTATTGCGAGACGATAAGCGCGACGAACCCGTGCCTGACAGCAGACAGCTGGATTCAAACCGATAAAGGTCCGCGGCAGATCGGGGAGCTGATTGGAAAACCTTTCATCGCGATTGCGGATGGCGAGCTGTGGCCAAGCGATGAACGCGGCTTCTTCTCGCAGGGTGTCAAAGAGACGGTCATCTTGCGCACCCGTGAGGGATACAAGCTGCGCGGTACACCCAATCACCGCATTCGCAAGGTGACCCGCCGCACGCGCTGGTCCTGCGAATGGGAATGGGCGGAAATCGGTTCGCTTGCTGCAGACGACGAAATCCTGCTGCACAACCATCGTTCCCGCTCCGATTGGGAAACGGACCAAAAGGACGAAGCAGAAGGCTATCTGCTCGGATTGCTCCTGGGCGACGGAACGCTCAAAAGCGACAAGGCCGTCCTTTGCGCATGGCCCGGACAAAGAACCGTCAATGGCGCCGACGAAAGACCTGGTATTCGCGGCGTGATGGAAGCAGCCGAGGCGGCGGCCCGCACCTTGCCGCACCGCGTGGACTTTACAGGCTGGATCGAAGTACCCGGCCGCGGCGAGTACCGTCTGGCGCCGGGCGCACTGAAACAGCTTGCACACCAGATGGGGCTATCGCCCGGCAACAAGACCGTCACGCCTTCCGTGGAACGGCGTTCCGGCGCCTTTTGCGCCGCCTTCCTGCGCGGTTTGTTCGACGCGGACGGCAGCGTGCAGGGCCAACAAGCCAAGGGCGTAAGTGTGCGGCTCGCACAGAGCGACCTCGGCGCGCTGGAAGCTGCCCAGCGTATGCTTCTGCGACTGGGCATCGTCTCGACAATCTACAGACAACGCAGACCGGAAGGCCTCAAACTCCTTCCGGATGGCAAGGGCGGCCGCAAGTCCTACCCCATCCGCGATCAACACGAGCTGGTGATTTCGGGCGACAACCTGTTCGTCTATCGCGACCGCGTCGGCTTTTGCGATACGGCGAAATCGACAGCCTTGAGCAATCTGCTTGCCAATTACCGGCGCGCACCGAACCGCGAATATTTCTGCGCGACGGTTGAAGCGATCGAAGAAGCCGCCTCTGCCGAGGTCTTCGATGCCGCCATTCCCGGCCTCAACGCGTTCGATGCCAACGGCCTGTGGGCGCACAATTGCGGCGAACAACCGCTACCGCCTTACGGTGCGTGCCTGCTCGGGTCGATCAATCTTGCCAAGCTCGTGAAGAATCCGTTCGAGGAAAATGCTTCACTCGACGAAGAAGAACTTGCGCGGCTCGTGCGCACCGCCGTTCGCATGCTCGACAATGTGATCGACATATCGCGTTTTCCGCTCGAAGCGCAGCGTGCCGAAGCGATGGCGAAACGGCGCATCGGGCTCGGCGTGACGGGCCTTGCAGACGCGCTCATTTTCTGCCGCACCCGTTACGGCTCAAAAGAAAGCCTCGCACTGATCGAGCGCTGGCTGTCGCTGTTGAGTCATGCAGCTTACGACGCCTCCGCCGATATTGCCGCGGAAAAAGGTGCCTTTCCGTTGTTCGACCGCGAAGAATTCCTCGCCCGTCCCTTCATTCGGCGCCTGCCGCAGGCGATACGGGACAAGATCGCGGCGAACGGAATCCGTAACGGACTTCTCACCTCCATCGCGCCGACCGGCACGATCTCGCTCTTCGCCGATAACGTTTCCAGCGGCATCGAACCCGTTTTCGCCTACAGCTTCACCCGCCATGTGCTGCAGCCGGACGGCACGCGCCGCGAAGAACGCGTAAGCGATTATGCCTGGCGCGCCTTCCGTGCCCGGTTCGGCGAGGACGCAGCCCTGCCGGATTATTTCGTCAGCGCGCAGGAACTTTCGCCCGAAGATCACCTCGCCGTGCAGGCGGTGGCGCAGAAGCACATCGACAGTTCGATCTCCAAGACCATCAACGTGCCGCAGTCGATTTCGTTCGTGGCGTTCAAGGATGTCTATCTGAAAGCCTATGAATCGGGCTGCAAGGGCTGCACCACCTATCGCCCGAACGTCATCACCGGCGCCGTTTTGGAAACCGCGCCCGAACCGAAACCTGCCGAAACGCAGGACGATCAGCCGAGTCTGCCGCTTCCCATCCCGCGCGCAAGCGGCGGCGTGGTGTATATGACGCGTCCGCTCGACCGCCCGGAATTGCTCACGGGCCAAACCTACAAGATCAAATGGCAGGATTCCGATCATGCCTTCTACATCACCATCAACGACATCGAGCAGGACGGACGCAAACGCCCATTCGAGATCTTCATCAATTCGAAGAACATGGAAGCCTATGCCTGGACGCTGGCGCTGACGCGGATGATCAGCGCGGTGTTCAGGCGCGGCGGCGACGTATCCTTCGTGGTCGACGAATTGAAAGCGGTGTTCGATCCGCGCGGCGGACAATGGACGGGCGGGCGCTATGTGCCCTCGCTTCTGGCCGCAATCGGCGAAGTGATCGAGCGCCATCTGGTGGCGACCGGCTTCATGACGCCGCGTGAAACCGTGGTCCCGCGTGAGGAACGCCGCGCCGTGGCGCTTGCCGCGGAAGGCGCGCCCGCGCGCTATTGCCCGCGCTGCTCCTCCCCCAGCTTCGTCAAGATCGAAGGATGCGACACTTGCGTGGCTTGCGGCTATTCGCGCTGCGGGTAAACGGGGCGCGATGCGCTACTCCAGCCGCTTCTTTCTCTACGCTCCTTTCTCCATCCTCGTCATTCTGGCCCTTCTCGTCAGCGTGCAATGGTGGCGGGAAGCCCATGCCTGGTCGCAAAAGATCGACGCGCTCAACGGCCGCGAAATCGCGCCGGGCATAGTGCTTCACTTCTCGAAGCGGCAGCTTTCTGGCTTTCCCTTCCGCGTCGATACGACCTTCAAGAATTTCCGCATCTCCTTCGCGGGTCCACGCGCCTTCAAATGGCAGGCCGAAGATTTCGCGCTTCATCGCCTAAGCTACGGCAGCGGGAAGACAGTGTTCGAAGCCGGCGGCAGGCAAAGTTTTTCGTGGATCGGCCGCGACGGTAAACAGGCCGAATTCGCCTTCCTTCCGGGAAGCGTGCGCGCCGATGCGATCACGAGCGACGGAAGGCTTGCGCGCTTCGATCTTGTGATCGTGGCGCTCGATGCCCCGGATATCACCGCGGGCCGCCTGGAAGTTCATGCCCGTCACGATCCCAAAATCGACGCGCTGGATCTCGTCATATTTGCGAGGTCGCTGACTCTGCCCGCGCGGAAGACGGTCGACGACGCCAAGGCCGACATGCGCATAACCATGGCGCAGTTCCTCAAGGGCATGTTGTCGGGCGATGCCGACTGGCGCACGGCGCTCGACGCCTGGCGCGCGGCGGGCGCCCATGTCGATCTTGTCGAGGTGCAATCCAGGCCCGACAGCGCCACGGGACGGCTGATGCTCGACAACACCCACGCGCTCAAGGGCGCGCTTTCGCGCGAAATCGTGGGCCTTACCGCGTTCGAAAGCGCGCCGCTCTATTAGGATTTCTTCGGGTTGCGGCCAAAATTCGGCGCCGCACTGTCCTGGCCCGCATCGACAATGGAGCGCCTGATTGCGCGGGTGCGCGTGAAAAGATTGAACAGCGCATCGCCGTCGCCCCACCGGATTGCCCGCTGCAGCGCGCTCAAATCCTCGCTGAAGCGCCCAAGCACTTCCAGAACCGCGTCGCGATTGTTGAGGAACACGTCGCGCCACATGGTGGGATCGGACGCCGCGATGCGCGTGAAGTCGCGGAAACCGCCCGCCGAATATTTGATCACTTCGCTCTTGGTCACCGTCTCCAGGTCGTCCGCCGTGCCCACAATATTGTAGGCGATCAGATGCGGCACATGACTGGTGATGGCGAGTACCAGATCGTGGTGCTTGGGATCCATGATGTCGACATTGCTGCCGCAGCGCTGCCAGAAGCCTTTCAGCTTTTCGACCGCGGCCGGATCGGTGCCGGGCGGCGGCGTCAGGATGCACCAGCGATTGTCGAACAGCTCGGCAAAGCCCGCTTCCGGCCCCGATTGTTCGGTGCCTGCGATCGGGTGCGCCGGAATGAAATGCACGCCTTCGGGAATATGCGGACCGACATCGCGCACCACCGCAGTTTTCACCGAACCCACATCGGTCACGATAGATCCCTGTTTCAAATGCGGCGCGATTTCTTTTGCAAGCGTGCCGAACGATCCCACCGGCGTGGCCAGCACCACGAGATCGGCATTGCGTACCGCCTCCGCCACATCGCTCGATAGCGAATCCGCAAAACCCACTTTCTTCGCCGCTTCCAGCGTTTCGGGGCGGCGCGCATAGCCGGCGATGTGTCCGGCGAGCCCTGCTCGCCGCATTGCGTGCGCCATTGACGAGCCGATCAGCCCGATGCCCAGAAGCGCCACTTTGCCGAAGAGCGGTTTGCTGTTGCTCATTTGGGCCCCATGAATTCGGCCAGAGCCTTCACCACCAAACGGTTCGCCTCTTCGGTGCCCACTGACAGCCGCAGGCAATTCGGCAAGCCGTAATTTCCCACCGCCCGCAGGATCAACCCGCGCGAAGAGAGAAACGCATCCGCCGCCTCTGCCGTCTTCTTGTCCGCAAAATGGATGAGAACGAAATTTCCCACGCTATCGTCGACCCTGAGGCCCAGCTTGCGGATTTCCTCCGTAAGCCAGGTGAGCCAGCGCGCATTGTGTTCCACCGATTTGTCGATATGCGCGCGATCTTTCACTGCCGCCGCGGCCGCCAATTGCTGCGGCATGGATACATTGAACGGTCCGCGAATGCGGTTAAGCACATCTGCAACCTGGGCCGGACAATAGGCCCATCCGACGCGCAGCCCGCCCAGCCCCAATTTGGAGAAGGTGCGTGTCATCACGACATTATTGAAATTCGCCACCATCTCGATGCCGGATTCATAGTCGTTGCGCCGGACATATTCGGCGTAGGCCGCATCGATCACCAGCAATATGTCGGGCCGCAATCCGGCGTGCAGGCGGCGTACTTCGCTGTGCGGCAGATAGGTGCCTGTCGGATTGTTGGGATTGGCGAGGTAGACGATCCGCGTTTTGGGCGTCACCGCCTTGAGGATCGCATCGACATCGGCGCGCAGATTCTTCTCCGGCACCGCCACCGGCACCGCGCTGTTCGCCAATGTGATGATCCTGTAGATCACAAAGGCATGTTCGGTGAAAATGACCTCGTCGCCGGGCCTGAGATATGCATTGCCCAGCATCTTCAGCAATTCGTCCGAACCATCGCCGCCGCAAACGATGCGAGAGGGGTCTAACCCGAACGTAGCCCCAATCGCCTCGCGCAAGATCCGCGCGCTGCCTTCAGGATATTGTTCGAGGTTCTTTTGTGCCTCGACATAGGCGGCAACCGCGGCCGGGCTCGGTCCCAGCGGGTTCTCGTTGGCGGAGAGCTTGTAGATCTTGGTCACGCCCGGCGCGCTCGCCCGGCCGCCAACATAGGGCGAGATGTCGAGCACGCCGGGCTTCGGGCTTGGCTCTTGGGGCGGGCACATGGTTGTCGGGCTCGGTTTTCGGGCACTTTTTCGGGGGCGCATTCATAAGCGCCGGGGCCTCCAAAAGCAAAGCAGGGTTGTTTTCGGGTCGTGCGAGCCGGCGCGAACCGGGAGCCACTTCGCGGGCGCGCGCTCGCAGGATTCGTTGACAGGGGGGCAGCCTGGCCTTAGCAAGCCGCACTCCACTGGTTGGAAGGCAAGTGAGAGATGGCGGAAGCCGCCAATCCGAAATTCCTTCGCCCCGTGGTGGCGCCCGAAGTCGATGCGGGCCATGCCATCACCTTCGGCACGGAACGCACGCTCCGGCTCGACGCGGGCCGCGAGCTTTCGCCCATCACGGTGGCCTATATGACCTACGGCACGCTGAATGCGCACAAGTCGAATGCCGTGCTTGTCTGCCACGCGCTTACCGGCGATCAGTTCGCCGCAAGCCGCCATCCCGTCACCGGCAAGCCCGGCTGGTGGGACACGGTGATCGGTCCCGGCAAGGCGATCGACACCGAACGCTACTTCGTCATCTGCGCCAATGTGCTGGGCGGATGCATGGGCTCCACCGGACCCGCTTCCATCGATCCCGCAACGGGCAAACCCTATGGTCTCGATTTTCCCGTCGTCACCATCAAGGACATGGTGCGCGCGCAGGCCATGCTGCTCGATGCTCTCGGTATCGAACGGCTGCTCTGCGTGCTCGGCGGCTCGATGGGCGGCATGCAGGTGCTGCAATGGGCGGCCGCCTATCCCGAACGGGTGATCTCCGCCATTCCGATCGCGACGGCGGCCAATCACTCCGCGCAGAACATCGCGTTCCACGAAGTGGGCCGTCAGGCAATCATGGCCGATCCGGACTGGAAAGGCGGCGCCTATCAGCTTGAGGGTACACAACCCTCCAAGGGATTGGCGGTGGCGCGCATGGCCGCGCACATCACCTATCTTTCCGAAGCGGCGCTGCAGCGGAAGTTCGGCCGCAACCTGCAGGCGCGCAACGCGATCTCGTTCGGCTTCGGCCCGGATTTCCAGATCGAATCCTATCTGCGCCACCAGGGCATGACGTTTGTGGACCGCTTCGACGCCAATTCCTATCTCTACATCACGCGCGCGATGGACTATTTCGATCTCGCCGCCGACTACGGCGGCGTGCTGGCGGAAGCTTTCCGCGGAACCAAAACCCGCTTCTGCATCATCTCCTTCACCAGCGACTGGTTGTTCCCGACCGCGGAGAACAAGCATATCGCACATGCGCTGAATGCAGCCGCGGCAAATGTGAGCTTCGTCGAAATCGAAACGGACCGCGGCCATGACGCATTCCTGCTCGACGAGCCGGAGATGTTTGCGACCATCCGGGGCTTCATCAATTCGGTCGCGGCCAGTCACGGCGTCAAATGACAACCGTTCTTCGTCCAGATCTGGCCGCCATCGCAGAAATCATTCCGAGCGGTGCCCGCGTGCTCGACATCGGCTGCGGCGATGGCGCATTGCTTGAATATCTTGCCGCAACCAAAAATGTGGACGGCCGGGGGCTCGAACTTTCGCAGCAGAACGTGAACGCCTGCGTGGCGCGCGGGCTATCGGTAGTGCAGGGCGACGCCGACACCGATCTTGGCGATTATCCCGCACAAATCTTCGACGTGGCGATTTTGAGCCAGACCATCCAGGCCACGCGCTCGCCGAAAACGGTCCTCTCCCAGCTCCTGCGCATCGGTAAGCTCACCGCCGTTTCATTTCCCAATTTCGGCCATTGGCGCATTCGCCTGTCGCTGCTTTTCAACGGCCGCATGCCGCAGACCAAGACGCTTGGCTATACCTGGTATGAAACGCCCAACATCCACCTTTGCACCATCGCCGATTTCGTGGCGCTTACCGGGGACGCGGGAGGTGTCGTGGAAAGCGCGCTCGCGCTCAGGAAGGATGGGCACACACAGGCGATGCATCCGCATGCCTGGGGTCCCAATTTGCTAGCCGAGGGCGCGATCTTCTTTTTGCGTGCGAAGACCGCGCCCCGAGCCTGACTGTCAGTGCGCCGAAGCAGTCGCGCTCGAACCGATTGCCTTCAGCGCCGCTTCGTAACGTTCCATCCCGCCCTTGTAGAAGCCCTTCATGCAAAGGGTCTGGCCCTTGTTCAGTTCCTGCTCGGCTGCATCGTGTGCCGCACCGGCAGGATGATTGTAGAGCGCATCCTTCACTTGCTTTGCCATCTTCAGGCAGTTGAGCGATGTCGCCGGCTCCTTCGCAGTGGCGCTGGTGCCGTAAGCAGCAACACCACCGGCGATAAGAATGGCTGCTGCGATTTTGGAAATGGACATGGACTCCCTCCGTCTTTCTGCGGTTCCGGCAATTTCACCGGCACACTGGAAATAGTGCGATCCACGAAAGAAGGAAGGGCACATCCGCGTGAGCGAGTCACTTCAGCGTGAGGAACACGCGGCAAGTGCGATGTATCGGGCATGCGAAAAGCTCTGCGCCGAATGCAAGGCTTGCATGCCGAAATCCCATCGCTTCATATAAGCGCGAGCCGCCATTCAATTGTCAAAAAACGTTAACGAAAGCCGGCGATGCATGACGCACGCGTCATCGCGAATGCAGGCGGATGAATTGGCGGTAACAATCAGGCGCGGGCAAGCAGACTCTTGCGATCGGAGACGAGCACCGGCGTCGCCGCAAACAACGACTTTTTGGAATCCACCAGATGCACGCCCCCAAGACGCGGCCACAGGGTCTGGCCCACGCGTTCCCAGCCCGCGCCCGTGCCGATGAAACGGCGCGTCTTGAGTGGCGGAAAATAGAGAGCGCTCTCCCAACGCTGTGGCGCAAACATGGATTCGCGAAGCAGCATCTCCAGTTGCCCTCGCAAATAGGGATGTCCATGGGCGAAAGGAGAACGTTCGGCTTGGGCCCAGAGGCTGGCGCGGTTGGGTACGATCAGCAGCAGCCGCCCCTCCGGTTCCATCACGCGCCAGATCTGCCGCATAAGGGGCCGGACGGATTCTGCGCCCTCAAGACCGTGGACCATGATCACCATGTCGAAGGTCTCGTCCGCGAAGGGCAATGACAGCTCCTCACCCAATACGCAAAGCGGCCGCCCGGAAGGCCAGGCCACAACGCCCTGCTGTGCGGGCATGAAGGCAACCACGTGCTGGGCTTCGGCGAGCAGATTGCGCAGATAGGGAACTGCAAAGCCGAACCCCAGAACATTTGTGGGGCGGCGCGCAGGCGTAATCAGCCGCAATCGGCGGTAGATCATCCGCCTTGCAATCTGCCCCACGGGACTTTCATAGAAGTCCGCCAGCCTTCGCGCGTTCAGATGCATGGGGAGGGCCCGGATCCTCCCCTGCCCAATACACCTCCACGGCCTTGCTTGTTAAGCTGTCGGCCAAAGGAGTTCTCGATGAGCCTCAGCGTTACCCTGGTTTCCTGCCTGAAGGACAACTACGCCTATCTTCTGTCCGATCGCCAGGCGGGTCTCTGCGCGGTGGTCGACCCGTCCGAGCCTGGACCCGTGAAGGCCGCACTTGCCGGCGAGAGGCTCACCCATATCCTCAACACCCACCACCATTGGGATCACACCGGCGGCAACCTCGCGCTCAAGGAAGAGTTCGGGGCGAAAATCGTGGGGCCAGCCAAGGACCGCGAGCGCATACCCGGCATCGACGAAGGCGTGAGCGAAGAAACGGGTTGGTCCTTTGGGCCGCACCGTGCACGCATCCTCGAAGTGCCCGCCCACACAAGGGGCGCTATCACCTTTGTCTTCGGCGATATCGCTTTTACCGGCGACACGCTGTTTGCGATGGGCTGCGGGCGGCTTTTCGAAGGCGATCCGCCCATGATGTGGAAAAGCCTGACGAAACTGATGACGCTTCCCGGCGACACCAAAATCTATTGCGGCCACGAATACACGCTCAACAACGGCCGCTTCGCGCTGACACTCGAGCCGGGCAATGCCGATTTGAAGGCGCGCATGCGCGAGGTCGAATCGCAACGCGCGAAGAACGAGCCGACCATTCCTTCCACTATGGAGCTTGAGAGAAAAACCAATCCCTTCCTGAGGCCCCATTCGCCCGAATTGCGCCGCTCGCTGGGTATGGAAAATGCAAGCGACGTGGAGGTATTCGCAGAAACGCGAAAAAGAAAAGATTCGTTCTGACTGCTCTTCGCTGTTTAGTTCGGCGATACCGTTTCGAATTTGCCGCTTTCCGGCAGCAGCAGCTCCAGCTTGCCGTCCGCAATGCCGAAACGCGCGCCTGCAAGCCAAAGCGTTTGCGCCTTCACACGCTCCGCGACAAACGGAAAGGTCATCAATCGTTCAAGTGACAGCCTGATGGTTTCGCGTTCGAAATCGGGCTGGTCGTGATGCCGGCACTTCTCCGCCGCGGGTTCGAGCAGCTTTATCCACGGGCCCAGGAAAGGCGTGTTCGCCGCATTTTCCATGTCGCGCGCCGCCGCCACACCGCCGCATTGCGCATGACCCATCACCACGATGTATCTGACATTGAGCTGGAGAACAGCAAAGGCGATAGCGGCACTCGTACCGTGATAGCCCCCTCCCTCTTCATAGGGCGGCACGATAGCGGCAACATTGCGAATGACGAACAATTCGCCCGGCCGCGCGCCAAAGATCGTGGCAGGGTCTGCGCGACTATCCGAGCAGGCAATGACGAGATATTCCGGTCTCTGGCCCTTGGCCAATTCGGCGTAATGGGAATGTTCTTCCGGCCAGCGCCTGGCCATGAAATTGCGGTAGCCCGCGATCAGCTTTTCCATCCCGACACCTCCCGCAGTTCGCTATACAAACATGTATGGCCTGTCGAGAGACTTTTCATTGCGGCGGGCGGGCCTCCGCCTTATCGTTCGAAGCATGTCCGAGATAGCGTACAAATCGGCTTGGCTGAAGAAGGATCCCGTCATCGAACGCGATACGCTCGCGTTCTGGCAAGCGAGTAATCTGCTGCCGAAAAATGCGCTGCCGGCAGACCGCCTGCGCGAGCTTTGCACCGTCGCCTATGATGGCGGCCGGCTGATTGCGGTCTCCACGGCCAAGATCACCGAGATGGATTTTCTCAGAAGCCGCATCGCCATGTGGCGCTGCTCGATCGCGCCCGACATGCGTGGCAAGCACATCTCCACCGAAATGGGCCGCGTTTCGCGTCAGGTACTCGAAGAATGGTCGCTCGC
The DNA here is from genome assembly GCA_035548975.1 of Rhizomicrobium sp. Taxonomy (GTDB): domain Bacteria; phylum Pseudomonadota; class Alphaproteobacteria; order Micropepsales; family Micropepsaceae; genus Rhizomicrobium. The sequence goes on from DASZRY010000047.1 coordinate 36,779, forward strand.
TCATCCTGAGGAGCGCGTGATGGGCATGGGTACGGCGGTTCAGACGGCCAATCTGGACCAAAAGAAGAAGCGGCCGATCTGGAAAGCAAGCGGGTTGACTTTCGTCGGCTATTCCAATCAGGGCCAGCAGATCCGCATCGCCTGGTTCGATCACGCAGAAATTGAATAGGCTAATTCGCGAATTCGATCACAATGGCCGTGTAATGCAGGACGGCCGCAGTCAACACGAAGCCGTGCCAGATCGCCTTGTGAAACGGGATGCGCTCGATCAGATAGAATGCGACGCCTGCCGAGTATATGAACCCGCCGCCCATCAGAAGCCAAAAATCGATAGCGGCAACCGACGCGGCCAGCGGCTCGATCGCCGTCACGATCAGCCAGCCCATCGCGAGATAGAGCACAACACTCACTTTCTCGAACCGGCGCGGGAAGAACATCTTAAGGCCCACGCCGAACACGGCCGCCGTCCAGATAAGCGCAAGAATCTCATCACCAACCGGATAGCCCAGCCGCGTCGCCGCGAACGGCGTGTAAGTGGCGGCGATCATCACGAAAATTGCCGAATGATCGAAGCGGCGCAGGATTTCCTTGAGCGTACCGGTGGGCGCGAGATTGTAAGCTGCCGATGCCACGATCATCGCCAGAAGGCCCGCGCAATAGACCGACACGGCAGCCACCGTCGCAAACCCGCTCACGTTCCACAGAAGCCACAGCGATGCTGCCACGGCGAAGACGATACCCAGCACATGGACCACGGCATCGGCGCCGTGTTCCAGACGGGAATAGATGCGGACGGCCTCTTGCGGGAAATCGATGTGCATGGCTCTACGTTAGCGGCAAATAGTGTCGAAATCGTAGCGGCAAATCTGCGTCAAGAAAACAGACGATCGCCTTAGTCGCCCGGGTAGTGCTGCGGGCCTGCGCGCATTGCGTAGAGATAGCCGTCATTGTTCCCGAAATAGATCGTACCATCCTCGATCCATGGCGTGGAAAGCACGCGATCCTCGGTGAGCGTGTAGCCTGACATGGCCCCCGTCTTCTCATCCATTGCGAAAACACTGCCGCCCATGGTGGCGAGATAGACTTTGCCACCCGCAATCGCCGGCGACGAGAACACCAGATTGTCGAGCGGTGCCGTCCACAATTGTTTACCGGTTTTCAAGTCGAACGCGAAGGCGGCGCGGCCGTCTGCACTTCCAACAAAGACGCGCCCATCATGGATGGCAGGCGTCGAAGGCACCCAGGAATTCTTCACGGATTGACGCCACATTTCGCGCCCGGTGCCCGCATCGAGCGCGTAAAGATTGAAATCCCGAGCGCCGAACAACACCAGACCGTCCGCAACGGCCGGTGAGGATTGAATGCTTCCTTCCGGGAAGATCCTGTTGCCGAGAGTCTTGAACGACCAGAGAAGCGCTCCGGTTCTGCGGTCGAGCGCATAAAGGTGTCCATCGAAACTTCCGGCATATATCGTTTTACCGTCCGTCGCGGGTGTTGAGCGTACGCGCCCCTTGGTCGCAAAGCTCCATTCGATTGCGCCGCTCTTCGCATCGAGTGCATAAATGTTTCCATCGCCACTTCCGATGAACACATGTCCGTCATCGAGCAGTGGTGAAGAGGACCAGTAGTCCCAATCTTCGGCCATGTGAAAACCTGCCATCGCATCGAAAGCCATGTCCCCGCCTGTTTCGCGACGCCAGAGCTCATGGCCGTCCGCCGCATCGAGCGCGTAGATTGTGTTCGCTTCGGATTCGAAAAAGACCGCACCATCGCCGGCCGCGGCGCTTGAGGTGATCGGGGCATCGGCCTGGAAATCCCATTTGCGGCCGCCTGTTCTGGTATCGACCGCAAAGAATCGGCCGTTCTTTGCGCCTACATAAACCACGCCATTTGCAACGATCGGCGAAGCCACCACCATGTGCCCGGCGGGGAACCTCCATACGAGGTTGAAAAAGCCATCCGGGCCGCCTCCTGCGAACACGCCCCGATGCTCCGGCCCGGCATGATACTGGGTCACCGGGCCCGCTGCTCCCGCCGGCGCTGCGGGAGCTAATAATAACATAATCCAAACAAAGGCTTGAAAGGAAATTTCCGGTACCCGCCACATCAGCCCCTCCGCAACACATGGGCCTGCACCATAGGTGTCCTGCCCGCGGATTGCCGGTCACCCTTTTGTGATCCTGTTGCGGGAATACCTCTCCCGCCGGAACTTTCTTGCTGCGATGCGGTATGGCGGTGACACCGCGGGAGAATTATGGTTTTTTAATCTTCTCAATCAGTGACGGGGCAGTTCTTAATGAGCGAATTGATCGCTGCGCGCGAGCACGCAAATCTTCGGCATGCATTGTTGGGCGGCGCATCGGCGTTCGCGATGCTGATGGTGGTCACGGGGCAAGCACTTGCCGACGACCAGAACCATTTCACGTTCGAACTGGGCGGCCAATATGGCATCGAAAGCGGAGACTCGACCGATTGGTTCGTGCCCGCAGGCGGCGAAGGCGGAACGCTTGGCGGCGTAACCGCGGATACCTTCCGGATCAAGCCCTCGCACAGCTGGAATATCGATGGGGCGATCAAACTCCAGCCTGCCGACAGCGATTTGATTTTCAGGCTCGGCCTGCAGTACGGCCGCACGGCGAACAAGCACAAGAACGTGTTCCTCAGCTACTATCCGTCCTACTACGGCGGAACGGCCTATTACACGGCGTTTGTCGGCCACAGGGAAGAACATACGAAGGTCGACTTTCAGGTCGGCAAAGATTTCGGTCTGGGCATGTTCGGCAACAACAGCGGCACGTCGATCTTCAGCGTCGGCATCCGCTATGCACAGTTCAACGCGCGGACAAATATCGACTTCTATACCTCGACGAAGTACTTCGCGACTACCGGTGCGGCCAGACTTACGCGCAGCTTCGTCGGCGTTGGCCCGATGATTTCGTGGGAAGCATCGGCGCCGATTTCCGATGACGGTTTCGCGATCGATTGGGGCGCGGAAGTGGCCGTTCTGTTCGGCCGCCAGAAGACACGGCTCGCCGTCGTCTACAATGATGGGTACAGCTATTCGACAGAGCGCCACCGTAATGTGACCGTTCCGGAAGTGGGTGGATTCATGGGCCTGTCCTGGACCTGCCCGGATGCGCCTGCGAAAGTCACCTTCGGCTACAAGGTCGACGCGCTGTTCAATCTGTACGACGGCGGCTTCCAGACCGCGCGTGACAGCAGCCGCATCACCCACGGCCCATTCCTGAAGGTCGGCGTCAACGTCAATTAGTCTCCGGCACCCGATCCTGCGCCGGTTCGCAGCCGGCGCAGTTCGCGTGCCCGAAGTGGCACATCATGGTGCTCAAGCTTCACAGCGATCCGCGCATTCCGGTTGAATTCCGGCCCGCGTGGCGGCTCAAAGACGCCGCAATCGAACGTGACACGATCGCCTTCTGGCAGAAGGAAGGCCTGATCCCTGCAAACGCGACTCCGGAAGCCCGCTTGGGAGAACTTTGCATGGCGGGCTACGATGAAAGTGGCCGACTGATTGCGGTTGGCACAGCCAAAATCCGCCATATCGATTTTCTCGGCTGCAAGCTTGCGATGTTCCGCTGCGCGGTGGCGCGCGACAAGCGGCGCAATCTGCTTGCCTCCGTCATCACCGCGCATTCGCGCGAATTGCTGGAGCAATGGTCGCTTGCCCATCCCGAGGAAGAGGTAATGGGAATGGGTACGGTCGTGCAGTCTCGCGCCATCGACGAACTCGCCCGCCGTGCGATGTTTCGCGCCTCGCGCCTTGGCTTTGTGGGCTGGACGCCGCAGGGCGAACAGATGCGTGTGGCCTGGTTCGAGCATGGGAGAATTCCCGCCGTTCAGCCTGAAAGCGCCATGGGCAGGTTCTTTTGATGGAGACATCGTCCGTCCAATCCGATTCCGCGGTAGATTTTCGTTCCGTCTGGCGGCTTCGCGCCGCCGGCATCGAGCGCGACGTGATCGATTTTTGGCAGCGCAACAACATGCTGCCGGCAAAGGCATCCCTCGAAGACCGGCTCGGCCAACTGTGCGCCTGCGCCTATGACGGCGGCCAGTTGATCGGCCTTGCCACTGCGCATATTCGCGACGTGGATTTCCTGCGGGCTCGGCTTGCGATGTTCCGCTGTTCTGTGGACAAGGGCGCGCGGCAGAAGCGCCTGGCCACCGCACTTTCGCTTTACGCCTTCGATGTGCTGGAACGCTGGTCGCTCGATCATCCAGAGGAACAGCTCATGGGCGTCGGTGCCGTGATCCAGTCCCGCGCACTCGTCGAGCATGACAATCGCGCCGTCTGGCCCGACACCAAACTGACATTTGTCGGCTACACAAATGACGGTCACCAGTTCCGGGTGCGCTGGTTTGCCCACGGCACGATCCCAAAGTTCTGGCCGGGCGAGGCGGGCGCACCGCCTGCGGCTATACCAACGAGATGAATTCCTCGAACTTGCCGCGCGGGCCTGCGGGGATGCGTTCGTCGAAATAGACGAACTTCAATGCAAAGGGATGGCCCAGCGCTTCGCAAATCACATTGCCGAGATTGCCTTGCTGTTCTGCGCTGAGCGGCGACTCGGTGACCAGGCGTACTTCGATCTCCTCGCGCGATGTCTGGATCATCTGGTATTGCGTAACCGGCGCCACATCGCGAAAGCGCGCAAATCCCACGAGCGGCCAATGACGCGAACCGTCGGGCATCAGGATAAGATTGCGCTCGCGCCCCAGTATGCGTTTGAGGGTTGGAAGTCCGCGCCCGCACGAACACGCGCCGCCCGCTTGCGCATAATCGCCGATATCGTAGCGCACCAGAGGTGTCGCGAAGTTGTGCAGATCGGTGATCGCCACGCGCCCTGTTTCGCCCTCGCCGCAGGCTTGACCGCCTTCGCCAATCACCTCGACGATCAGGCTCTCCGACATCACATGGTAGAGGCCTGATTGCGGACATTCGACCGCAATCACGCCAACTTCCTGCGACGAATAATTGTCAACGACGCGGGCGTCAAAAAATGCACGCGCTTCTTCCTTCAGCGCAGGCGGAAGCGTTTCGCTGATGGAGCGGATGAGTTTAACCGAAGGAAGCCGCGCATCTGTCTCTCTCAGATGCGCGATGAGAGCCGTGAGCACATTGGGATAGATCACCAGCACGTTGGGCTCGAATGCTGTCAGCAATTCCGCGATCTTTTCGACGCTCGTGGTGATCGGAATAAGCTGGGCAGGCCCCGTTTCGAATAAAAGACCGGCTGGAGGGCCCCAATGCGGAAGCTCCGCATATTCGGAGATGGTCGGGCGGATCGCGGAGAACTTCAGATCGAATGCCCGTTCGTGCCAGAAATATTCGCGCAAGGTATTGGCAAGCCAGAAGAGCTGCGTAACAGCCGTGCGGCGCACCGTTACAGGCTCGCCTGTCGAACCGGATGTTTTCGTCTCGCTGACCGGCAGATGCTCCTTCGGCGGCTGCACGCAATACATATCGCCTCTCTGCAGATCGCGCCGCGAAAGTAACGGCAGGCGCGATAGATTTGCGGCATCGCACAGATCGGCAGGCTCCAGCCCCGCTTTCTTCAGCCTTTCGCGGAACGCCCGGCAGAACCGCGCCGAATATTCGGCGAGTTTTGCAAGCTGTTCGTGCTGGCGCGCCAAAATCTCTTCCGCCGGCAGCCATTGGCTGTCCTCGAGAAAGCGCGCCAGCGATTCGAGCGAAGCCGTTGCCCCGCGCAGCAATGGCGGCCAGATGAGTTCGCCGTTGACGGGTTTGAGCTTGCCCCACAACGGATCGCTCATCGCCGCTCCATGGCGAGAAACGGACAACGTTCGGCCAGAGGATAACTGCCGCATGGAATAAGGCGGATGTTTGCGAAGTCGTCCGGTATAACCTCGCGCAACCGCGAGAAGTTCGGAAAGCTGTAAACATCGGGCGAGTTCGCATAGACGTCGATGGTTTCGATGTCGTCCCCTTTCCAGCCCGTCCGTTCCGCCAACATCTCACGATCCGGGAACATCGCGTTGAACGCATCGCGGATCGCGGTGACGGCAATATTGGGATCGCCCGTCTCGGCCACAACAGACATTGCCAGCCGCCATTTGAATGCGTGGAACGAACGGCAATCCCCTTCGAGCGTGCGCCTCTGCAATTCAGCACGCGATTCCACGGCATCGGGAGAAAGGAACAGCCTGAGTGCCACCACCCCGCCCGGTTCCAGAAGCCGCGCGGCTTGCGCAAACAGCGTGCGGTAATCGGAAGGCCAGGTAATTGCGCTCAGCGATCCGTCGCCCATGATAGCGGTAAAGGCTCCATCGGCGAATGGAGGAGAAAGCCAGTCGGCCCTGAGCGCCCGCGCCCGTTCCGTGTCGCCCGGCCAAATGTTTGCGATCATCGCGGGGCTGCGATCAATGGCCGAAAGCGATCGTCCGATGTGGCAGAGTTCCTGCGTCACGCCCAAGAGCAGCACGCGGCCATCGTGCCCGCCCACGATTTTTTCGAAGCCGCGAACGATATCTGCATCGGGGCGCAACGGCGCCGACAGTCGCGACCAGCGGCGATGGTATTCGTTCCAATGGCTTGGCAAAGTTCTGTCCCTTGGGACCCTGGCCAAACATAGCTGCGGATTGGAGCCAATTCGACTTAAAGGCCGCCAAATTTCTTGAGGCGCGGCTAAGCCGGGGACCGCAAGATTTCGCGCATGACTGACGCCATGGCCATTGCGGCCACCGCCATGCGGGCCGCCGAAAACCGGGTAAGCGCCGCCGCCGAACAGATCGTCCGGGCGGTGTCGGTCTCGCCTGCTGCCCCGGTGACGCCTGCCGACGGTTCCCCGGCTCCCTCCTACCAGACCGTGCACTTGGCCATGCCCACGGCCGACCTCGTGGAGGGCATGATCGACCTGAAACAGGCGGAATTGAGCTTCCGGGAAGGCATCGTCATCTTCAAGGCGGCGGATGAGATGACCCGCCGCACGCTCGATATCCTGACCTGAGCCAAAAAACACCTATATAGACCTATATAGAAGGTCATCCCCCCGGGGCCGGAATTGCGCTTGGCCGCGGCCCGCGAAAATGAGATACACGCGGGCCCCGAAAGGGGACAGCATGCCCCTATTGGCTGGAACTGGGCACGGGTGCGGGTTTGCCGCCCGGC
>DASZRY010000048.1:0-13003 GCA_035548975.1 Rhizomicrobium sp.
CAGTTCTCCGGGAACGCATGGCGCGAACAGGTGATCACGCGCCAGCCCGCGCTGGAAAAGCGCTTCACCGTCGCGTGCCCGATGCCGCGGCTGGCCCCGGTGAGGATCAGCGTGCGGCGGTCTTCGTTAGCTGTCTGTTTGGTTTCGGACATGGCAACAGGATAGAGCGAATGGCGAATGGCGAATAGCGAATAGTTTGCCCCATTCGCCACTCGCTATTTGCGGCTACACCTTCGCCAGCGGTGCGGGCATTTCGACGCCCGCAGGGTCCTGATGGATCAGGATTTCGGCCTTGGGATAGGCCGCCATGACATCGGCTTCCACCGCGTCGCTGATTTCGTGGGCGCGGGTCAGGCTGATGTCGGCGTCCAGTTCGATGTGAAACTGGATGAAAGTGTTGAGGCCCGAGGTGCGCGTGCGCAGATCGTGCAGATTGCGCACATCCGGGTGACGCATGACCAGCGTCTTTATCTTTGCGCGGTCCTCGTCGGGCAATTCGCGGTCCATCAACTGGTCGGAGCTGGCGCGGAATACCGTCCAGGATGTCCAGGCAAGGAACAGCGCAATCGCGATGGCGATGATGGGATCGGCATGAATCCAGCCGAATTGGGTGGAGAGAACGAGGCTCGCCACCACGCCGATATTTGTGACGAGATCGCTGGTGTAGTGCGATTTGTCCGAGCTGATGGCCAGCGAATCCGTGCGCGCCACGACCATGCGCTGATAGGCGACGAGCCCTATCGTCGCCGCGATCGAGACGGCCATGACGGCAAGGCCCAGCACTTCGCGTCCGATGATGTGGGGCGCGGTCAACCGGCTCACCGCTTCGATGATGAGAAACGTCGCCGAGCCGGCGATGAACGCGCCCTGCGCAAGACCCGCAAGCGCTTCGGCCTTGCCGTGGCCGAAGCGGTGTTCGCGGTCCGGCGGCGTGAGCGAAGAGCGCACGGCCACGAGATTGATCATCGAGGCGAAGAAATCGAGGCCCGAGTCCGCAAGCGAGGCCAGCATCGAAACGGAATCCGTCATGATGTAGGCAGCGAATTTCAGCACGATGAGAAACACCGTCACCGTGAGCGAGGCCAGCGCCGCGCGGCGCATCAATGTGCCGTGGCCGGTATCCGCCGCGCGCATCACGGAAACAGGCGTTCGGTCGTCCATGGCGTGTTCGCATCCTTGCGCCGGTAAACCAGCCGGTCATGCAGGCGGAACGGCCTGTCCCGCCAGAATTCGATTTCGAGCGGCGTCACGCGATAGCCGCTCCAATAGGGCGGACGCGGGACCTTGGCGAGCGCATATTTCGCAGCCACCTTCGCGATCTCGCGTTCGAAAGCGAAGCGGCCTTCCATCGGGCGCGATTGGGCGCTTGCCCATGCCCCGATCTGGCTATCCTTGGGACGCGTGGCGAAATAGGCGTCGGCCTCCGCATCGCTCACGCGCTCTACGGAGCCGCGAACGCGGATCTGCTTGCGAAGACTCTTCCAGTGAAAACACAGCGCGATATGCGGATTGGCGGAAAGTTCCCTGCCCTTGGCGCTTTCGGTGTTGGTGTAGAAGACAAAGCCGCGACGATCTGCGCCTTTCAAGAGCACCATGCGGATATTGGGACGGCCTTGCGCATCCGCCGTGGCGATGGCCATTGCATTGGCCTCGTTCGGTTCGGACGTCTTGGCCTCTTCCATCCACGCATCGAACAGCGCCATGGGATCGTCCCGGGCGATAATGCCGCCATCGTCTACAGGACTGCCGATTTCGCTCATGAGACGATTCTACATCTTCGTTTTGCCTGGGAAAGTCAGCCTTGCTAGCCTGACCGGCCCAGAGGATTCTCAATGCATTTAGCGCCTTTGCGTTTCGCCGTCTGCATCTGCGCCTTGCTTGCAGCCGGCTGCAGCTCGATCACGCCGGAGGAACGCGTTTCCTCATTTGACGAGGGGGTCAGGCTTTACGACCAGGGAAAGTACGAAGAGGCCTACAGGATCTTCGACGGCCTTTCCTATGTGGATGCTGCTGCCGCGCGCAACGCCGGGCTGATGCTGCGCAAAGGCCAGGGCGTGGAAAAGAATCCCGGCGAGGCCAAGCGGATGCTCGAATTCGCGGCACAGGCGGGGCTGGCGACGGCCGCGGCCGATCTGGGCGAGATGCTGCTTTTGGGCGAAGGCGGCCCGCCCGATCCGGGCCAGGCTCTGCCCTGGCTGCAAATGGCCGCAATGGCGCACCACGCAATCGCCGAATACCACCTCGGCACAATGTATGAGACCGGAAACGGCGTGGAAAAAGACATCGGCAAGGCCAAGGATCTTTATGCAGATGCCGCGTCCTCCGGAATGGAGGAGGCCGCAGCCAGGCTGAAGGCACTGGGCGGCGAGCCGCCGCCCCTGCGCAACACGACCGAGGAAGATATGTCCGGGCCATCGCGCGAAAGCAGCCCCCCTGAGCCCGGCCCTGCCACCCAGCCGCCGCCGGAACCAACACCGTCCGAGACCGCGCCGGAGGCGGCGCCCGCCCCGGAATCCACAGGCACGTCAGAGCCGGAGAAGCCCAAATCGGCCGACGACTATCAGGACATTTCGAAGCCCGATTTCTCCATTCCCGATCAGGCCCCGGACACGGGAACCGGACCGGACCTGGATATGCCCGGCGTTCAAACGCCAGGCGATGCTCCCCAATCGCCCGATCCGGCCTCCCCTTAGCGCAAGAAGGACAGGCTCCCTATATTGGGGCTGGCCGCGATTCCGTGAGGCGCCGCGGCAGGAGTGAACATGGCAGACCCTTACAGCGTACTTGGCGTTTCCAAAACCGCGAGCGAGGCTGAGATCAAGAAGGCCTTCCGTACGCTCGCGAAGAAATACCATCCCGACAAACACGGCGGCGACGAAGCCGCCGTGAAAAAATTCAAGGAAGTGAGCGGCGCTTACGACATCCTTGGCGACAAGGAGAAGCGCGCGAAATTCGATCGCGGCGAAATCGACGAGCATGGAAATCCGCGAGGCTTCGATCCGCGCCAGGGAGGCGGATTCGAAGGCAACCCCTTCGGATTCGGCGGCGGACGCGCAGGTCCCGGCGGATTCGAATATACCTGGACCAGCGGCCCCGGCGGCGGAGAAGGCATCCGCGCGGAAGACATTTTCGCCGATCTGTTCGGCGGTCGCGGACGCAGGGCGCAACCGCGCCGCGGCGAAGACTATACGCTGAACGTCACGGTAAGCTTCGAAGAAGCCGCGCGCGGCGGAACGCGGCGGGTGACGTTGGCGGACGGACGCAATGTGGACGTGCGCATCCCCGTCGGCATTCGCGACGGACAGCAGGTTCGTCTGAAAGGACAAGGCGGCCCGGGTGCAAATGGCGGACCTGCGGGCGATATTCTGATTCAGGTTGCCGTTGCCGCGCACCCCTATCTGACGCGCGACGGACGCGATCTGAAAATGGATTTGCCCATCACGCTGCAGGAAGCGGTGCTTGGCGGAAAAGTTCAGGTGCCGACATTGACCGGACCGGTCGCGCTCACGATACCGCCGGGCTCGAACACGGGAACGGTGTTGCGTTTGCGCGGCAAGGGAATCCCTGCGCACGGAACGGCAGGCGGCGGCGAACCGGCGGGCGACATGTATGTGAAGCTCGTCGTGACACTGCCCGAAAAGCCGGACGCAAAGCTGAAGGACTTCGCGGAAAGCTGGAGCGCGACATATGATCCGAGGGCGAGATTGAAATGATCCCACGCCCTTCCTCAATGAAGGATTGTTGCTTCTTCATTAGCAAATCAGCGCTTTAATGGTTGACGAAACCGGATTTGCTGACATCCGTCTCGGTAACGAACGGTGATGTGCCACGGCACCGCCACATTGATGAGGCATTGACAGCATCAGCCTCATCCGAAGAATTTAAGCGCCCAGGCGCGGGGAGTTCGTTCGCTTGCAATTGTCTCGACGTTCATTGCTCGCATCCGGCCTGGCCGGAATTTCCGCCGCAGCGGCAGGCGGCCCCGCCTTTGCTGCAGCCGGCGATGAAGCGGCTCTTTCGCCTTCCCTGCTGCGCCGCGCATTGGGCGCGCTTGAGAAACATCGAGACGGCATTGCACATCGCGATGTCATCGCGATAGCGGATTTCGCGAAGCCATCGCGCGCGCGCCGGTTTCATCTGCTCGATGTGGCAAGCGGACGCCTGAAATCCTTTCTGGTTGCGCACGGGCGCGGGTCCGATCCGGAACATACGGGCTGGCTCGAACGCTTTTCCAATCAGCCCAGTTCGAACGCGACATCTTCGGGCACGTTTCGCACCGAAGGCTTTTATATTGGCGAGCATGGCCGCTCGATCCGGCTTGCGGGTCTCGATCCGACCAACAACAACGCAGAACCGCGCGGCATCGTCGTGCACGGCGCGTGGTATGTGAGCGATGCGATGGCACGCGAACGCGGCGTGCTGGGCCGCAGCCAGGGCTGTTTCGCGCTTGCCGAGGATTGCCTCGGCGAAGTGTTCGCGCAGCTCGGCCCCGGCCGGATGATCTACGCGGACAAGGTTTAGACCCCGTCTTCCCGCAACAGCCGGATATACGGCCTGAATTTGGAATGGATGCGCACGGTGCGCGCAAAGCGCGTGTCCGCCGTCACAAATTGTGTCTCCTCCCGCATGGCTGTGGCGAGATAGATACAATCGTACAGCGGATGCTTCAGGTCTGCAGCGATGCGAAACGCATCTTCAACGTGATCCGAGGCCGGCAACAGGAGCACGGGCGCGCGCCTTAGCCAAGCCAATCGCCGTGCGGCCTCCTTCTGTGAAAGCTCGCGCTGGAGCGTGCGGCGCCACAATGCATTCGCAATTTCGACGATCCAGAAATCCGGTGCCGCAAGTTCCGATTCCAACAGGGCGTGTGCGGCGGACGAATCTTCCTCCGGCAGCACCCATTTCAGCGCAACAGAAGCATCGACAACGATCATCTCCTGTCGCGCTCTTCGCGGATGATCGTTGCGGAATCGGAAAAGCGCCGACCCTCTTCTTCCAATTCGCGGCGAAAACGGAAGGCCGCATTCAAGAAATCGTCCCGGCCCGATGACAGGGCCTGGCGAAGAATCTCCCGGTGTTCCGCTTCGGCGCTGCGGCCATGGCGCTTTGCGCGCCGCTTCAGCGCGGCGACCACATCTTCAGGAATATCGCGAACGAGTAGCTGGGCCATGGTAGAATGCTATCACATGATAGCACTGCGGGCAACTTCGCCGGCGCGATTCGCAGCCGCAGGATCGCCGCCGCCCCATGCCCTTCTGCTGGCACGGGTGTCAGTGCGCCGCGCGCACTCATGGAAATGTTTTCGAAGTCGTGCCAAACCCTCTCTTGGCGGGCGGGCTGTCATCGTCCGAATGACCCTATAAAGTTCAGTGTTATCAAGGAGACAGGCATATGGCGTTGGACGGCCTTATGAAGGGCAAGCGCGGGCTGGTGATGGGGGTCGCCAACGAGCGCTCCATTGCCTGGGGCATCGCACAGCAACTCCATGCGGCAGGCGCGGAACTGGCCTTCACCTATCAGGGCGACGCCTTCAAGAAGCGCGTGGTGCCGCTGGTGGAGCCGTTGAAGCCGGCGGCAGTGCTCGATTGCGACGTCACGAGCCAAGGCTCGCTCGATGCGGTGTTCGCGGAGCTTCAGAAAAAATGGGGAAGCATGGATTTTCTCGTCCATGCCATCGCCTTTTCCGACAAGGAGCAGCTTAAGGGCCGTTACGTCGACACCACGCCCGACAATTTCGCAATGACGATGAACATCTCCTGCTATTCGTTCACCGCCTGCGCACAGCGCGCGGAAAAGATGATGCCGAACGGCGGCAGCATGGTGACGCTTACCTATTACGGCGCGGAAAAGGTCATGCCCCATTACAATGTGATGGGCGTTGCGAAGGCCGCGCTGGAAGCAAGCGTGCGCTATTTGGCCGAAGACCTGGGCAAGAAGCAGATCCGCGTCAATTCGATTTCGGCCGGGCCGATCAAGACGCTGGCGGCAAGCGGTATCGGCGATTTCCGCTATATCCTGAAATGGAACGAATACAATTCGCCGCTGAGACGCACGGTGACCACGGAAGAAGTGGGAAGCGCTGCGCTGTTCCTCGTTTCCGATCTGGGAAAAGCGGTGACGGGAGAATGCCTGCATGTCGATGCGGGCTATCACATCGTGGGCATGAAGGCGGAAGACGCGCCCGACATCGCCGTGGTGAAGCCGTCAGACGGAACCTGAAGCCATGTCGCACAACACCTTCGGCCATCTCTTCCGCGTGACCACCTTCGGCGAAAGCCACGGGCCCGCCATCGGCTGCGTGGTGGACGGCTGCCCGCCGGGCATTCCCCTGACGGAGGCCGACATTCAGCGCGATCTCGACCGCAGAAGGCCGGGCACATCCAAATTCGTCACCCAGCGGCAGGAACCGGACAGGGTGCGTATCCTTTCCGGCGTCTTCAAGGACGAGCGGATGAAGGAGCAGGTGACGACCGGCACGCCGATTGCGCTTCTGATCGAGAACGTGGATGCGCGCTCGAAAGACTACACCGACATACGCGACAAATTCCGGCCGGGCCATGCGGACTTCACCTATCTCGCCAAATACGGCGTGCGCGACTATCGCGGCGGCGGACGGCAGAGCGCGCGCGAAACGGCCGCCCGCGTGGCTGCGGGCGCGGTTGCGCGCAAGGTGCTCGACCTGCTCTACAGAAAGGTGACGGTGAGGGGCGCACTGATCCAGATGGGCACGCAGAAAATCTCGCGTTCCAGATGGGACTGGAAAGAGGTTGCGAAAAATCCGTTCTTCTGCCCCGATCCTTCGGCCGTTGCTCCGTGGACGGATTATCTGGAGAAGTTGCGCAAAAAGGGTTCGTCCTGCGGGGCGATCGTCGAGGTGGTGGCGGACGGCATTCCGGCGGGATTGGGCGCGCCGATCTACGGCAAGCTCGATGCCGATATCGCGGGCGCCTTGATGAGCATCAATGCGGTCAAAGGCGTCGAGATCGGCGACGGCATGGCAGCCGCCGCGCTGACCGGCGAAGAGAACGCCGATGAAATGCGCAAGGGCAAGAACGGTCCGAAGTTCCTGTCCAACCACGGCGGCGGTGTGATGGGCGGCATTTCCACCGGCCAGCAGATCGTCGCGCGATTTGCCGTGAAGCCGACGTCATCCATTCTTTCGCCGCGCAAGACGGTGGATGTGGACGGCCGCGAGACGGAGATATTCACCAAGGGGCGACATGACCCGTGTGTTGGTATTCGCGCAGTGCCGGTCGGCGAAGCGATGCTGGCGTGTGTGCTGGCGGATCATGCGCTGAGGCATAGGGGGCAGGTGGGATAGATCCGAACCCACCCCTCCACCGCGTTCCGCGGTCACCCTCCCCGTAATAAGGCGTCACCACCCCTTCAATTCCGCCAGCACGTTCTTGCCGATCGAAATCTGCGGCTCCGACGGCGGTTCCATGCCCGTGCCGGCTTCCATCTCGGCCACGCAATCTTTCGTCTTGTAGGCGAGAGAACGAAAATCGTGCGCTTGCGAAAGCGTGTGCAGGAAGCAGGTGTCGTAATAGGGATAGCGATTCGTCGTGCCGCAGCCGAAAGACGTGCGGTCCTTGCGGGCGGCGGTGACGATCATGCGGTTGGGGGCGGCGAGTTTGGGGACAAAGACACCCGAGTAACAGGCGGAGAGGACGACCACGGTGGGTTTGTCCTTGCAGCTTTTGTCGAGAATGTCGCGAAGCTGAGAGGGGCGTAGAATCTCGTCGCCCAGGATAATGCCGTAGGGCGTTCCGTGCGTGCTGAAATATACGAGACAGCCATCGGGTGCCTGTTTGGCAGCGCCGGCCAGCAAATTGCTTATCGTTTCCGCACTTGTGTTGTCCGAGGCATCGCGCGCGAAATAGCGCGACCAGGCGGAATATTGCCGGATATTCTCCTTGCGGAATCCGACATGCTCTAGCTCCGTCACTACGTCTCGACGGGCATTGTCGAAGGCGCGGCTGGGGCCGCCATCATGGGCATGGAAATCGCCGGATGCAACGACAACGGCCCAGCCGGCATAGGGATCGGAGTTGAAATAGGCGTAAGCGCCGAATCCGGCAGCGATCAACGCTGCAACGACAATCGCACCGACAACGAATTTGCGCATGGGTCCCCTGCGCAAACATCATTCGTCGAAGCTGACGGCCGATTCAAGTCTTCTGCCGGTTGAAGCGCTTGAATTTTTGCAAGCCCGCAGTTCCAAGCGCCAGCCATGCCGCCGAGGCATAGCGGGATCGCAACGCCGTCTTCTTCTTTCGCAAAAGGACGCTGCCTATATCCGGCGCCCACTGTATTGAACAACCGGAGATTCACGCATGCGTAATTACTTCATCGCAATGTTTACCGTCGCAGCTTGCGTGGCGGCCCCATCCGCTTTCGCGCAGGGCGACAATGCCTGCATGACCGGCCTATATCGCTCCGGCGACCAGGACGCGCTGATCGTCGCCCGCCGCAACGCCAACGAGGCGATGAACTATCTCTTTCTCGACGGCCGCAGCGGAAAAGTTTCCGACGCCGACAGTCCGTTGCACTGCCGCGACGACTCCATCATGACACGCACCGCGAGCGGCGCTTTCATGGTATGGCGCAAAGTGGATTTGAAGTCGTAACCTAGCGTTCAAACCGCGCGGCCAATTCCAGCTGCGCGGACCACAGAAACTGATCGACGGGCGTGACGGCAAGAAGCCGGTATCCCCCGTCGATCATCGTGCGCGCGTCGCGAGCGAAACTTGCCGGATTGCAGGAGATATAGACGGCGCGCGCGACTTTCGATCTTGCAATCTGTTCGGTCTGTGCGGCGGCGCCTGCGCGCGGCGGATCGAGCACCACCGCATCGAACGAATTGAGTTCGGCCGCCATGAGCGGGCGGCGGAATAGATCGCGGCGCTCGGCCGCAAGCGGTTTCAGCCCTCTTGCGCCGCGCGCGGCGGCGGCCAGCGCAGCGATCATTGCAGCATCGCTGTCGAATGCCTGCACCCTCGCCTGCATGGCAAGTGGGAGCGCGAATGTGCCGATGCCACAGAAGAGGTCCGCGACTGACTTCGCCTTGCCGATATTCTTCGCAACATAGGCCTGCAGGAAACGCTCGGACTCCCTGGCCGATTGCAGGAATGGCTCGGGCGGGAGGCGCACATCCGCGTTGGCGATGCGCAGGCGCGGCGCTTCGAATTGGGCAATCGGCTCGCTGCCCGCGGTGACGCGGATCAGCCCCAGATGGGCCGCATGTTGGGCAATTTGCGCAACGACGGCGGGAGCGCTGGCACGCTTCATTTCCAGCGAGAGATCGAAACCGTTGTCTGCTTCGGTGAGGTGAAGCGTGGCGCCCTCGCCTTCCTTGAGGATTGCGTGCATCAGCGGGCGCAGCTTGCCTGCGAGCACGAAAAGTTCAGGCGTCAGCACATGGCATTCGTGCAAATCCACGATGACGTGGGAATGGCGCGCGTTGAAGCCGAGTTTGATTTCGCCGTTCTGCTTTTGCGCCTTGAGCGAGGCGCGCCTGCGCGAATTGGGCGCAACGACAACAGGCTCTTCGACCGCCACGTTTTCGATGCCGCGCTGGGCGAGCGCCTGCATCACCTGATCGCGTTTGAAAGCGCGGTAGGTTTCATCATCGATGTGTTGCAAGGCGCAGCCGCCGCAAGTGCCGAAATGCCGGCAGACGGGAAGCGCGCTATGCGGACCGGATTCCACGACCTCGAGGAGATTGCCCGAGTCATCAACGCGGACAAGATCGCCGGGCGACGTGCAGGGCACGAAAGTCCCGTCTTCGGCGAGGCCGTCGCCTGCGTGACCGAGTTTGACGATGCGAAGCGTCTTGCTCAGGCGATGCGGCTGATCGTGGCTGCGTCCTGCTCGCGGCCCAGCGCGCCCAGAACCGTCGACACGATACCGTTGGCATCGAGACCGGCGGCCTCGTACATCTTTTCGGGCGTGTCCTGATCGATGAATCGGTCGGGCAGCACCATCGGACGCACTTTCAACCCGCGATCGAGCAGGCCGCTGGTTGCAAGGAATTGCAGAACGTGGCTGGCGAAACCGCCGACCGCGCCTTCCTCTATCGTGATGAGCACTTCATGTTCGCGCGCGAGGCGGCGGATGAGGTCTTCATCGAGCGGCTTGGCGAACCGTGCGTCGGCAACGGTGGCCGACAGGCCGTAAGACGAAAGCTTGTCAGCCGCCATCAGGCATTCGGCCAGCCGCGTTCCGAAATTCAGGATCGCGATAGAAGTGCCTTCGCGGATGATGCGGCCCTTGCCAATCGGAAGCCGCGTGCCGATTTCCGGACGTTCCAAACCGATGCCTTCGCCGCGCGGATAGCGGATGGACGACGGACGGTCGTCAATCTCAACGGCCGTCGCGATCATGTGCATCAATTCCACTTCGTCCGACGGCGCCATGACGACGAAACCGGGAAGCGTGGCGAGGTAGGTGGTGTCGAACGAGCCGGCATGCGTCGGCCCATCGGCGCCGACCAGGCCCGCGCGGTCCATCGCGAAACGCACGGGCAGAGACTGGATCGCCACGTCGTGCACAACCTGGTCATAGGCGCGTTGCAGGAAGGTGGAATAGATCGCAGCGAACGGACGCATGCCTTCCGCCGCGAGACCGGCGGCAAACGTTACGCCATGCTGTTCGGCAATGCCGACATCGAAACAACGTGTAGGATGGTTCTTGCCGAAGATGTCGAGCCCGGTGCCCGACGGCATGGCGGCTGTGATCGCCACGATGCGCGGGTCCCTGTCCGCATGTTTCGAAAGCGTTTCGCCGAACACCTTTTGATAGGCGGGCGCCTTGGAATTCGATTTCTTCTGCTCGCCGGTGAGTACGTTGAACTTGCTTACACCATGATATTTGTCGGCGCTGGCTTCGGCGGGCGCATAACCCTTGCCCTTCTGCGTCACGACATGGACGAGAATGGGCCCGTTCTCCATGTCCCGGACATTTTCCAGAACCGGGATCAGGTGATCGAGATTGTGTCCGTCGATCGGCCCCACGTAATAAAAGCCCAGCTCCTCGAACAGCGTGCCGCCCATGGCGATGCCGCGCGCATATTCTTCTGCCCTGCCGGCCGCCACTTTCATCGGGCGGGGCATGTGGGATGCGACGTGCTTGGCGAATTCGCGCAGATTGCGATACGGACGCGAAGAAATCAGACGCGCCAGATAGGCGCTCATCGCGCCCACGGGGGGCGCAATCGACATGTCGTTGTCGTTGAGGATGACAATGAGACGCGCATCCATCGCCCCGGCATTGTTCATTGCCTCATAGGCCATGCCTGCGCTCATCGCGCCGTCGCCGATCACGGCAATCACATTGTTCTTGCCGCCCTTGAGATCGCGCGCCACGGCAAAACCGAGTGCGGCGGAAATCGAAGTGGAAGAATGCGCGGCGCCGAACGGATCGTATTCGCTCTCCGCGCGCTTGGTGAAACCGGAAAGACCGCCGCCCTGGCGCAGGGTGCGCATACGGCTTCTGCGGCCGGTGAGTATCTTGTGCGGATAGGCCTGGTGGCCGACGTCCCAGATGATCTTGTCGCGCGGCGTGTCGAATACGTAGTGCAGCGCCGTCGTCAGTTCGACGACGCCGAGACCCGCGCCCAGATGGCCGCCCGTCACCGACACGACGTCGATCAGTTCCTGCCGCAACTCCTGCGCGAATTCAGGAAGCTGCGAGCGGTCAAGGGCCCGCAGCTCGTGCGGTTCGTTAACCCGGTCGAGTAATGGCGTCTTGGTGGGCAAACTCATCAATTGTTCCGATTGTTGGGACGCATCAGCTGCGCCGCCCTCATCTCCGCCGCCGCACCGCGAAATTCGGCTTTTTTGCCGAACAAATCAAGGCGATAGGGAACCCTGACAGTCAAAGGCGAAGGCTGTGGTGATAAGCGCACAGTGCTCATTTTCCAATGCGGATACCGGGGTTTGAGGCCAATATCCGGAGTGAATGTGTGGTCTTGAATTGCTTCAGCCGAGATCCATCGGCTCCGATCCGGCCGGGCCGGATGCTCCGTGGACGATCTTTTCCAGCCGGCTTTCGGCCGCCTTGAGCTTCTGCTCGCAATGAGCCTTGAGCGCCTGGCCGCGCTCATAGAGCACGATGGAATCCTCAAGATCCACCTCGCCCTGCTCCAGCCGGCCGACGATGGATTCGAGCTCGCGCAGCGCCGCCTCGAAACTCAGGGTTTCGACGGATGCCTGTTCCGGCTTGCCTTTGGACATTCTAAAACTCCATCAGCACCCGCACATGGGCCGAGGCCGACCGTGCGAGCGCGGCGAGGTCATAGCCGCCTTCGAGAGTCGAAACAACGCGCCCGTCGCACGCCCGGGCCGCATATTCGCAAAGCGCACGCGTTGCCCAGGCGAAATCATCTTCGGTGAAGGCGAGATTGGCCAACGGATCGCGCAGATGGGCGTCAAAACCGGCCGAGATGAAGAGGAAATCGGCGCGAAATTGCTCCAATGACGGAATGACCAGCGCCTGGAAAGCGGCGCGCAATTCCAACCCTCCCGCGCCCGGCGGCAACGGAATGTTGACGATATTCCCGCTCGCGCCGCGCTCATTGCGGCCGCCCGTGCCGGGATAAAGCGGCATCTGATGCGTGGAGATGTAAAGAGCGCCGGGATCTTCCCAGAAAATATCCTGCGTGCCATTTCCGTGGTGGACATCGAAATCGACCACCGCCACGCGGTCAAAGCCAAGCTCGCGCGCCCGGCAGGCGCCGATTGCCACATTATTAAAGAGGCAGAATCCCATCGCGCGGTCCCGTTCCGCGTGGTGGCCAGGAGGGCGCACCGCGCAAAACGCATTCGAGATGTTGCCGGAAGCTACTTCATCGACCGCTAGAACTGCCGCCCCGGCTGCCCGCAACGCGGCCTCGGCCGAGCCGGCCGACATGGAAGTGTCGGCATCGATGAAGGAGCGGCCCTCCAACTGGGCCTGCTCGTTCAGGGGGCCGAGGATGGTCTCAACGAGTCGCCCGGAATGG
>DASZRY010000049.1:0-9609 GCA_035548975.1 Rhizomicrobium sp.
CCGATCGACGAATGGAATGTCCCAGCGGTATCCCGTCGCGAATAGCACAAGGTCGAAATCTTCGCTTGAGCCGTCTGTGAAGCGCACCGACTTTCCATCGAAACGTTCCACATCGGGCCGGGCGCGCAATCGTCCATGCGCCAAATGGTGCAGGATTTGCGTGTTCAGGATGGGATGGCTTTCGAACAGCTTGTGATCGGGTTTCTGCAATCCGAACCGGGTCAGATCGCCTGTCAGCGCTTTCAGGATCGCGGCAAAAATGCGCTGCTGTAGCCACATCGGCAGGTGGGGGCCACTGGACGCGAACACGTCCGCCGGCACTCCGAACATATGTTTCGGAACGAAATGATAGCCGCGCCTGAGACTGATGGAGGTGTGATCGGCCACACTCGCGGCATCGCTGGCGATGTCGCAGGCGGAATTTCCGCCGCCGATGACGAGCACGCGTTTGCCGAGGAATTCCGTGCGCTTCCTGTAGGACATCGCATGGCGGAATTCTCCGGCGAAAGTGCCGGGATAATCCGGCAGGTTCGGTATCCAGTTCGTGCCTGTGGCGCAAACGAGCGCGCAATAGTCCCTGGTTTCGCCGGACGAAAGAGTCACCTTCCACGTCCGTCCCTCAAGGTCGGCGCGCGTGACTTCCATGTTGAAGATGATGTGCTGATAGAGCCCATAAGCGGCCGCGAAAGACCGGAGGTAATTGAGGATCTGCTTGTTGGAGGGATAATCCGGATAATTGTCCGGCATCGGGAAATCGACAAAGTTGGATAGCGTTTTCGACGAGATGAAATGAGCGCTGTCATAGATCGGCGAGCCGGGATTGTTCTGATCCCATATTCCGCCCACGTCCGAATGCCGCTCAAACACGTCGAACGCCACGCCGTGCCGCACGCACGCTCGCGCCAGCGCAAGACCGGCGGGCCCCGCGCCCACAATGCACACGCGCGGATCAGTTTTCATATCGCGCGGTCAGCGTTGCCTTGCCCAGCGAATGCAATTGCAGCTGCGGGCGGATTTGCGCCCCCGTCACATCGCCCGAAAGCGAAAGTTGCGGAACGTCCAGCGCCCACACATTGAAGATATAGCGATGTGTAGATCCGCGCGGCGGGCAGGGGCCGCCATAGCCCTTGGCGCCATAGTCATTCACGCCCTCCACCGCGCCTTCAGGCATGGCCGTTCCGCTTGCGCCCGGCGGCAGCGCCGTTACCGAAGCCGGAATGTTGAACGCGATCCAGTGCCAGAAGTAATGCGTGTCGTCCATCGGATCGAGCATGGTGACGGCATAACTCTTGGTGCCATCGGGCGCGCCGCTCCAGGAAAGCGCGGGCGACGTGTTGGTGCCGCGCTCCTTGCCCCTGATGCGGCAGGTATCGAGTACCTGGGCGAGTTTCATCTGCACACCCTCGCCGATATCGCCGCTTTCGATCTTCATCTGTGCCGCGGCAGGCGCCGCAAGCCCCGCCACTGCACAGGCGCAGAAGAATCCTTTCCAAAAACCCATCGCCGGTTGCCCCACACACTGCTTCGCATCTTAACCAATTTTTCCCGCCCCTTGCGAGGCACAATCCCATGGGCGACCATGTGCAATGCTATTTCTGAGAGGGGAATCATGTCTTTGAAGGTCATTGGCGCCGGTTTTGGCCGTACCGGAACGTCGTCGCTCAAGAATGCGCTGGAAAAGCTGGGCTTGGGGCCCACCCATCACATGTATGAGGTCATAATCCACCCCGAACAGGCTCGCTTCTGGGACGCGCTGGCACGCGGCGAGGCGGTCGATTGGGATGAGGTTTTCGAAGGATACAATTCGAGCGTGGATTGGCCGAGCTGCAAATTCTACAGGGAGCTGGCCGATAGATATCCCGCCGCCAAGGTGATTCTCTCCCTGCGCGATCCGAAATCCTGGTACAAGAGCGTCAGCGAGACCATCATGCCATCTATGAAAGGTCCTATGATCTTACCCAATGGCAAGCGCGTGGGCCCGCCCGGCGAATTCGCCAAGATCCTGATCGGCGATCGGACCTTCGGCCAGAACTTCAGCGAAGACCATATGATCGATGTCTATCTTCGCCACAACGAAGAGGTGAAGCGCACGATCCCGAAGGAACGCCTCCTGGTATTCCAGGCAACGGATGGATGGGAGCCCTTGTGCAAGTTCCTCGGCGTTCCGGTTCCTGACGAACCCTATCCGAAGCTCAACACGACCGAAGATATGCAGGCCCGCAGGAAGGCCCTCATGGAATCCTGATCGCGGAGAATTGGGTTTGCCATAAAGCAATGTGCCTGCCGCTGGTGAGAACGGCAGGCACATCGGTATGCCGGACTGTCAGGCAGAAATATCGACCTGCCCGCCGACACCCGGAGCCGTCAGCGATTTCACGCTTGAGCTGCCGTCGTCGGAATCGCCGTCATGATCGGGCCCCGGGCCTTCGGCCGCTTCTGGCATTTTGACCATGCTTGCGATCTGCGCCGCATTACCTACGCTTGCGACTTGCATCCTTGTTCTCCGTTCTGGTTGGGACGCGCGCAGAAACCTAGCCGGGAAAAGTGAATCAGCCGGGAACTTTTGTCCGCCTTACGACGATGTAAGTCTCTCGTCACATTCAACTTTTTGCTCTCATGCACGGCAAAAACAGGGTTTTCTAATGGCTAATGGAGCGCATCTGAAAATCATTTTCGAAAATTCTTTGACACCAAACTATTTACCGGCGCGCCGCCGCCGAGCCGCTCTTGCTGTAATTGCGAATGCGAATGAGTTTGGCCTATAAGATTCAGGAAGTTCACCGGTGTGCATATGCGAAAGGTTGTTTCCGGCGCGAAGGCCGCGCTCGACGGGCTCCTGTTTGACGGCATGACGATCATGGCCGGAGGTTTCGGCCTCTGCGGGATTCCGGAAAATCTCATTCTGGCGCTGCGCGACTCGGGCGTGAAGAACCTCACGGTCATCTCCAACAATTGCGGTGTGGATGATTTCGGCTTGGGCCTTCTGCTGCAGACGCGCCAGATCAGGAAGATGATTTCGTCCTATGTCGGCGAAAACGAAACGTTCGAGAAGCAATATCTTGCAGGCGAACTCGAACTCGAATTCAATCCGCAAGGTACGCTCGCCGAACGCATCCGCGCGGGCGGGGCGGGCATTCCCGGCTTCTACACGAAAACAGGCGTGGGCACGGTCATCGCCGAAGGCAAGGAACACAAGATCTTCGACGGCGAAACCTACATCCTCGAACGCGGGTTGGTGGCCGATCTTTCCATCGTGAAAGCATGGAAGGGCGATGAGGAAGGAAACCTCGTCTACCGCAAGACTGCGCGCAACTTCAATCCGATGATGGCCACCGCCGGCAAGGTGACGGTCGCCGAGGTGGAAGAGCTGGTGCCGACCGGCAGCATCGATCCAGATCACATTCATACGCCGGGTATATTCGTGAAACGCATCCTCAAAGGCCCGCGCTACGAAAAGCGCATCGAAAAACGCACCGTGCGAGAGAGCTGAACATGCCCTGGACACGCGACGACATGGCCAAACGCGCGGCGCAGGAATTGCGCGACGGATTCTACGTCAATTTGGGTATCGGCATTCCGACGCTCGTTTCGAACTACATCCCTGAGGGCATGGATGTGACGCTGCAGAGCGAAAACGGCATGCTTGGAATGGGTCCATTTCCGCTCGACAACGAAGTCGATCCCGATCTCATCAATGCGGGCAAACAGACGGTCACCGCGCTGCCGCGCACGTCGTATTTCTCGAGTGCGGATTCCTTCGGCATGATCCGCGGCGGGCATATCAATCTGGCCATTCTTGGCGCGATGGAAGTGAGCGAGAAGGGCGATCTCGCCAACTGGATGGTGCCCGGCAAGCTCGTCAAAGGCATGGGCGGGGCGATGGATCTGGTTGCCGGCGTCAAGCGGGTGGTCGTTATCATGGACCACACGGACAAATCCGGCCGCCCGAAGTTGCTGCACGAATGCACCTTGCCGCTCACCGGCAAGGCCTGCGTCAACCGCATTATCACCAATCTCGGCGTTTTCGACGTGACGCCGGACGGCCTCAAACTGATCGAACTCGCACCCGGCGTGACACGGCAGGAAATTGCCGAAAAAACCGAGGCGAAACTGGCTGCATAGCCCTTTCACAGACGCTGCCAGTCACTTTAAGCTTCATTGCGGTCACGGGGAGGATGTCATGCGCATTGCATTGTATGCCGTGGTGACGGCGATGTTGGCCTCACAGGCTTTCGCCGCTCCCGAAATGACCGCCTGGGACGCCGAGCAGAACGGCAGCCCCAAAACCTACACGTTCGGCACTTACAAACTCACGATGTCTTCCGCCAAAAACGGCGATCAGATGGGCGTGCCGCATTTGAAGGTTTCGGCCCCCGGCCTGCCGCCCTTCGCCCTGGATGGCCAGGCGGCCGGCGATATCGCGCGTGCCGAATTTGCCGTGCTGAAACTTTCGCCCAAGGAACAGCCGTCCATCGTCTTTGACAGCTATTCGGGCGGAGCACATTGCTGCGTGGAAGTCATGGTGATCCAGCCTGCGGGCAAGGCTTGGCGCAAGGTCGATCTCGGAAACTGGGACGGCAGCGGCATCGCCTATCCCAAAGATGTCGATGGCGACCGCATCGTCGATTTCGTTTTCGTGGACAACGCGTTTCTCTACGCCTTCGATTGCTATGCCTGCAGCCGCCCGCCACCGCTGATTCTGAACGTCGTGAACGGCAAGGCAGTGAATGTCTCCACTGCTCCGCGTTATGCGCAGCTCTTCCGCGCCGACATGGCCGAGGCAAAAAAAGGCTGCGCCGAACACAACAACGGCGTTTGCGCAGGCTATGTTGCCGATGCCGCACGGCTCGGCAAATTCGATGAAGCGTGGGCATTCATGCTCGCCAACTACAACAAGACGAGCAGCTGGGATTATCCCACGCGCTGCCAGGGCCGGAAGATCGACTACCGTTGCCAGGGCAGCGAACTGAAGCCGAAAGATTATCCGGAAGCGCTGAAGTGGTTCCTGCAAGATAACGGTTACATTCCAAAATAATCCAGACGAGGGGAATCGCGTGTTCGAGGCTTTGAAGGGCTGGACGCCCGCGCAGAAGCATGTGGTGGCGGCCAGCTATCTTGGCTGGATGCTCGATGCGTTTGATTTTTTCCTGCTCGTCTTCGTCATCAAGGATGTGGCGGCCGAATTTCATTCCGAAATCGCGAGCGTCTCCATCGCGCTCACTCTGACCCTCGGCCTGCGTTCGGTCGGCGCTTTTGTCTTCGGCCGGCTTGCCGATCATTTCGGCCGCCGCCCGATTTTGATGTTCGACGTGGTACTCTATTCGGTGTTTGCCTTCGCTACGGCCTTCTCACCCAATCTCACGGTATTTTTGGTTTTGCGCGCGCTTTTCGGCATTGCCATGGGCGGCGAATGGGGCATCGGCGCGTCGCTCACCATGGAATCGGTAAAGCCGCAGGCGCGCGGTTTCGTCTCGGGCTTGCTGCAATCGGGATATCCCAGCGGCTATCTGCTCGCCTCGCTCGTATTCTTCTTCCTTTATCCGCTGATCGGCTGGCGCGGCATGTTCATGGTGGGCCTCGCGCCCGCGCTGCTCATTTTCTATATCCGCCGCCATGTACCGGAATCGCCCGGCTGGAACCGGCGCGAAAAGGTCTCGCTTGCAACGGCGCTCGGCGGTCCGGAACTTTCGATCGCCGCGCTCTATATCGCAAGTATCACGGCGTCGATCTTTCTCATGCCGGTCATCGGCCCCGTCAGTTTCGCGCTCACGCTGCTTCCCGTTCTGGGTGCGCTTGTCTATTTCGGCAGGCAATGGCAACTGGCGCTCTATGTCATCGTATTGATGACGGCGTTCAATTTCTTCAGCCACGGCACGCAGGATCTCTATCCCACCTTCCTGCAGGTGCAGCACAAGTTCGAACACAATGTCGTCGGCAAGATCGCCATTGTCTACAATATCGGCGCCATCGTTGGCGGTTTGACATTCGGGATTCTGTCGCAGCGTTACGGCCGCAGACGGATGATCGTCACCACGGCGTTGCTGTCGGTTCTCACCGTGCCGTTATGGTCGTTTGCCGAGACGCCCATCCTGCTGGCCGCGGGCGCGTTCCTGATGCAGTTCTTCGTGCAAGGCTGCTGGGGCATTATTCCCGCACATCTCAACGAACTATCACCGCGCGAAGCCCGCGGCACATTTCCGGGAACGGTCTATCAACTCGGCAATTTCATCGCGTCGTCGAACGCCCCGCTGCAGGTCGCAGTCGCGGCGCATTTCGGCGGGCAGTATTCGGTTGCGCTTGCGGGCGTGGCGATAACCGCAGCGATCTTGATTGCGATTCTGGCAAGCCTGGGACGCGAAGCTCGCGACAAGGATTTGAACGCCTAGATTCTTACTTTGGCGCTAGCCCTTCAGTATCACGTCCACGCGATCCGGTCTGCCGCCGTCGGTGATCCCGCCCATCGCGCGCACGTCGATCTTGTCCGACGGTATTCCGGAATCGATCAGCAATTGACGCACCGAAAGCGCGCGCTTGAGCGACAGTCTGCGCGCTTCGGAAGATTTGTCCCCTGGCGTTCCCGCGAACGCCTGCAGCAACAAACGTCCGGATTTCGCCTGAAGTTCGTCGTTGAGCTTGCCCGCGAGCGATTGCAATGCGGTGGCCACATCGGCGGAAGGCTCGGCCGTTCCAGGTTCAAAATTGATGTGAATGTTGCGCACTTCGCCGATGCTGCCGGCCTTGACCGGTTTGGGCGTCTCGGCAACCGCCTGTTGCTGCTGTTTGGGCGCGGGAGCGACGCCGTAATCGTCCCTCCCGCTGAGCGAGAACGGGATGTTGGAGGAATCGCTGGCGGGCGCTGGCTCAGCTTGGGGAGCAGGTTTGGGCTTGGGCTTTTCCGAAACTTTTTTGGGCGCAGGTTTTTCCTCGGGCGCCGGCCCGAACGGCGAAACATAATCGTCCGGCCCCAGCGACGCCGCGCCCGCGGGCGCCGAAGCGGCAGCAGGAGGTTCCGACGGCGCGGGCGTTTCCTCCGGCGGCGGGGATTCGGCAAGCTTGGGCGGGGGCGGTTTGGGTTTGTGCCGTTTCGGCTTCTTCAGGATGATCGGTTCCTGAACGGTGGGCGGCTGGTAGTTGTAGGCGTCAAGCCCATCCAGAGAATTGACCACGCGGGCGCGCCGCGTTTCGGGGTCCACAACCACGCGCGATCCGCTGGAGGTGGCCACCTGCGCGGCAGCCGGGCCCACAAATGCCGCCAATGCGGCGGCGCAAACGAGCAGGCGGCTTCCAGCCAAGCGCGCGTTCCCTTTCCAACCCCGGCCGAACATAGACAAGCGGTCAGGCCCGCTTCAACCCTGACGGGCCGTGTCTTTCAGGAGTTTCAGGAATTTGGGATGAAGAACCTCATTGGCGGCCAGCACGTCGCCGGTTTCCAGCACCTTGTCGCCGCCGTTGAGATCGCTCACCACGCCGCCCGCCTCGCGCACCATCAGCATGCCGGCCGCGATGTCCCAGGGCTTCAATCCGCGTTCCCAGAACGCGTCATATCGTCCCGCCGCCACCCAGGCCAGATCGAGCGCCGCCGAGCCATAGCGGCGCACGCCGGTGCTTGCCCCCATCACGGCGCCCAATTCGGCCAGAAAGCGCTGATGGCCGTCCTTGCCCAAAAAGGGAATACCGGTCGCCGAGAGCGTCTCTTTGATTTGCTTGCGCGCGGCCACGCGCAGTCGCTTGTCGTTCAGATAGGCGCCATGTCCCTTTTCGACCACAAACAACTCGTTGGCGACGGGATTGAAGATCACGCCGGAAACGATCTGGCCTTCGCGTTCCAGTGCGATCGAAATCGCGAAATGCGGAATGCCGTGCATGAAATTCGTCGTACCGTCCAGCGGATCGATGATGAAGCGATGCGATTTGTCCGGTCCGTCGATCACGCCGGATTCCTCCAGCAAAAACGGATAACCGGGCCGTGCTTTTTTCAATTCCTCGATAAGAATGCGCTCGGTGCGCTGGTCGGCGGCGGTGACGAAATCGCCGGGTCCTTTCATCGACACCTGAAGATTTTCGAGCTCGCCGAAATCGCGGATCAACCCGCGCCCCGCCTTGCGCGCGGCGGCAATCATAACGTTCAGGGCGGGCGAGAGGTATGGCATTCAATTGTCCTTCGGGGCTCGCTTTGCTTGCGCCTCAGGATGACGACGCCTCGTCACCATAAGGTGGCTGCCCGGAGCCCTTCGCAGGGCAGCCCGCGAGGTACTTCCTACTCCGCCCTGCGGACGTAGGAGCCGTCTTCCGTCGAAACGACGATCTTCTCGCCGGCTTCGATGAACGGCGGCACCTGGATCTTCATGCCGTTTTCCAGCACCGCGCCTTTGTAGGAAGGAGCAGCCGTTCCGCCTTTCAACACAGGATCGGCTTCGGTAACCGTCAGCGTCACCTGCTGCGGCAACGAAATGCCGATGGGCTTGCCGTCGTGCATTTGCACCAGTGTCTTCATGCCGTCCTGAAGAAATTGCGCCTGATCGCCCACAAAGTCGGCCGCGAGTTCGATCTGGTCGTAGGTTTCCATGTCCATGAAGGTCAGCATGTCGCCGCTGGAGAACAGGAACTGGAAGTCCTTCTTCTCCAGATAGATTTCCTCCACCGTTTCGTCGGAGCGGAAACGCTGGTTCAGCTTGGTGCCGTTGGTGACGTTCTTGAGTTCGACCTGGTTGTAGGCGCCGCCCTTGCCGGGCTTCACCTTCTGCGTCTTTACCGCGATCCACAGGCCGCCATCGTATTCCAGCATGGTGCCGGGTCGGATTTCGTTACCGGATATCTTGGGCATGGCGGTCCTTTTTTGGCCTATCGCTTCGCTGCTTGAGGCCGTGCAGAACGTCCTTTCAGGCGCGGTTGGGCAGTCAGGTGAATTCAAAGAGCGGGCGGGTTCTAGCAATCCCCCATCAACTTGTCATCCCCGGCCGAGCGACAGCGAGGGGAAGGGGACCCAGGCGGTCGTTTATTGAAACAGCTTGTTGAAAGCTGCGACCGCCGCCGCAGGCCCTTGCGCGAAATTCCAAACGCCAGCCGATACCGCGACAAAATCAGCACCTGCTTCTACCAACGGACGCGCATTCTCCACCGTGATCCCGCCAATCGCCACGCACGGCACGGTCATGATTTCAGCCCACCATTCGATGAGTTCGATCTCAGCCTTGGTCTTGGGCTCTTTCGTCTGCGTCGGAAAGAAGGCGCCGAACGCCACATAGTCCGCGCCTGCTTCCGCGGCTTCCATCGCGAGGTGCCGCGAATTGTGACACGTCACGCCCACAATGGCATTCTTGCCCACTGCCGCACGCGCTTCCGCATAGGTGGCGTCTTCTTGTCCCACATGCACGCCGTCACACCGCAGTTCCGCCGCCA
Organism: Rhizomicrobium sp.; assembly: GCA_035548975.1. Taxonomy (GTDB): domain Bacteria; phylum Pseudomonadota; class Alphaproteobacteria; order Micropepsales; family Micropepsaceae; genus Rhizomicrobium. The sequence goes on from DASZRY010000049.1 coordinate 9,400, forward strand.
GATCGGGCCGGTCGTTCAGGATGAACGCGACATCGGCTTTTTGCGCTATCGGCATCAGGATCTCGGTGGCTTGACGGATATCGTCGTCGGAAACGTCCTTCAGCCGTAACTGCAAGCACGCCACATCGCCGCCATCGAATGCGCGTTTCAGATCGTCCGCGAACGCGCGCGGCTCAAGCCTGGGCGGCGTGATGAGATAAAGGCGGCAGC
>DASZRY010000050.1:0-6292 GCA_035548975.1 Rhizomicrobium sp.
CAGCTCGTCGGCCGATCCAAAATGGTGGATCAGATTGCCGTGGGTCATGCCGAGATCATCCGCCACAGCCATAAGGGTCACCCCTTCCGGTCCGTGCCGGAGGAGCAGCTTCCGCGCGGAGGCAAGCGCCTCTTCACGCGCCTCCACCGCCGAGCGGCGTCTGCGCCGGCGGACGGTCTTAGATTGTTTCGTGGCCCCCACTGTAGACATTTTTGTCAATTATAGTGACACGGATGTCAATCAGAAACATTGCCCTTTTGGCCCGAAAAGGCAAACCCTCAGAGCCGATGGACCGAAAATTCCCCCCGGGGAAGGTCGACCTGCCGGTTTTCGCACTTTCCAGCGAGCGACCGGGCGCGTTTTGCCGCACGAACTCATAGTGGTCTCCCGTTCCCGGCCATCATGAAAACAAGGGCGGCGGATTGCTCCGCCGCCCGCCGGCAGACCGTTTGGGGTCGGCCTACCAGTTCTTCGTCAGGCGCAGGCCGAACAGCCGAGGATCGGTGACGAACACGTTTGTGGTCAGCGCCGAGTCGTCGGAATTCAGGAACGCGCCGGTGATTGCCGTGGTGTCGAGCACATTCTTGACGTAGGCCATCGCCTGCCAGCCGTCCTGATTGGTGAAGATCAGGGCGAGGTTCACGTTGCTGTAGCCGTGGATCTCGTCATACGGCCGGTCGTTGAAGACACGGGCGAACGAATCCGACTGATGATAGAAATCGCCACGCAACGTGCCGGCCCATGTATCGCTCAAGGGCATCGAGTATTGTGCGCCCAGCGATAGCGTGACGTGCGGCGCGTTGGGCAGTTGATTGCCCGAAAGGTCTTTCTCGAACCCTTCACCGAGATTTGGGGCAGTGGCCGGGTCAAATCCCGCATAACCCGGGAAGCCTGCCGGGTTCGCCACATAGGGCTGACCCGTTACAGGATCGATGAAGCCGCTGTTCGGATCGCTGTTGGCAAATCCGGGAACATAAGCTGCAAAGCACGCCGTGGTGATCGACGTAACAGTCGAATTGCCGGCAAGAATTTCGTTCACCACGTCGGTCGGCAAGATGCAATTCGACGTTTCAGTGATGAACGGCTTGACGACCATCCAATCAGTATGTCCTGCCGTGCGATCCATCAGGTCGATGGCGTGCGAACCGTCGGCGAGTGTTGCATCCTCATAGCCGAGCGAGAAGTTGAATCGCAGGCCCGGTATGGGCTCCCAGGTCGATTCCAGCTCCGCCCCCTTTACGGTGGCATCGAAGTTCAGATTGATCGACGTGCGATCGACAATCTGGGAAATCTGGTAATTTTGATATTTGTAAAGGAATACGTCGGCGTTGAGCGTCATGGCCCCGTCGAGCAGTGTGTTCTTGGTGCCGAATTCGAACGCGTCGTTAAATTCCGGCTTGAACGTCAAGGGATGCGTCTGATTGCTGGGAGAGGTGACGGGAATGCCTTCCGCAAAACTCGGCACCACAATCACACCCGGCGGGTTCGCACCGCCACCCTTGTAGCCATGCGCATAGGACGCATAGACCATCGTCTGATCTGTGAAGTCGACTTTCGGCGTCCAATTGACGTTGAACCGTCCTGTGACCTCCTGCCAGCCCTGATCGACGGTGCCTTTGCTCGGATAGCCTTCGCCTAACACCAGTGTCCAGCTTGGAAACAGGTCGAAGCTCTTCTGGTCGTCGGTGTACCGCAATCCACCCGTCAATTTCACGTCGGGCGTAATCTGGTAATACACCTCGCCGAACAGCGCCCATGACCTCAGCCGATAAGGATTCTGGCTGCGGAAATAGTTGTGGCCATTGCCATCGATCTGTTCAAACGGATTGGGATCGACATATGCGCAGCCCAGTCCGAGAAAGCCCGTTTCAAGAAGATCGTCGCTTGCTGGCTGCGGGCCGCAGGCATTTGCCACTGCGGGATCGAACGGTATGTGGATCGCATCGGCGGGTGCCTGAATACCGCCGAACAAGGTGTTGAAATGCTCCGTGGCAAGCGAAATGGCATTAGACATCACGAAATAGTCTTCGAGCGTATAGTATTTCAGATAGTTGCCGCCGGCCACGAAGTTGATCGGACCGTCGAAACTCGAAGCCAGGCGCACTTCTTGATAGAACTGATGCGCGTGTTCGCGCGACACGTCCTGGCCCACAAGGCGGCTGGAGCAGCCAAGTTGCGGATCGCAATATTCGTGATCTTGCCCCACCAAGGTATGGCCGCCCGGATCCTGGAACAGGTTCGGCGCGGTGTTGTAGCGGTTGAAATCTTCCGTCGAATAGAGGTGATCCTGATTGTAAGCTGTCTGCGAAGTCAGCGTCAGATCCGGGGTGACATTTATATCAAGGTTGAATTCGTAGACGTCGTTCTTGGCCGTGTAATGCGGATCGATCAGCGAATCCGTGACGCGCAGATCGGGCGATTGCGTGACGCCGGCATAGGGATCGGAGTTTGGCGCCAAATATTGGCTGAAGGCATAAAGCGCCGCGATGAACGGCACGGCGCTCGCATTCGGCGTTTGATAGGCGGTAGGTGCATAGAGCGAGGTCATCTTGCAGCCCTGTTCCAGCCAAACCTGACCGAAATTGTTGAAATCCGGCGTCTGCGGACCCGCCGGCCCGTCGACCACTGCGGGCGCTTCGTCCTTCTGGCACAGCTGCTTGGTGGAACGCTCACGATCGTCGTTTTCCTGGAAGTGTTCCCATACGAAGTTCGCCGTTACCCTTTCGATAGGTTTCACCTGCAACGAAACGCGCGTCGACCAGAGGTTCCGGCCATCTATGGGCTTGTTCGTCTGTTCGTTGAAGGAATACCCGTCGCGCTTGGTCCATTCTCCCGCCGCGCGAAACGCGATCTTGTCTTCAAGAATCGGGATATTGAGCATGCCTTCCAGACGGCGGTTGTTGTAATTGCCGACGTCAACGGATGCCATTGCCTCCCAATGATCGGTGGGTTTGGCGGAGATCAGGTTGACCACGCCAGACGTCGCATTACGCCCATAGAGCGTGCCTTGCGGACCGCGTAACACTTCCACCTGGCTGACGTCGAAGAATTCCTGTTCGAAGAAATGATTGCGCAGGAACGGAATGTCGTTGAACGAGACGGCGACCGCAGGATCGGTGGCCACCGAGATGGCCTGCGTTCCAATGCCGCGGATCTGGATCGAATAGCCGGTGAAGTTTGTCTTGGTGAAAGTGAGGTTCGGCACGTTCTTCACCAGATCGGGGCCGCCGGCCGTCTGCGTGGCCGTGAGCTGTTCCTGGCTGAAGGCGGAAATCGCAATCGGCACGCTCTGCACATCGGCGCCGCCGAGCTTGGACGAGGTGACCGTCACCGTCTCCACCGATCCGCGCGAAACCGCCCCGGCCTGCGCCAGTTGCATCGGTATGTCGGCGATGGGTTGCTGCTCGTTGGCAGAACTTTCGCGAGCCAATCCGATTGCGCCGGAAGGATGGCGATGAACAACGAAGCCCGTTCCCGCAAGAATGCGCGAAAGCGCATCGTCGGCAGTGAAACTTCCCTTCACGCCCCTGGTCCTTATGCCCTGGACCTCATCGCCGGAGATCATCAACTGGACGCCCGATTGCTTGCTGTAGCTGTCGAGAGCCTGCGCAAGATCGCCTCCCGGAACGTTGAATGTTTCCCCGGCAGCCGCAGTTGCAAGCGTGCCGAAGGCAACGCTTGCGAGCATCGCGTGACGTAATGAAATACGAAGCATGTTTCCCCCTATTTACGGGCCCACCCGCAAGAATGAGCGCTCAGCGCCCGATTACGATTTGATCCTCTGTATGCGTGACCTTGAGATGCAGTACGTCTTCGGCCACATCGGCGAACGCCGCCACGTTGTTGGTGGCGAACGTGCCGACGATCTTCAGCCGGCCGGCGGCCGGATCGGCGATAACGAGCTTGAGGTCGTTGTAACGATTGAATTCGGCTGCTGCGTCCGCGAGTGTCGTGTATTTGAAAATGAGAAGACCGTGGCGCCAGCCAAGGCCGGTTGCGATGTCGTTGGTGTTTTCCTTCGCCAGCGACATCCTTTTCGCCGAGGCGACCACAACATCCCCCGGCTTCAGGGTCGCGTGCTGTCCGTTCGCAACGCCGCCGTCGAACTGCGCGAGACCTTCGATCAACGCGACCTTCACGCTGTCATTGTCGCGGCGCACCAGGAATGTGGTGCCGAGATCCGTCACGCGATGACCGCCCACCATCACGACAAAGGGATGCGCCGGATCGTGCTTGATTCGGAAATAGGCTTCGCCCTTGTCGAGCCATACCTTGCGCTCGTTCGAGTTCTGGCTGACGCGCACGACCGTAGATGTGTTCAGCTCTATCTGCGAACCGTCCTTGAGCGCGAGAATTTCATGGCCGCCCACTTGCGTGACATAGCTCTTTTCCTGCGGCATCAGCATGTAGGTGGCGGCGATTCCGCCCGCTATCGCAACCGCGCCCGCCACGGCCGCCGCCACGTTGAGAAACCGCGTGAACGAACGGCGCTGGGTTTGTGCGGCGCTTGCCGCGCGCATCGGCTGCCGTAGTGCGCCAAGACGATTGGCGCGGTTCCATGCCGCTTCCACGCGCAGAAACGAAATCGTGTTTGCGGGATCGGCCTTGAGCCAGGCATCGAACCCGGCCTGATCTTCGGCATTCCATTCCGGGCGCAGGCGGCGTTCGAGCCAGCTTGCGGCTTCCATGCGCACTTTTCTGGCGCTTTCGGCATCGCGGGGTTCGGTCATGTGTCGCTCCCCGGCTTGAAGGGCTCGCCATAGAGGTGATCGGCGAGTGCATACATGCCGTCGGTGAGATGTGCGGATACGGTGGATTCGGCAATGCCCATGCGCTGCGCGATTTCGCTGCGCGAAAGTCCCTCGATGCGGGAAAGGATCACCACCTGCCGGCAACGCGGCGGCAATTGTTCGAGCGCGGTTTCGAGGCGATGCAATTCCTGGCGCGCCATCACGCTGCGGTCGGGGGCGGGCTCATCCATCGCGATGCCCAGCTCGTCGAGATCGGCCATCGCCTCGATGGAGACGATCTGGTCGCGCTTGGCGCGGTTGATGAGCAGATTCCGGGCGACGGTGAAAACGAAAGGCTTCACCGGCTGGGGAATTTCCTTCTGTGCGGCCTCATACACGCGGACATACACGTCCTGGCAGAGGTCTTCCGCATCGCCCTTGTTGCGCCGCGACAATCGCAGGAAATGCATCAACTGAGCCTCCAGCGGAAGCACTTCCCGGACGAACCATGCGTTGACCTCCGGCGCGCTCACGGCAATGCCGGGCCCGCGCAAATCGAAGTCCTCACGACCGATGTCCGTAATCTCACCCTCCCCCGCCAGATGCCCGACTTCGAGGATCAGAGTTCTTCCTGCTAGCTAGAACAAGCGAGACGGCAGGGATTGGGAGTAGCAAAGTTAAAAATTTTGACGCCAGAGGCGGCCGCAAAAGAAGCGGCTTCAAATCCTATATGCGGAACAGCCGCTTCTCGCCGACTATTGGAAAGAAAAGGCAGCGGGATCGCTCCCGCCGCCTTGTCAAATGCCCGCCCCCGCTACCCTAGCCGCCGAGGCCAATCGAGATGGTGGCGAAGGGGCCGTAGAAATTGCGATCGTATGTCTTGCGCGTGTCGATACCGCCGTCGATGGCGCCGAAGAAGAAATCGGCGCGATAACCGAAACTGACTTTGGCATTGTCGTAGCGGAACGACATGCCGGCAAAACCACCGACATTTGGCACGGTCACGTTGCGATCGCGCGTGCTGTAATAGGCGGGTGCATCGGTGGGATGATGATAGACGGGAACGCGGCCGGGATTTTCCGCTATGCCGTGGCCCGGAGCATGATACTGCGCTGCTGTTTCGTGTTGGATGTGCACTTTCTGTCGGCCAAAGAGAACTGCCGCATTCAATCCGACATCCAGCGTGAGTTCGCTATCTTGGCCGTTGCGAACCACCGGCATCACACTCTTCCATGAAAGCGATGGACCGATGCCGTGAAAGCTGCGCTCAGCACCAAAGTGCCCCTCATAAGTATGATAGGCTTGATGAGGCAGCCGGAGAACCTTTGTGCCGATGCGCGCGAAGGTCGTTATAACAAAGTGCCAATCCGGGTCTTCATCCAGCGTCACGCGCGACTGAGACTGAAACTGGGCGAAGCGAACACCGAAATTTAGAGTAGAAGAGCCGTTGCGCCCAAACAATCCCACGCCAATATCCCTACCAGCTTGGAAATCGAGAACCATGTGGCTTTCGCTGTTTCTCGAATCCGCAGATATTGCCTGCGCCCCGAAAGGCGATTGAT
>DASZRY010000051.1:0-5837 GCA_035548975.1 Rhizomicrobium sp.
GATGTTTGCGTTAACCCGGCTTTAGCTTCTCGCGCCCCAGCATTGTGCCTGCACGGGACAGTCGTGCATATGCTGGAAGGGGAAGTCGCGATGGCGTGTATCGATATCGATTCGCTGGCGCAGTACGAAATGGAAGCCAAATGCGGACACGCGTCCGCGCTTTACAATCTGGGTCTCGCTTATTCGACCGGGCAGGGGGTGAACGTGGATTACGTTGCCGCCCACAAATGGTTCAATCTCGCGGCGATGCGCGGTGTGGACGAAGCCAAGAGATGGCGCGCCACCATGGCAAGCGAAATGAGTACCGCTCAAATTGCCGAAGCGCAGCGCCAGGCCCGGGAATGGCTTGCAAGGATCTGAAGCCTTTTCAGTGAGGCGCCGAAGCCTCGCCATGCGCGCGATGCTTCTTCTTGTGCGATTTCTTCTCCTTTTTTGACTTCTTCGGCTCCCGCGGCAGCTCCTTCATGGGCGGCGGGGTATATTTCAGCACCGAGGCCTGCGGCGGATTGGGCCTATAGAGATCGGCCAATATGCGTGAAGGCTGGTCGGCTCCCGCAAGCCGGTTCCTGTAGATCTGAATGTTTTCGATCACCCGCTGCACATAATTGCGCGTTTCGCCGAACGGAATGGATTCGATCCAGTCCACCGGATCGATTCCGGGCGTGCGCGGGTCGCCGAATTGCGCGATCCAGCGCTTCACATTGGTCGGCCCGGCATTGTAGGCGGCAATCGCCAGAACATACGACCCGCCCCAATAGTCCAGCTGGTGCTGCAATTCGCCCATACCGAGCTGCATGTTGTATTTCGTGTCGTAGAGAAGGCTCGCCTGATCGAAATCGATGTTCGCGATTTTCGCCATCTTTCGTCCGGTATCCGGCATCACTTGCATGATGCCGAGAGCGCCTGCACCGCTCACCGCATTGGGATCGAACTCCGTCTCCTGCCGTATCAGCGCCAGCACCAGGGGCGTCTCGGGCGCGGCGCCTTCGCCCTTGTAGGGCGGCACATCCACCACCGGGAAGGCGTAGTTGAGCAACAGCACGCCGCCATATCCTGCCTGCTTGGCGGCGCGCACCGCCACTTCGGGATAGCCGAGATCCACCATCAGCTGGGCCAGCCTGCTTGCGCTTGCGGCATCCGGATTGGGGCCGACATAGGCATTGGCGAACAGCCGCAGGAGATGTTCCTGTCCCAGATCCGCCAGCACGCGGATCGCCCGCACCAATTCGCTGTCTTCGATCTTGTCGCGCGCCGCCTCCGCCGGCACCGACATGTCCTGAAGGTGAAGGACCGGCGTCTGGCTCAGCCGGCTCAGCGCCAGTTGCCCGTAATAGGTCTCCGGATTCTGCGCGGCCATTTGGTAGTAGTGCGCGGCGAGCGGCAACGCTCCGTCCGCCTCCGCCGCCCGTCCTTCCCAGAAATAGGCGCGCCCCTTGCTGATCGGCCGCGCAACGCCGCTTTCCAGCTTCTGAAAGTGGCCGAGCGCGGTCTTTGGTTCGTTGAGAAAGTGCAGGGCAATCCACCCCGCAAAGAACTCCGCGTCGGCAAATTCCGTGCCGCTCGTGAGTCCGGTGTCGGAGACCAGTTGATAGGCCGTGCGATACTTCCGTTCGATCACGGCCTGCCGCGCGGTGAGATTGAGTGCGCCCCACATTTTGCCCGGCCACTTCTTGTTTTCCTGCAATGCCACGCGCAGCAGCAGCTTCGCCGCTATATCCGTCTCGTCGCGATCGAGACGGACCATCGCAAGATCGAACAGCACGCCGGGATCGGATGCGAGCCGGGCCGGCAACGCGCTGGCGAGACGAATTCCCTTTTTTGGATCGGAGCGTAGCTCCAGCCTCACCTTCGCCATGCGCTGGGCGTCTTCCGGCGCACGCGCAAGCTGACGTTTGGCTCCGGCTGCGTCGTCGCGCCACAAAAGGCTGTCGAGCCGTTGTGCCTCCAGCTCGGGTGTCAGCAGGTCGCCATGGTTGCGGATAACAAAGGCTTCCTGGTCGCTCTGCAGGCTGTTTTCGCCCCAGGCGCTGCGGATCAGGTCCGAACCCGCCGTCACCTGTCCGGCCGCGATCAATGCGTGCCCCAGGCGGATTTTCCCGATGCCGGTGTTCGGCTGGCGCCCGTTGAACCACTGGATCACTGCCTGTGGATCCAAATTATCCGGCATTGCCTGCTCGGCGCGCGACTGAAGAACGCCCTGCAACGGCCAATTGGGGTTGGTCTTCATGAACCCGCTGATTTCGGCGAAACCGGCGCCGCTATCGGGATCGAGCAGGTAGCGCCATTGGATAAGCCTGCGGGCTGTGGCGTTGTATCCCTGTATGGCGAGTGCCTGTGCGTCGGACCAGTTCTTCTTGTCCGCCGCATCGAAGGCACGCTTGTAGATTGCCCTGTCGGAATCGCCGAGATAGTGGATTTTGCTGGTGCGCTCCGGCACGACCTGCGCCAGCGCGGGCACGCCGAGCAGGCCGAAGAGCAGGCCCGCAATTGCGGATTTCAAAATACGCACAGGCACCGGCAACGCGAATCTACCGTGGGGGACGCCGCCGACCATAACGGCGGCGTCCCCTCCGTGCCATTAAAACCGGGCAATCAGATGGCGGATTTCCTTCGTCTGGCCCGTGGCAACAGTTCCCCGCCGCAATTGGGACAGGCAGCGGTGCTTCTTTCTTTTGCCCGGATCGGGCACTATGAGGGGCGCTTCCGAATGCCGGGACAAACCGGTATCTAGAGCGGCTCCAGGAAAAGTGTGCAGCGGTTTTCCGTCCGGAGCCGCGACCGAACCAAGAGCCGAGCAGAGGCGCAAGACATGGCCGATATTCGCGATCGTATACGCGGTTCGATGCCCGCACTCATCACGCCCATGAAGAACGGCGCGGTGGACGAAGCCGCATTCCGCAAGTTTGTCTCCTGGCAGATCGCGCAGGGCAGTCATGGCCTTGTCCCGATGGGAACCACCGGCGAATCGGCGACCCTCAGCCATGAGGAACACATGCGCGTTGTCGAACTCTGCGTGCAGGAGGCTGCGGGCCGGGTGCCGGTCATTGCGGGTGCCGGTTCCAATTCGACGGCCGAGGCCATTTCGCTGACCCGCCGCGCGAAGGAGGTTGGGGCCGACGCGGTGCTGTCGGTCGCGCCGTACTACAACAAGCCGACGCAGGAAGGTCTCTACCGCCACTTCGCCGCCGTTGCGGAAGCGGTGGATATCCCGATTGTGGTCTACAACATCCCGGGCCGCAGCGTTGTCGAGATTTCGGTCGAGACGATGGCGCGCCTTTCCAAAATCGCCAACATCGTCGGCGTGAAGGATGCGACCAACAACCTTGCGCGCCCCACGCGCGAACGTCTGGCCTGCGGCAAGGATTGGCTGTGCATTTCGGGCGAGGACATTACGGCGCTTGGCTTCATGGCTCATGGCGGCCGCGGCTGCATCTCGGTGACGGCCAACGTCGCGCCCAAATTGTGCGCCCAATTCCAGAACGCCTGTCTTTCGGGCGATTTCGCGAGGGCGCTCGAACTGCAGGATAAGCTCGCTCCGCTGCACGATGCCATGTTCTGCGAGGCGAGCCCCGCGCCCGCCAAATACGCGGTGTCCGTTCTCGGCCATTGCACGGATGAAGTGCGCCTTCCCATCGTTGCCGCGAGCGAAAGCGCGCGCGTCCGTATCCGTGAGGCGATGGCGCACGCCGGTATCGCCTGATGGCGAAAAAGAAATCGGAGCCGGAACGCAAGGTCGTCGCCGACAACCGCAAGGCGCGTTTTTCCTATGCCATTGACGGCACGATCGAGGCCGGCATCGTTCTCACCGGCTCCGAAGTGAAGGCGCTGCGTTCCGGCAAGGCAACCATTGGCGAGTCTTACGCACAGGCGAAGGACGGCGAGATCTGGCTCGTCAACGCCTACATACCCGAATACACGATGGCGAACCGCTTCAACCACGAACCCAAGCGCGTGCGCAAACTGCTCGTGCGCAAGACCGAAGCCCGCAAGCTCTCGGCAGCCGTGCAGCGCGAGGGCATGACCTTGGTGCCGCTGAAACTCTATTTCACGCCAAAGGGCATTGCCAAAGTCGAACTCGGCATCGCCAAGGGCAAGAACCTCCACGACAAGCGCGAAACCGAAAAGAAGCGCGACTGGCAACGCGACAAGGCACGCCTGATGCGGGCGAAGGGGTAACGCCAACATCGTCAGCGCCCCCAATGTGTCACAGCCCGCGAATGCGGGCCTCCCAGTTGGGGTCTGCACAACGGAAATTTGCACGCGGAGGCGCGGAGATCGCGGGATTGAGTTTCTCCTCCGCGTACTCCGCGGGTCCGCGCGAGGCATCTCGGCAAATGTCGCCCGAGTAGCCTCCATTCGCGGGCCATGACATATTGGCGTTGATGCTTTCAAACCCGCACCGATGAGCGACGAAGACGAAAAGCCCGGCCTGATCGGCCAGATCAAGGAAAAGCTGATCCGTTCCAAGGAAAAATGGGCGGAGGAGGGCAGGCTCCTCACCGGCCGCCCGGACATGGGTCACGTCAATCGCCTTCCGCCGGGTCAGAAACTCGTCACCAACTGGCCGGTTCTCGATCTCGGCGTGCAGCCGCAGGTCAAGCCCGAAAACTGGCGATTGCGCATCGGCGGCCTGGTGGAAAACCCGATGAACTTCACGCTCGAACAATTCCACGCCCTGCCGCAGAGCGATTTCACCAGCGACATCCACTGCGTGACCTCATGGAGCCGCTACGACAATCATTGGCGCGGCGTCTCCAGCAAGACCATTCTCGATCTCGTCAAGCCGAAGCCGGAAGCCGGATATGTGATCTTCCACGCCTATGACGGCTACACGACCAATACGAAACTGTCCGTCTTCGCCGACGCAAATGTGCTCCTCGCTCACACCTGGGAAGGCAAGCCGTTGGAACGCGATCACGGCGGTCCGGTCCGCGTGGTGATTCCCGACTGGTATTTCTGGAAGAGCGCCAAATGGGTAAACCGGCTCGAATTCGTTGCCGAAGACCGTCCGGGTTTCTGGGAAGTCCGCGGTTACCATAACGAAGGCGATCCGTGGAAAGAGGAGCGCTATGGCTGAGTATCCGGCCGCCGAAAAAAATGCTCCGGAGCAATCGAACACTTCCGGGACCGTGTTAGACTGCCGCTGAAACGGTTTGGGAGACATTTGTTCGAGCACAAAACTGATAGAAAAAGGGGGGAGGGGGATACCCACCCTCGAAATTTTGAAAACGAATGGATGTGTGGACGGGTTGCGCGCACCGCAAAATGTTGTGGCACGGCTTTCAGATTTGCGGCATCGCCGCGATTTTCGCCTGTTTCACCACGTCATCGAACATCTGTTCGGTCAGCACGCCCGTGTTCGTGTTGTATCGCGAGCAGTGATAGCTCGCGATCAGCGTCAGCGCATGGGTGCGATGACGCGCACCATGTCCGAACTTGTAGGCGCTTTTCTTCACACCCACCGCGGAACAAACGCTGTTGTGCGCGATCTGGCCGAGCGAAAGAATCGCGCGCAGATGCGGCATCGCCGCGATGGTCGCCGCCAGAAACGGCCGGCAGGCGTTGATCTCTGCAGGCACCGGCTTGTTCTCCGGCGGCACGCAGCGCACTGCATTGGTGATGGCGCAATCGACGAGCACAAGCCCGTCATCGGCGCGTTCGCCATAAGTGCCCTTTGCAAGCCCGTGCTTGATGAGCGTGTTGTAAAGCAACATGCCCGCATAGTCGCCGGTGAACGGCCTCCCCGTCTTGTTCGCCCCATGCAATCCGGGCGCGAGCCCAACGATCAGCAGACGCGCATCGTGCGCGCCGAACGTCGGCACCGGGTCGTTGAAGTA
>DASZRY010000052.1:0-36175 GCA_035548975.1 Rhizomicrobium sp.
GAGTATCTTACGAGCTCGACGTCCGGTCTCTACACCAACGCGTTCCTTGTCGATCCGCGCTTCTTCGGTTTCCGCGTGGGTGCGCGCTTCTAATTGTAATGTAGTCCCTCCTGACTTCAGAGGCGCCGGGCAACCGGCGCCCCTTTTGTTTTCGGACTTGCGATTACGGCGCCGTTGCATTCGGCCGGAAAAACCGTCTCACTTGCCTTCGGAAATTTGGAAATGCGTCCGTTTGAACACGACGAAAACCGCTAAGTCCCGGCGTCTTTCGCCATTTGTGCTGGGCGCGTTTGCCAGCGCCGCCTTTCCTGTGGGGGCGCTGCAATTGCCGCTCGCGGTTTATCTTCCGAACTATTATGCGAGCCATATCGGTCTTTCGCTCGCCGCCGTGGGATTTGCCTTCACCTTCGTCCAGCTTGCCGCCATTACGATGGATCCCATCCTCGGTGTCGCCATGGAGGGATCGCGCACGCGGCTCGGCCGCTTCCGTCCGTGGCTTGCGGCAAGCGTTCCGATTTTGATTTTGGGCACCGTGATGGTGTTCCTGGCCCGGCCCGGCGTCAGCGCAGCCTATCTCACCGGATGGCTGTTGTTCTTTTTTCTCGGCTATTCGATGTCGATGCTCGCCACCACGGCCTGGGGCGCCGTTCTGGTGCCGGATTACGGCGAACGTTCGCGCCTCTATGCGTGGCTCCAATTCTCAGGCCTCGCGGGCGCGGTGATGCTGCTTTTCATCCCGCCGCTGCTCACCAATCTCTTCCATGCCGACCAGGAAGCGGTCGTTCACGCGATGGGCTGGTTTCTGATCGTATCGGTACCGCTCACGGCCTTGCTTGCCATTCTTGTAACGGGAGAACCGCGGCAGGCACTGCCGAAACGTGAACGCTTCGCCTTTCGTGATTACTATGCCCTCATCGTGCAACCAAGCATGCGGCGCATTCTGGCGGCGAATTTCTTTCTCACCCTCGGCCCCGCGATGACGGGCGCTCTCTATTTCTTTTTCTTCTGCGATGCGCGGGGCTACACGCTGGGACAGGCAAACACCCTTCTATTCATTTATCTCGCCGCGGGCCTCGGCGGCGCACCGTTTTTCGCAGCCGTGGCCAATCGCATCGGCAAACACCGCGCGCTTGTGGTTGCCGCCGCGCTCAATGTCGTGACGCAGGCCTGCGTGCTCGCCCTTCCCAGGGCTTCGATGGAATTGATGGTGCCCGCCATGTTTGTTGTCGGGTTCATCGCCAATTGCTACGCGCTGATCCTGAATGCGATGGTCGCCGATGTATGCGATGAGGTGCGTCTCGAGGCGGGCAAAGATCGCACCGCGCTCCTCTATTCCCTGATGACCTGTACGCTGAAGATCGGCTCGGCCGTGCCGGTGGGCATCACCTTCCCCATTCTGGCGATGCTTGGCTTCAATCCCGCGGAAGGGGCGGCCAACACGCCGCAAGCCCTGCGCGGTCTTGAACTCTGCTTCGTCATTGTTCCGGTGCTGGTTATCGTGTTCGGCGGTCTTACCATGTGGGGCTACCGCCTGGACAAGGCCCGCCACGCCGAGATCCGCGTTCAGCTGGATGCGCGCGATACCGCCGTTCTGGCCGAGGAACGGCTTGCTCTGGAACATCCCCTGTCGGTGGGGCTGGCCGAAACCGGCCGCTCGCCATAATTGCACCTGGTAACGGGTGCTTGATGTTGGGCAACGATTTTGATTGCGCGGACGGCAAAAACCGTCTCATTAAACGAATAAGGCGTTCGTCAAAGCGCCGCCAGGGAGTGCGCATGGTCAGGGGTAACGGAATATGAATAGCCTTACACGGCAGCGGCTCTCGGCATCGATGATGGCGGCCTATTCCAGCCCCTATCTGCCGGTGGGCGGCCTGGTTCTCGCGCTCGTTGTCTATCTGCCAAACTATTATGCAAGCCACATTGGGCTCGATCTGACGGCGGTGGGCGCGGCGTTCACCTTTGTGCGCCTGTTCGACATCTGTTTCGATCCGGTCGCAGGCGCCGCGATGGACGGGATGCGGCTTTCCTTCGGCCGCTACAAGCCCTTCCTTGCGCTGAGTTCGCCGCTCATCGCCGCCGCCGTCTATGCCATCTTCATGGCAGAGCCCGGCGTCTCGACTGCCTATCTCACTGTCTGGCTTGCCATTCTTTATGTCGGCTTCTCGCTGTGCGTGTTGTCACAGGCCGCATGGGGCGCTGCGCTGGCTCCCGATTATCACGAACGAAGCCGCCTTTATTCCCGAATCCAGATCGCGGGTGTCATCGGCGGCGTCGCGGTTCTGGCTCTGCCGCCGCTCGCCGCATCGGTGTTCAAAGCGGATCAGTCGGCCGGCATTCAGGCAATGGGCTGGTTCATAATCTGTGCTGCTCCTGTTACGGCCTTTATAGCGATCACACGTGTGCCTGAACCCGCCCTGCCGCCGCATCGCGAGCGCATCAGCTGGCGAGACTATCGCGCGCTTGTCCTGCGTCATTCGATGTCACGCGTGCTCTTGGCCGATTTTCTGCTGACTCTCGGTCCTGCGATCACGGCCGCGCTCTATCTGTTTTTCGTCCGTGAGGCGCGCGGATACACGCTGACACAAGCCAATGTGCTTTTGTTGATCTATATCTGTGCGGGGCTGGCTGGCGCGCCGTTCTGGGCACGTTTGTCGCGCCGGCTGGGCAAGCATCGGACGATCATGGTGGCGAGCGCCTTCCATGTCGTCAGCCAGGTCTTTGTTTTGCTGTTGCCCAAAGCACACTTCTCGCTTATGGCGCCGGCCATGTTCCTGGTGGGATTTGTCGCCAGCGCCTATCTGTTTCTCTTGAGCGCGATGGTGGCCGATGTGAGCGACGAGGTCCGCCTTGAAACGGGAAAGGATCGCACCGCGCTTCTATATGCCCTGTTCACCGGAACGCAGAAGATAGGCTCGGCCCTTTCCGTCGGCATCACCTTTGCAATCCTCGACGCCATCGGTTTCAAGGCGGCGGAAGGTTCGGTGAATACGCCGGACGCAATTCGGGGGCTTGAGGCCTGTTTCGTCGTGGCGCCGGTGATTTCCATCTTTTTGGGCGGCACGATGATGTGGCGCTATCGCCTCACGGAACACCGCCACAAGGAAATTCGGGACGGTCTGGCCGAACGCGACGCGCAGGGCCACATGACTCCCGATGGCGCAACAGTGACGGGACCGATGGCGCCTGCTGCCGCAATCGAAGGCTGACTGTTCGGCTGGTTACGATTGTCCCTGCGTTCCATAAGCCTTTGCGATCAGGCCGAAGATTTCGTCGCGAATGCGTTCGAAGCTGATTTCCGGCGGCAGCTTGCCTGCGAGCTGCAGCATCAGGGCCCCGTGGAAGGCAGACCATACGACTGTTCCGATAAGAAGCGGATCTCCTTCGATGAGCCCCGCGTCGCGCAAACCTTCCAGATGATGGGTCAATGTCTTGCGCGCACGTTCGCCTGCGCGCACGAGATCGGGATAGTCGCGCTCGCTGGGTTGCGAGACATCGAACATCAGCTTGTAGGCTTCGGGATGATTGCGCGCGAAATTCTCGTAACCCCGGCCGACAGCTTGTGAACGTTCGATAGGCGTTTTGACAGAATCATATGCCTGCTCCAGCGTATCGGCGAACAGATCGAACGCGCGCGCGCGTACCGCCGCCAGGATTTCATCCTTGTCCTTGAAGTAGCGATAAGGCGTCATCGGGCTCACCGAAAGTTCGGTGGCGAGTTGGCGCATGGTGAAGCCATCGGCCCCCTTCTCGGCGAAAATGCGGGTGGCGACGTCGCACAGGCGATCCCGAAAATCCTCGATTTCAGAAGGAGATAGCGGCCGGGGCATAAAAATCTTCGATTCGAGCTTGCCCTTCAGCCTAGCATAATTTACACTGTATAAAATAGTGCCAGCCATGGAGGATGGTCATGAACGCGCCGGCCCGCATCAATCCCTTTCTCAGCGGCAATTACGCTCCCGTCCGCAGCGAAGACGACTTCGCAAATCTTCCCGTCACCGGCGAGATTCCGCGCGAACTCGCAGGCCGTCTTTATCGCACCGGCCCCAACCCGCAATTCGATCCTCGCGATTCCAACTATCACTGGTTTTCGGGAGACGGCATGGTGCATGCCTTCCACATCGAAAACGGAAAGGTGAGCTATCGAAACCGCTGGGTCCGCACACCGAAGTGGGAGCTGGAACATGCCGCAGGCCAAGCGATGTTCGGCACTTTCGGCAATCCGATGACGAGCGATCCGTCCACAGTCGGGAAAGACTCAGGCGTCGCTAACACAAACATCCTCTATCATGCAGGCAAGCTGCTGGCGCTCGAGGAAGGCCATCAGCCATTCGAAATCGATGCGCGCACCTTGAGCCCCAAGGGCTATCTTTCCTACGCAGGCGATGCAAAAAGATTCACCGCACATCCGAAGATCGATCCCGAAACAGGCGAGTTGCTGTTCTTCGGTTACATGGCGGGCGAAGGCTTCTTCGGCAAAAGTGTCGCCTATGGCGTGGTGGACAAGTCGGGAAAGGTCACGCGGCTTGATCGTTTCGACGCGCCCTATTCCAGCATGATCCACGATTTCATGGTCACGAACCGGCACATTCTCATTCCCGTACTGCCGCTGACCGGCAGCCTCGACCGGGCGATGAAAGGCCAATCGCCTTTTGCATGGGAGCCGGAAGCCGGCGCTTATGTCGGCGTGTTGGCGCGCGATCAGTCCATCGACAAGATGCGCTGGTTCAAAACCGAACCGAATTACGTGTTCCACGTGATGAATGCATGGGAAGAGGGGCGCCAAATCTTCGCCGACGTGATGGAATATCCAAGCGCTCCCTTGTTCCCCAATGCAGACGGAACGCCGGGCGAAAGAAGTGCTGCAGTCCTGCGCCGCTGGACGTTCGATCTCGCCGGCAACAGCGACGTCATCAAGCGCGAAACGCTTGACGACATGGCGGGCGAATTCCCGCGCGTGGACGATCGCAGGGCGGGGTTATCCTATCGCCACGGCTGGTTTGCCGCCCGTTCCGGGCGCGACTTCAATACTCATTTCGACACCATCGCCCATTTCGATACCAGAACGGGAAGACGCACGATCTACACGCTCAATCAAGGCGATGTGACCAGCGAACCGGTCTTCGTCGAGCGAAATCCCGGTGCGGCGGAAGGCGACGGCTGGGTGCTGGCTGTGGTCTATCGCGGTACCGAAAGCCGCAGCGACCTGATTGTGCTCGATGCGCAGGATATCGCCAAGGGCCCCGTCGCCACGGCCAAGGTTCCGCGCCGAGTGCCCTTCGGCTTCCACGGCAATTGGGCGCCGATCACCGGCGCGTAAGCGGCGCAGATACATGAGGCGCATCGTGGGCGGGTTTTTCTCGCCCGCGCGGCATTCTTCCGGCATAGTCTGGACATGCGGAACGCCATTCTCGCCTTGCTCTTGCTTGCCCTTTCCACGAACGCTCGCGCCGAAGTCCTTTCCCATTGGGTCCAGATGGTTCCGGGCGGCACGGCCCAACTGCGCGTTGTCGCATCGGATGCGGCCTGTCCCAACGTTACCGTGAACGGCAAGCAGGCGAGTCTGCAAACCCGTGCCGAACCGGACGTCGATTTTGCCAGGGTGTGCGCCATTACGCTCACGCCGAATATGAAGAACGTTCAGCTGAACGGCATGGACATTCCCTTGCCGGCCGCAACTCCCAAGCGCATCGCCGTGCTGGGCGACACCGGTTGCCGCATAAAGGATGGCACGGTGCAGGCTTGCAACGATCCCGATCAATGGCCGTTTCTGCGCGTGGCAAGCGAGATCGCCAAGCTGAGACCCGATCTTGTGATTCATGTCGGCGACTATCTTTATCGCGAATCCAAATGCCCCAAGGACCAGGCGTCCAGTTGTGGCAACAGCCCCCATGGTGACAACTGGATGACATGGGATGCCGACTTTTTCACGCCCGCAAGGCAGTTACTCGAAACTGCTCCCATCGTCCTTGTGCGCGGCAACCATGAGGATTGCCGGCGCTCCGGTCCCGGATGGTTCCGGCTGATGGGGCCTGATGTCTTCGACCCGAAGACGCCGTGCGCCGGTCACATACCGCCCTATGTCGTGCCGCTGGGCGCGCTGAACCTCGTGGTGATGGACGATGCGAACGCACCCGACCAGATCGTCGATACCGCGGAGCGGGAGGTTTATCGCCAGGAATTTCAGAATCTTTCAAAACTCGCGGCTGCGCCGGTCTGGCTTGCCATGCATCGGCCCATCGCAGGCGCGGTGCGCATGTTCGGCTTTACCGTAGGCGGCAATCGCACCCTGATTTCGGCGCTTGACGATGAAGCCAACGCGCTTTCACCCGTCGCCTTGATGTTGTCGGGCCATATCCATGCGTTCGAGGCCATCAACTATGAAGGCAACCGTCCGCCGCAGCTTTTGGCCGGCAATGGGGGAGACAAACTCGACACGGCATCCGTCAGCCTGGCCAACACCGATCTCGGCACCTGGCATGTGAAAGACGGAATTTCTCTTCCCGGCTTCGGCTTCCTCCTCATGACACAGCAGGAGAAGGGCTGGCGGATTGATGTCCATGGCGTTGACGGTGCCATTGAACGCGTCTGCACCTTCGCCGATAGGCGCCTTGATTGTCCCGGGAAATAGGGGCTTTCCCGAATCGGGCCCGTTTCATCCCTGATCCGCTTCATGCACATACATTGACCGCTTGACGCTGGCGCCGGTTTAGAGTGGGTTCATCCCATGTCCGATACAGAAAACGAGGCGCAGCAAGACGCCGAACTCGAAACCGCCTTTGCAAGCGTCACCACGCCCGCAGAACGCAAGCGCGCATTCGTCATCCTGTTCCTGAGCCTTGTCTGCATGGGGGCGGGACAAACCGTGCTCTACGCCATTTTGCCGCCCGCGGCACGAGAGCTGCATCTGAGCGCGTTGCAAATGACCTCTGTGGTGTCGGTCTCGGCGCTGATTTGGGTATTCTCCTCGACCTATTGGGGATTGAAGAGCGATAAATGGGGCCGCAAGCCCGTGATGCTTCTGGGTCTTACGGCGTTTGGCGTCTCCTTCGCGCTGCTTGCGCTGACGCTGGAACTGGGCCTGCGTCACATCCTTCCCGTCGCGTTCGTGTTTCCCGTGATGGTGGCGATGCGCTCGATCTACGGCACGCTCGGTTCGGGAACGGCGCCTGCAGCGCAGGCCTATGTCGCCGACCGCACGACCATGGAAGAACGGCTACAGGGAATAGCCACAATCAATGCCGCCTTCAGTCTCGGTACGGCATTGGGCCCGGGGATAATCGTTCTTTCCGCCATCGATCTTCTGGCGCCGTTCTATTTCGTCTCGCTGCTTGCCATCGGCAGCGGCGCACTGATCTGGTATTTTCTGCCGGAACGCACGCCGCCCAAATCTCACCGGCGCGAGTTCAAATCGTCGTTGCAGTGGTATGACCGGCGAATTCTTCCTTTTGTCATCTTTACGGTTGGACTGTCGCTGATCGGCACGATCCCGGTGCAGACGATGGGCTTCTTCTTCATTGACGTGCTGCGGATCCCGGCCAAGGATTCGACGCAGTTCACGATGGTGGGGCAGATTGCGTCGGCCATGTCGGCGCTGGTCGCCCAATTGCTGGTGGTCCAGCAGCTCAATCTATCGGTTCGGCAGCTCACGGCATGGGGCTGCATCGCGATTATTCTGGGTTTTGTAATTTTCATGACAATCGGCCAGTTCGCGCCGCTCGTGTTTGCATTGGTGCTGATAGGATTCGGTTTCGGCATGGCGCGCCCCGGTTTTACCTCTGCAGCGTCCCTTGCGGTGACGGCTGACGAACAGGGTGCAGTCGCAGGCATATTGGGCGGCGCAAGCGCGACGGGCTTCATTGCCGGACCGGTGGTCGGCGCGATGTACGACGCATCGCCCTATCTTCCCTATGCGTTCGGGGCAGCGGCGCTGGTGGCGTTGCTTGCATTCATGCTGATTTCGCCCACGCTCAGGAATGCGGGTGTCATTCCGCCCGACATCAAACTTGCGGAAAAGGCCCCCGCAACGCCGGTTGCAAACGCCTAGGAATTGCGCTGCAATTCCGCGTTCATCAGATCGAGCAATGCTTTCGTGGCAAATCCGTCCGCCGGAAGATTGCGCGCCAGCTGGAACTGGCGTAGCGCCGCGCGCACCTTGCGTCCGATTACGCCGTCGATCTCGCCTGGGTCGTAACCCAATGCTTTCAGATTCCGCTGCAACTGCTCGCGCTCAGTACGAGACAAAGGCTGTTCGTCGCGCGGCCAGGAGGCAACGATACCTGCTCCGCCCGTCAGCCGATCGGCCAGCAAGCACACTGCCAGCCCATAGGAAACCGCGGCATTGTATTTCAGCACCGCATTGAAATTGGCGAACACGAGAAAGGCGGGGCCGCGCGCACCTGCGGGAAGAATGATCGCGCCGGCCGGCAGATCGTCCGGGAGCGCTTCACCTGAAACTTTCGTAACGCCCAGCGCACGCCAATCCGAGACCGGCCTCGCCGCATCGAGATCGGCCTGCTCGTAGCGAAAGTTCGCGGGCAGCTTTACCTCGAAACCCCATGGCTGCCCGCGCTGCCATCCGTAGTCCACCAGCAATTGCGCGGCAGAGGCAAGCGCATCGCCCGGTGAATTCCACAGATCCTTCTTTCCGTCGCCGTCGAAATCGACCGCATGATCGAGCCACGATGTCGGCACGAATTGCGTTTGCCCGAAAGCACCCGCCCATGAGGAGAACATCGTGCCCGTCGCAAACGGCCCCTGTTGCGCCACCTTCAGCGCCGCAAGCAGTTGCGGCCGCGCATAGGATATTCGCGGTCCTTCGAAGGCGAGTGTGGCCAGCGCCTGAAAGATATTGAAATCGCCGGGCGCGCGGCCATAGTCGGATTCGTTCGCCCAAATCGCGGCGAGAATTTCCTTTGCTACCCCGTATTGCCGTTCGAGCCGCGCAAACATTTCCGCATTGGCGGTGAGTGCGGCCTGCCCGTCAGCGATGCGCTTGGCCGACACTGCGTTGTCCAGATATTGCCAGATGGGCCTCACAAATTCCGGCTGCGCCGCGTTCAGCTGTTCGATACGGGGATCGAGCGTCACATGCCCGAGCGCCTGATCGTAAAGCGCGCCGTCGATCCCGGCTGCAAGCGCCTGCGTGCGGAAATCGCGCAGGAACGCCTCGAAAGCCGTCTCTTCTTCCGGCGTGACAGCAGGCTGGGCTGCGGGCGGCGGCAGTGCCGGCGGCGGGACGGGCGGTGCGTGCTTCTGACCTGCACAGGAGGCGGTCAGAAGCGCCAGCCCCACGGCCAGCCCGCGTCCGGCCCATCTGCCCGAAGTTCCTTTCTTCGCCATTCCCGGTCATCCGAATCGCCCCGCAAATCTACGCTATCTGTTCGAAAATATTAGGCTTTTCC
The DNA here is from genome assembly GCA_035548975.1 of Rhizomicrobium sp. Taxonomy (GTDB): domain Bacteria; phylum Pseudomonadota; class Alphaproteobacteria; order Micropepsales; family Micropepsaceae; genus Rhizomicrobium. Next base: position 9,405 of record DASZRY010000052.1, read on the forward strand.
GGCAGGTTGACAGGGCGGAGGGCCACCACTAGGTTCGGCGCCTCTTTGCGGGCACCTCGCCCTTAAGCCGTCTGGAAAGTGTCATGAAAGTTCGCAATTCGCTGCGGTCGCTTAAGAAGCGCGACAAGGACTGCCGCATCATCCGCCGCAAGGGCAGGGTCTACGTCATCAACAAGAAGAATCCGCGCTTCAAGGCCCGCCAGGGGTAGGAGCCATTGCTGGCGCGGGGGTATTCCGCGCGCTAGATTTTCTGCCATGCGTGTATTTTTCGCGTTCGCCGCGCTTCTCACAGTGCCGTTTGCCGCACATGCGGACACATCCAGGCCCGCGCCCAAATCGCTCACCGCCGCGCAGCAACTCGACAATCTTTTCTCCGAACTCGCCAAGGCGGAATCTGCGCAAGACGCCGAACCGATCGAAAGCCAGATAGAGGCGTTGTTCTTGCAATCGGGCAGTCCAACCGTCGATCTGCTGATAACGCGCAGCCAGAGTGCGCTCAAATCGGGCGACGCCGAAACTGCGCGCAAGGTGATCGACTCGGTTACCAATCTCGCTCCGGATTTCGCCGAAGGCTGGCACCTGCGCGCGCAATTGCAGATGGCGGCGGGCGACGATGCCGGCGCGATGATCTCGCTTCAAAAGACAATTACGCTCAATCCGCGCGAGTTCAACGCGCTCGCCCACCTGGCGGACATGCTGGAAGACTACGGCGACAAGAAAGCGGCCCTTGCCACCTATCGGCGAGTGCAAAAGCTCGATCCCGCGAACGACGATGTGAATCGCGCCGTTCGCAAACTCTCGCGCGAAGTGGAAGGCGAGAAGATCTAGCGCAACGTAGCAGGCAAGCGGGAATCGGTTGCCCGCGAAAAGTTGCGCATTTAGTCTTTGCCGCCAACGAACGCGACGCGCAGCAGGTTTGTCGCTCCCGGCGTGCCCAGAGGGACGCCAGCCGTAATCACAATCCGCTCGCCGTGTTTGGCGAATCCTTCGCTGAAGGCGAAGCGCGCCGCGCGATCCACCATGTCGTCCAGATCGTGCGCGTCCTCGGTCAGCACGCAATGCAAACCCCACACCAGCGCCAGCCGGCGCACCGTGCTTGCGGCAGGCGACAGCACGATGATCGGCGCTTCGGGGCGTTCGCGAGCGGCGCGCAGCCCTGTGGATCCCGATTTCGTCCACGTCACAATCGCGCGTGCATGAATGGTGTGTGTCACCTGATGCACGGCCGACATGATGGCGTCTGCCGTGGTTTCTTCCGGCGGGCTTCGCTGCGCATCGAGAATCTGCTGATAGAGCGGATCGGTTTCGACCTGCGAGGCGATCTTATCCATCATCGTCACGGATTCGACCGGATAGGCGCCCGATGCGGTTTCCGCCGAAAGCATAACGGCATCGGCACCTTCGAACACTGCAGTCGCCACGTCGGAGACTTCGGCGCGTGTCGGCTGTGGCGCAGAAATCATCGATTCCAACATTTGCGTGGCCACCACCACCGGCTTTCCCGCCCTGCGCGCCGCGCGTGTGATCTGTTTCTGCTTGCCCGGCACCATCTCCAGCGGCAATTCCACGCCCAGATCGCCGCGCGCCACCATCAATGCATCGGAAAATTCCAGAATTTCCTCCAGCCGCTCGAGCGCCATCGGCTTTTCGATTTTGGTGAGGACGCCCGCGCGGCCCTGCACGGCTTTGCGCAATTCCGCCACGTCTTCGGGGCGCTGGACGAAGGACAACGCGATCCAGTCCACGCCCAGATTGAGCGCTGCATCGAGATCGGTACGATCCTTTGGCGTCATCGCAGGGATCGGCAGGATCGTATGGGGAAGATTGACGCCCTTCCGGTCCTTGAACACGCCACCCTGCTCGACAATCGCCTCTGCGCAGTCTCCGGCAACCGACACGATGCGAAGGCGCAGACGCCCGTCATCGACCAGCAGCATCTCGTCCGGCTTTGCAGCCGCGAACACTTCGGCGTGAGGAATGGGAATAGTGCCCGGTTCGCCCGCTTCCACCTTGCGCACCAATTTCACCCGCGCCCCCGTTGCCAGATCCATCTGCCCACCCGGCAACGTCCCAAGCCGGATCTTCGGCCCCTGCAGATCGACAAGTATCCCTATGGGCCGGCCCGTCTCCTGTTCCAGCGCGCGCACATGCCCGTGAATGTCCGTCAGCGCCGCGTGAGAAGTATGGCTCATATTGATGCGGAACACGTCCGCGCCGGCTTCGAACAGCGCCCTGATCTTTTCCGGTGTGAGGGACGCGGGCCCAAGAGTAGCGAGGATTTTTGTTTTGCGCCGGCGCCGCATCGTTCAATCCGAAAGAAACTGGGTCCAATCGGGCTTGTTGCCCGTGTCGACTTCGAAAAAAGATTTCTGATCGTAACCGCGGCTCGCGCAATCGCCGCGTCCGCCGATGGAGAATTTGTCAGTTTCCGAAACGCAGAACGAGCGGCTGCCGCTCCAGCTGCCCGCACCTCCATCGGTGGCAAAGAGGTAATAATAGCGCGCGCGCAACGGTGTATCGATCAGAGTGGCACATGCCCTGGGCGCGATCGTCCACCAGCCTTCGCTCATCCAGGTTGCTCCGTCGAAGCGGCCCAGCGCCACCTTGGCTGGGCCGGCCGCCTTGTTGCACACTGCGAGCCTGGCCGATGCCGGACTTGCGGCGCAAATCAGAATCGCGAGCAAAAGGCGGCGCATATGATACATGGGTGTCGCCCAAGGCGAATCCGCTGTCAACCGAAGCCGGTAGGCCGGGCTGGGATGCAAGCGCATGAAGGCCTATGAACAATACGGTCATAAGGGCAGCTCTGGGCTGATATTCGTTTGCGATCATGCCTCCAATGCCTTGCCGCAACGCTTTGGCGATCTCGGCCTTTCGCGTGCGCTCCTGGAAACGCACATCGCCCATGACATCGGTGCTGCAGCCGTCACGCGCGCGCTTGCCGATGCCTATTCGGCGACGGCCATATTGGCGTGCTGGTCACGCCTCCTGATCGATTTGAACCGCGGCGCGGACGATCCCACCATCGTCATGAAGCTGTCCGACGGCAGTATCATTCCTGGCAACCGCGATGCCGATGTTGCCGCGCGCATCGTGGAGTTTCACAAGCCCTATCATGCAGCCATCGAGGCCGAGATCGCGCGTCAGCGCGACACCGGGATCGTGCCTGCGCTCATTTCCATTCACAGCTTCACACCATCGTGGAAGAATGTTCCGCGGCCTTGGCAGATCGGCATCCTGTGGGATCGCGACGACCGGCTGGCAAAACCGCTGCTTGAAGGATTCGCACGTGCCGGATTCACCGTCGGCGACAACGAGCCCTATCGGGGCGAACTCGAAAACGATTGCATGTATGTGCACGGCACGATGCATGGGCTTCCGCATGTGCTGATCGAAATCCGTCAGGATCTGATTGCAACGGATGACATGGCCCGCGCCATGGCCATGCGCATCAAACCGATTCTTGACGATGCGCTGGCCAGGATGGGCCAACCCGGCATACACTTCACCCGGCCGCTTGTTTCAGGAACCACCGTCATGGATGAAAAGACCCGCGAACAGCTTGAAGCCGCCGCGTTCCGCCGTCTTGTCGCGCATTTGCGGGCCCGCACCGACGTTCAGAACATCGACATGATGAATTTGGCGGGCTTCTGCCGCAACTGCCTGGGCGATTGGTATCGCGAAGCCGCAGCCGAAAGGGGCATCGAACTGGGCAAGGACGAGGCGCGCGAAATCGTTTACGGCATGCCGCCGTCCGAATGGAAAAAGCGCTATCAGAAGGAAGCATCGCCCGAGCAGATGGCGGCGTTTGCCAAGGCCCAAAAAACCCACAGCTAAAAGAAGCATTGTTCGTTGCGCGGGGCCAGCTACGCGTTCTAGGGTCCGCGCCCTCAATCGAATTTCGAGACCGGAAGATCATGGCCAAGTCGGGCTTTGCGAAAGAGCAGTTGCGTTCCTTCATCGAGCGCATCGAACGCCTGGAAGAAGAGCGCGCTGCGCTCTCCGCCGATATTCGCGAGGTCTATTCGGAAGCCAAGGGAACCGGTTTCGACACCAAGGCCATGCGCCAGGTCGTACGCCTCCGCAAACTCGATACCGCCGATCGCCAGGAACAGGAGGCGATCCTCGATCTGTATCTCAGTGCAATGGGCATGAGCCGGAATTGATCAGCCGACAGCTTGTTTCGGCTCGTCGCTTTCGGGCTGCACGGTTCCTTCGCCTTCAAGCCCAAGCTCTTTCAGCTTGCGATAGAGCGTCGAACGACCGATGCCAAGCCTGCGCGCCACTTCGGACATGTGTCCGTCGTAGCGCGAGATCGCCATGCGTATGATCTCCGCCTCGATTTCGTCGAGCTTGCGCATATGTCCCGCCGCGTCCACGCCCATCAGCGAATAGGGCGATGAGGAAGGGGCGGCCGCCGCGCCTCCACGCAGCGGCACATCGTGACGCGCAAGCGTCATCATGGTGCGCCGCATCGGGGGATCGATTCCCATGGCGGCTGCGATCTGCGGGAAATCGCAAGTGTCGAGCATGGTCTCGTCGCACAGCACGACCGCGCGAAAGATCGTGTTTTCCAATTGACGCACGTTGCCGGGCCAATCGTATTTCTCGAGCATCTCGACTGCATCCGGTGTCAGCCCTGCAACCGGCTTGTTTTCTTCGGCGGCAAACCGCGCCACGAAATGCCGTGCAAGCGCCACAACATCCTCACGGCGTTGGCGAAGCGGCGGGACGAAGATGGGAAACACGTTGAGCCGGTAATACAGGTCTTCGCGAAATACGCCCTCGCGCGTGGCTTCCGCCAGATCGCGATTGGTGGCGGAGATGATGCGCACGTCCACCTTCACCGGGCGCTTCGATCCGACGGGATCGATTTCGCCTTCCTGCAGCGCTCGCAGCAGTTTCACCTGCATATCGAGTCTCAATTCGCCGATTTCGTCGAGGAAAAGCGTGCCGCCATTGGCTTCCTGGAACTTGCCGAGGTGCTTGTCGGTTGCGCCCGTGAACGATCCCTTCTCGTGCCCGAACAGGATCGATTCCACGAGATTCTCCGGAATTGCGCCGCAATTCACCGTCACGAACGGTTTGCCGGAGCGTTCCGACGATCCCTGAATCGCGCGTGCGATCAATTCCTTGCCGACGCCGGATTCGCCTTCGATCAGGATCGGAATGTTGGATTGCGCTGCGCGCTGTCCCAATCGGAACACCTGGCGCATTTCCGAACTGCGTCCGATCAGATCTTCGAACAACAGGCGGTTTTCGTTGCGCTTTTTAAGACGCGTCACTTCGCCCGAAAGCGTTCCGATGGTGAGCGCATTGCGGATCGAAACGGCGATCCGTTCTGGGCTCGCAGGCTTCACCAGAAAATCGTTTGCGCCCGCGCGCATTGCTTCGACCGCGGAATCGATCCCGCCTTTGGCGGTGAGCACGATCACGGGAAGAGCGGAATGCATCGCACGCAGCCGCGTGAGCACGGTGATGCCGTCCACGTCCGGCATCACAAGGTCAAGCAGCACGAGTGCGAACTGGTCGCCGCGGGGCCCGTTGAGAATATCGAGTGCAGGTTGTCCGCCCGGCGCGGTAACCACCGACATACCCGACCGGCTGATCGCAGCTTCAAGAAGCCTGCGTTGCACCGGATCGTCGTCGACGATGAGTATAGTTTGCGCCATATTTTACCCAACACGTTGTTTGGCACGCATGTTGTCCCGCCAAAGGTAAAATCCTGTTTAAGGGTCTCAGTTTGCGACACATTCCGGGACGTGCGACGGTGACTGTCTGTTTATGGTGAAGAGACTCTAAAGAATTCCGGGACCTGTAACCGATGGGTGAGAAAGTCTTCGATTACTGGGATTTTTTCGCTGCCGATGCCAGACGTACCGGCTCCGAAATGTATGCCCGGCTCGCCGAAGGCGTTGGAGGCGACCGGCAATTGCGCGAACTTGCCGCGCACGCCAAGCCAGGCCAGCCGCACGCGAACCTTCTCTTCGCCGCCGTGCATTTTCTTCTGTTGCGCGGCGCCCGGCACCCGATTCGCGATTTTTATCCCGATTTGAACGATGGCAGGACGAAGGAAGGCGATCCATTTCCGCCCTTCCGCGATTTTGTGATCGCGCATTGCGCCGAACTCGAATCGCTCATCGCCACGCGGGTGACGAATACGAATGAAGTCGGCCGTTCGGCGCTTCTCCACGCTGGTTTTCGCGCGCTCGCCAAAGAAGCCGGCGAACCGCTCAACCTGATCGAGGTGGGTCCAAGCGCCGGACTCAATCTCATTTGGGATCGTTACGGCGTGAGCTACAACAGGAACGGCAAATGCGTTGCCGCCATCGCGCCCGGCGCGCCGCTTGTGATCCAATGCGAAGTGCGCGGTGAAAAGCTCCCTCCCGCGGGCGCAACGCCGCGCGCCGGCAAGCGCGTTGGCCTGGAACTCAATCCCGTCGATCTTTCGAATGCAGACGACCGCGACTGGCTGCGCGCACTGATGTGGCCCGATCAGATTTCGCGGCTCGAACGCCTCGACAAGGCCATTTCGCTTTTCCGCGAACACAAACCGCAGATCCGCAGCGGCGATGCGCTGGCCCTTCTCTCCGGCGCGCTGCGCGACATGCCGGAAACGGAGCCCGTTTGCGTCTATCACACCATCGCGGTCTATCAGTTCAGCCGCCAGATGAAGGAAACATTGCACGATATCCTGACGGTGGCCGGTCTTCGCCGCCCGGTCTGGCGATTGTCGTTCGAAGCGGAGTCCTTCGAGGGACGCTGCCCCATCATGCTCATCCGTTACCACGACGGCACGCGTGAGGAACGCGAATTGGGTCATGCCCATCCCCATGGCACTTGGCTTGAGTGGACGGTGTGAGCCGTGCCAGTTTGCAACCGATGAGCGATACCCCGCCGCTTCCCCCGCTTCCCGGTTCTCCGCCCGATACGGTGCGCGAGATGTTCGACCTATCGCCCAACCAGGGTCCGCTGACGCCGTTCCATGGCCGCCATCCGGATGCGCCCAAATGGTTCGTCGATACGGTGGCCCAACTTCCGCAATCGAACTTTGTCGAGGTGAAAGGCGCGCGCATCCACTATCTGCGTTGGGGCGACAAGAAGCGCCCCGGTCTGTTGCTCGTTCATGGCAACGCCGCACATGCCTATTGGTGGAGCTTCATCGCGCCCTTTCTTGCCCGCGACTACAACGTGGCGGCGATGGACCTTTCGGGCATGGGCGATTCCGAGTGGCGAGAGCATTACTCGATGGAATTGTTCGCCCAGGAAGAGCTTGCGGTCTGCCAAGATGCGGGCATGTTCGACCTTGAGGAACCGCCGGTCATCGTGGCCCACAGTTTCGGCGGCTTCGTCACGATGCTTACGGGCGCGCTCTACGGTCACCGGCTCTACGGCACAGTGATCGTCGATTCGCCGGTCAACCCGTCCGGCCGCCCCGGCGGCCCACCCGAACGCAAGATCAAGCCGCACCATATCTATCCCACTCTTGAGGCGGCGCTGGCCCGGTTCCGCCTGATGCCGCCCCAGACCAGCGAAAACCTTTACCTGCTCGATTGGGTGGCCCGGCACTCCCTCAAGCGGGCGGAGGGCGGCTTCACCTGGAAGTTCGACCCGGCGATCTGGCGCTCCTTCTCCATCGGGGATACCGCCGCCCGCCTGCGCGAGACGAAATGCCGAATCGCAGTGTTCCGCGGCGAGCATTCCGTGCTGATGCCGCCGGAGATCGGCGAATACATGTTCAACCTGCTCGGCCGGGCCGCGCCCATGGTGGAAATCCCCCAGGCCCAGCATCACATCATGCTGGACCAGCCATTGGCTTTCGTGGCGGCGATACGCGCGCTCTTGGCGGATTGGGAGCATTCCACGCCCAACAGGCGGGTTTGACGCACAGCCGGCCAAGGCCGTTGTCAGGGGGACGTCCTTTGCTATAGTCCGGCCCGTTTTTGAGGGGACCGGACATGGCCAGCGAGCATCAGGAATTTCAGCACGGCCAAATGGACATCAGCGAACACGCGAAGGGCTGGCATGGCTTCACGGTGTTCATAAGATGGTCGCTGTTCGGAATCCTTCTTATCATGGCGCTCCTTGCCATTTTCCGCACGCACTAGTCTTCGATGAAACTTGCCGTCCTCAAGGAACGCCGCGCAGGAGAGGCGCGGGTTGCCGCCACGCCGGAAACGGTAAAGAAGCTCAAGTCACTTGGGCTGGATGTCAGCGTCGAATCCGGTGCGGGCGAAAAGGCCCAGATCTTTGACGGCGACTATATCGCTGCCGGCGCCATCGTGTCGGCGGACAAGGCGAGTATCCTGCGCGATGCGGACATCGTGCTGAAGGTGCGCGGCCCGGAAGCCGACGAGATTTCGGCAATGAAGAAAGGCGCGGTCTATGCCTCGCTTCTGGCGCCCTATTCGGAAAAAGAAACCATCGCCAAATTGGGCGCGCAGGGCGTGAACGCTTTCGCGATGGAATTCATCCCGCGCATCAGCCGCGCGCAATCGATGGACGTTCTGTCGAGCCAGGCCAACCTCGCCGGATATAAGGCGGTGATCGACGCGGCGGCCACCTTCGGCCGCGCCATGCCGATGATGATGACGGCGGCTGGCACCATCGCGCCGGCGCGCGTCTTCATCATGGGCGTGGGCGTGGCGGGCCTGCAGGCCATCGCGACGGCGCGGCGCCTCGGCGCCATTGTGTCTGCGACCGATGTCCGGCCGGCGACGAAGGAACAGGTCGTCTCGCTCGGTGCCAGCTTCGTGGCAGTCGAGGACGATGAGTTCAAGCAGGCCGAGACCGCTGCCGGCTACGCCAAACCCATGTCGGCGGAATATCAGGCCAAGCAGGCCGCTCTCGTCGCCGAACATATCAAAAAGCAGGACATCGTCATCACCACGGCGCTGATCCCCGGCCGCAAGGCGCCGGTGCTCGTCACCGAGGAGATGATCAAGACGATGAAACCGGGCTCGGTGATCGTCGATCTGGCGGCAGAGCAGGGCGGCAATACTCCCCTGACGAAACCCGATGAAGTCGTGACTGTCCACGGCGTGACCATCATGGGCTACACCAATCTGCCCGCGCGGCTCGCCTCCGATACGTCCAGCCTTTACGCGCGCAATCTGTTCAATTTCGTTGCACTCATCGTCGACAAGAAAACGGGCGCGCTCGCACTCAACTGGGACGACGAGATTGTCAAAGGCGCCGGCGTCACGCGCGACGGCGAAATCGTTCACCCGTCATTGAAAGCCTGAGACCATGGAACTCGTCGATCCGATCGTCTTCCGTCTCACCATCTTCGTGCTCGCGATTTTCGTGGGCTATTTCGTGGTCTGGAGCGTGACACCCGCGCTGCACACGCCTTTGATGGCGGTGACGAATGCGATTTCCTCGGTGATCGTGGTGGGCGCGCTGATCGCGGTCGCCGTGCCTGTGATCGACTCGGCATCATGGACATCCAAAGGTCTCGGCTTTTTCGCTCTGATCCTTGCCAGCGTGAATATCTTCGGCGGCTTCCTCGTCACCCAGCGCATGCTGGCGATGTACAAGAAGAAGGGCTGAGATCGCTATGAAGGCCGATATCGCAGCGCTTGCCTATCTCGTTTCTGGCGTCCTCTTCATTATGGCGCTGCGCGGGCTGTCTTCGCCCGCCTCGTCGCGTGCGGGCAATCGCAACGGCATGATCGGCATGGCGATTGCCATCGTCACGACCTTGTGGGTCGCGGGCGTCACCGATCCCATCACTTGGGCACTCGTTATCGGCGGTCTCGCCATTGGCGGCAGCATCGGCGCGGTCACCGCGCGGCGCATTGCGATGACGCAGATGCCGCAACTGGTCGCGGCCTTCCATTCGCTGGTGGGGTTGGCCGCCGTGGTAGTGGCGGGTGCTGCCTTCTATTCGCCGGATGCGTTCGGCATCGGCGCGGAAGGTGCTATCCGCACCCAAAGCCTGATCGAAATGAGCCTCGGCGTCGCCATCGGCGCCATCACCTTTGCGGGCTCGATCATCGCCTTTGCCAAATTGAACGGCAATATGAGCGGCGCGCCGATCCTTCTGCCCGCGCGCCACGCGCTCAACATTCTTCTGGCGCTGATCATCGTGGCGCTCATCGTCTATTTCACGATGGCGCAACCTGCCTGGGCGTTTTGGGCGATTGCGATCCTCTCTTTCGTCTTCGGCATCACGCTCATCATTCCCATCGGCGGCGCAGACATGCCGGTGGTCGTCTCCATGCTCAACTCTTATTCGGGTTGGGCGGCGGCGGCGATGGGTTTCACGCTCGAAAACAGCGCGCTCATCATCACCGGCGCTCTCGTCGGCTCGTCGGGCGCCATCCTCTCCTACATCATGTGCAAGGGGATGAATCGCAGCTTCATCTCCGTCATCCTCGGCGGCTTCGGCGGCGAGACGGCCGCGGCGGGCGGCGCCAAGGAAACCCGGCCCGTGAAACAGGGCAGCGCAGACGATGCCGCCTTCATCATGAAGAACGCAGGCTCCGTCATCATCGTGCCGGGCTATGGCATGGCGGTGGCGCAGGCCCAGCACGCCGTGCGCGAAATGGCGGATATCCTCAAGAAGGAAGGCGTGAAGGTTTCCTACGCCATCCATCCGGTGGCGGGCCGCATGCCCGGCCACATGAACGTGCTGCTCGCTGAAGCCAACGTTCCCTATGACGAAGTGTTCGAACTGGAAGACATCAACTCCCAATTCGCGCAGGCCGATGTCGCCTATGTCATCGGCGCGAACGACGTCACCAATCCCGCCGCCAAGACCGATCCCAAATCGCCGATCTTCGGCATGCCGATCCTGGACGTGGAAAAGGCCAAGACTGTGCTCTTCATCAAGCGCGGCATGGGTTCGGGTTACGCAGGTGTCGAAAACGAACTCTTCTTCCGCGACAACACCATGATGCTGTTCGGAGACGCCAAGAAGATGACCGAAGAAATCGTCAAGTCATTGGGTTAGGGCCGGCTTCCGCTCGCCTATACTGGCGGTCCCCGCCGAAAGCCGCTAATTTTCGGGCGGGCAGGTGGGGAATGTTTTGCCGCCATGAGCACGGGACCCGACTTTCGCGCGCTTGAACGCGAATGGATGATCGGATTGTGGGCGGTGATTGGCGGCTTCGTGATCGCCATTGCGGCCGCGGCGTTCCTCACCTTCGGTCACAAGCAGCATGCCAATGTCCCGGACCAGACGCAGATGGAAGAAGCAACGCTGTCCGAAAATGTGCAGGACGCATTGAACAATCCGTCCCAGGTCTGCACCACAGCACTCGCCAACGCGAAGAATTTCGGCGTTCTGCCCGGAAACGGCCGTCTCACCGATCCCGATCCGCGCCAGACCGATCAGAACAACCGCTACATCTGCGATGCCGCAACGGGCAATGCCAAATATTCCATCGCGGTCGATATTGTCTGCGCACAGACCGGCGAAGAGAGGTGCGTCAGCATCTACAACGTCGCGCAGGACGATGGTTCCGTCCTCTATCAACGTCAGAACTGAAGCAAATGGCCCACGACGTCTTCATCTCTCATTCCTCGAAAGACAAACCGGCGGCCGATGCCGCCTGTGCCGTACTGGAATCGAAGGGCATTCGCTGCTGGGTTGCTCCGCGCGACATCACGCCGGGCGCTGACTGGGGCGAATCCATTGTCGATGCGATCCATTCTTCGCGCGCCTTTCTCCTCATCTTTTCGGGCAATGCCAACAGCTCGCAGCAGATCAAGCGCGAAGTCGAGCGCGCGGTGAACCGCGGCCTTCCCATCATTCCGATGCGGATTGAGAACGTCCTGCCGGCCAAATCGCTCGAATATTTCCTCTCGACACCGCATTGGCTCGATGCCTTCACCCCACCTTTGCAACAGCATCTCGACTATCTGTCGGAAATCATCCGCGCGGTGCTGGACGGATCGAAAGCTCCGGAGCCGCGCAAGCTCGCTCCACCGGACCCGTTCTACATGGACCGCCGCGTGATGATCGGCGCAGGTATAGGGGCCGCCGCGCTGATCGGTTTGCTGTTGTGGCTGTTCTCAGGCCCGCCGACCTTCGCCGGCAAATGGACGGCGGAGAGGATTGCGCTCGATGGCGACAAGCTGGGCTCCGACTATTTCCAGTATGTCGGCAGCAACTTCACGAAATCGGCCATGGCGGCGGGCCGCGTCACCGCAACCTTCGAAACCGACGATGTCGGCGCCTATACGCTCGTCACCACGGCGGAAGATCATGGTACGGTGCGCCTCACCTCAAAGGACATTACCTTCGAATCCGATCTCGATCACGCAACGCTGACCGCCGGTTATTTCTTTCTGGAACCTCAATATACGCAAAGCATGGCCACCGCTTACGGCGGCGATGTGGGCGACAGCGGCCTTACGATGGATCCCCCCTTTCCGCTGACGCAGACAACCTATGTCGGAAAACCGGATCCGAAAGCCTCAGGTCCAACGGCGAGAATCGCCGCCACCTGGCACTTCCGCGGCGTCACCGGAGCACGCGCCGACAACACCCTCGTCATCACGCCGGACGGGCATTACCGATTTCGGATCGTCGTGAAGGAACAAGGCGTGTGGCAGGCTGCGGACGGGAAATTCTCGCGCACCCCGCAAAACGGCGTGGCCATCAACGGCACGTACAAATTCGACGGTTCCTCGCGCGTGACCACGGCATCTACCAGAGATACCTTCGTCTGGAAGAAGGATTAGTCCTTCACGCCGCCCAGCTTGCAGATGTGCTTCCATTCGCCGGGCGTCACCGGCTGCACCGAAAGGCGCGTGTTGTTGACCAGGACCATGTCCTTGAGTTTCGGATCGGCTTTTGCCTGCACGAGCGTGACAGGTACCGGCAAATCCTTGAGCGCCCTGACGTCGACAAGTCCGAATTTACCCGATTCATCGGTGGGATCGGGCCTGTATTCGCCGATCACTTCGACAATGCCCACGATCTGCTTCTCATCGCCCGTGTGATAGAAGAAGGCCAGATCGCCCTTCTTCATCGCCTTCATGTTGTTGGCCGCCTGGTGATTGCGCACGCCGCTCCACGGCTCGCCCTTTGCACCCTTCTTCTTTTGCATCTCCCATGAAAACGTCTCGGGCTCGGTCTTGAGAAGCCAGTAATTCATCCCGATGTCCTCAGAGTTGAGCGCCGCAATTGTTGATCGTTGCCCGCCAGGGCCTCACGACCGAAGACGCAAACAATCCCGCTTTCATATAGGGATCGTTTGCCGCCCAGCGCTCGGCTGCTTCCAGACTGTCGGCTTCGAGAATGATGAAGCTGCCGATCATGTTTCCGTCCGTATCGAGAAACGGTCCGCCCAGCCGCAGCCGCCCGCCTTCCTTGCTGTCCCTGCCATAGGCCAGATGCTTCTCGCGCGTCGCCATGCGCAGCTCCATGGAATTGGGCTTGTCCAGCGACGTGATAGCAAACAACATTCGTTTCTCCCTCTGATTATTCGCTCTTTAGCGGCCGGCCCATCAATCGCGGAACGGCATCGTTAGGCGCCAATGATCCATCGAGAATGGCCGCCATTGTTTCGGCGACGGGCAGTTCGATCGTTTGCCGCCGCGCGCGCGCAACCAGCGCCGGCGCGGTCTCGATTCCTTCTGCAAGCGCCTTTCCAGGCGCCACGAGATTGCGCAGCGTCTCGCCTTTGCCCAATGCAATGCCTGCCGCATAGTTGCGTGAAGTGGTGCTTGTTGCGGTCAACACCAGATCTCCCAATCCCGAAAGTCCCATCAGCGTTTCGCGTTTTGCGCCCAATGCTTCTCCCAAGCGGGTCAATTCTGCAAAGCCGCGTGCCAGCAAAGCTGCGCGCGCGCTTTCGCCAAGGCCCATTCCGATGACCATTCCGCAGCAAATGGCGTAGACGTTTTTGGCCGCGCCGCCCAACGCAACGCCCGCCAGATCGTCGCTCGCATATGGACGAAACGTACCGTGCGCCATTGTCGCCTGCAGCCGCGCGGCGATTTCCGGTTTCGCCGCAATCGTCACAGCCGTCGGCAATCCCAATGCAACATCGCGCGCAAACGAAGGTCCGGAAAGGATGGCTGGCTCGCAATCGGGCGCTTCCGCTGCAAGCACCTCAGTCAGCAATTCTCCCGTCGTCCGTTCAATTCCTTTCGAGCAGAGCACAAGGGGCGTTCCTGGCCGCAAATGCGGCCTGAGGTTCCTCACGGTCCTGCGCAAATATTGCGCTGGGGACACCAGAAGGATGGCCTGCGCCTTGGCCGCTTCGGCCATGTTCCCGGTGGCCACAATGTTTGCGGGGAGTTGAATTCCGGGCAGGTAGATCCCATTTACATGCGCTGTGCCGATTTCCTGCACGATTTCCGGTTCCAGGGCCCAAAGGGTCACCCGTTTGCCCCCACGGGCAGCCACCAGCGCGAGCGCGGTGCCCCAGGAGCCGGCGCCGACGACAGAAACGTCCCCATAAGCCATTGGTTTGGAACCTGCTTCAGCCATTTCCACTAAACCTGTGTGTTGAACGGGAAGATTGAACGATTTGTTGAATATTCAGGAATGCACCCTATAATTACCGCCGATAAGAGAACTTGTCCGGTGGAGTGAACGCTCATGGCCGAAAAGGAAGATGTCCGCACGCAGATTGTGGAAGCCGCGAAGAAGCGGTTTTCGCATTTCGGCTATGCGAAGACCACAATGGCCGAAGTCGCCACTGACTGTTCGATGTCGCCGGGCAACCTCTACCGCTTTTTTCCCGGCAAGCTCGATATTGCCGAATACATTGCCACCCAGGATTTCGAAAAGCATCTCCAACACCTTGCCGCGCTCGCCGATGCGCCGGACAAGACCGCCCGCCAGCGCCTGCACGATCTCTTGTTCGAGGAATTGCGCCGCACCTACAACAAGCTGGAAAGCGATCCGCGCGCCTATGAAATCGCGCTCATCATTTCGCGCGAACGCCCGGAATTTGCCAATTGGATGCTCGCCAACGAACGCAAGATCATCGTCAAGGTGTTGGAGGATGGGCTCCGCCAAGGCGAATTCCAAAGCTGCGGCTGCCCCGTCGAAAAGACGGCGGAAATGATTCAGGCCGCGGTGATGAAATTCCGCTATCCGCAATTGTGGTCCAAACTTACTCTTCCGAAGCTCGAGCAGGAACTCGAAGGCGTGATGCAGCTTATCGTGGACGGCCTTTCTCCGCGCCTTCCCTGCCCGGAAGCCGCCTGACCCTTCTTTCGGCCATAAAGCGAAGGTAAAAGGCTTCATGCGCCGAATTCTTCCGGTTTTGTTTTTGCTCATCGCAACCCCGCTACTCACCGGCGCGGGCCAGCCCGTTCCGGAAGCGCGCCCGACTTTCAGCGATCAGCAACGCGACGATCTGGCAAAGATCAGCGCCTATCTGAACGGCATGCGCGCGATCGAAGGCGAGTTTTCGCAGATCGGTCCCAACGGCGATCTCACCGAAGGCAAGATCTACATCGACAAGCCCGGCAAGGTTCGCTTCGAATACGATCCGCCTGCTCCCACGCTGATCGTCTGCGACGGCAGTTCCATCTATGTGCAGAACCGCAAGCTGAACACGGTGGACCGTTATCCGCTCGCCGGCACGCCGCTGCAACTGATCCTGAAAGACGACATCAGTCTCAAACAGAATCGGCTGGTGCTTGGGGTTCACCGCGACGGCGATTCGATCCTTGTAGAAGCCCGCTCCAGCACCAATCGCAACAAGAGCAATGTCACCCTGGTCTTCGCATCGGCGCCGGTCGAACTCCGGCAATGGACGGTGATAGACGATCAGGGCCTTTCGACCACGGTAGCGTTGCGCGACGTTCATCCGGTCGCGAGCCTGGACGGCAAGCTCTTCCGGTTTGCCGAGATAAGGAAGCAATGAGCGGCCGCCGTCCGGTTGTCGGTATCGCTTGCGATTTCCGCGTGATTGGGATGCATCCCTTCCACGCAGTGGGCGAGAAATACATCGTTGCCGTGCGCGACGGCGCGCAAACCCTTCCTTTGCTCATCCCGGTCCTCGATCCACCGATTCCGCCCGATGAAATCCTTTCCTCCGTCGATGGCCTTTTCTTCACCGGCTCGCCGTCGAACGTATCGCCCGCGCTTTATAGCGGTGCGCCCCCGCGTGAAGGCACCTGGCTCGATGAGCGCCGCGATGCCACAGCGCTTCCGCTTCTGATGTCCGCCATCGAGAAAGGCGTTCCGGTCTTTGCGGTGTGCCGCGGATTTCAGGAATTGAACGTGGCGCTCGGCGGGTCTCTGCATCAGCATGTTCACGAAATCGAAGGCCGCTTCGATCATCGCGAAGACAAACATGCCGAACTCGACGTGCAGTATGGTCCCGTTCACGATGTTCGTGTCGGCGAAGGCGGGCTTTTGTCCAGATTGCTGCCCGAAAAATCCTTCCGCGTGAATTCGCTGCACAGCCAGGGCATCGACCGTCTGGCGCCGCCCTTGGTTGCAGAGGCCACGGCTCCCGATGGAACGATAGAGGCGGTTTCCATGCCGTCCGCGCGCGGTTTCCTGCTCGGAACGCAATGGCACCCGGAATGGAAATGGCACGACAATCCGGTTTCGCGCGCACTTTTTGCGGCATTTGGCGCAGCCGTGCGCGAACGGGCGGGCATTTAACAGTTCCCTAAGCTCCGGTTTGGCAAACTTTCCCCCCAACGGGGAAACGGTCGTGGTCAATCCTGCACGTCTGCTCGGCTTTGCCTTTGCGAATGCCGACCTCCTGTTCGAGGTCGATGAGAATGGCACCATCGTGTTTGCGACGGGTGCCGCGAGCGAATTCACGCACAATCCGGCACTGGTCGGCGAAAACGCCGGCAGGCTGTTCGAGCCCGAAGCCGGCCGGAAGTTCGCTGCCTATATGAAGGGACTCGGCCGCGGCGGCCGCGCCGGGCCGCTGAAACTGAAACTTGCCGGCGGAAGCGATGCGGTGTTGTCGCTCTGCCAATTGCCGCTCAACGGCGGCAACGTCTCCTGTACGCTGTCCAAACCCGGGGCCAAGACCTCGTTTGGCAATGACGGGAAGGATGCAAAGACCGGTCTTCCCGATAACGAGTCATTTCTCGCAACCGCGGGAAAGGTTGCCGCCGGCATGGACGCGTTATCGCTCGTCGAAGTGCCCGGCCTCACCGATGCCGTTGCCAAACTTTCGCGCGCCGACAGTGAAAGTCTACTCGGCCGCATCGGTCAGACAATCCAGAATGCTGGCATGAAAGCCGCGGGCCGCATCTCGGCCGACGCATTCGGCGCGATCGCGGGCATAGGCTCCCGCAACAAACTCGCCCAGGTGATCCGCGAGGCGCTTGCCGAAGGCGGCTTGAATTCGCTGCAGGTCGAAGAAACGCTTGTGTCGTTGAAAGCCCAGGGATTGACGGGCGATCAGCGAATGCTCGCCCTGCGATATGTGACCGACCGGCTTTCCAAGCGCCGTCCCGGCGAGAAACTGCCCGCCGATCTCGGCGCAGCATTCGAAGGCATGGTTCGCGAAACCGAAGCGCGCGCCTTGAAGCTCACCGAGACGGTTGCGGATGGTTCTTTCGAACTCGCCTTCCAGCCGATAGTCAAACTCGCCACCCGCGAAGTCTCGCACTACGAAGCGCTTGCGCGGTTTTCGCAAAATCAGAACACGGGCGAGACAATCCGTTTCGTCGAAGCGCTTGGCATCGCCGACGCGTTCGATGCGGCCGCCGCCATCAAGGTGATGTCGGTCATCGAACGCGAGGGCGTGCATGGCGCGTCCATTGCGCTCAACATTTCCGGCCATACGCTGTCGACACCGTCGAGCTTTGCGCTGGTGGCGGGCTTCCTCTCTCGCAAGCGCGTATTGGCCAAGCGGGTTTTGGTCGAAGTCACGGAAACCGCCGAGATTGCCGATCTCGATGCCGCCAACAAGGCAATTCAAGGCTTGCGCGAATTGGGCTATCGAGTCGGGCTCGACGATTTCGGGGCAGGCGCTGCATCGTTCCAGTATCTGCATGCTTTCGCCGTCGATTTTGTGAAGATCGACGGTTCGCTCATAGGATCCATCGGCAAATCCGCTCGAGACGATGCGTTGCTCAAATCCATTCTGAAGCTCTGCGGCGAACTCAAGATCGAAACGATTGCCGAATTTGTCGCCGATAAGCCGACTTTCGAGCGCGTGCGCGAAATGGGCTTCGATTTCGGTCAGGGCGTTTTCCTGGGCGCGCCGATGAGCGATCTTCCGCCGCCGCCGGCTACCGCTGCCGCCGTCGGCCGCCGAATGGGCATGCGCGAAAGTTGGGGCTGATTGCCGGTTAAGCCTCGCGCGCGAACAGTGTATAGTGGCCGCCAGCGCAGCATGTTCATTGCCAATGAAACTGTCCGCTGGAGGGAGATTCGCATGAGAGGGGTTCTGAGCGTTGCAACGGTCGTTGCGGTTGCGTGCTTCGATTGTCCGCTAGATGCGGCTGTTGTCGACAACACGCCAAACGGTTTTCAGATCGAACAGACCGTACATATTGCAGCCCCCCCGGAAGCGGTTTATGCCGCGCTGATCGTGCCCGCCAAGTGGTGGAGTTCCGAGCATACGTTTTCCGGAAGCGCGGCCAATCTCCGGCTGGAGGCCAAAGGCGGCGGCTGTTTTTGCGAAAGCTGGCCAGACGGTTCAGTGCAGCATGCAACCGTCGTCGATGCCGAACCCGGCAAAGTCTTGCGTCTGCGCGGGCCGCTGGGCCCGTTTCAGGGCCACGGCGTGGATAGCGCGCTGACTTTTTCGCTGAAGGCTGTGGGCGGCGGCACGGATTTGATGCTCGACAATTCCGTAGGTGGATACATGAAGGGCGGTTTCGGAAAATGGCCCTCGCTTGCCGACGTAATGCTGGCCGAACAGATGTTTCGCCTGAAGCAATTCATCGAAACGGGCTCGCCGAAATCGCCGCCGCCCCAATAGACCGAATTCAGGGAGAGAGCGATGGTCAAAGTGCCTCCGCCGATTTGGCTTTTCCTGTTCCTTGCGCTGGCTGGCCTGGCGAGTGCGATCTATCCGTGGAAATCCATTGTGGACTTGACCCTGATGCCCCTTGGCATCGCGTTGACGATCGCGGGCTTCCTGCTCTCGCTTTGGGGACGGCTGATATTCGCGGCCGAAAAGACCGAGGTGATGCCAACCTCGCCGACGAATACCAAGCTCGTCACGCGCGGCGCCTTTGCTGTTACCCGTAACCCGATGTATCTCGGCATCCTGGTTTTCACGCTCGGGATCGCGCTCTGGGCGGGTTCGCTGCCGATGTTTGCGGTACCGGTTCTGATGTTCGTGGTCTGCAACCAGATTCATATTCCCTTCGAAGAAGCAAAGATGCGCCTCCAGTTCGGCGATGCCTACGATGCCTATGCGGCAAGGGTACGGCGTTGGATTTGATCCGATTTGTTTGATATAAACGCGGCATGACGCGCAAACGCGCCCTGCTCATTCTCTGTGCAAGGATCGGTTATAATCCATAGCCGTTCTCGCGAACACTTTTGTTTGTGTTTCCTCTTTTCGCGAGAACGAACATGACTGACGCAACCCACAACCTCACCAAACACTGGCAGGCGCTCGACGCCGCCCACCACATCCATCCCTTCACGCAAACCTCCTCGCTCAATGCCGAAGGCGTGCGCATCATCACCAGGGCCGACGGAGTCTATCTCTGGGATTCCGAGGGAAAGCGTCTGATCGACGGAATGGCCGGCCTTTGGTGCGTGCAGGTGGGCTATGGCAACGGCGAACTCGCCGAAGCCGGGTATGAGGCGCTCAGGCGGCTTCCGTATTATAATCACTTCTTCAAGACGTCGAATCCCTACACCATCGAACTTGCAACGAAACTCAGCTCGATCCTGCCGCAGGGTCATAGCCGCATTCTTTTCGCCAATTCCGGTTCTGAGGCGAACGACACCGCGCTCAAGCTCATACGCTACTATTGGAATCTCAAAAAGAAGCCGGAAAAGAAGATCCATCTTTCGCGCGACTACGCCTATCACGGCGTCACCTTTGCCGCCGCCTCGCTTTCCGGCCTCACGCCAATGCATCCGCAATGGGATTTGCCGCTGCCGGGCTTCGTCAAAGTGCCTGCGCCCTATTGGTTCGGCGCTGAAGCCGCGGGCTACGGCGACATCGGACCGGATGAATTCGGACTTCTTATTGCAAGGAAGCTGGAAGAACGCATTCTGGAGCTGGGGCCGGACAACGTGGCGTCATTCTCCGCCGAGCCCATTCAGGGCGCGGGCGGCCTGATCTTCCCGCCGAAGACCTATTGGCCGGAAGTCCAGCGCATCTGCAAGAAATACGACGTGCTCCTGCATCTCGATGAAGTCATCACCGGTTTTGGGCGCACCGGAGAATGGTTCGGCGCGCATACATACGATATTTCGCCGGACATCGTGACGATGGCCAAAGGGCTGTCGTCGGGATATCAGCCTATCTCGGCCATTTCGCTGGGGCCGCGGCTGGGCGATGCCATCGCCACGGCGAACGAAGAACTGGTGCACGGCTATACCTATTCCGGCCATCCTGTCGCTTCGGCCGTCGCGTTGCGCAACCTCGAAGTGCTCGAAAAACAGAACCTCGTCCCCCGCGTGAAAGACATCATCGGCCCCTATCTGCAGCGCAAACTGCACGAAGCGTTCGACGATCACCCGCTCGTGGGTGAAGTGCGCGGGGTGGGGCTTCTCGCGGCAATCGAGCTCGTGCCCGAGAAACCCAAGCGCAGCTTCTTTCCGCGTGACAGGGATGTCGGCACTCATTGCCGCAACTATTGCTTCCAGAGCGGCCTTGTGATGCGCGCCATCCGCGACACGATGGTGCTCAGTCCGCCTTTCATCATTACCGAGAAGGAAGTCGACGAAATCGTCGAGAAGGCCAAAGCGGCCATCGACGCGACGGCGCGCGATTTCGGAAGAATGTGAAATGGATTTGCGCATCGTTTCGGTGAATGTCGCCCAGCCTCGCATCATCGCGCGTGTGAACGGCGAAGCGGTCGAATCCGCCATTGGAAAGATTCCGGTCGAGGCGGACAATGTCTTCGTCGGCCGCACCAATCTCGAGGGCGACAGACAGGCCGATCTCACCGTACATGGCGGGCCGGACAAGGCCGTCTATGCCTATCCCGTCGATCACTGGCCGTGGTGGCAGCAAAAGGGATTCAATACCGCGCCAGCGATGTTCGGTGAGAATCTCACCGTCGTCGGCGCCACCGAAGACGGCATCCATATCGGCGACAGATTTCGCTGGGGCGACGCTCTTCTGGAGGTCAGTCAGCCGCGCGGGCCTTGTTACAAATTCGCCATCCACACGGCGCGTGCCGATGCGCCACAGTTGATGACGGTTTCATCACGCTGCGGTTGGTATCTGCGCGTTGTGGAAGAAGGCCGCGCGCCCGGCGCCGGGGGTTTGATGACAAGAATGTCGATAGGGGCCGGAAATCCCAGCGTGGCGGAGGCGTTTCGTGCCCTATATCACCCGCGCATATCTCGGGAAGTCCTTCAGATGGTGCATGACACCCCGGCGCTGGCCTCTGCCTGGCGCGACGGGCTGGCGAATCGATTGAAGCGCTCTGAGTAACAAATTTACAACTGTCACTACATTTTAGACAGAAATCTGGAACTGGAAAAAATAAGTTGAAAGATGTTGCACGGATGCATAGGTTAGACCTTGGAAAACGTCTCATCTGGCAGGCACTGCCCCCCCGCTCGCACGCCGGGTGAACGTTTTTCACCGGATGCCGGTCATCCCCTCCCGGCATCCAGCGCGTAACGGCGCAGTGCGCCCGGTCAGCCCCCCTGGCCGGGCGCTTTTTTGTCTGCGCCGGGCCTGGTAACGCGCCTCAAGGTGAGGTTGAGCCGCCCTCCACCCGGCACCAGTGTCGAACTTCCCGCGATCACCCGATCGATGCCGTGATAGGCCATCCGCGCCGCGCCGCCGAAGGTCAGCACGTCGCCCGATGAAAGTTTGACGCTCGCAGTCGCCCCCTTGCGCGTTTCGCCGCCGATACGAAACAGCGCGTCGTCGCCCAGCGACACCGAAACGACCGGCGCATCGCGCGCTTGCTCATCGCGATCCTGATGCAAACCCATTCTTGCCCCGCCGCGATAAAGATTCACGAGGCAGCATTCCGGCGGCGCCCGATAGTTTGCGACGTCATCCCAAAGAGCGAGCAGCGAAGGCGGAATATCCGGCCACGGCTTGCCAGTGAGCGGGTGAACTTTTGCATAGCGATAACCCTCGCGATCGGAAATCCATCCGAGCGGACCGAAATTGGTTTCTTCGACCGAAAACGGTGCGCCGGTTGTCGGCATCACTGGCCGGTAGAACGGTGCGTCTTCGGCACGCAGGAACACATCGCCGAGCAAAGCATCCTGCGCGGCGCGATCGAATTTCTCCCGCCACAAGGTCACGCCCGGCGCGATCTCGAGTCTCACCATTGCCAGCGGCTTGCTTCGGGCTTCACGAAGATTTCCTTGTAGGTGCCTGCATATCCGTTTGCATCGAGCCATTGGGCGAAATGTTGCGGGTCGTAGTTCTCGCGTATCCATTGTGCGATGGGTGCGCCGCAGGCTTGCGAACCGGCGTAGTCCAGAAACGGTTTGAGCCAGCGCTGATGCGCTTTGGGAAAGTGCAGGTAGGGCCAGCGCGCGAATTGACGTTCCGCTTCGGTTTTGGCGCTCCATCCGCGGGTATGGATCAGGTAGAGCGCGGCCGCGAAACTCGTACGATCCTGACCGCCGGAGCATTTGATGAGAAACGGGCGCGCAGACCGATCGAATCCGGCCAACAGATCGGTCAGCATCGCACGCGTTGGAAGCTTGCGGGAATCCAGCATCGCATCGAAATGCGCAACCCCCATTTCCGAGCAGATGCGGGTCTCATAGCGCCACCAGCCGAATTGCGGATTGTGGCCGCGCAGATTGATCAGGCCGCGAATTTTTTGTGACGCAAGCAAGGTCGAAAGGCCGCCCGCAATCGCCTGCGCCGAACGTGCGGCCTCACCGGGGACAACCCAATGAAAATTGTAGATGAGGCTCAAAAACTTGCGCATCGGCTCATGCGGTGGGCGGTGATCGTCGATTGGCAATGCCTGCAATAGTCGCGCTGCGGCATTGGGTAAAGTTTCAAGCGGGAACTTCGGGGCAAATCTCGACTCCCGGGCAAAAGTGGCGCAAGCTTTTGCCGTCGCCGGTGACTTCGAAGGGCGCCGGCGGCTGGGAGACAGGTCCTGTACTCCCGCCTCGATCCATATCAAGGGAGCTTGCTATGTCGAGCTACCAGATTCACTACCTCAACCGCCAAAGGGCGCTGGCTTGCCTGATGATTGCCCAATGCGCTTCCGATGACGAGGCGCGGCAATTGGCGATTTCGCTTCCCGGCATCACCCATCGGACGTTCGAGGTCTGGCGGGGCGAGAAGCTGGTCCATGAGGGTTTCAATCCACACATCGCCAACTAGTACGGCCATGGGCTAGGCTTCCTCCTCCGATTGGGCAGGGGGGAAGCATGAAATTCGCCATATCTGTTCGCAGCCTGAACCGCCGCTGGGCGTGGACGAGTGTGTGCGCCATCGGCGCCTTCGCCGTCCTTGCGATACTGGATACAAAGCTCAAATCGGCGACAGGCTATGGCACGGCCGACCTCCAGCGCGCGACCACCGCAAACGACGTCAATCTGATCCTCGTGGCCTGGAGCACGTCCCGCCCCGCCGTTCTCGCCGGGTTCAATCTCGGTTTCGACTATCTCTTCATGCCGCTTTGGGGCTTTGCGCTGTTCTACGGCGCATTGGCGGCGCGCGAGCGCTTCGCACCAAATCCCGGCAAGCGGCGTCGCGTTCTGGGGTTCTTCTGCGCGATTCCGCTCGCGGGCATGCTGCTCGATGCGGCCGAGAACGCCATCGAACTCGGCTGGATTCTGCGCGGTGCCACCGGCACGGACGTGTTGATCGGAAGCACAGTGACCGACGCCAAATGGCTGTGTGTGATCGTCGGATTGGTGTTGTCTATCGCGGCACTCGCCGGACGTGTCGTATCGCGCACAGCGAAGGCATAGGCCGGCTGAAGGCGCGTTTTGCCTGCAGCGGAACGGCTGTCTAAGCCTTGCGCTTGCGCAACATGCCAAGCCCTGCAAGTCCCGTCGCCAGCAGGCTGAGCGTCAGCGGCTCAGGCACTCCATTGCTCGGCGGGACAACCGCAGATTCCACGCCCAAAATATCGAATGCCCATGCACTGGTGCGGCCGCAGCCTTGAACGTCGGACACGTCATTGAAGGCGGGCTGGTTGTCGGGACAATCGGTGAAGCCCGGGTTGCCTGTGAAATTGCCTTCGCCGCTGCGGGTGAAACCGTCGCTCAGGAAAGGACCGATGGCGAAGTTGTCATATTGCATGATTGTTACGATGTACTGACCGGCCAGAAGCATTCCGACGTCAAGATAGGTGTCGTATGCCTCATGCGTCACCGGATCGCTGGCTACAGTTCCCGTGGTGTCGTCATCGTTGGACCCGATCAATTCTCCGGTGGTCGCGTTGAACAGCGCCAGGATTGGATCGAACCCACCGGCAGCGATCGTATCGCCGGCTGCGTTCACGCCGCCTGCATAGCCCCAGCTTCGCAGAATGACATCGGAGGATCCCGTCGTGGTGAACAAGAATTGCTGCACGTCGTCGTCCTGATTGAACGTGCCTTGGAACGAGAAGTCGGTCGCGAACGCCGGACCGCAAACCATCGCCGCGGCAAACGCCGCAGCAGTTACCCAGTTCTTCATCATCAACCCCGACGCCTTGATGTTGTTGTTGTCGTCCGCACGGAAAGCAATCCACATACCAATGGCGGCGAATCAAGGATTGCGGCCCGAGCTCAGATCGAAATCGTTAACTATGTTTACACTTTTGGGAGGGGCAAGTGGAGTCCGGCCGGGCGCCAAGAAAATGCCTGCGGATTGTGTATTTTCCGCGCTTGACCCGAATTTGCCGCTGACTATAGTGCGCCGCTCCCGCGGAAACCCTTTCCGCGAGAAAACTATTATGTTTCAAGGATTTAGCCATGTTCGCGGTCGTCCGTACCGGCGGTAAGCAATACAGGGTCGTCAAGGACGAGGTCCTTTCGATCGATCGCGTCTCGGGCGATGTGGGCTCGGTGCTTACACTTGGCGAAGTCCTCCTGGTTGGCGGAGATACGACGAAGGCAGGCACCCCTCTCGTGAAGGGCGCCTCCGTGGCCGCCGAGATCCTTGAACAGGGCCGCGGCCCCAAGGTCATCGCCTTCAAGAAGAAGCGCCGCAAGAACACGCACAGAAAGCGTGGCGGCCGCGCGCACTTCACCAAGATCAAGATCACTGGCATCAGCGCGGGTTGAGGAGAGGACTATGGCTCACAAGAAAGCTGGCGGCTCCTCGCGCAACGGTCGCGATTCTGCGGGACAACGTCTGGGCGTGAAGAAGTTTGGCGGCGAATCCATTGTCGCCGGCAATGTGATCGTGCGTCAGCGCGGCACGAAGTTCTTCCCCGGCGATGGCGTCGGCATGGGCAAGGACCACACGCTGTTTGCCACGCGAGACGGACAAGTTGCCTTCAAGACCGGCTTCAAGCGCCGCACCTATGTGTCGGTACTTGCGTGGAACAAGCCGGCTGCGACGGCAGCGGAATAAGGCGGCTGAAGACATAGGCCGCCAACCAATTGGCGGCCCATTGTATGCGAGGGAGATGGTCCGCCATCTCCCTTTTTTGTTCCCTCGCCTGGAGAGGGAACATGTGTAGCAGGTTTGAAACGGAGAGATTGCTCTTGCGCCCACCGGAGGAGGCCGACATCCCGTCGACGGTCGTCCTCCTGGGCGACTACGATGTCGCAAAGAATCTGGCGAGCGTGCCGCATCCCTTCACGCGCGCGCACGCCGAGGACTTTCTCAGGAAGTCTGTTGAATCGCGCGCAACCGGCACGGCTTTCCGCTTTTCGATCGTGCGCAAGTCGGGCGGCATTCACATGGGCGGTATTGGATTGTCGCTGAAAGACAGCCAGTTCGAACTGGGTTATTGGCTTGGCCGTCCGTATTGGGGCCAGGGCTATGCGACCGAGGCGGCCAGGCGCGTCGTCCGCTTTGCCTTTGAGGATCTGAAGGCAGCCTCTGTCTGGGCCGGCCGCTTCCACGACAATCCGGCATCGGGCCGCGTCCTTGCCAAGCTCGGGGCCACGCCCAACGGTGTCGAACCGCGCGATTGCATGGCGCGTGGCCACGCGGTCTATTGCAATCTCGTGCTTCTCCATCGCGAGAATTTCGAGAGGAAGAAGGCCGCATGACGAGGCTTTCCATCCGCCCGCTAACGCCCGATTTGTGGCCCGAATTCGAAGATCTGTTCGGGCCCAACGGGGCATGCAGCGGCTGCTGGTGCATGTGGTGGCGGATGGCGCGGACCGGATTTGAGAAGGGACAGGGGCCCGTGAACAAGGTCGCGTTCAAACGCATCGTTCAAAAGGGTCCGCCTCCCGGCTTGCTTGCATTCGATGGCGATATCGCCGTCGGCTGGTGTCAGCTCACGCCGCGCAGCGATCTGCCGGTGCTAGGCCGCTCGCGCATGCTCGTGGCTGTCGACGAAATGCCCGTATGGTCGTTGTCATGCTTCTATGTTCGCAAAGCCTATCGCAAGAAAGGTGTGACCTCGGCGTTGATCGCGGCCGCACTGAAGGAAGCAAAACGCAATGGCGCCCCCGCCCTCGAAGCCTATCCCTGGGACACGAAAGAAAGGAAAGGCGCATCGACGGTGCATACTGGCATGGCCTCGACATTTGCACGCGCGGGTTTTGAGGTCGTGGCGCGGCGCGCTCCTCA
>DASZRY010000053.1:0-3483 GCA_035548975.1 Rhizomicrobium sp.
CGCGAACTCATCTCCCTGCTCGCCGAACACGCGCCCAGTCCCCGCGCCCAGGCCGCGAAGGGAAGGGTGGTTCACCCGGAGGAAAACGAAGTCACCGGTTTCGTGTTCAAGGTTCAAGCCAATATGGATCCGAACCATCGCGACCGCGTGGCGTTTCTCAGGCTGTGCTCCGGCGAGTTCAAGCGCGGCATGAAGCTGAGGCAATCGGGCACCGGCAAACAGATCGGCATCCACAACCCAATTCTGTTCTTCGCACAGGAGCGCGAAACGGTGGACGAAGCCTGGCCGGGAGACATCATCGGCATTCCCAACCACGGTGTGCTGCGCGTGGGCGACACGCTGTCGGAATCGGGCAATGTCGTTTTCACCGGCATTCCCAATTTCGCGCCGGAAATTCTGAGCCGGGTCAAACTCGCAGACCCGATGAAGCAGAAACATCTCACCCGCGCGCTCGAAAGCCTCGCCGAAGAAGGCGTCACGCAGGTCTTCAAACCCATGCTCGGCGCCAACTGGATCGTCGGCGTCGTGGGCGCATTGCAGCTCGATGTTCTCAAATCCCGTCTCAACGCGGAGTATGGCCTCGACGCCGATCTGGAGCCGTCGCCTTACGACACCGCCCGCTGGATCTCAGGCTCCGACGCCGAGCTGGAAAAGTTTTTCGCCGCCTATCGCAACCAGATGGCCAACGATCGCGACGGCGCGCCCGTCTTCCTTGCCAAAAGCGCCTGGGAAATGGGCTATGTGAGCGAGCGTTACCCTGACATCCGCTTCGCCAAAACGCGCGAACGCAGCGAAGTGCAGGCGGAGAATTAAAGCTCCAACCTTGCAAATCTGGAGCGACGCTCCATAATTGCATGGTTATGACCATAGTCCGCAGACAAAAGGCAAGGCTGGAACGGCTTTTGGGCCAGTTCCCGGCGGTGGGCCTGTTGGGCCCGCGCCAGGCCGGCAAGACCACGCTCGCGCTTGAAATCGCAGGCTCCCGCCCGGCTGTCTATCTGGACCTGGAATCCCCCAGGGACCGGGCCCGGCTTGCCGACCCCGACACTTATTTTGAAGAGAATTCGGGCAAGCTTCTCGTTCTCGATGAAGTCCAACGCGCGCCCGGCCTGTTTCAGAGTTTGAGAGGCGCCATCGACCGCGCGAACAGAAGTGGCCGGAAGAACGGACTGTTTCTCCTGCTTGGATCGGCAGCCATCGACCTGTTGAAACAGTCGGGCGAAACACTGGCCGGACGCATCGTCTATCTGGAGCTTTCGCCCTTCGACGCGCTGGAGGTGGACGATCTCAACCGCTTGTGGGTTCGCGGCGGATTTCCGCCAAGTTTTCTTGCCGCCGATGACGCGGCAAGTTTCCTGTGGCGCGAAAGTTTCATCCGCACCTATCTCGAACGCGACATTCCCCAGTTCGGACCGCGCATCGCAGCGGAGACCTTGCGCCGCTTCTGGACGATGCTGGCGCACAATCAAGCCCAATTGTTCAACGCCGCAGCTCTTGCGCGTGCGCTGGGCATCGACGCCAAAACGGTTGCCGCCTATCTCGATCTGATGACCGATTTGTTGCTGGTGCGGCGTCTTCCGGCATGGCACGGCAACGACAGGAAGCGGCTGGTCAAATCGCCCAAGGTTTACATTCGAGACAGCGGGCTTGTGCATACGCTCCTGAACATTCG
Source organism: Rhizomicrobium sp. (assembly GCA_035548975.1). Taxonomy (GTDB): domain Bacteria; phylum Pseudomonadota; class Alphaproteobacteria; order Micropepsales; family Micropepsaceae; genus Rhizomicrobium. The sequence continues at coordinate 1,673 of DASZRY010000053.1, forward strand.
CACGAAGGACGATCTGCTTGGGCATCCGGTAGCGGGGCAAAGCTGGGAAAGTTTTGTCGCCGAGACGCTGATCGGCGTTTCTCCCGATGGAACGGAGCATGGCTTTTACCGCTCGGCGGCAGGGGCGGAGATCGACCTGCTTCTCAAACTTCCAAACGGAGCGCTTTGGGCGATTGAGATCAAACGCAGTTCGGCGCCGGATGTGGAGCGCGGTTTTTTTTCGGCCTGCGAAGATCTCAACCCGTCCGAACGTTACGTTGTCTATCCGGGTACGGAAGAATTTCCCTTGCGTAGCGGTGTGCGCGCCATCGGGCTTCATGCACTTTCGCAAAAGATCGCACGCCAAAGTTAGAAAATCGCGCCAGCCTTCGCGCTCAACTCCGCCACGTTCATTTCGCCCTCGCGCGTTTGCCCGCCCAGTTGCATGAACTTCGTCATGTTGCGGCGCGCGGCATCGGTGCGCATCAGCTCCTGAAACAGCAATGCTTCCTCGATCAACCCTTCTTTCAATGGCATCGCGGCCGCATCGACCGATCGCTTGGCCAGCCGCACGGCATGGGGCGGGAACGAGGCGATGCGTTGGGCGAGCCAATCCACATAGGGCCCAATTTCCTCGGCAGCAAAAGCGCGGTTCAACCAGCCCCAGCGTTCTGCCGTTTCTGCATCCATGTCGATCCCGCCCAAAATCACCTCCAGCGCACGCGAGCGCCCGATCAGCCGCGGCATGCGCTGTGTGCCGCCGCCGCCGGGAAGAATACCGATGGGCACTTCCATCTGGTTGACGGCGGTCTTGCCTTTCACGCCGAAGCGCATGTCGAACGCCATGGAAAGTTCGCTGCCGCCGCCGCCCACGCGGCCTTCGATCTGCGCGATGGTGACCTTGTTCATCTTGCGGAATCGCTCGCACATTTCGTGATAGGCGTTTTTCGCCGCTGCCTCGCGCGAAGGCGCCTGATCGGTGGGGAAGGAAAGAAGCGCATTCACGTCGAAATGCGCGATGAAGAAATCCGGATTGGCGCTTTTCAAGATGAACACCAGTGCTTCGTCATCGGCCTCCAATTCGGCCGATAGCCGCGCCAATTCGCCGAACAATTCCATGGTGATGATGTTGACCGGCGGATTGTCGATGGTTGCGGTAACAATCTTGCCCTCGCGCGCGATTTTCAGCAGTCTGTAATCGGCATAAGCCATGATTTCTCTCCCTGTGCCATCCGGCCCAGTGAAACGAAATCGGGGAGATTTGGAAAGCCTCAGGCCGCTGCGCGTTGCGCGCGCCAGGTTTCGAGCGTGGCGATCGCTTCGCTGCGCGAAACGGTGTCGTAATGGGCAAGGCGCGCATACATGTCGTCGGCGCCGGGCATCTCGTCGCGCGCCGCCAAAACGGCGAGTGCGGAAAATGCGGTGCGGCTCAGATAAGCCGCCTTGCAGGCGATCGCCAGCGCCTGTCCTGTCGGTTCGTGCAGGATCTTCTGCGCCAGCCCCACATCCACGCCGATGAAACCCGCGAATTCGATGGCCCAGTCGCCCGCGATGCGCGTGCGCGCCACAGTAACCAGCGACCGCTCGTCGAGATTGCCGGCGTCCGCCTCGCGCTGTTTTCTCTGCAGAAGTTTTTCCAAGGTCGCGCGCATCGATTGCGGCAGGCTTTCCGGCCAGTCGTTGAGGAAAGCCGTGAGCTCGGCAATCATCCGGTCGCGCGCCTCCGGCGAAGGATTGGCGGCGAGTTCGACAAGGCGCGTGAGCCGTTCTTTGGCGGTCAGCATAGCATCACGCTAATCCCGCACGGGTTAAGGTTTGGTGCGGTTAACAAA
>DASZRY010000054.1:0-2157 GCA_035548975.1 Rhizomicrobium sp.
GCTCGAAATGCTGCGCGAGCCCCGGCTAAGGCAAAGGCGGGGATAGGCAGGCTATTTCAGGGTCTCGAGATAGGCGACGATGTCTTCCACCTGCTGGTGGCTGGTGACCCCCGCGAAGGCCATGCGGTTGCCGGGGACCACAGCCTGAGGCTTGTTGATGTAGGCCTCCAGCTTCTCCTCGGTCCAGGTGATGCCTGAGCGTTTCATGGCGCCGGAATAGAAGAAGTTCGGCATCGATCCCGCCTTGCGGCCGACCACGCCGAACAGGTTTGGCCCGATCTTGTTGGGCGCGCCCTTGGTGTCGGAATGACAGATCGCGCAGCGCGCAAAGTAGGATTTTCCCTGCGCCGCATTGCCATCCGCCTGCGCCGCGATGGGCGCAAGAAGTCCTGCCGCAAGGAGAAGTGTCGCGAGCGTTTTCGTCATGTGCCGGTCCCGATTGCGATTCGGAACCGTTCTAGACGAGCGTGCCCGGACTCACAGCGCGGTTTATTGTCCACGTTTCAGTTGCGGACTCAGGAGCGCAAGAAAGCCCGCCGCCGAAAGCACTGCCGACAGGAAATGCCCGATTTCCCATCTCAGGCGGTAGGCGCTCCAATCCGGCGGCAGAGTCGATGCCGTCCAGCCGTTTAGGGCTACGTTCACCGGATCGTTGAAGACGAAGAAACTGGCCAGCATGGCCGCGTAGCAGACGGAAGCCAGGATGAAGCATCTTCGCGGCTGGCCCGGCAGAAAAAGATGCGCCAGCGACAGCAGAAGGGCAATGACGATGAAAGGTCCAAGGACCGGTCCCCAGCCTCGATAGAGATTTTGCTGGATGGCGAGCCACAAGGGTCCATCGAGCGTGAGTTTCGAAATCATCTCCAGCACATGGGCGAAGGGTGCCAGGGTCACAATGAAGGCGACGACAAGGGTGACGGCAGTGAGTTTGCGCATGGTCCTTAAAGCGCCCGTAAGCGATGGGCACCTTCTAGCCCCGAAACATCCCCGAGCCTTCCTTGGCCGTTTCGATGGCTCTGCGGAATTCAACAGGATTGGCGATGTCCGGAAGTTCCACGGCGTCGATGCCCGTGCCTTCGATGCGGATCCTGCCATAGCCCAGAAGATTTCCCCAAAAGCCTTGGGTCACCTTCACGCCTTCGATATTGGGAAGCGCGATCTCCTGCGTGCTGAGCGTCAGCCAGCCGGTCTTCTCCACGAAGCGATGTGTGGTGATGGCGATTTCCGTCGTCCACTTGCGGACCATCATGCGCAGGAAAATCGCGATCCCTATGAGCACGATACCCAGCACGGCAAGCGCCAGTATTGCCTTGAACGTGTACCACCAATGAAACTCGGCGCGTGCCACCAGCCGCTCGCCTTCACCCAGCGATCTGTCGATATAGGACATGAAAGCCCCCGGAAAATCGGCCGAAGGTTACCCGGTTTGGCCTGGGCTGGGGAGTGGCATGTGATAGGCTTTTTCGCGGATTGAGGGAGGAACTCATGCAAACGCGTCTGGATGAAATTGCGGACGGCATCTTCCGCCTTTCGACCCTGGTGGCGGATGCACCGCCTGCGGGGTTCACCTTCAACCAGTATCTGGTGCGGGCGGACGAACCTCTTCTGTTTCATTGCGGCGGGCGAGGACTTTTTCCGCTCGTTTCGGCAGCGGCTTCGAAGGCTGTGCCGGTGGAAAGGCTGCGCTGGATTTCCTTCGGCCATGTCGAATCCGACGAATGCGGCTCGATGAACCAGTGGCTGGCAGCAGCGCCCCATGCGCAAATCGTGCACGGTCAAATCGCCTGCATGGTGTCGCTTAACGATCTGGCGGATCGTCCGCCGCGCGCGCTCGCCAACGGCGAGGTGCTCGATCTGGGCGGCAAGCGCGTGCGCTATATCGATACGCCGCACGTGCCGCATGCCTGGGAATCGGGATTGATGTTCGAGGAGACGACGGGCACGCTTTTTTCCGGCGATCTCTTTACGCAATTGGGCGACGGGCCGGCGATCGGCTCGAAGAGCATTCTCGATGCGGCAATCGCGGCGGAGGAAGGATTTCACGCCACGGCGATCACGCCTGCCACGGGGCCCACCATCCGCGCGCTGAAAGAGCTCAAGCCAAAGCGTATAGCCGTGATGCACGGCACCTGTTTCGAAGGCGATTGCGCAGCGGAG
>DASZRY010000055.1:0-9012 GCA_035548975.1 Rhizomicrobium sp.
CGGATCGGTGGCGACGGAAATCGCCTGCGTGCCGATGCCGCGCACCTGAATCGAGTAGCCCGTGAAGTTGGTTTTGGTGAAAGTCAGGTTCGGCACCTGTTTCACCAGATCGGGACCGCCTGCCGTCTGCGTGGCGGTCAGCTGTTCCTGGCTCATCGCGGTTATCGCGATGGGAATGCTCTGCACATCCGCCCCGCCCAGCTTCGACGAGGTGACGGTGACCGTCTCCACATTCGCGCGCGGCGCGGGTCCGGCCTGGGCGAGCTGCATCGGCGTGATCTCCGGCGCGCTCGCCGACGATTGGCCTCTCACTATTGCCATCGCTCCCGATGGATCGCGGCGCACGGTAAACCCGGTGCCGGAGAGGATGCGGCTGAGCGCGTCGTCTGGCGAGAGATTGCCTTGCACGCCGCGGGTGCGCACGCCTCTCACGGCATCGCCGGAGACGATCACCGAAACGCCGGTTTGCTTGGCATAGAGCGTAAGCGCAGACTTGAGGTCGCCGCTCGCGATGTTGAAGTCTTCGGCGTGTGCCGACGTGATCGCGGCGACGCACGCGCTCGTCAGCATGGCGGATTTCAGTCTGGCGGTTCTGATCACTTAATTCCCCCTCTGTGCTTTGCCGGGAAAGTTTTTTCCCGAAATTCCCCGAACTCAGTGTGTGATGACGATGTCCTGCCCGCGTTTTTCCGAATGGAGGCCGAAAACCTGGCCCGTCACGCGGGCGAAGGCTTCCGCATCGTTGGCGCGGAAGGTACCGACCACAGGCAGTTGCGCCGCCGATTTGGCGACGATGAGTTTCTCGCTGTTGTAGCGGTTGAACTCGGCGGCCGCGTCGGCAAGCGTGGTGTTGTCGAAAATGAGAAGGCCGCGCTGCCAGCCGAGCGATTCCGCAAGCGCGCGCGACGGTTTCTTGGTGACGGAAACGTTGGTGGCTGTGGCCACAGCCACGTCGCCGGGCAGAAGATCGATCGGTTTTTCGTTCGTCTTGCCGGATTCGAAGGCGACCTTGCCTTCCATCACAGCGACTTCGAATCGTTCGGTGTCCCGGCGCACGGTGAAGCGCGTGCCGAGATCGGTGACGGTGCGGTTGCCGGCGATGACGCGGAAGGGCCTGGCCGCGTTGTGCGTAACGTGGAAATAGGCCTCGCCCTTGTCGAGCCAAATCTTGCGTTCCGCGCCGCTCAAATCCATGCGCAAGGTTGTGTCGGTGTTGAGCGCGATCTGCGAGCCGTCGACGAGCGTGATGGTTTCGCGCCCTCCCACCGGCGTGGAATAGGTTTTCTGGTTGCCGGCGGTGAAATAGTTGTTCGCGGTCATGCCCGCGACGGCGACGATGACCGCGGCAGCCACCGCGCGCACCGTGTTGGGCAAAGCGTCCCTGACGGTTTCGGCGAAGCGGCGAGCCGGTTGCGGTTTCAGCGCCGCGAGTTTTTCCGCGCGGGTCCAGGCTGCCTCGGCGCGCAGGAAGGCCACGGCATGCGAAGGCGATTGGGCGAGCCAGGCGTCGAGTTCGGCTTGTGCTGCTTCGTTCCAGTTGTCGCCATCGCGGCGCGAGATCCAGTTCGCGGCGTCCGCGCGAACCTGTTGGGCGGTTTCGCTCATCTGGGTCTCCTTTCGCCGAACAACGCGTCGGCGAGCGCGGCCACGCCATCTGAGATGTGGCGGTCCACGGTTTTTTCCGAGATGTTCATGCGCAGCGCGATCTCGCGGTGCGAGAGCCCTTCGATCTTGCGCAAGATGACGGCCTGGCGGCAGCGGCGCGGCAAGCGGCCAAGCGCATCTTCGAGCAGGCGCAATTCTTCGCGCGCGATCACCCAACGGTCGGCGCCAGGTTCGTCTTTGGCAATGTTGAGGGCTTCAAGATCGGCTACCGCCTCGATGGAGACGATGGCTTCGTGGCGCACGCGGTTGAGCAGAAGATTGCGCGCGACGGTGAAGATAAACGGCTTGGCGGGATCGGGAATCTTTTTGAGCGCGGCCCGATAGACGCGCACATAAACATCGTGACACAGATCTTCGGCTTCGTTCCTGTTGCGAAGGCTGTGACGCAAAAATTGCATGAGCGCTGCTTCGAGCGGCAGCACCTCGCGCACAAACCACTCGCTGACCTCTGAGGCGGCGGTCATGCCGGCGCCAGCCGGGCGCTTGGGAGCGCTTTCACGACCGGTTTCGAACGTTTCCGCCATCGCCCAAAAGCTTTCCGCTCGCAAAGGGAAGGACGCATGTCTCACACTGGTTAGAACACGCGGGGCGGGCAGACTCCCCATAAGGACGGGAGAGGCTCTTCAATATGTATGTCTGCGCCGTATTTGCGCGCCGGGCGGAGCGCCTTCCCGAAGCCTGAAATATTCTTTCAAGAACAAAAGGTTAGTCCGAACATTGACTCCTGGCCGGGAGCAAATCCATACTGGAACGAAACAGGAACGAAAAATGAGCCAGCCTGCCCAACTTCTTGCCTCGCTACACCGGGCGCTCGAGCCGGAAGGCACGCGCGTGGCTCTGGGTCATGGCGCGGCGGATGGGCTGTGTCTGCGGCGCGAGGCGCTGCACGAAGTCTATGCGGCGGAAGCAGGCGACAGCGCGGCAGCGTCCGGCTTTGCGATTGCACTGGCTGAGCGGCTTTGCGCAGGCCGCACGATTCTCTGGATACGGCAGGAATTCTCCGCGCTCGAACACGGAGAGATCGACGGCAGCGGATTGCTCGAACTGGGCATCGATCCCGCGAAGCTCATCCTGCTGCGCGTCGATCACGCGAAAGACGCGCTGCGGGCGGCGGGCGATGCGCTTACCTGCACCGGATTGGGCGCGGTAGCGATCGAGATCTACGGCGCGCATAAGGTGCTCGATCTCACGGCCACGCGCAGGCTCGCCCTGGCCGCTGCGCGCGGCGGCGTGAGCGCGGTGCTGTTGCGATTGGGTGTTGCGGCCGATGCAAGTGCTGCGGAAACGCGCTGGATCGTGCGCTCCGCACCGTCCGCTTGCGCCGAAGATTTCGGTTTTGCGCGCTTCGAAGCCGTGCTCGCGCGTAACCGGCGCGGCCCCGCGGGACGATGGATCATGGAATGGAATGGCGACGATGGATCTTTTCACCAACCGGCGGCGGATACTTTCGATCTGGCTGCCGCGGCTGCCGACGGACAGGCTGACACGCAAGGCTGGCCCCAAGAAGAATTGCGCCGCGCCGGATAAGCCGCTGGTCGTTGCGATCAAGACCGACAATGCGCTGAGGATTTATGCAGCCGACCGCAAGGCCGCCCGCCTTGGCCTGAAACCCGGAATGCCGCTTGCCGATGCGCGCGCGATGATTCCGGCATTGGAAGTGGCGGAAGCCGATCTTCCCGCCGACCGCGCATTGCTCGAAAACATCGCCCAATGGTGCGACCGCTTCACGCCGCTGGTGGCGCTCGATCCGCCGGATGGATTGCTGCTTGACGTGACGGGCGTGGGCCATCTGTTCGGCGGCGAGCGCGGGCTTTGCGAGATCGTGCATATGAAACTCGCGGCCCAGGGCTTCATCGTGCAATGCGCGCTTGCCGGAACGGCGGCGGCGGCGCGTGCGCTTTCCCATTACGCACCCGGAACGATCGCACCGCCAGGCAAGGAAGACGAAGCGATTGCCGGCCTGCCGGTGGCAGCACTCCAACTGAATGACGCCATCGTTCATGGATTGAAACGCGCAGGGCTCAAAACCATCGGCCAGGTGGCTTCGCGCACGCGGCCCGAACTGGCGGCGCGTTTCGGCAAGGCGATGATGGCCCATCTCGATCATGCGCTCGGCAAAAGCGAGCGGCCGCTTTCGCCTCTGCGGCCCTTGCCCGATTTCTTGGCTGAACATCGCTTCGCCGATCCCGTCACGGCGCAGGAGGCGATCCTTGCTTGCCTCGAAGATCTTGCGGCGGCATTGGGCGGCATTCTGGAGAAAAACGGACAGGGTGCGCGCGAAATGACGGCGGTGTTTTTCCGGGCCGATGGCGCGGTGAGACGGCTCTCGGTGCAGACGGGCGCCCCCACGCGCGATGCGAAGATCATCATGCGGCTGTTTCGCGAACGGATCGATTCCCTTGCCGATCCGCTCGATCCCGGTTTCGGTTTCGATCTCATCCGGCTGGAAGCCGGCTGCGCCGAACGCCAGGGCGGCGAGATGCCCGATTTCGAAGCCGATGCGCGCGCCGCGCGCGAGGTCGCCTTTCTGGTGGACCGGCTTGCTGCGCGTTTCGGCACCCAGCGCGTGCAACGCTTCGTGCCGCAGGACACGCATATTCCCGAGGCGGCTTGCGCGGCCGTGCCCGCGCAATATGCAACGCCGCCGAAAACGGCGTGGCAGATCAAGCGCAACGTATCGGAAGCGCCGCGGCGTCCCTTGCGATTGCTGGCAAGACCAGAACCGATCGAAGACGTGATGGCGCTGGCCCCGGATTCGCCGCCCCGGCGATTCAAATGGCGGCATGTGCAGCACAGAATCGCACATGCCGACGGGCCGGAACGCATCGCGATGGAATGGTGGCGGCATCAGGACCGCATGCCGGCGCGCGATTACTTCCGCGTGGAGGACGAAGAAGGAAGAAGGTTCTGGCTCTATCGCGAAGGCATCTATGCCGAGACGCGCGAACCCAAATGGTACATCCATGGAGTGTTCGCGTGAATTATGCCGAACTTGCTATCACCACCAACTATTCGTTTCTGAGGGGCGCCTCGCAGCCGCAGGAATATGCGGTCGCGGCGACCTTGCAGAAACATTACGCCATCGGCATCGCCGACAGGAACACGCTGGCCGGAGTCGTGCGCGCCTATGACGGCTTTGAAAATCCGAAACTGCCGAAGGACAAGCCGCGCCTCTTGGTGGGCGCGCGCCTCGTCTTCCGTGACGGAACGCCCGACATCCTTTCCTATCCCGCAGACCGCGCGGCCTATGGGCGGCTGTGCCGCCTCATTTCCGCCGGCAAGCTGCGCGCCAGAAAAGGCGAATGCCATCTCGATTTCGCCGATCTCTTTCAATGGCACGAAGGGCTTCTTTTCATCGTCATGCCGCCGGAAAAATTCGGGGCGGAAACGAAAGCGACGCTCGAACTGCTCACCCAGATCGCGCCCAGGCGGGTGTGGCTGGCGGCATCGCGCCTGCATCGCGGCAACGACCGCAAGCGGATGCGCGAGTTGCAGAGCATGGCCGACAGCTGGCGCGTGCCCCTGATCGCGGTCAACGACGTACTTTATCATTCCCCCGAACGGCGCGAATTGCAGGACGTGGTCACCTGCATCCGCGAGCATATGACGCTCGACGAAGCGGGCAAGAAGCTCGAGGTCAATGCCGAGCGCCACCTGAAGCCGCCGGAAGAGATGGCGCGGCTATTCCGCGATCATCCGCGCGCGATTGCTGAAACGATCAAGTTCGCAGACCGGATATCCTTCACGCTCGACCAGCTCAAATACAACTATCCCGGCGAACCCGTGCCGCCGGGCAAAACGGCGCAACAGCACCTGGAAGACCTGACCTGGGAAGGCGCAGAGCGGCGTTATCCCGGGGGCATTCCCGATTCGGTGCGCCAGACCCTGCGCAAGGAACTGAGACTGATCGAAAACCGCAATTACGCGCACTATTTCCTCACCGTCCACGATATCGTCCGCTATGCCAACGAGAAGAAGATTCTCTGCCAGGGGCGCGGCTCGGCGGCGAATTCGGCGGTGTGCTATGTGCTGGGCATCACCGCGGTCGATCCGATGCAGATCGATCTTCTGTTCGAGCGCTTCGTTTCGGAAAAGCGCGCCGAGCCGCCCGATATCGACGTGGATTTCGAGCATGAACGGCGCGAGGAAGTGATCCAGCACATCTACAAACGCTATGGACACGACCGCGCGGCGCTGACCGCGACCGTGATCTGCTATCGCCCGCGCAGCGCCATCCGCGAAGTGGGAAAAGTGTTCGGTCTCACCGAAGACGTGACGGCGGCGCTGGCAAGCGGAGTGTGGGGAAGCTGGGGCGCCATGCTCAAGGAACATGAAGTACGGCAGGGAAATTTCGATCCCCGCAATCTCGTGATCGCGCGCGCGGTGATGCTGGCCAACCAGCTGATCGGGTTCCCGCGCCACCTTTCGCAGCATGTAGGCGGTTTTGTGCTGACGCGCGACAGGCTGGATGAGATCGTGCCCATCGGACCGGCGGCAATGGACGACCGCTATTTCATCGAATGGGACAAGGACGATCTGGACCGTCTCGGCATCATGAAAGTCGATGTGCTGGCGCTGGGCATGCTCACCTGCATCAGGAAGGCGTTCGATCTGTTCAAGCGGCACGAGAACAGGGAATTCACACTCGCCACGATCCCGCGCGAACAGCCCGAAGTGTATGACATGCTGTGCAAGGCCGACGCCATCGGCGTGTTCCAGGTGGAAAGCCGCGCGCAGATGAACATGCTGCCGCGCCTGAAACCGCGCGAGTTCTACGATCTCGTCATCGAGGTGGCGATCGTGCGGCCCGGCCCCATCCAGGGCGACATGGTGCATCCCTATCTGCGCCGGCGCTGCGGACAGGAAAAGGTCGTCTTTCCCGCGCCGGACCCCAAATTCGGACCCGCCGACGAATTGAAACAGGTGCTGGGCAAGACCATGGGCGTGCCGCTGTTCCAGGAGCAGGCAATGAAGCTTGCCATCGTGGCGGCGGAATTCACGCCGGAGGAAGCCAACGGCCTGCGCCGCGCCATGGCCACTTTCCGCCATGTGGGCACCATCGACCGTTTCCGCGAAAAGATGATCGGTGGCATGATCCGGCGCGGTTACAACGCGGATTTCGCCGAACGCTGCTTCAAGCAGATCGAGGGATTCGGCAGCTACGGCTTTCCCGAAAGCCATGCCGCCAGCTTTGCGCATCTCGTCTATATCTCGGCATGGATCAAATGCCATCATCCGGCTGTGTTCGCCTGCGCGCTGCTCAATGCGCAGCCGATGGGATTTTATGCGCCCGCCGAGATCGTGCGCGATGCGCGCGAGCATGGGGTAGAGGTACTGCCGCCCGATATCAATTTCAGCCAGTGGGACAACACGCTGGAACGCAACACCTGCGGCGTGATCGCCTTGCGCCTTGGCTTTCGCCAGATCGACGGGATGAGCGAAGCACAGGCGGCGGAAATCGTGAACGCGCGCGGCTACGGCTACGGCTCGCTCGATCAGCTTGTGCGGCGCAGCGGAATCTTCAAGCACACGCTCGTCACACTGGCCGAAGCCGATGCGTTCCGCTCGCTGGGCATGGACCGGCGCGAAGCGTTATGGGCCGTGCGCCGCATAAGCGATGTGAAGCCGCTTCCCCTCTTCGCTGCGGCCCGTGCGCCCGAACAGGCAAGAGAAGATCGTGCGGCATTGCCCGCCATGCCGCTCAGCGAGCACGTGCTGGCCGATTACCAGATGCTCAGGCTTTCTCTCAAAGCCTATCCAATGCAGTTCCTGCGCGCGAAATACGACCGCGAAAAGATATTGAGCTGTACACAGGCCGCGAACATGGCGGACGGAAAATTCGTGCGCGCGGCGGGCATCGTTCTGGTGCGCCAGCGCCCCGGCGAAGGCAATGCGGTGTTCATCACCTTAAGCGACGAAACCGGCATCTTGAACGCGGTGGTCTGGCTTTCGGTGTTCGAACGCTATCGCAGAGAAACGATGGGCGCGCGCGTGCTTCTGATCGAGGGACGTATCCAGAAAAGCCCGGAAGGCATCGTTCATCTTGTGTCGGAACGGCTGATCGATCGCAGCGAGGATCTCAAGCTTCTTTCGGAAAACGGGCCCACCGCAACCGGGCCTATTGAACCTTACGTGCCGCGTCACCCGCGCAATGTGCGGGTTTTACCAAAAAGCCGCGATTTTCATTGACGCGTTAACCACGCCTGGCGGCCTGGTCCTTGAATTCCGGCCTTTTTCGCAAGCGCGACTCTGACAATCTTTTACGAATTGGAAGGGCACAGCATATCAAAAAAGCAGGGCACAAGGGGGCGGCGCCATGCCCGGTTGGCGACATCGCATCATGAAGGTCTTCAAGAGATTCGCCGCCGACAACAGCGGCAACTTCATGATGATCACCGCCATCGCCCTGCCCACGCTTATTCTGGGCGCGTTGGGCGCCATCGATCTTTCCTCGGTGATCAATGATCGCGTCAAAATGCAGGCGGTCGCCGATTTCTCCGCGCTCAACGCCGCCAAGCAGCTTGCCCTCGACACTTCGGATGCGACCGCCATGCGCGCCAAAAACGAGGCGCAAAACGAACTTGCCGAAATCGCCAAACGCTGGTCGCTGAATATCGATGCAAAAGTGATCGACGACGGAAAGGCCGTCCAGGTGACGGTGACGGGCAAGCGCCCATCCTATTTCCACGACATGCTCCCCAGGGGCGGCTGGACGGCCAACGCCTCCGCCACCGCGGAGATCGAAGGGCTCACACCGCTTTGCGTTCTGGGATCGGGCAAGAACACCGGAGGACTTATGGGGCTGGGGCTTGGATCTTCCAGCAATGTCATCACGCTCAAGAACACCGCCAAGCTGAGCGCTGACAACTGCCTTGTCCAATCCAACAACGCCATCGACGTTACCAACGGCGCAGCATTGAAAGCACAGGCCGTGCAATCGGTGGGCGATGCGTCGGGCTCTATCTCGCCTGAGCCGATGACGGGGGCGGCGGAGATAAGGGATCCCTTCGCATCGCTCAATACCAACATACCTTCGCTCTGCACCGATCTGAACGTTAAGCTGACGGCAGGCACCAAGACCATGCAGCCCGGCGTGCATTGCGGCGTGATATCGGTGCTCAACAACGCCACACTGGTTTTGGCGCCCGGAGAGCACTATTTTTTCGCAGCCACGCTGCTGCTTGCCAACAACTCGACCTTGCGGGGCACCGACGTGGCGATGATCTTCGACACGCTGTCGCTATTTGCGTTCACCGATCAATCCGACATCGAGCTTGAGGGCCGCAAGAAAGGACCGTTCGCAGGCTTCGTGATCGCCACCACCAAGGGAAATACCAAGACCTTCAC
>DASZRY010000056.1:0-3983 GCA_035548975.1 Rhizomicrobium sp.
CACCGTCCCCCACCCGAAAAATCTCTCGCTGCGCTCCAGATTTTTCGACCTCCCCACAAGGGGGAGGTAAGATGAGATGTTCGACGCTCGTCGTCATTGGTCGTAAGAAGATAATTGTTTCCGTTTCGAGTTGCACCACGCATGGCCGCCAAACCGCAAGTGCTTAAACCGTCCGATGCCGTTGCCCGTTCGTGGGTGGAGGGGGTGGCCCCTACCCTGCAACCTTATCTGCGACTGATGCGGTTGGACCGGCCGATTGGGACCTGGCTGTTGTTCTGGCCGGGAGTGTTTGGATTGCTGATGGGCGCGGCCTCGCAGGGGCGCGCGTTCGATAGCTGGAACGATCTGTGGTTCGTGGTGCTGTTCGGCATCGGCGCTATCGTGATGCGCGGCGCAGGTTGCACCTATAACGACATCGTGGATCGCGATATCGACGCCAAGGTGGCGCGCACGCGGGCACGGCCGGTGGCGAGCGGCGCGATCAGCGTGAAGCGGGCGTGGCTCTTTCTGGCTGGACAGTGCTTCGCCGGGCTGGTTGTGCTGTTGCAGTTCAATTTGTACGCGATCGAGCTGGGTGCGGCTTCGCTTCTTCTCATTGCGATCTATCCATTCATGAAGCGCGTAACGTGGTGGCCGCAGGCTTGGCTGGGATTGACGTTCAACTGGGGCGCCTTGCTGGGCTTTGCCGCGCAGACGGGGCGCGTGGATGCGGCGGACCTTCTGCTTTATGCGGGATGCTTTTTCTGGACGCTCGGCTATGACACCATCTACGCCCATCAGGACGTCGATGACGATGCGCTGATCGGCGTGAAATCGACCGCGCGGCTGTTCGGCAAGGATAGTCCGCGCTGGATATTGATGTTCTACGCGGCGGCATTCGCGCTCGTCGCGACCGCCGGTTTGAGCGAACATCTGGGGCCGCTGTTCCTGTTGTTCATGACTGCGCCGGCCCTGCATCTGTTCTGGCAGGTGCGATCGCTGCAAATCGAGAACGCGCAAACGTGCCTCGAAATCTTCCGTTCGAATCGCGACGCGGGCGGGCTTATCGCATCGGCGTTATTTGTGGCAACATTCCTCCAATAAGACTCAGATTCTTTGAATAACCGGGAGGAATAACCATGACCGATATTATCGTTCCGCATTCCATCATCGCGCTTACCGTTTATGCGTTGTGGGCCATAGTGCTTGTCGTGCTCATCGCGCTCAGCCGCGTTTCGCAGGTGATGAGCGGCAAGGCGCAGATCGGAGATTTCACAGCCGGCATCAAGCATGGCAGCGAAGGCTATTGGCGGCTCAACCGGGCGCATCTGAACACGCTGGAGAATTTGCCGATCTTCGGCGCGCTGGTGCTGGCGGGCTGGGTAGCGGGACTCGATACCGACACGTTCAACATGCTGGCTGTGGTGATTGTGGTGGCGCGCGTGGTGCAGTCGCTGATCCACATCTCCTCCGGTTCCGCACTGGCCATCAACCTCCGGTTCCTTTCGCTTCTGGTACAGATCGTCTGCGAAGTCTGGATGGCCGTGCTGATCTTCCATGCGGCCAAAGTTTTCTAGGATCGCTTAAGGGGTTGGGCCTATAATACGGGCATGAACGTCGCCCGTTTCGACCCGACCAAGATCTTCACGCCAGCCGAGATGGCGGCGCTTCGCGCGCGCTCCGATGCGACCGGATTCTTGTGCGTGTTGCACGCATGGGTCGTGATTGGGGCGGCGATGGCGGTTTATGCGCTGTGGCCGAACCCGCTGACCTTTATTCTGGCGGTGATGGTGATCGGGGCGCGGCAGCTCGGCCTGGCAATCCTGATGCACGACGGCGCGCATCACGTTCTGATGAAGACGCCATGGTTCAACGAATGGGCGAGCCAATGGCTTTGCGCCTTTCCGGTTTTCGCGGACACCATTCCCTATCGCCACTATCACTTGAAGCATCACCGTTCGACGCAGCAGCCGGACGATCCCGACCTGATTTTGTCTGCACCGTTCCCGATCACGCGCAAGAGCCTGATGCGCAAGATGGTGCGCGATCTCACCGGGCAGACGGGATATAGGCAACGCATCGTGCAATTGAAGCGCGGCTTTGCAGGCGCGACGATTGGAGAAAAGTGGCGCACGTTCAAGGCGCGGCTCGGACGGCAGACTTTGGCCAATCTCGTTTTGCTGGCGATCCTCACCGCATTCGGCAAGCCGCACTATTACCTCATGTTCTGGATTCTGCCGCTCATCACCTGGCAGATGGCGATCACGCGGCTGCGCAACATCGCCGAACATGCAGTTGTACCGGACAACAACGACATCTTCCGCAGCGCACGGACGACCTATGCCGGATTCTTCACACGCGCGTTCGTGGCGCCCTATTGGGTAAACTATCACGTCGATCATCACCTGATGTTCTATGTGTCGTGCTACAACCTTCCCAAGTTGCACGCGCTGCTGCTGAAGAAGGGCTTCGGGCCGAAGATGGAAATCCGGAAGAGCTATGCGGAAGTCTGGGCGATGGCCTGTTCGAAGCCCGAGCCCGCCCCCGCATGACGCGCGACCCCGCGCAATTCATACGCGACAATACCGAACTGATCGCGCCGCCGCTGGTGCCGGAAATCCGGCTGCATCTGGCGACCGAAATGGTGCCCATCTGGCGCAAGACGGAGGAAGAACTCGAACAGATGGGCGTGCCGCCGCCATATTGGGCGTTTGCCTGGGCGGGCGGACAGGCGCTGTCGCGCTACATCCTCGACCATCCCTGGGAAGTGGCCGGAAAGCGCGTGCTCGATTTCGGATCGGGATCGGGATTAATCGCAATTGCTTGCGCAAAAGCGGGGGCTGCTTCGGTCCTGGCGGCAGACATCGACAAGTTTTCCGTTGCAGCAATCGGGTTGAACGCGGCGGCGAACCATGTCGCTGTTGAAATTGCATCCGACGATGTGATCGGCAGCGATTGCGGATGGGACGTCATTCTGGTTGGCGACATGTGTTACGAGCGGCCGCTGGCGGAGCGGCTGCTTGCGTGGCTGCAACGTTGCACTGCTCGCGTTCTGTTGGGCGATCCGGGGCGGAGCTATTTTCCGAAATCGGGCGTCGAAAAGCGCGCGACCTATCGCGTGCAGACGACGCGCGAACTCGAAGACCGCGAGATCAGGGAGACAAGCGTCTATCTCTTGCGGACGGCGCAGGGCCCACATAGCGCGCACGCGGACGGATGAGCGCGCGCGTTTTCAATTGTTCGATGCCGTGCGCGATCCAGCCCGCAGTACGCGCGATGGCGAAAAGCGCAATCTCGCTGCCCACGGGAAAGTTGTGCAGGCGCGCATGGACGGCAATGGCATAGTCGATATTTGGACGTTCGCCCGTCGCTTCCAGAACCAGCGCGGGAATTTCCGTGGCGAGGCGTTCGTCTGCGCCAGCGGCGCGCATGGAGTTCAAGAGATCCTCGGCGCGGGGATCACCGTTCTTGTAAACACTGTGGCCGAAGCCGGGAATGTATTCGCCGTTGGCGAGACGCTCGCGGATCAGCGAGGCGGGATCGCCTTCGGCGCAGGCGGCGACGAAACGCGCGGCGAGCGGCCCTGCCCCGCCGTGACGCGGCCCCTTCAATGCCGCGAGGCCCGCTACCACCGCGTCGTAAAGGCTGATGCCGGTGGAGGCCGCGACGCGCAACGCAAACGTCGATGCGTTCAATTCATGTTCGGCGAGCAGCACGAGCGCGCGGCGAATGAAATCTTCCGCCTCGCGCGGTTTGGGCGCCCAGGCGCGCGCGACCTGTTTGTGCAGCGGCGCGGCGGATGGTTCGGTGCCGAGGATCGCGCTTGCTGTGAGCCGCATGATGCGCGCGCCCAACTGCACGCGGCCATCGGCGGAGCGATTATAAGCGCGCGGATCGGCGTCGCTGGCGAGCGCCAAAACGGATGCGGCGCGGGCGAGTGGCGCTTCGTTGGCGGTTGCGACCAGGACGGCGTGCATTGCGGGCGAGATGACGGGCAGATTATC
>DASZRY010000057.1:0-45145 GCA_035548975.1 Rhizomicrobium sp.
CTATTTCGGCACCAGACAATATGGACCGTACGATCTTGGCGAGCTCGTTCCCTATATCGACTGGACGCCGTTCTTCCAGACATGGGAATTGGTCGGCCGTTTCCCCATGATTCTGGAAGACGACAAGATGGGCGAAGCCGCGCGCGGTCTTTACAAGGACGCGCAGAAACTGCTGGCCCAGATCGTCGAAGGCAAATGGCTCACCGCGCGTGCCGCCGTCGGCTTCTGGCCTGCCAATGCGGAAGGCGACGACATCGTGTTGTTTGGCGACAAGGCGCGAAAATTTCCGCTCGACACGTTGCACACGCTGCGCCAGCAGATGACGCGCGAAGGCGGCAAACCCAATCTCGCGCTCGCCGATTACATCGCACCCAAGGGCATAGAAGACTATATCGGCGGCTTCGTGGTGACGGCAGGGCTCGGCGAAGACGAACACATCAAGCGTTTCGAAGCGGAGAAGGACGATTACAGCGCGATCTTGCTGCGCGCGCTGGCGGATCGACTGGCCGAAGCGTTCGCCGAGCGCATGCACCAGCGCGTGCGCCGCGAATTCTGGGGTTATGCCGCGGACGAAACTTTGACCAACGAACAATTGATCGCCGAAGCCTATCGCGGCATCCGGCCGGCGCCGGGATATCCCGCCCAGCCCGATCACACCGAAAAGGGCACGCTGTTCAAATTGCTCGATGCGGAAGCGCGCGCCGGCGTGAAGCTGACCGAAAGCTATGCGATGTGGCCGGGCTCGTCGGTGAGCGGACTTTATTTCTCCCACCCCGAAAGCCGGTATTTCGGCGTAGGCAAAATCGAACGCGACCAGGTGGAGGACTATGCCCGGCGCAAGGGCTGGGACATGGCCACGGCCGAACGTTGGCTTGCGCCGATTTTGAACTACGATCCGCAGGCAAAGGACGCGGCGTGAACCGAATGCTGAAAAGAAAAAGGCCGAGAGCGCGTTCGCCTCGGCCTTTGTCCCCTTACATTTCAAGGTCCGTCAGATCACGCCAATGACGATGGCTCCCAAGAACGCGAACACGAGACCGACGGCCACAAGCTGCAATTCACGGAACATAGGTCCCTCCAGAGCTTGAGCGGATGAAGCTTTCCGGCCTTTTTGGGGCACGTCAATAAGCAGCTGCGCCGCGAATTCTTTCCTCTAAATAAATCAATGGCTTAGATTGTGACAGAGGGTCAGTACCGTTACGGAGCCTGTGGATAAGTTCCGAATCCGCCGCCGCCGGGCGTTTCGATCAATATGGAGTCGCCCGGCAACATTTCTGTCTCGTCGCAACCTTTGAGCGGTTCCCTGGCACCGTTCGCCCGGATCGCCAGGTTGTTTCCCCGCGCGCCGGGCGCGCCACCTTCCAATCCGAACGGATCGGTCTGGCGCCGCGTGGACAGAATGGCTGCCGTCATGGCTTCGCGGAATTTGATGCGGCGGACCACCCCGTCACCGCCAATGTGTGCGCCCGTGCCGCCCGACCCGCGGCGGATCGCGAACTCTTCCACCAGCACGGGATAGCGCGTTTCCAGAACTTCCGGATCGGTGAGGCGCGAATTCGTCATGTGCGAATGCACGGCGGATTGTCCGTCGAAATCGCGGCCTGCGCCGGTGCCGCCGCAGATCGTTTCGTAATATTGGTGGTGGGCATTGCCGAAGGTGAGATTGTTCATGGTGCCCTGAGCCGCCGCCATCACGCCCAACGCGCCGAACAGCGCATCGACCACCGCCTGGCTGGTTTCCACATTGCCCGCCGCCACCGCAGCCGGCGGTTTGGGATTGAGAAGCGACCCCTCCGGCACAACGATTTCCAGCGGTTTCAAACAGCCCGCATTCATCGGAATGTCGCCTTCGACGAGACAACGAAAGACGTAAAGCACCGCAGCCTTGGTCACCGATCCTGGCGCGTTGAAATTGTTGGCCGCCTGTGCGCTCGTGCCGGTGAAGTCGATCCTCGCAGATCGCGCGGCACGATCGACCGTCACATTCACGACGATTTCCGCTCCGCCATCCATCGGCATCCTGAAGTTGCCATCCTTCAGCGCACCGATCACGCGGCGAACGGATTCCTCCGCGTTGTCCTGCACATGCCGCATATATGCGGTCACCACATCGCGGCCATAATGCGCGCAGGCGCGCGCAAGTTCGGCGGCCCCCTTCGCGCAGGCTGCGGCTTGCGCCTTCAGATCGGCAATATTCTGGTCCGGATTGCGCGCGGGATAGGGACCGCTCGACAGCACTCGGCGCATCCCCGCCTCGTCGAATTTGCCGGCGCGCACCATATGAAGACCGTCGAACAGCACGCCTTCTTCCGAAATGTCGCACGAGAACGGTGGCATTGAACCCGGTGTTATGCCGCCGATGTCGGCATGATGTCCGCGTGCGGCGACGAAGTAGGCACGCGCTCCATCCACGAATACCGGCATCACGACCGTCACATCCGGCAGATGCGTTCCCCCGTCATACGGCGCATTGGTGACAAAGGCATCTCCCGGCATCATGCGGTTGCCGTGTTTCTTAAGGATAGCCGTCACGCAATCGCCCATCGAGCCCAGATGCACCGGCATATGCGGCGCGTTCGCTACCAGCCCGCCTTGCGCATCGAACACTGCGCAGGAGAAATCCAGCCGTTCCTTGATGTTCACACTGGTGGCAGTGTTCTGCAGCGTCGCACCCATTTCTTCCGCAATCGCCATGAAAAGATTGGCGAAGACTTCCAGCAGGACGGGATCGATTGCGCCGCTCGCCCTTTCCGCCGCGCGCGCGGCAACGCGTTTGAGCACGATGGCGCGCGTTTCCGTCATATCCACCCGCCAGCCGGCTTCCACCACAATGGTCTGGTGCGGTTCGATGAGCAGGGCAGGGCCACGTTGACCCCATCCCGGTGAAAGATCTTCCGAATTATAGACGGGAACGTCATGCCATTTGCCCTGGGAATAGAACCGCGATTGGGCTGCCGGTTCCGGCGGCGGCAAGCGAATTGCGTCATTCCGGTCGAATGATTTCGCGGTTTCCCCACTCACGGATTCCACTTCCAGGGAGTCCACGATCAGCGCGCGTCCTTCAAATCCGAATCCGAACAACTGCGCATGCTTTTGCGCAAATTGCGACGCCATCGACACATAATCGGCCAAAGCAATGGGCAAGGCCGTGTCGCTGCCCTCGTAGCGGATAAAGGCGCGGGTCGTCGATATCGGCGCGATCCCGCCCTGAACCTCTACATAGGCTTCGGCATCTTCGGCCAGCGCGTTGGCCCGGCGCACCAGTGCCATCATCGTGGCATCGGCTAACGGCTGGCCGACCGCCATCTGCCGCAGCGCGCGCACTCGCGCGCGCTTCATGCCAAAGGCGGAAAGCAATCCCGAGAAGGGATGAACGAAAATCGTCGTGATGCCCAGCGCATCTGCCACCAGACAGGCATGCTGTCCGCCGGCGCCGCCGAAACAGTTGAGCGCATAGTCGCGTGCGTCATAGCCTTTCGCCACGGAAATGCGCTTGATCGCATTGGCCATGTTCTCGACCGCGATGCGAATGAAGCCGTCCGCCACGTCTTCCGGCAAACGGCCTGTTTTCTTGGCAAGTTCTGAAAACGCGCGGCGCACCGCCTCTTCATCCAGCGGTTCGTTGGCATCGCGGCCAAAGATGCGCGGGAAGAATTGGGCGGAGAGTTTGCCCACCATCACATTGGCATCGGTGACCGTGAGCGGTCCCCCGCGGCGATAACATTTGGGCCCCGGATCGGCGCCGGCAGAGTCCGGTCCCGCACGAAAACGCGCGCCGTCATAAGTAAGAATGGAGCCGCCGCCCGCCGCCACGGTGTGGATCGCCATCATCGGCACGCGCAGGCGAACGCCCGCGACTTCGGTTTCCTGCACGCGTTCGTATTCGCCGTCGAAACGCGAGACGTCGGTCGATGTGCCGCCCATGTCGAAACCGATGACGCGCGCAAAGCCGGCTTCGCGCGCCGTCTCCGCCATTCCGATGACCCCGCCGGCCGGGCCGGAGAGGATGGCATCCTTGCCGCGGAAGAAATCGGGGGACGCCAGTCCACCATTCGAGGTCATGAAGAAAAGTCGAGGGCCCTTTTTCCCCGCACCGATGCTGGCGGCGACGCGATCGGCATAGCGTGAAAGCACCGGAGACAGATAAGCATCCGCCACCGTCGTATCGCCGCGGCTGACGAAACGCATCAGAGGAACTGTTTCGTGGCTGGCCGATATTTGCGCGAATCCCGCCTCGCGCGCGAGTTTGACTGCGCGCCGCTCATGCACGGGGAAACGATAGCCGTGCAGAAACACGATGGCGCAGGCCGAAAATCCCTCGCGCCGCAACGCTGCGAGTTCGCGCTTCAACGCATCTTCGTTCAGCGGCTGCAACACTTGGCCTTCGGCGGTCACACGCTCGTCCGCTTCCACCACGCGCGCATAGAGCATTTCCGGCAGATCGATCTTGAGCGCGAACAGTTTGGGCCGGTTCTGGTAACCGATGCGAAGCTGATCGGCGAACCCGCGCGTGGCAATGAGGGCCACACGCTCGCCCTTGCGCTCCAACAGTGCATTGGTGGCAACCGTGGTTCCCATGCGGACCTCGGCGATGCGTTCGGACGGAATGTTGGCGTTTGCAGGCACGCCCAGCGCGCGGCGTATGCCTTCCAGCGCCGCATCATCGTAGCGCGGATCGGCGGAGAGGAGCTTGATTTTTTGCAATGCGCCGCCGGGGGCTTCCGCCACCACGTCGGTGAAGGTGCCGCCCCGGTCGATGAAGAATTTCCATTTCCCGTCAGCCATCGAGGTTCGGTCTCGGTTGATTCACGCGGAGGCGCGGAGACGCGGAGGGGTCGAGGTTGTTCACCACGCGGTGCAACCCTTCCTTGAGCGTGGGTGCGCCGAAGTTGATCAGCAGCCCTACGGGCTGCTTCGCAAGCCTTAGATAGGTGAGAACCTGCTTCAAGTGTACGGGCAGAACTTTCTCGACAGATTTTATTTCCACCACGACCCGCGCATCGACCATAAGGTCGATGCGCAAACCGTCGGCGAATTGCATACCGTCATATTCGAAGGCGACTACCTTCTGCCGCTCAATCCGAAAGCCACGCCGTTCGAGATCGCGCGCAAGCACTGCTTCATATACGGACTCGAGCAACCCCGGCCCCAGGCCCGTATGCAATCTGAACGCGGCGGCCACAATTTCACCTGTCACATCGTCCAGTGGCCTGCTCTTTTCCATTTCCGCGCCCCCCGCGTCTCCGCGTGCCCACGCAAAAGTGGGTCGCAATTTGGAACAGTTTCCACTAATGCTTCAGCCCATGTCCATCTGGGGAAAAATAACCGGGGCAGCGGCTGGTTTCCTGTTCGGCGGGGGCCCGGTGGGCGCGGTCATAGGAGCCGCAGCCGGCCATTTTCTGTTCGATCAGGATGATGCCGGGCAGACGCAGGAACCGGGGGTCGCATTTACCATCGCCGTCATCGGACTCTCGGCCAAGATGGCAAAGGCCGACGGCGTGGTCAGCGACGACGAGATTGCAGCGTTCGAACGCATTTTCCAGATACCGCCGGGCGAACGGAACAATGTACGGCGCCTGTTCGATCTCGCGCGCAAGGACGTGGCCGGTTACGAAGCCTATGCCGCCCAGATCGCGCGCATGTTCCGCGGCAATCCCGCGATGCTCGAAGACATCCTCGACAGCCTGTTCGAAATCGCCAAGGCCGACGGATTTTTGCATCCGGGCGAAGAGAAATTCCTTGAGACCGTCGCAGATATTTTCGGCTTCGCGCCCAACGAGTTTCGCCGCATTCGCGCCTCGCATTTCGGCATGGCTGCAAGCGATCCCTATGCGATCCTCGGAATCTCCTATGATGCGAAAGAGGACGAGATCAAACAGACCTATCGCATGCTGGTGCGCGAGAACCATCCCGACCGGCTGATCGCGCGCGGCGTGCCCGAGGAATTCATCCGCCTGGCGACCGACAAGCTGGCGGCAATCAACATTGCCTACGAGAAAATCAAGAAAGAACAAGGATTTAACTGATACTCAAATTTTGATTGACAAATGATTGTCCTTTGATTAGCGTCCGCCCGCTCATCGAAGGAGAATTTGCCTTGAGCAAGCTCAACGTAAATGTCGGCGACGATTTTCCGCTGGAAGGCGATGTCGCTTCCGATTGCGCCGAATTCAGCCGCGAGATGTGGCGGGAATGGAAGCGCGAACAACGCGAAATGCGCGAGCGCTGGAGAAAGGAATGGCACGAGCGGTTCCACGCTTTCCGCGAGCGCATGAAGAACCTGAAGAAAGAACAGAAGAATGCATAGAGGTCATCATTATCACCGCCGCCGCTACGGCCGCGAGGAAGAGGCATCGGGCGAACGCAGCACCACGCGCGTGCAGCTTGAAATGCCGCCGCAGGCCATGGAACGGCTGCAACGCCTGAAGGAAAAGACGGAAGCCGCTTCTTATGCGGAGGTCATCCGCAACGCGCTGCGCCTGTTCGAAGCGCTGGTGGAAGAACATTCCAAAGGCGCGGAATTCGCATTGAAACAGCCGAACGGCGAAACGATCGCCTACAAGATATTTCTATGATGGCCTATCGCCTCGTCGAATGCCCGTCGCCCAATCACGATGCGCGCGACGCGAACGTGGACATGCTGGTGTTGCATTACACCGGCATGAAAACGGCGGATGAGGCGTTGGCCAGGCTCACCGATCCGGAAGCCAAAGTCTCGGCGCATTACACCATAGGCCGCGACGGCCGTGTTTTCCGTCATGTGCCGGAGGAACGCCGTGCCTGGCACGCAGGTGTTTCCTATTGGGCGGGCGCGCGAAACATCAACTCGCGCTCCATCGGCATCGAACTCGTCAATCCCGGTCATGAATTCGGATATATTCCGTTCACGGACGAACAGATCGCAGCGCTGATCGACATCGCGCAAGGCATCATGGCGCGTCATCGTATATCGCCTGCACGCGTCGTCGGCCATTCCGACGTGGCGCCCTCGCGCAAACAGGATCCGGGCGAGCTTTTTCCGTGGCGGGCGCTTGCGGAATACGGCATCGGGCTTTGGCCCGATCCCGGCATCGAAACCGCGCCGCTGAACGCACTTGCGCTGTTCGGCTATGGGCTTCCGCCCGATGTGGATTGCAGCGAAAAGGACGCAGTAGCAGCGTTTCAGCGCCGCTTTCGCACAAAAAGAATAGATGGAATGTGGGATGTGGACTGCTCGCTGCGGCTGGCCGGTCTGCTGGCAAAATTGCGCGATATGCACTAAATTGTATCTTGCGTCAGATGGCCGGATGGCCGCGGAGCTTGCGCAAGCAAGCTTCGAGGAAAGTCCGGGCTCCACGGAAACACGGTGACGGATAACCTCCGCCGGGGGCAACCCCAGGGAAAGTGCAACAGAAAGCAAACCGCCAAAGGCTTCGGCCACGGCAAGGGTGAAAGGGTGCGGTAAGAGCGCACCGCGGATGTGGCAACACAGACGGCACGGCAAACCCCACCGGGAGCAAGACCAAATAGGGACGGCACATGATCCGTTTCCGGATCGCCGTCCGGGTAGGTCGCGCGAGGCGTTCGGTAACGAACGTCCCAGAGGAATGGCCATACATCGCTTCGGCGAGGACAGAACCCGGCTTACAGGCCGTCTGACGCAAAATTTTCTTTTCTGCTTTTCCCTCTCCCCCAAGGGGGAGAGGGAAAAGTGAGTGCTTACACCGAATAATTCGGCTCGCGCTTTTCCAGAAACGCGGAAATTCCTTCGCGGAAATCTTCGCCCTGCGCGCACAAAATCTGGTTGCGGTCTTCCATGGCAATCGCCGCTTCCAGGCTTTGCGCATCGATGGCGTGATTGAGCGCCTCCTTCGTCAGCCGCAATCCGAGCGGCGTTGCGTGCAGCATGTCGTTCGCCATCGCGCGGCCTTCTTCGTCGAGCTTGTCCTGCGGAACGACTTTTGAAATCAGGCCCAATTCGTATCCGCGTTGGGCGGTGATGAAGCGGCCCGTCAGCATGTATTCTGCCGCCACCGAACTTCCCACCATGCGCGGCAGGAAATAGCTCACGCCGATATCGCAGGCACTGAGACCGATGCGGATGAATGCCGCGTTCATTCGGGCTTCGGGAGCGGCGATGCGAACGTCCGACGCAAGGGCGAACGCGAAACCTCCACCGCTCGCAGCCCCATTCACCAGCGCAATGATCGGTTGCGGACAACGGCGCATCGCCATCACGATTTCGCTGATCGTGCGCTGGCCTTTAAGCGAGTCGCTTACATTGCGGCGGGTGTTTTCGCCGCTGCGGTCTTTCAGGTCCAATCCGGCGCAAAAGCCGCGCCCCGCGCCCTTCAAAACTACGACGCGGATATCGTGCTTCCAGTAGAGATCGACGAAAAGGTGCCGCAATTCCTCTATCAAGCGCGGATTGAGCGCGTTCAGCCGTTCGGGCCGGTTCATTGTCACCCACAGGGTTGCGCCTTCGCGCGAGACGATTAGATGTTCATAGTCCATGGCGTCCTCCGATAGCGAGGCCGCCACTCTATCAGCGCACGCGGACGATCAGTAGTCTCCGCCAGCAATGGCCGGTCAAAGAGTCCTGGTGAAGCTTACGGACACCTGCTCGTAATTGTAGGTGTAGGCCGCGACGACGGGCATGTTGCTATAGAGGAACGACGCCTTGAAATACCACTCGCGCCCGAAGGGCGGGCTCGTGACCGACAGATTTACCAGCCGCGCGCTCTTCCACGCCGTATCCGCATCGCGGCGCGCGCCCCAGCCAAGTGCCGCGAGATATTGCCAGCGGTTGAGGAAACGGCGCATCTGAACGGTCGGTATCGCTTCGAAATAATATTCCGGAGAGAAATAGTCGAATTCATGCGGCATGCTGTTGTGGTAGTAACGCGAGCGCAGCTGGATGCTGAGGCCCCAATCCGGTTCGACCGCATAGACATAGGTACCGCGAAGCTGCACCCGGTAGTTCTTTCCCGTAAAACCCTGCAAGCCGGCCAACAGGGTGAGCGAATTGCGGTCGTCCAGCGCGATGTCGTAAGAGGCGCCGCCATAGGTGAAATATAGTCCGCGCGAGAGTCCCAGCGGCGTTTCGACAAGATCGCGCGACAGGAAGTATTCCTGGCGGAACGATTCATCGGTGTGAATCGTGCCGTTGCCGAGGAAGGTGCGGCCATCCGTACCGGCCTCGCCGCTCCACTTCCAGCGCTCGCCGCCGCCGGCAATTTCGAAATAACCCCGCTCGTGGTAGCTCGCAGCCGTTCCGCTCGATGCGAAGGTGAACGTCTCCAGCCGCACACCCTGATAGTTTTCCGGGTTCGAGAAATCGTAATCGAAAGTCAGGCCGACCTTCACAACGGCGGTGTTGTCGGCGTCGCTTGATGCAAAGAAGTCGACGCCCGCTGCCTGCGTGGCGTCATCTTGCGCGAACGCCGTGGAAGACATCGCGAAAAACAACGCGGCGGCGATCCAGCGGCCCTTCATTTTGTGCCCCAATCCTTGCGAAGACCGAGCAGTTCCGACGCATATCCCCAGATCGAGACGGGTTGAAGCAGAAAGCTGTATCCGAGTGCAAAGAGCAGAAGGCCGAAAATGTTCTGCCGGATACGCAATCCCTGGCGTTTGAACATGCGGCCCTCGATCGCCATCATCACACCGTTGCAGGCCGCGGCCATCGGCAGGAGGATGAGCGTCATGATGCCCGCGATGTAGTAATAGCCGAAGAGAGCCAGGATGACACCCGGCATGAATCCGAATGTATAGGCGATGTCCATCGGCAAGAAGAGCAGATTCCACCAGACGAACAGCGTCGACATGCGCCGCGCGAACAGGAGATTTCCGTGCCGCATGAACGCTTCGATCAGTCCGCGCGACCAGCGCTTGCGCTGATGGGCGAATTGACGGAACGATTCCGGCACGTTGGTGAACATCAGCGCGTCTTCGCAATGACCGATGCGGTAGCCTTTCTCCAGGATCGCCCAGGAAAGCACGATGTCTTCGCCGACGCATTCGGGCCAACCGCCAATTTCACGCAGCAATTGCCGGTCGTATAGTGAGAAGGCGCCCTGGGCGACGAGCGTGCCGTGATACATGCTTTGCATCCGCTTGACGGCGGCGATGCCGTGGAAATAGTCCCACTCCTGGACCTGCGTGATCCAGTTCTTGCGCGAATTCCGCACCAATATCGTTCCGGCGACGGCGCGGGTGTCCGGCGGATCGCCGAGATAACGCTCGACGATGTTTTGGAGGCCGCGCGGCATGAGCCAGCAATCGCCGTCGACGCTTGCGACAAGCGAATGGCGCGCAAGTTCGAGTCCGCGATTTAAAACGGCCGACTTGCCCGAATTCTTTTCAGCAGCTATGACCCGGAACAGGTTTTTCCGTTCGGGCGGAAGCGCATCGACGGCCGCGCGCGCGATTGCGAGGGTTTCGTCCTTCGAGCCGTCGTCCATGATGAAATATTCGACGTCACCGGGATAATCCTGCCGTGCCAGGCTGAGAATGGTATCGGCGACGGCGGCTGCTTCGTTGTAGCAGGGCACCAGAACGGTGACGCCGGGCATTTTTGCATATGTCCTGCGAGGCGGCCTTCGATCCAGCAACAGGCTGGTTATTAGAAACGCGTTCATGAAGCCGGGGATGTAGGCGATGAACACGATCAGGAACAGCGCGAGCGGCCGGCCGAGCGTTTGGCCCAGATCGTTCAGCCACGACAGCGAAATCCAGATGCTGAAGGCCATCCACAAGGCGGCTGCAATGAAAGAAATAGTGAATTTGAGGCGCACCGGAATGTAGAAATTCGTGCGTGCGCGTTTCGTATCGCCTGCCGGTATGGCGGTCTGCAGAAACGAGCTTTGCGCAAGAGGCAGCGCGTTTCGGGGATCAAACTTGATTTGCTGATTCATTGCGATTGACGAGACCCACCGCGCAGGTCCGCAATCTGCGCAAAGTGCGATCGGCATTGGTTTGCAGACTGTGCCGTTGCACTTCGTTTAGTGGAGCTTGTCTCCTGCCCGTTCGATCACCGTCAAATAAAGCCAGAAACAACCTAAGATTTGGCTACACGAGTCCTTTCGACGCGGAATTGATACGCCGCACAGTCAACTCTTAACGTGAATTAACTCTGATATGTGCCTGTACGGCACTCACCAATATTCGCGCATGACCTCTGCCGCCCAGGCCGGTTCGCGCACCTCGCCGCGCGGCAGAAAACCTTTCATGACGGGCTTTATGTCGAGCACGGGCGTGCCGTCTATCGCGTCCAGTCCGCGCAACGACAATTTCAATCCGTCTACGGACAATAGACGGCACGCGCATACGCCGATGCGGTTCGGACGTCCCTTCCCGCGTTGCGCGAAGATGCCGGCCAGCGGCCAGTCTTTTCGCCCGCGCGGATGGCGCGCGCCTTTCTGCACTTCGTCATCGGGCACGCGATCGAAGTGATAGATCACTTCGACGTGCGAGAAATCGCCCAAGCCCGCCGTTGCATCGGGCGTGAACTGTTTTGGGTCCAGTTCGATGCGGGTTTCGACGCAATCCCAATTGTCGTCGATGGGCTCGTTCCGGCCGGCGCGCACCACGCCGATTGGAGTCATCTGAATGCTGTTCGGCAATTTGGCCTCTGTACGTGAAAAGGACTCTCGGAGGGGTCGCGAATTAGCACATTCTTAACACTGTTAAACGTAGGCTTAATCTGTTTCCGCTTCGTTCCGGGAGTCGCTACCGCTAGACTCAGAGCGTCAACCGGTAGCCCGCAAGTCCCTCTAACTACAGGCTTTTCACGTTGACGAAATCTTAATTCCCATGCTATCCCATACCGTCCCATGGCTGCTTCGCCTGGGACCGCCCGATCCCGGGGACCCATTGTGGGTCGGAGGCGGTCGGAACAGGGGCTGGGATGGCGATGGCTGGGGCAGTTCAGCCTTTCATCGGAACGGTACAGGGGACGCTGGATGCCAAAGGCCGCGTCTGCATTCCCGCGACCTATCGCCAGATCCTCGCGGCCCAGAACACGCTCGGTTGCTATGTCTGCCCGTCTTTCGTGGAGCAGGCGCTCGAAGCGTTCGGCGAAGAGGTTTTGCAGTCCTTCCACCAGCGCCTTGCACAACTCGATCCGTTTTTCAGCGCGGCGCATGACAATCAGGCTTACGCGGTTCTTTCATCGAGCCAGCTTCTGACGCTGGACGAGCAGGGCAGGGTGCGCCTTCCCGATGCGGTGATCGCGCATGCGGGGCTGAAGGATCGCGTGACGTTCGTCGGCATGGGATCGAAATTCCAGATCTGGGAGCCCGGTGCGTTCGAGGCCAAGCGCTCCACCTGGATCGCCAATGCGCGGGGTCTTCGCGTCAATGCACCGGGAGGCGCCGTTGGCTGAAGGTCACGCTCCCGTCCTGCTCGCCGAAGTGTTGACCGCGCTCAACCCGCGCGACGGCGGCCGCTATGTCGACGGCACGTTCGGCGGAGGCGGGTATACGCGCGCCATTCTGGACGCCGCCGATTGCAAGGTTGTCGCCATCGATCGAGATCCCGATGCCATCGCGCGCGGCCGAAAACTCGCCTGCGAATACGAAGGCCGTCTCGAACTGGTTGAGGGAAATTTCTCCGAAATGGACTCGCTCGTCCAAGGCAAGGCTGATGGCGTGGTGTTGGACCTCGGCGTTTCGTCGTTCCAGCTCGATCGGCCGGAGCGCGGTTTTTCCTTCCGTTTCGATGCGCCGCTCGACATGCGCATGAGCAAGTCCGGCCCCACCGCTGCCGATGTGGTGAACACGGCGAGCGAAGCGGAGCTTGCCCGGATCATTTCCACTTTTGGCGAGGAACGCTATGCGCGCCGTATCGCCAAGGCCATCGTTGCCGCCCGTCCCATCGAACGCACGGGACAATTGGCCGATATCGTGTCGCGCGCGCTCGGGCCTGCAGCGCAGCGCCTCCCGATTCATCCCGCGACGCGCACATTCCAGGCGTTGCGAATCCATGTGAACGACGAATTGGGCGAACTCGAACGCGGGCTTGAGGCGGCAGAACGCACGCTTGCGCCGAAAGGCCGGCTCGTCGTGGTGTCGTTCCACTCACTCGAAGACAGGATCGTCAAGCGTTTCCTCGCCGAGCGAAGCGGCCGCGAGCCGCGTGCATCGCGCCACACCCCCGCAACGGCAAACGGGAAACGCGCCCATTTCCGCCTGATCGAAACCAAAGCCAAAAAGCCCGGCAAGGCCGAGCTTGAAGCAAATCCCCGTGCCCGTTCGGCGCGCCTGCGCGCGGCCGAACGATTGGCCGCCTGATGGAGGTCGTCATGATCCGCATCGTCAATTTTCTCTGCGTGGCAGCGGCGGGTCTTTCCTGTCTCGCGCTTTATCACGTATCGGAACAAACGCGCGTCGCGCGCGTGGAGCTTGCCCATGTCAATCGCGAGATTCGCCAGGAACGCGGATTGAACAACGTGCTAGAAGCCGAATGGGCCAAGGTTGCCGACCCCGGCCGAATCCAGCAATTGGCGCAGACGAAGCTGGGACTCGAAGATTCCACCAGCGTGCAGCTCGCCTCGCTCGATATGCTGCCGCGCCGCGGAGAGGACGCAGCACCGCTTGCAAATTCTCCGGTGCGCAAGGCCAACGCCGTCGTTCCTGCGGCGAAACCGGCCACGAGCGAGACCAGCACCGCCGAACGCGCCGGAATGTGATGGCATGAGCAAATCCCCGCCCGCCGGCACTTTTCAACGGCGCATCGTCATCGCCGCGGCGTTCAGCGTCGCGGCGTTCGCGCTGGTGGGGATCAGGCTTGTCGACGTCACGGTGCTGCATGCCGGCAGCGAGAAAAGCCGCAACGCAGCAAGTCCGGATGTCATGCGCGCCGATATTGTGGACCGTAACGGCCGGTTGCTCGCCCGCGATCTTCCGGTGGACGATCTCTACGCCCGGCCGCACACCTTCTGGGACAAGGAACAGGCGGCGCGCGATCTTTCCCGCGCGACGGGCGCGAGCGAAGCGCGGCTGGTGCGCGCGTTCCATGGCAAGCGCGAATATGTTCTCGTCGCCCGCCAGATCGCGCCGGATGTGAAGGACCGCGTGATGAGCCTGGGTCTTCCCGGCCTCGAATTCCAGAAAGACGGCAAGCGGTTCTATCCTGAAGGCCGCGCCGCGGCGCAGGTGATCGGCGTGACAGATCCGGATGGCAACGGCGTCTCCGGTCTCGAACTTGGCTTGCAGAACCGCCTTCGCGGCCAGGACGAAGGCGCAGCCGTCACCACCTCGCTCGATATGCGCGTGCAATACATCCTCGCGCACGAAGCATCCGTCTCCAAGGACGAGCTCGATGTGCGTGCCGCGGGCGGCCTCGTCATGGATGTGAATACGGGCGAAATCCTCGCCATGGTGTCGCTTCCCGATTACGACCCCAACGGAAAATTCGGCGAAAAGGATTCGCGCCGCAACGTGATGGTGCAAGACACCTATGAACTCGGTTCCGTGTTCAAGGTGATGTCTTTCGCACTGGCGATGGAAGATCATACCATCGGACTCGACGACATGCTGCCGGTCGGCAGCGGCTACAAGTTGGGCAAGTGGACGATTCACGATGCCGAACGCATGCCGGCCATGATGACGGCGCGCGACATTCTGGCGGAATCCTCCAATGCCGGCACGGCGCAGATCGCGCTGCGTTCCGGCCCCGATCGCCAGAGGCAATTTCTCGAGCGCATGGGGCTGCTGGCGCCGGTGCCGAGCGAACTGCCGGAAACCGCCAAACCGCACTATCCGGGCAATTGGGGCCAGATCCAGACCGCCACCATCGGCTTCGGCCACGGCATTTCTGTCACGCCGCTCGCATTTGCCACGGCCGCCGCCGCCGTCGTGAATGGCGGGCGCAAGATCGTTCCCACCTTCCTGAAGCGCGATGGCGATGCGCGCGGCGCACAGCTCCTCAAGCCGGAAACAAGCGAGACGATGCGCGGCCTTTTGCGCTATGTGGTCACCAACGGAACCGGCAAGTCGGCCGACGTCGCAGGCTACAATGTCGGCGGCAAGACCGGCTCGGCGGAAGAAAACGAAAACGGTCACTACGTCGCGCACAAGCTGCTCGTCTCATTTTGTGCCGTCTTTCCTATCGACAATCCGCGCTATCTGGTGTTCGTGATGCTCGACCAGCCCCACGGCGGCAAGGGCAGTATCATGTCGCTTGCGGGCCATACGGCGGCGCCGCTTGCGGGCCGCGTGATTTCGCGCATTGCGCCGATCCTTGGCGTTCCGAAGGAGCCCGTCCTCGCGGATGCCAAAGAGAATTCATAATGGGACCACATTCGGAGGCGACGATTGCAACGGGTAAGGCGGGTGCGCGCGACATGGAGGCGGTGAAGAATTTCACGGGCCTCGCGAGCGACAGCCGCGAGGTGAAGCCGGGCTATCTGTTCGCGGCACTTCCAGGCACGAAAGCAAACGGCGCGGAATTCGTGGCCGACGCGGTGAAACGCGGCGCTGCGGCGGTTCTTGCGCGTCCCGAAGTGGCCGCAAAGGCCAAGGAACTGGGCGTGCGTTTCATCGCCGATGAGAACCCGCGTCTTGGCCTGGCGCGCGCCGCTGCGGAATTCTATGGCGCGCAGCCCCAAACCGTCGCCGCCGTCACCGGCACCAACGGCAAAACCTCCGTCGCGGTTTTTCTACGGCAAATCTGGACGGCGCTCGGCAAAAACAGCGCGAGCCTTGGCACCATCGGCGTGGTCACGCCGACCGGAGAGATCGCGCTCAAGCACACCACGCCTGATCCGGTGGAAATCCATCGCATTCTCGCGCAGCTGAAAAAGGACGGCGTCGATCATCTGGCGCTGGAAGCCTCCAGCCACGGCCTCGACCAGTTCCGGCTGGACGGCGTGAATATTTCGGCGGCGGCTTTCACCAATCTCACGCGCGATCACCTCGACTATCACAAGGATTTCGAATCCTATCTGGCCGCCAAGCTGCGCCTCTTCACGGAAGTCGTGCGTGCCGATGGCGTGGCGGTTGTGAATGCCGGCAGCGACCGCGCGAAGGAATTCATCGAGGCCGCAAGGCGCCGCAAGCTGCGTCTTATCACCGTTGGCGAGACCGGTTCGTTGAAGCTCCTCTCGTGCAAACCGCACGAAGGCGGCCAATCGTTGCAAGTTGCTTTCGACGGCAAAACCTATGATTTCGAGCTTCCGCTTGCCGGAAGTTTTCAGGCGTCGAACGCGCTCGTTGCCGCAGCGCTTGCCATCGGCCTAGGCGAGAACGCGCAGGATGTTTTCACCGTCGCATTGCCGCAATTGAAAGGCGCGCCCGGCCGGTTGGAAAAAGTGGCCTATGCAAAATCCGGCGCGGCGATTTATGTCGATTACGCGCACACCCCCGATGCGCTCCAGACCGTGCTCACCGCCATCCGCCCGCATGTGAAAAACGGCTTGCATGTCGTTTTCGGCTGCGGCGGCGACCGCGACAAGGGCAAGCGCCCGCTGATGGGCAAGGCGGCTTGCGAATTCGCAGACCGCGTGATCGTCACCGACGACAATCCACGCAGCGAAGATCCGGCTGTCATTCGCGCCGAAGCCATGGCCGGTTGTCCCGGCGCACAAAACATCGGCGGCCGCGCCGAAGCCATTAAAAGGGCAATCGCCGCGCTCGAAGAAGGCGATGCGTTGATAATCGCGGGCAAGGGACACGAAACGGGTCAGACCATCGGCACGGAAACCGTTCCGTTCTCGGATCGCGACGAGGCCATTGCCGCCGCGAGCCTCTCCGGAGGCCGCATGGCCGAAGGCGCGGACAATGCGTTGTGGACATCGGATGAAGCTGCACGCGCCACGCTCGGCGAAGCAAGCGCGCCGTTCGGCGTGCGCGGCATATCCATAGACACGCGCACGCTTCAGCCGGGCGATTTGTTCGTCGCGTTGAAGGGCGATAATCGCGACGGCCACGATTTTGCCGCTGCAGCGTTCGCGCGCGGCGCAAGTGCGGCGCTGGTCTCGCGCGACATGGATCGCGTCACGCTGAAGGTCCCCAATACACTTCGCGGCCTGGAAGATCTCGCCCGCGCATCCCGCGCCCGCAGCCGCGCGAAGATCGTGGCCGTTACCGGCAGCGCCGGAAAAACGACGACGAAGGAAATCCTTCGTCTGGCTTTCGCGGCGGCCGGGAAAACGCATGCCTCTGCCGCCTCCCACAACAATCACTGGGGCGTGCCGCTGAGCGTCGCATCGATGCCGCGCGATGCGCGCACCGGCATTTTCGAAATCGGCATGAATCATTTCGGGGAAATCCGCGGGCTTGTGGGCTTCGTGCGCCCTCATATCGCTATCGTCACCACCATCGCGCCCGCGCATCTGGAATTTTTCGGCACCTGCGAGGCTATAGCCGACGCGAAATCCGAAATCTTCGATGGCATCGAAGAAGGCGGTACCGCAATCGTTCCCGCCGATAGCCCTTATGCCGCGCGCCTTATCGCGCGCGCGCAGCAGGCCGGTGTTGCGGATATCCGCACCTTCGGCCGCAGCGGCAAGGATGCAGCACTGCTGTCGCTGCAACAGAACGATGACGGCAGCTCCGTCGATGCCGAAATCCTCGGCAACAAGATCGTGTTTCGCATCGGCGCTCCCGGCGATCACATCGCAGCCAACGCTTTGGCCGCGTTGCTTGCCGTTGCGGTTGCCGGGGGCGATCTCGATGCCGCCGCGAACGCGCTTCAAAACTTCAACGCTCTCAAAGGCCGCGGCGCAAGATTCATCGCGCAAAACGGCGTTGAAGTGATCGATGAAAGCTACAACGCCAATCCGGCGTCGATGGCCGCGGCGCTTTCCATTCTCGGCGCATCGAACCCAAAGGGGCGCCGCATCGCGATCCTGGGCGACATGCTGGAAATGGGCGAGAACGCCGATCTGCATCACGCTAGCCTCGCCCCCGAAATTGAAAAGGCCAAGGCCGATCTCGTCTTTGCAAATGGGAAGCATATGTCCGCTCTGTGGGAGACGCTTCCCGCCTCGCGCCGCGGCGGTTACGCGCAAACCTCCACCGAACTGGCGCCGCAGGTGCTGGCCGCCGTCAAAGCTGGAGATATTGTTCTCGTCAAAGGGTCTTTCGGCAGCCGCATGTCGGTGATTGTCGATGCGTTGAAGAAAGGGAGCGTGTGATGCTTCCCTACTTCCTCGTGCCGCTGTCGGAGCATTTTTCGGCGCTCAACGTCTTCCGCTACATCACCTTCCGCGCGGGCGGCGCCGTGCTGACGGCATTGCTGCTCGGATTCATCATGGGCCCGCCGCTCATCCGCTGGCTGAAGGTGAAACAGGGCAAGGGCCAGCCTATCCGCACCGACGGGCCGCAACGCCACATCATAGAGAAACAGGGCACTCCCACCATGGGCGGCTTGCTCATTCTCATTCCGCTGGTGGTCTCCACTCTGCTCTGGGCCGAACTCACCAATCCCTATGTGTGGGTGACTTTACTTGTCGTCGGCGCTTACGGGCTGCTCGGTTTTTCCGACGACTACACCAAGGTCACCAAGCGCACATCCGCCGGCGTCAGCGGCAAGCTGCGTCTCTTGGTGGAATTCGGCGTCGGCTTCGCGGCGACGTGGTTTCTGATGAAATTGGAAGAACCAGCGCTGGCGGGAACGCTCAGCGTGCCGTTTCTGAAAAACGTGCTCATCCCGTTCGGCATCTTCTTCGTTTTGATCGGCGGCTTCGTGATCGCGGGCGCTTCGAATGCGGTGAATTTCACCGATGGACTCGATGGTCTTGCCATTGTGCCGGTGATGATCGCGGCGGCGACCTTCGTTTTGATCGCCTATCTCGTCGGCAATGTGAAATTTGCCGATTACCTTCAACTTCACTATGTCTCGGGAACCGGCGAACTCGCCGTGTTTCTTGCGGCGCTGATCGGCGCAAGCCTGGGTTTCCTCTGGTATAACGCGCCACCCGCCATGGTGTTCATGGGCGACACGGGCTCGCTGCCGCTCGGCGGCGCGCTGGGCGCAGTGGCGGTTGCGGTGAAACATGAAATCGTTCTCGCCATCGTCGGCGGATTGTTCGTGCTCGAAACCGTTTCCGTGATCGTGCAGGTCGCCTCCTTCAAACTGACGGGTAAGCGGGTGTTCCGCATGGCGCCCATCCATCACCATTTCGAACAGATCGGCTGGAAGGAGCCCACCATCGTCATCCGTTTCTGGATCGTGGCCGTGGTTCTTGCTCTCATCGGTCTCTCAACCCTGAAGTTGAGGTGACGATGATCCCGGTCACGCGCTTTTCGAACATGGATGTCGGCGTTTTCGGGCTCGCCCGTTCGGGTCTTGCCTCCATCCGTGCGCTGAAAGCGGGCGGCGCGCGCGTTTATGCATGGGACCAGCGCGAAGCCGCCAACGCTGCCGCGCAAGCCGAAGGTGCGGCGGTCGGATCGTTCCGCACCTGGCCGTGGGAAAAATTGAAGGCACTCGTCTTGAGCCCCGGCATTCCGCTCACCCATCCTGCGCCGCACGAAGTCGTGCGTGCCGCGCGCGATGCAGGCGTGGAAGTGATCGGCGATTTGGAACTGCTGGCGCGCGAACTTCCGCACATGTCCAGGCGTCCGCCGATTGTCGCCATCACCGGCACCAACGGCAAATCCACCACCACCGCGCTGATCGGCCATATCCTCGCATCGTGCGGTTACGCCGCCGAGGTTGGCGGCAATATCGGCAAACCTGTGCTGGAACTCTCTGTGCGCAACGGCAAGCCGGTCTTCGTGCTGGAAGTCTCCTCCTACCAGATCGATCTTTCGCCTTCGCTGGCGCCGAACGTTTCCGTCCTCACAAATATCACCCCCGACCACATCGACCGCCACGGTTCGATGGAAGGCTACGTCGCGGTGAAGCGCCGCCTGCTCAAACAGACGCAATCGGACGGTCTCATCTGCATCGGCGTCGACGATCAGCACTCTTCGGCGATTTACACGCAGCTTTCGGCCACGGCCGACGCCGAAATGGTTCCCGTTTCCGTCGGAAAGGTTTTGGGCCGGGGAATCTTCGCGCTCGACGGCACCCTGTACGACGCTCAACGCCAGCATGCTGCCAAGGTGATGGACCTCGCCACAGCCGAACATCTTCCCGGCGCGCACAACTGGCAGAACGCCGCGCTCGCCTATGCGGCCGTGAAGCCCTACGTCAACGATACCCGCGCCATCGTCACCGCAATCCAGAGTTTCCCGGGCCTTGCGCATCGCATCGAGGTTGTGGGCCGAAACGGCAAGGTGTGCTTCGTCAACGATTCCAAGGCCACGAATGCCGACGCCGCCGCGCGCGCATTGGCGGTTTTCCCCGATATCTTTTGGATTGCGGGCGGCAAGGCGAAGGAAGGCGGCATCGAAAGTCTTGCGCCTTATTTCAACCGCATCCGCAAGGCCTATCTGATCGGCGAGGCGGCGGAGGATTTCGCAAGAACGCTCGGCGAGGTGCCGCACGAGATCGTGCACACGCTGGAAAACGCGGTGGCCGCGGCGAATGCCGACGCCGCGCGCTCCTCCGCCGAAGCGCCGGTCGTCTTGCTTTCGCCGGCATGCGCTTCCTTCGATCAGTTCCGCGATTTCGAGCATCGCGGCGATGCTTTCCGCGCGCTCGTCGCCGAATTGACAAAAAACAGGGAAGCCGCCCAATGACCCTCTCGCGCGCCCGTCGCGGCGGATTTGCAAGCTGGTGGTGGACGGTGGATCACGTTGCACTGTTCGCCATGCTCGCGCTCATCGCCATCGGCCTGATGCTGGCCTTCGCCGCAAGTCCCGCGGCCACCGGCGGCCCGATGTCGGAAGGCGATTTCCGCTATGCCGCCAAGCAGATTGCATTTGCGGCGATCGCGGCGGGCATTCTGGCCGGCACTTCCATTCTTTCCATCCGCACGATCAAGCTGACCGCGGCTATCGTCTTCGCGCTCGCTGTCATCGGCTCGGCATTGGTGCTTTTCACCGGCAGCGAAGTGTTCGGCGCCAGGCGTTGGATCGATCTGGGCTGGCTCACGCTGCAACCATCGGAATTTCTCAAGCCCAGTTTTGCGATTCTCGCCGCCACGATCCTCGCCGATCCGCGACCGATGAAGCTGCCCAAGGAACTCATCACGCTCGTTCTTGTCGCGTTCCCCATTGCATTTCTCTTGATGCAGCCCGACGTGGGGCAAACGGGATTGTTGCTCGCATTGTGGGCATCGCTTCTCTTCTTCGCCGGACTGCGCCTTTACTGGATGGGTCTGCTTGCGGGCGCGGGCGGCGGTCTTCTCGGTTTCGCCTATACGTTCTTCCCGCATGTGCGCCATCGCATCGATCAATATTTCGCGCAGATGAAGGATCCCGATCAGGCGGGTTACCAGGCGGGGCTCGCGCTCAAGGCATTCGAACATGGAGGCTTCACCGGCGTGGGTCCCGGCGCAGGCACAATCAAATATCGCATACCCGATGCGCATTCCGATTTTATCTTCGCCGTTGCGGGGGAGGAATTCGGCCTTGTGCTCTGCGCCTTGATTGCGACGCTCTTCTGCATTCTCACCGTTCGACTGTTGCTGCGCTCGGCGCGCGCGCGCGATCCGTTCACGCAGCTTGCGGGCGCCGGCCTCGCCGTCGTCATCGGGCTGCAGGCGTTCATAAATATGGGCGTGGCCATCTCCCTGTTGCCCGCAAAGGGAATGACCTTGCCGTTCATTTCATATGGCGGTTCGTCGCTCTTTGCGGTCGCGCTGACCATGGGCTTTGCGCTCGCCGTCACGCGCCAGCGCCCGCAGCTTGAAATGCGCGACAACACGCGCAACCCGCTGCCTGCCGGAGCGCGCCTCGCATGAAGACCGTCGTTCTTTCCGCGGGCGGCACGGGCGGCCACCTTTTTCCGGCGCAGGCGCTGGCGGAAGAACTTGTGCGCCGCGGCAACAATATCGTGGTGATGACGGATGGACGCGGCGCCAATTTCACCCGCGCGTTTCCGGGCGCCGAAATCGAAACCGTTCCTGCCGCAACCTTCGCCGGCAAGGGACTGGGCCTGAAGATCCTCGCCGCCATAGAAATCGGCATTGGCGTGATCGCTGCCAGTCTCAAGCTCGCGCGCATCAAACCCGCCGCAGTGATCGGCTTCGGCGGCTATCCAAGTTTGCCGGTGATGCTTGCCGCCTCGTTCTCGCATCTGCCGACAGCGATCCTCGAACAGAACACGGTGCTCGGCCGCGTCAACCGGCTTGTCGCCAATCGCGTGCGCATTGTCGCGGCCGCTTTTCCCATCGCGCGTTTTGCGCCGCGCGATACCTCAAAGATCGTTATGACGGGAAATCCCGTTCGCCCCGAAGTGCTGGAAGCCGCCAACATACCCTATCGCGCTCCGGCACTGGATGGTCCACTTTGCATTCTCGTGTTCGGCGGCAGCCAGGGTGCGCGCGCCTTGAGCGAGGTCGTGCCGCAAGCCGTCGCGCTTCTGAAGCCTGATATTCGCGCACGCCTGTCCATCGTGCAGCAATGCCGCCCCGAGGATCTGGAAAAGGTGCGCGCAGTCTATGAAGAAGCGAAGATCGAGGCTGAGCTCGCAAGTTTCTTCTCCGATTTGCCCCGGCGCATTGCCGCCGCTCATCTGGTAATTGCGCGAGCGGGCGCGGGCACGCTCGCCGAACTCGCCGCCATCGGGCGTCCGGCGATCCTCATTCCGCTTCCCGGCGCAACCGACGATCACCAGACGCCCAATGCCGATGTGTTCGCCAATGCAGGCGCCGGCTGGCGCGTTCCGCAGGATCAGCTCACGCCGCAATTCCTCGCCGCAATGCTGGAACAGGCGTTTTCGCTGCCGGAAGATCTTGCCAAGCGCGCCGCTGCCGCGCGCACTCTCGCGCGTCCCGATGCCGCCCAACGTCTGGCCGACGTGATCGAAAAGCTGGAGAAGGCCGCATGAACGCCACCTCTTCCCAGATTTCGGTTCACACTCGCGTCCCGCTCGACATCGGGGCGATCCA
The DNA here is from genome assembly GCA_035548975.1 of Rhizomicrobium sp. Lineage (GTDB taxonomy): Bacteria > Pseudomonadota > Alphaproteobacteria > Micropepsales > Micropepsaceae > Rhizomicrobium. The sequence continues at coordinate 22,928 of DASZRY010000057.1, forward strand.
CTTCATCGGCATCGGCGGTATCGGCATGAGCGGCATCGCCGAGATCATGCACAATCTGGGATATACGGTTCAGGGCTCGGATGTCGCCGACAGCGCCAACGTCAAGCGCCTCGCGCGCATGGGCATCAAGATCGCCATCGGCCACAGCGCGGAGAACATCGAGAATGCCGAGGTAGTTGTCTATTCTTCCGCCGTGAAGCCCGGCAATCCGGAATTCGACGCCGCACGATTGAAAAATCTGCCGCTGGTGCGCCGCGCCGAAATGCTGGCGGAGATCATGCGTCTCAAATGGTGCGTGGCGGTGGCCGGTACCAACGGCAAGACCACGACGACAACGATGGTTGCCGCCTTGCTCGATGCAGGCGGTCTCGATCCCACCGTCGTCAACGGCGGCATCATCAACGCCTATGGAACGAACGCGCGCCTGGGCGCGGGCGAATGGGTCGTAGTGGAAGCCGATGAAAGCGACGGCACGTTCCTGCGCCTGCCCGCCACCGTTGCGGTGGTGACCAACGCCGATCCCGATCATCTCGATTTCTACGGCACGTTCGACAGGATGCGCGAAGCATTCCAGCGCTTCATTGAAAACGTGCCGTTCTACGGTTTCGCGGTCGTCTGTCTCGATCACCCCGAAGTGCAGGCCATGATCGGCCGCATCGAAGACCGGCGCATGATCACCTATGGCTTCTCGCCGCAAGCCGATGTGCGCGCCACGAATGTGAGCTTTTCCGAAGGTGCGTCCCATTTCGATGTGGTTATCGCCGATCGCCGCAAGGGCGCCGAAAGCCGTATCGACGGGCTGAAACTGCCCATGCCCGGCGAACACAATGTGCAGAACGCACTCGCCGCCATCGTGGTTGCGCGCGAGCTGGGAGTCAGCGATGCGCGCATACGTGCGGGCCTCAACGGCTTCGGCGGGGTCAAGCGCCGCTTCACCAAGGTCGGCGAATGGAAGGGGGCCGCGATCATCGACGATTACGGCCACAACCCGTTCAAGATTGCGGCCGCCTTGAAAGCCGCACGCCAGGCTTATAGCGGACCCATCGTGGCCGTGGTGCAGCCGCATCGCTACACGCGCCTGCGCGATACGTTCGATCAGTTCTGCACCTGCCTCAACGATGCCGACGTGGCGGTCATTGCGCCCGTCTATCCCGCCGGCGAAAAGCCGATCGAGAACGTCAACCGCGATACCTATGCCGAAGCCTTGCGCATGCACGGCCACCGCAACGTGCTCACCGTCGATGGCGAAGCCGATCTTGCGGCGACGGTGGCGCCGTTCATGAAGCAGGGCGGCGCGGTGGTGCTGCTTGGCGCGGGTTCGATTACCGCATGGGCCGGCAATCTCGAAAACGCGCTCAATGCGATGGAGGGCAAATCGTGATGTCCTCGCGCGTCTGTTATGCCCTCCCGCCTGTGCGCGGCACCTATACCGAAAATGCGCCGCTCAAGGATCTCGTCTGGTTCCGCGCGGGCGGTAATGCCGAAACGCTTTTCCGTCCCGCCGATGCGGACGATCTGGCGGCGTTCCTTGCCGCAAAACCCGAAGGCATGCCTGTCAGCGTGATCGGTGTCGGCTCCAATCTGCTCGTGCGCGATGGCGGTATTCCCGGCGTGGTCGTTCGTCTGCCCGCATCCTTCGGAAAGATAAGCGTGGATGGCACGCGCATTCGCGCCGGCGCCGCGGCTCTGGATGCCAATGTCGCGCGCATGGCCGCCGAGAAGGGCGTAGCCGGTCTCGAATTCCTGCGTGGCATTCCGGGTACGATCGGCGGCGCGCTGCGCATGAATGCCGGTTGCTACGGCAGCGAGATCAAGGACATCCTGGTCGAAGCGACCGCGCTCGACTCCCGTGGCAACGTCGTGAAGTTCACGAACGCCGGCATGGGCTTTTCCTATCGCAAGAGTGCGGTGCCGGAAGACGTGATCTTCATCGAAGCCATGTTCGAGGGCACGCGCGGCGCGGTGGACGAAATCCGCGCCCGCATGAACAAGCTGGTCGAGGACCGCGAGGCGTCCCAGCCCGTCAAAACGAAGACCGGCGGTTCCACCTTCAAGAACCCTGAAGGCCACAAGGCCTGGCAGTTGATCGACGACGCCGGTTGCCGCGGGCTGAAGCGCGGCGACGCCCAGGTGTCCGAGAAGCATTGCAACTTCCTCATCAACACCGCCGATGCGAAGGCAGCGGACATCGAAGCGCTGGGCGAAGAGGTCCGCGCCCGCGTGAAAGCCAAGTCGGGCGTGACGCTCGAATGGGAAATCAGGCGCGTCGGAATTCCGGAGGCGGTCGGATGACAATAGTCGCCGTGCTCCTGGGCGGCATGTCCGCCGAACGCGAGGTGAGCCTGGTGTCTGGACGCGCCTGCGCGAAGTCGCTGCGCGAGGAAGGATTCGACGTGGTGGAGATCGACGCAAAGGACGATCTTGCGGCCCAGCTCAAGGCCGCCAAACCGGATGTCGCCTTCAATGCTCTCCACGGCCGCTGGGGCGAAGACGGCTGCGTTCAGGGATTGTTGGAGCTGCTGCGCATCCCCTACACCCATTCGGGCGTGCTGGCTTCGGCGCTTGCGATGCACAAACAGCGCGCGAAGGACGTGTTTCGCGCCGCCGGTCTCCCGGTGGTCGACTCCATTGTCGCCCACCGCCGCGAGGCGGGCAGCCGCCATCTGATGGAGCCGCCCTATGTGGTCAAGCCGGTCAACGAAGGCTCCAGCGTCGGCGTCTATATAATAAGGAAGGGCGACAATCGCCCGCCCGCCGAACTCGGCAGCGATAGCTGGCAGCTCTCCGACCTGATGATGGTCGAAGAGTATGTGCCGGGCCGCGAACTGACTGTTGCGGTGATGGGCGGCAAGGCGCTCGCCGTTACCGAGATCGTGCCTAAGACCGCGTTCTACGATTACGAAGCCAAATATGCCTCCGGCGGCTCCGAACATGTCATCCCGGCAAGGATTCCGCCTGCCATCGCCGAAAAAGCGATGCGTCATGCCGAAAAAGCGCATGAAATTTTGGGCTGCAGGGGAGTCAGCCGCGCAGATTTCCGCTATGACGATTCGGGGACGAATCACAGACTGATTCTCTTGGAAGTAAACACGCAGCCGGGAATGACTCCCACCTCTTTGGTACCGGAGCAGGCATCCTTTTGTGGATATGGCTTCGGTGCCTTGGTGCGCTGGATGGTGGAGGACGCTTCATGCGATCGGTGAGCGCCACCGCCAAGGCGAGTCGTTCGCGCGCGCAGACCGGCCGCCGCGCCGCGCCCCCTGTTGCGCGCACCGCGGCCACAAAGCGCAAGGCGGCGCGTCAGGATGAAGGCGCACCGCTCTGGCTGCGCATCCTGAAGTCGCCCCTCAAACTTGCCGGCATCCGGCGCCCCGTTCTGGTGGCGACGCTGATACTCGCCGCACTTACGGTGATTGCCGCCCTGATCGCCAGCGGCGCCGTCCGCCGCTCTGTCGATGCAGTCGAAGACGGGTTGGGCGCGCTCGCCACAGATGCCGGATTCGGAATAGCCAACGTCCATCTGATCGGCGCCGAACGCACTTCGCCCCAAACCGTTCTCAGCACTCTCGGTTTCCATCTCGGCCAATCGATTTTCGGGGCGGATGTGCATGCCGCCCGCGAACGTCTGCTGTCGCTGGACTGGATCAAGACAGCCGAAGTCCGCCGCCGCTATCCGGACGACATCACCGTCACCGTGACGGAGAAAAAGCCCTTCGCGCTGTGGCGCGATGCTGCGGGCCAAATCTGGGTGATCGAACGCGACGGTTCGCTGATTACCCGCGAGGGCTATCGGGAATTCCTCAATCTGCCGCGCTTCGTCGGGACTGGCGCTCCGGAAAACGCGGCCGCGATCGTCGATGCGCTGCCGGGGCATCGCGCGGTGGTGGCGCGGCTTGAAGGCATGCAGCGTGTGGGCGAACGCCGCTGGAATCTGGTGCTGGACGACGGCGTAGTGGTTCAGCTTCCGGAGACGGGCTGGAAGAAGGAACTCGACACGCTCGAACACCTGATCGTGGACAAAGGCATTCTCGAACGCGACGTGACGCAGATCGATCTGCGTTCGCCGACGACGTATTTCTTTTTGCTCAAGAGCGGCAACAAACAGCAGGTCGAGAGGGGGAAATCTGCCTGATGGGCGAGACGGTTCGTATGCGCACAGGCAATGCCGAGCAGGTTGGATACCGCACGGGCGTGGTAGCGGCGCTCGACGTCGGTTCGTCCAAGGTCGTGTGCCTCATCGGCCGCGCCGAACCGGGAAAGCTGCGCGTTCTGGGAACGGCGCTGCGCGAATCCCAGGGCATCAAGGCGGGCACGGTTACGAGCCTCGATTATGCCGAAGAATCCATTCGCGATGCGGTTGCCGCCGCCGAAAATCATGCGGACGCGCGCATCCAGAACGTCATCATCGGAATCAATTGCGGCCAGCCGGTCAACATCACCTCGCGCAACGTGATGAACCTCGACGGCGCGCTGGTAACGGACGCCCATCTTCGCGCCTTGCTGGCCGATGGACGCGCCAAGTGCACCCGCGAAGGCTACGAAATCATTCAATCTGCGCCTACGGCCTATGTGGTAGACGAGGCTCGCGGCGTGCGCGATCCGTCCGGTATGTTTTGTCAGCGCATCGGCGTGGCGATGCATGCGGTCGGCGTGCGCCCCTCGCCGTTGCAGAACCTGAAGCTCGCCATCGAACGCTGCCATCTGTCGATTTCCGGCACGCTGTTTGCGCCGTTCGCAAGCGGCCTTGCCACCTTGACCGACGATGAAAAGCAGCTCGGCGCCACCGTTATCGATCTCGGCGGAGGCGTCACCTCGATCGCCGTTTTCATGGAAGGCCAGCTCGTCCATGCCGACGTGGTGCCGATAGGCGGCCAACAGGTCACGGCAGATCTCGCGCGCATGCTGGCAGCCCCGCTCTCTGCTGCGGAACGCGCCAAGACGCTGCATGGCGCCGCTTTGGGCGATCTCGAATATGGCGCCGATGTCGTGACCATTCCTCAGACGGGTGAGGAAGAGGATGCAGGCACGCGCGTGCCGCGCTCGATGCTCACCCGCATCATCCAGGCCCGCATGGAAGAGATATTGGGCGAAGTGCAGACGCGCCTGCGTGCGAGCGGCTTCGATGTCGTTGCCGGCCGGCGCGCCGTGCTCACCGGCGGCGGCTCGCAGCTTTCGGGCGTGCGCGAACTGGCAGCCCGCATCCTCAACAAGCAGGTGCGTATCGGCCGTCCGCAGGTCTTTCCGGGCCTGCCTGCGGCGTCGACGAGCCCGGATTACGCGACGGCGGTGGGTCTGCTCATGGCGGGCGCATCGATGCCGCCCGAGCTTCTCAACCCCGACTTGGCGATCGAAGCGGAAGAGCCGGGACGTAAAGGATTCTTGGGCCGGTTAACGAGCCGGTTACTTGGGTAAACAAAGTATTAACGGATCAGGCTCTACAAAGCTGGAGCGGCCGTGGGGTGGTTAAGGGATATGGAATGAAAGGCACTAAGGAGAACGGTCATGGCAATTAATATCAGGGCGCCCGAAATGACGGAGCTGAAGCCCCGGATCACGGTCCTTGGCGTCGGCGGAGCGGGCGGCAATGCCGTCAACAACATGATTTCCTCGAAGCTCGAAGGCGTCGAGTTCGTGGTCGCGAACACCGACGCACAGTCGCTTGCTCAATCGAAGGCCCCGCGCAAGATCCAGATGGGTGCGCGCGTGACCGAAGGTCTGGGTGCGGGCGCGCAACCCGATGTCGGCCGTGCGGGTGCCGAAGAATCCCTCGATGAGATTCTGGAACATATCGGCGGCTCGCACATGGTGTTCATCACCGCAGGCATGGGCGGCGGCACCGGAACGGGCGCGGCCCCCGTCATCGCGCGCGCGGTGCGCGAGCTTGGCATCCTGACTGTTGGCGTCGTCACGAAGCCTTTCGCGTTCGAAGGCGACAAGCGCATGCGCATCGCCGAACGCGGTATCCAGGAACTTCAGAACTACGTTCACACGCTGATCGTGATTCCGAACCAGAATCTGTTCCGCGTCGCCAACGAACGCACGACGTTCGCGCAGGCCTTCTCAATGGCCGACGAAGTGCTGCATTCGGGCGTGCGCGGCGTCACCGATCTCATCGTGATGCCGGGTCTCATCAATCTCGATTTCGCCGACATCAAGTCGGTGATTTCGGAAATGGGCAAGGCAATGATGGGAACGGGCGAAGCCGAAGGCGAGGATCGCGCGCTGAAAGCCGCCGATGCCGCCATCTGCAATCCGCTGCTCGAAGACGTGACGATGAAAGGCGCGCGCGGCGTGCTCATCAACATCACGGGTGGCCCGGACCTGATGCTGTTCGAAGTCGAACAGGCGGCCAACCGCATTCGCGCCGAAGTCGATCCCGATGCGAACATCATTTTCGGCAACACGATCCTCGACGATATGGAAGGCCGCATCCGCGTGTCGGTGGTTGCCACCGGCATCGACGCGGAAGAAATGCGCGACCTTCCGGAAAACATCGAACGCCTGCGCCCGCGCGCGGCCGGTGCGATGGCGGCGCAACGTCCGGAACCGAAGATCGCCATGGGTGCTGCGATGCCAAGCGTCTCGGCGATCACGCGCGCTGCAATCAACCCGGTGCATCGTCAGGTCGAGGCGCTTGCCGAAGAACTGAACGTCGTCCCGCCGAGGATTGCGGAACCGGAAGCCGCCGACTCGATCGTGTTCGAAGATGAAGCCATGCCGGAGCCGGAAGCGATGCCCGAAGTGGCCTCCATTCGGGCCGCACCGGAATTGCGCGCGCGTCCCGAGCCGGTTCATGTGGAGCCGCAGAGAAGGCAAGGCCTGTTCGGCGGCCTCTTCGGCCGGCAAAAGCAGAAGGCCGATATGCGTCACGAACCTACGCCCACTGCAGTGGCCCAGCCGCGTGCAACGTCGCAAGTTATCGCCCGCATCCAGCCCGAACCGGCGCGTCCCGCTGCCGTTCAGCCGGTGCCTGCCGACGACCTGTTCCCGGAGCACAGCAAGGACGAACAGTTCGAAATCCCGGCCTTCCTTCGCCGGCAGACGAACTGATGCGTTCGACGGAATTCCCCCTCACCCGCGCGTACCCGAAAGGGATGGGGTGAGGGGGATGCCGTATTCCCTCAATAGACTTTGAAGATCGTCGCATCCGGCCCGTCGTAAGCGACGGGATAGGTTTTCCTGTAAAGCGCCTCGTCCCCATCCTCCTTGCGCCACAGGAACAGTTCGCCATTCGGGCGATGCAAGACGATGTATTTGATCCGCGCGCGCCGCAATTGTTGGCGCTGCGCCTTGAAATCGTGAACTTCGAGCCTGTTCGCAAGCGTCGGATAAAGCTGCCGTGCGACAACACCATTTGCAATTGGGCGGCCGTGGCAGGCCTGCTCGGCCATGTAGAAATTATTCTCGCTGTAGCCGTCGGACAGGCCGAGGATTCCAAAGTCCGTCGCCGGATCGTCGCGCACCACCTTTAATCCCGGCGAGCAGGGAAGCGGCGTCGTCATCAGATTGACCGGATAGAAATCCGCTACCGCCAGCACCGCCGCCAGCGCCATCGAAACCGCAACGCCCGCACGATGACGATGCGGCCACGCCAACTGCACCGCGCGCCCCACGCCGATGGCGAGAAACAGAAACACCAGGACGATCGTGCGGCTTGGCGTGCGCAGATTGGCAAGAATGGGAATGTGCGACATCGCAAGTCCCGGCAGCGGCACGTAATCAATGGAATACCCGGCGATGTGAACGCGCTTGCCCATGGCCAGAATGCCGAAGACCAACATCCCCCAAAGCACGTAACGCAAGACCGGATCTTGGCGTCCGCGCGTCCGGACGATAAGCACGGCGATTGCGGCAACATTTACAAGTCCGAGATAGACGGGGTTCTCCCAATCGTTTCCCGTGAGCGTGGCATAGAGGTCTTTTGTCAATCCGCCGAAAACATGCGTCGGCGGAAAGGCGAGGAACGCGGTCAGATCGGCGACGTAGTCGTTGAAGCCGAGCTGATAGGCAGCAGGCGAAGTTGAATCCGCAATCATCGGAAGTATCAACGGCAGCAACAGCAGCACAGTCGCCGCCACCGATGCCAGCGGCACGATCAACTGCCACCCGCGCGGCAGCGCGCGATCCCGCACCGTCAGATATACGCCGTGAAAGACAACGAAAAACCCGATGTAAAAAAGGTAGTACCAGCAGGCGAGCGCATTGAGCGTCCACAATGCGGCCGCCGCCGCCAGCCAGGCAATGCTCTTGCGTTCCAGCGCCAGCAGATAGGCGAGCGCGAACAGCGGCAGAAATTCGATAGAAGTGACATGCGTATGGTGCATCGCCTGCGCGACGTGCCACGGGTTGAATGCGAACACGAACCCGCCCGCGATTCCCGCCCAATCGTTGCCTGTCACATGGCGCACCAGAGCGAACGCGCTCAATCCTGCCAGCGGAAAGGTCGCAAGCAGCAGCAGGTTCTGAAGTGCGATCAGCGTGGGAAGGCCGGTGCCGAAAACCTTGGTCAGCGCCGCGAACGCGAACACATGCGGATAGCTGAACGAGTGATAGTAAAGCGGCATCCCTTCGGGAAAGAAGATCTCTCGCGTGAAGAAAAATCGGCCGGGCTGGTGTCCCACCGCCATGTACCAGCTGTTCCAGAAGTCCTGCAGATTGTCTTCGGGCGGACCGATAAGTGCAGTCTGAAGATGAGCAAGCCACGGCCGGAAGAAGAGGGCGGTTATGGCAGCGAACAGCAAGAAAGCGGCAAGATGGGGGAGAAAGCTGCAAATGTTTTTTGCAGCTGCCGGTCTGCCCAGTCCGGTCATCGCTTCCCCTGCCCCTGCCCACCGGCTGCATCCTATCCTGTTTGGCCGAGGCGGGCAGCGTGACATTGCTGCGCCAAGGGCATGCGGGGTATAGGACCGCCATGTCCGCGCGCCGCACGATTTCCCGGCCAGCTGCAACCCAAGGCATGGCCCTTCATGCGGGTGCCCAGGTTCGCCTGACATTGCTTCCTGCGCCCGCGGGTGCGGGCGTTGTTTTCCGCCGCATCGACCTCGGCCGCGATATCCCGGCGCGATATGATCGCGTGGGCGAGACGCGCCTCGGGACGGTGATTGTAGAACAGGGCGCCGGCGTGGGCGTGATCGAACATCTGATGGCCGCGGTTGCGGGCGCACAGGTCGACGATCTGATCGTCGAACTCGATGGTCCTGAACCGCCGATCCTCGATGGCGATGCGTTGTCCTATCTCGCTTTGATCGATCAGGCGGGCATCGCGGCCAATGGCGGCGCCCGCGAGATCATCGAGGTTCTGCGCCCCGTCACCGTTGAGTCGGGCGAGGCGCGCGCCACGCTTCACCCTTCGGATGTCTTTGAATTCGATTTCGAGATCGTCTTCCCGTCGAAGGCGATCGGGCGGCAGACCTTTCATTGGCCGTTTTCGGCCGAAGGCTTCCGCAAGGAGATCGCGCCTGCCCGCACCTTCGGATTCCTTCACGAGCTGGACGCCCTCAACAAGGCTGGCCTTGGCCGCGGGGCCTCGCTGGAGAACACGCTGGCCATCGACGGCGACAAGGTGGTCAACGCCGCCCTGATGCGATTTCCGGACGAGTTCGTGCGCCACAAGATATTGGACGCGCTGGGCGATCTGGCGCTGGCGGGAGCGCCGCTGCTCGCCCGGTTTGAGGGCGTGCGCTCCGGCCATGCCCTCAACAATGCGCTGCTCAGAGCCCTCTTTGCCGATTCTGCAAATTACCGCCGGATGACGGCCGGGTAACCGGCTAAGCTATTGAGATCATTGGCCGCAACGTCACCCTGCTGGACCCGCCGGGCCTGGCATTGCATAAGAAGAGGGGGCGGGGCGCAAAACCAGGGTCGGACCGAAAATGCCGGGCATGAGTTTCAAACGCGCACGCGCTTTCGTGCTGGTACTGGCGGCCGGTCTCGCGCTGTCGGGCTGCGAATCCTTGGACAATATGTTCAGCAGCAACAAGGGCGACGAAACCGACGCCAATTATGTCGAACGCCCGGTTGCCCAGATCTACAAGGATGCCTGGGACGCGGTCGATCAGGGCAACTGGTCGGACGCCGCCAAACAGTTTGCCGAAGTCGAACGCCAGCATCCTTATTCCGTCTGGGCACGCAGGGCCATGCTGATGAGCGCCTTCAGCTACTACCAGGCGAACAAATATCAGGACGCGATCAATACCGCGGACCAGTACATCCAGCTTCATCCCGGCAGCAAGGAAGTGGCTTACGCCTTCTATCTGAAGGCGATTTCGCTCTACGAACAGATCGTCGATATCGGCCGCGACCAGTCCAATACCGAAGCCGCGCTCGTGGCTCTGCAGGACGTGGTGCAACGATTCCCCGATACCGATTACGCCCGCGATTGCACGCTCAAGATCGACCTCACGCTCGACCATCTGGCCGGCAAGGAAATGGCCATCGGCCGCTACTATCTTCGTTCCGGCAACTATATCGGCGCGATCAACCGCTTCCGCGTGGTGGTAGAACAGTATCAAAAGACCTCGCAAATCGCCGAGGCGCTGGAGCGGCTGACCGAAGCCTATTATGCTCTGGGCGTGTACAACGAAGCGAAAACCGCCGCCGCCGTGCTGGGCGCAAACTATCCCGGCAGTCTTTGGTACCAGGATTCCTATAACCTTCTGGTGACGCACAACATGCGGCCGGAAATGGAGAAGGGCTCCTGGATCAGCAAGGCGTTCGGTTTCCTGTAAAGGCCGCGATGCTCACGGCACTGACCGTCCGCGACATCGTTCTGATCGAATCCTCCGCGCTGGAATTTGCGCCCGGTCTGAACGTGCTCACCGGCGAAACCGGCGCGGGCAAATCCATCCTTCTCGATGCTCTGGGATTGGCCGCAGGCGGCAGGGCAGGGGCGCGTGCCGGTGTGCGCCCCGGCGCGAGCCAGGGCTCGGCGACCGCCGTGTTCGATCCTGTGAAAAAGCATCCCGCCCGCGCGCTGTTGCGTGAAAGCGCGATGGAAGCAGATGGCGACATCATCCTGCGCCGTGTGATTTCCGCCGACGGCCGCACCCGCGCCTTCGTCAACGACGAGCCTGTCGGGGTGGGTTTGTTGCGCGATCTGGGATCGGCCTTGGTGGAAGTTCACGGCCAGGCCGACGATCGCGGCCTGTTCGACAACGCCACCCATCGCAGACTGCTCGATGCTTTCGGCCATCACGAAACATTGGCGGACGAAGTGGCCGCACTTTACGCGCAACTCGAATCCGCGCGCAGCGTGGCGGATGATATTCGACGGGAAGCTGCCGCTGCCGCCGCCGATGCGGATTACATCCGCCACGCCGCCGACGAACTTGCCAAACTCGCTCCGGAAGAAGGCGAGGAAACCGCACTCGCCGCCGCCCGTGCTCTCTTGATGAACGCAAGCCGGATCGCCGAGGATATTTCGGCCGCGACCGAAGCCTTGTCGGGCGAACGTGGCGCCGAATCCGGTCTGGCAACCGCGCTCAAGCGCTTGTCTCGCATGAATGAGGAAGCGCGCAAGGCCGCCGCTTCCGTGGAGGCCGCACTCGAACAGGCTTTTGCGCTCACCGAGGAAGCGCGGCGAGAACTCGATTCCCTTCTCGGCAGACTCGAACTCGATCCGGGGGAGTTGGAGAAGAAGGAAGAACGGCTCTATGCGTTGCGCGATGCCGCCCGGAAATACAATGTCCAGCCCGATGCCCTGCCAAAACTGCTGGCCGATTTCGAAGCCAGGCGAGACGCGCTCGAAACGGGCGGCAACAAGATCAAACAGGCGGAAGCCGCGGTCGAAAAAGCGCGCGTGGCTTATGAGGCCGCAGCCGGGAAACTCTCATCCGCGCGCAGGAAGGCCGCAAAAGAACTCGAAGCCGTTGTCGCGAGCGAACTTGCTCCACTCAAGCTGGGACATGCGAAATTCCGCGTGGCGTTCGAGCCGCTGGAAAACGAATCGGCCGGCGGCATGGAGCGCGTGGCCTTCGAAGTCGCAACGGTAGAAGGCGCTGCATTCGGTTCGCTCGCGAAGATCGCCTCCGGCGGCGAACTCGCACGTTTTTCCCTGGCGCTGAAAGTCGCGCTGTCGGAAGCAAGCCCACCCGCAGCCCTTGTCTTCGACGAGGTGGATCGCGGTGTCGGCGGCGCGGTGGCTGATGCGGTGGGCGAACGCCTGCAACGCCTTGCCAAAACCACGCAAGTTCTGCTCGTCACCCACTCGCCACAGGTTGCCGCCCGCGCCGCGCGCCACTTCCGCATCACCCGCATCGGGGACAAGACCCGTGTGCACCTGTTGACCGACGACGAACGTCTGGAAGAACTTGCCAGAATGCTGTCCGGCGCCAACGTCACCGAGGAAGCCCGGGCCGCGGCCCGAAGGCTCCTGGCCGAAGCCGCGCCCAAGCGAAAAAAGCGGGCCTGACGTGCTGGATAGCGGGCAATCGAACAGCCCCAAAGCTAGGTTAAACTGCTTGGATGAACCGCATGCCCGACACCGCTCCCTCCCTTACCTCCCTCCTCGCGGGGAGGTCGACATCGCGAAGCGATGGCGGGTGGGGGGAGGGGGGTGTCAGATTCCGAAAAACGACTAAACAGATGACACAAAAAGAAAATTCACAAATCATCCCGGCTCCTCCCCCGTTTACGGGGGAGGGGAACCGCAAGCGCAGCGAAGCGGTGGAGGGGGTAAATATCGCGGGTATGCTGCTCCACTTACCCCCTCCGCCCTCGCTTCGCTCGGGCACCTCCCCCGCAAGCAGGGGAGGAGCACGATGACCTCGCTCGCCAAGAAGCCCGTCGAAGACCTCACCCTCTCCGAAGCGAAGGAGGAGCTCGAGCGTTTGGCCCTCGAAATCGCCGAGCACGACCGCCTCTATTACCGGGAGGATGCGCCCAAGGTTTCCGACGCCACTTACGACGCGCTGCGCAAGCGCAATTCGGCCATCGAAGCGCGCTTCCCCAAGCTCGTCCGGCCCGACAGCCCGTCCCACCGGGTCGGCGCCAAGCCATCGGAAAAATTCGCCAAAGTCGTTCACGCCGTTCCCATGTTGTCGCTCGACAATGCTTTCAGCGACGAAGACGTGCACGATTTCGCCGTCCGCGTGCGCCGCTTCCTGGGTCTGAAGGAAGATGACGATCTCGCGATGACCGCCGAACCCAAGATCGACGGCCTGTCTTGTTCCATCCGCTATGAAGACGGCATTCTCGTACAGGCCGCCACGCGCGGCGACGGCACGGAAGGCGAAGACATCACCGCGAACGTCCGCACGATCCGCGACGTGCCGCTGCATCTGAAGGGCAGGCCGCCCGCCGTGCTGGAGGTGCGCGGCGAGGTCTATATGAGCCATAAGGAATTCGCCGCGCTCAACAAGCGCCAGGAAAAAGAGGGCAAGCCGACCTACGCCAACCCGCGCAACTCCGCCGCCGGTTCCGTGCGCCAGCTCGATCCCGCGATCACGGCCTCACGCCAGCTCAATTTCTTTGCCTATACTTGGGGCGAAATCAGCAAGCTCCCCGCGAAGACGCAGTGGGAGATGCTGGATGCGTTCAAGGACTACGGCTTTCGCGTCAACCCGCTGACCAGGCGCTGCAAGACCGTTCCCGAAGTCCTGAAATTCTACCGCGACATCGAGGAGAAACGCGCCAAACTCGGCTACGACATCGACGGCGTGGTCTACAAGGTCGACCGTCTGGACTTGCAGGAACGCCTTGGCTTCGTTTCGCGCAGCCCGCGCTGGGCCATCGCCCACAAATTCGCCGCCGAACAGGCTGAAACCGTCCTTGAAAAGATCGACATACAGGTCGGCCGCACCGGCAAACTCACGCCGGTAGCGCGGCTGAAGCCCGTCACCGTCGGCGGTGTAGTGGTGGAGAACGCCACGCTGCACAATGAAGACGAGATCGCTCGTCTCGACGCGCGCGAGGGCGATACCGTCGTGATCCAGCGTGCGGGCGACGTGATTCCGCAAGTCGTGCGCGTGATCGATAGCAAGCGCCCACGCGGCGCCAAACCCTATCGAATGCCGCTCAAATGCCCCGTCTGCGGCAGCCACGCTGTGCGCGAGGTCGACGAAAAGACCGGCAAGGAAGACGTCGATCGCCGCTGCACCGGCGGCCTTATTTGCGATGCCCAAGTTGTGGAGCGCCTCAAGCATTTTGTGAGCCGCGACGCGTTCGACATCGAAGGTCTCGGTGGCACTTATATCGAAACGCTTCACGAAGCGGGTCTGCTGAAAGAACCGGCCGACATTTTTCAGCTTGCCCGGCACCCTGACAGGCTTGGCAAGGTGCTGGCCGAAAAACGCGCCGAACAGAGCGCGGAACGCCGCGCGAAAGAAGGCAAGGAAGCGGCCGCAAGCAAATCGAAGAAGAAAGAGGAAGGCGAGGGCAAGCTGGTCGAAAACCTCGTCGCCTCGATCGAAGCCCGGCGCGAAATCGGACTCGACCGATTCATCAACGCGCTCGGCATACGCCATGTGGGCGAAACCAATGCGCGGTTGCTCGCACGTAATTTCCTCACGATTGACGCTTTCATCGAAGCGATGGAAGGCAAGGATGCCATCGAGCAATTGAAAGGCATCGGCGGGATAGGTGACGTGGTGGCCGAAGCGATCCGCGATTTCTTCGACGAACCGCACAACCGCAAACTGCTCGACCGCCTGCTGAAAGAGGTCACGGTCAAGCCGATGGAAAGGCCCAAAATCAAGGGCTCTCCCGTCGCGGGAATGACCATCGTCTTCACCGGCAGTTTGGAAAAAATGACCCGTCAGGAAGCCAAGGCCCGCGCCGAATCCCTGGGCGCAAAAGCCGCCGGTTCCGTCTCCGCCAAAACCGATCTCGTCGTCGCGGGCCCCGGCGCCGGCTCCAAACTCGCCGAGGCGCAGAAGCACAACATCAAGGTGATCGACGAAGATGCCTGGTTGAAGATGATTGGGGAGGATTAGGTGCTCAACGCTTTGGCCAGAAACGGCAGACTCCTGTCCATGCGATAATCGACCGAGGAATGATTGTCTGGAAATTCCTCATAGACATGCGGCACGCCGAACTTTTCCAGTGAGCGGTGCAATCGCCGCGCGCCGTAGACGAGATTGTACTGATCGGCGTCGCCGCAATCGATCCAGAGTCCCTTGAGCTTCTTCAATCCTTCCCCGCGCTTTTCCACCATCACGCAAGGATCCCATTTGAGGAAGTTGGCCCAGCGTTCGGCAATCACCTCGCAGGTGTCGAACGTCACCGGCAAGCGCACGCCCCAATAGGCATCGGGATCGGGATCGTAGGACGCGCACATGGCTAGCGTCATCAGGTCGTGGATGTCGTCATCCTTGGTCTTGGGCGCTGTGTAGAAGTTCTCCAGCCACTTGCGGATGGAGTTGTCGCACTTGGCGAGCTTGCGTAAGAGGCGTGGAAACTCCGGCAGGTAGCAGAGCTCGAATCCCATGTCGCCGGAATGACACGCCGCAGCCGCCCAGAAATCGGGATAGAGCAACGCATGGGCGATCGCGCCGTAACCGCCCGAACTCTTCCCGAACAGGCCGCGCTTGCCCACGCCGCCGCAAGTGAACGTCCGCTCCACGAACGGCACGCACTCCTCGATCAGGAAGTCCGCCCAGCGCCCGACAGCAGCGGAGTTGATGTACTGGTTGCCGCCCAGCCGCGTGAAGCAATCCGGAAATGCCACCACGCAGGGTGGCATCGCGCCATCCCCGATCAGCCGGTCCAGCCGCTCCGGCACATTCTCCCCGAAGCTCTTCCAGTTGGTGTGCGCAGGCCCGCCGGCCGTGAACCCCACAATATCCACGAGCAGCGGCAACCCATACCCATCCCGCCCCGCGGGTAGATACACATCGATGATCCGCTCCGCCGGATCACCGAGCATGTTGGAGACCAGAACCTTGCTTTCAAGCGTAAGCCGCGTGACCGTTCCGCACGCGCCTTGAGACTTGCGCATCAAATTGCCCGCGTTGCGTTGGCGAGCCAGGCGCGCGTTTCGTCGTCCACCAGCGGCCCGATCTTTTCGCGCACTTTGGCATGATAGTTGTTCAGCCATGCGCGTTCGCTTTCGGTCAGCAGCGACGGTTCGACCAGATCCAGATCGATCGGCGCAAAGGTGATGGTCTCGAATTCCATCATCCGCTTCTCGCCGCCCGGTATCTCCTTGCCTTCCGTCACCACAATCAAGTTCTCGATGCGGATACCGAATTCGCCCGCCTTGTAATAGCCGGGTTCGTTGGAACAGATCATTCCTGGTTTCAATGCTTGCGCGATCGGCCGTTTCGAGATGTTCTGCGGCCCTTCATGGACCGACAGATAGCTTCCTACGCCGTGTCCCGTGCCATGTTCGTAGTCGAGGCCTGCTTCCCAGAGTGGTCGCCGTGCAAATGCATCCAGCGCCGCCCCTGTTGTTCCATCGGGAAATTTCGCAGTGGCGAGCGCGATATGTCCCTTCAACACGCGCGTGAAGCGGTCGCGCATTTCCGGGGTCGGTTTGCCGATGATCAGTGTGCGCGTCACATCCGTTGTGCCGTCTGGATATTGCCCGCCGGAGTCGATGAGAAACATCTCATTGTTGAGGATCGGGCGATTCGTCGATTGCGTTACGCGATAATGCACGACCGCACCGTTGGAACCGGCACCAGAAATAGAATCGAAACTGAGATCGGTAAGTTTGCCCGTCGCTCGGCGATAACCTTCAAGCGTCTTTGCCGCATCGATCTCGGTCAGCTGCCCATTGGGACCCTCCCGCTTGATCCAGGCGAGGAAACGCGTCAACGCTGCGCCGTCGCGCAGGTGCGCCTTGCGCGTGCCTTCGATCTCCACTGCGTTCTTGCAGGCCTTCGGTAGTTGGATGGGATCGCTTCCGTGTTTGACTGTGGCGCCCGCGCTCTTCAGCCGGTCGAAAATCGCAGCGGGCGCCGTGTTCGGGTCTGCCAAAACCGTCTTGCCCTTCAGCTCGTCCAGCGCAGCCCCGAATTCGCCCGGCTCGCGAATGCGCACCGCATTGCCGAGATGCTTCACCAATTCCGGTGAGGACTTGCGGCGATCCATGAACAGATCGGTGGAACCGTCTCCATTCAGGATCGCGTAGGAGAGAACGAACGGCGTGTGCGGGGTGTCCCCGCCGCGCATGTTCAACAGCCAGCATATGGAGTCCGACAATGTAACAACGGCGGCATCCGCGCCGGACTTCTTCACATCCTCGGCGATACGCATGCGCTTGGACTCGGCCGTCTCCCCGGCAAGCGAGATGTCATGCGGCACAGCTTTGGCCAGCGGCGGAGGCGGTTGATCGGTCCACACTGCATCGATCGGATTGCCATCACATGCCACAAGTTCCGCACCGGCCTTTTTTGCGGCTGCCCGCAACGCCTCAACCCCGCTTGCCGTATGCACCCATGGGTCGTAGCCGATACGGGAACTCTTCGGGGCGTTCGCCTCTATCCATGCGGCAGGTCCCTCCGCCACCAGATCGCGCGGTTCGAACAGTGTGGTGTCGGTCTGCTGTCGAACCTGCAGTGTGTAGCGCCCATCGACGAACACGGCCGCCTTGTCGCGCAGCACTACGGCCGCGCCCGCCGATCCGGTGAAGGCGGTCAGCCATGCAAGCCGTTCACCGCGGGGTGGAAGGTATTCGCTCTGATATTCGTCCGAATGCGGCACCACGAAGCCGTCGAGCCCGCGCCTGGCGAGTTCGGCTCGCAACGCAGCCAGCCTCGGTGCGCAGGTGGAGGCGTCGGAACGGTCGTCATAGGTTTGAAAGGGGGTGTTTTTGTCCATGTGCGGACCCTAGCGCGGGGCTGGAGGCCTCTCAAGCACGAGCGCCGACCATGGCCCGTCCCGCCTCGCACCGCGGAACACAAGTCCATGTGGACGATAAAAAGCCAGCACCGAATTTTCCTGCCAGCGCAGCAGCCCTGACAGAACAATCGTGCCGCCGGGCGCCGTCGCGCGCGCGATTTGTGGCGCAAGCAATGTGAGCGGCCCTGCCAGGATATTGGCGATGACGAGATCGTATGGCGCTTTCGCGGCAAGTGCGGGATGAGTGAGTCCATCCGCGGTTACGGCGCGCACCAGCGGCCCTTCACCGTTCGACACTGCGTTTTCCCTGGTAACCTCGACGGCCACGGAATCGATATCCGATGCCATCACCGGCCGCCGCCAGAGTTTCGCGGCACCGATTGCCAACAATCCTGTTCCGCAGCCCAGATCGAGCACGTTGCCGTAGCGTCGCTTCTTCGCCAGATCGCTCAACAACGAAAGACATAGTGCGGTGGTTTCGTGGTGCCCTGTACCGAAGGCGAGCCCCGCCTCGATGCGAATGGGGATGACGCCATCCGGCACCTTGCCGCGATCATGCGCACCGTAAACAAAGAAACGTCCCGCGCGCACCGGCGGCAAGCCCTCTTGAGAGAGTTTGATCCAATCCGCATCTGGCAGAAGGCTCACATGCACTGGCTTACCGGCCAGTCGCTCCAGCAGGTCTCCATCCGGCATCACAGTGTAGAGCGCCTCGACTATCGCCTCATCTTTGAACGGATCTTCGGAAATCAGAACCGCTTGGGGCGAAGGCGGCGTCAAATCTAGCAGCGCGATAACATCGGAAGATTCCGATTTACGAACAGAAACCATTGCCTTCCAAAGAGGAGGTGCGTTCATCAATTCATCTCGAACAAATTGGAGGCTCACGCCCGCGTCACGAAATTGTCGATCACCTTCTTCTCGCCAGCCTTGTCGAAATCGACTGTGAGCTTGTTGCCTTCGACGCTTGCCACGCGGCCATAGCCGAATTTCTGGTGGAAGATGCGGTCGCCGCGCGTGTATTGGGAAGACTCTGGGTCGCTGGTTTGCACGGTGTAGGCTTGCGCTTCGATCAGCGGGGCGCGCGTGCGCGCACCGCCCGACGCCGCGCGATTGGCCTGCGCGCGCTTCCAGCCCGGGCTTTCGTAACCGCTGCCAAAGGTTGAGGCCTGTGCGTTGTCGCGGAAGCCCGCATAACCGCCATAGAATCCTTCATCGAACACCGCGTCGATATGCTGTTCCGGAATTTCGGTGATGAAACGTGAAGGAAGAGCGCTCTGCCAATTGCCATGCACGCGCCGGTTGGCGGCAAAGGAAATGCGGATGCGCTTTTTCGCACGCGTCAGCCCCACATAGGCAAGACGCCGTTCTTCTTCCAACCCCGCAAGCCCGTTTTCGTCCATCGTGCGCTGCGACGGAAACAGTCCTTCTTCCCAACCCGGCAGGAACACGGTGTCGAATTCCAGCCCCTTGGCTGCGTGCAGTGTCATCAGATTGATGCGGTCTCCGGCTTCGTTCTGCTCCAGTTCCATCACCAGCGAAACGTGTTCCAGAAATCCTTCCAGCGAGTCGTAGCTCTCCATCGAACGGACGAGTTCCTTGAGATTGTCGAGGCGCCCTGGCGCTTCCGCCGATTTGTCGTTCTTGAGCATGTCCGTGTAGCCGCATTCGTCGAGCACCATTTCTGCAAGTTCGGTGTGCGGCAGATGGCGTGCGGTCTCCGTCCACCGTGCGAAGGATGCGGCCAGTTCGCCCAGCGCCTTGCGCGCCTTTGGCGGCAATTCGTCCGTTTCGGCAATTTCGCGCGCGGCAGCCAGCAATGGCAGATGGCGCGCACGCGCGAATGTATGCAGCGCCTGAACACTTGCATCGCCGATGCCGCGCTTGGGCTTGTTGACGATGCGCTCGAACGCCAGATCGTCGTCGCCTTGAGCGATCAGCCGCAGATAGGCCATCGCATCGCGGATTTCGGCGCGCTCGTAAAACCGCGGGCCGCCGATAACCCGATAGGGCAGGCCCAGCGAAAGGAACCGGTCTTCGAATTCGCGCATCTGAAACGAGGCGCGCACCAGAATGGCCATTTCCGCGAATTTGTGACCCTCGCGATGCAGAGCCTCTGCCTCGCTCGCCACATTGCGCGCTTCTTCTTCAGCGTCCCAGACGCCCTGCACTTTTATCTTGTCGCCGGGCTGGCCTTCGGTCCAAAGCGTCTTGCCGAGCCGGCCTTTGTTCGCCGCGATCAATCCAGATGCCGCGCCCAGTATGGCCGATGTCGAGCGGTAGTTCCGTTCGAGGCGGATCACTTTCGCGCCCGGAAAATCGCGTTCGAAGCGCAGAATGTTTTCCACCTCCGCCCCGCGCCAAGCATAGATCGACTGATCGTCATCTCCAACCACGCAGACATTGCCGCTTTGCGTCGCCAGCAACTTCAGCCAGAGATATTGAACGACATTGGTGTCCTGATATTCGTCCACCAGAATGTAGCGGAAGCGTTCGCGGTATTCCTGAAGGATCTCCGCATTGGTCTTTAGGATCGTCAGCGTCTCCAGCAGAAGATCGCCGAAATCCACCGCGTTGAGAGTCTTCAACCGCTGCTGATAGTCCCGGTAAAGCAGTTTGCCCTTGCCGAAGGCGTAACCGTGTCCTTCGCCATCCGGCACATCTTCCGGGCGAAGGCCGCGATTTTTCCAACCATCGATCATCGCAGCCAGCGTGCGCGCGGGCCATCGTTTCTCATCGATGTTCTCCGCCTCGATCAGCTGCTTCATCAGCCGCAACTGATCGTCGGCATCCAGAATGGTGAAGTTCGATTTCAACCCCGCCATCTCGGCATGACGGCGCAGAATCTTGGCGCCGATGGAATGGAAGGTGCCGAGCCATTGCATTCCTTCCACCACGCCGCCGATCAGCGTGCCGATGCGCTCCTTCATTTCGCGCGCGGCCTTGTTGGTGAAGGTGACGGCCAGAATCTGCCCCGGCCAGGCGCGCCGGGTGGCAAGGATGTGGGCGAGCCGCGTCGTCAGCACGCGCGTTTTGCCGGTGCCTGCGCCCGCCAGAACCAGTACGGGCCCATCGACGGTCAATACCGCCTCGCGCTGCTCCGCATTCAGCCCCGCCAGATAGGCGGGCTCGCGCGCGGGCGCCGCCGGTTCTTCTCCGAACGCGGCGTCCAAAGGATCGGAATAGCGGTTTCCGGCGCCGCTCATGGGAACCAATACGAGTCCGAGATCATGAAAACAATTGTAGAACGCCTGGCCCTCAAAGCCCAAGCATTTTCAGAATGGCCTTTCGATCCCCATCCAGATCGGGCGCGGGCGCGCGCGTCGTTGGGTCTTCGTGTGCCGAAAGCTTGATCGGGTTGCCCTGCATCCGCCATGGCCCAATGTCCGGGTCTTGCGCAGTGACGATCATATTGCGCGCCAGCACCTGCGGATCGGCCATCACTTGCGCCACATTGTTGATCGGCCCGCATGGCACGCCTGCTTCTTCGAGAAGCGCAAGCCACTCCGCGCTGTTGCGCGCCGAAAGCGCCACCTCGATGTCGTCGTGCAATTCGCGCCAGTGCAGCATCCGCAACGGATTGGTGAGATAGCGTGGATCTTTCGCCATTTCAGGCACGCCCAGAACTTCGGAAATCGCCGCGAAAAGATGATCGGCCGCCGCCGCAATAGCGATGTGTCCGTCCTTTGTCGCAAACGCCGCGAACGGCGCTATGGATGGGTGCCGCGATCCCAACGGTCCCGGCACCTCGCCTGTCGCGACGTAGCGCGCAATCGCGTTTTCCAGAACCGCCACTTGGCTATCGAGCATCGCCACATCCACCTTCTGGCCGCGCCCGGTGTTCGTGCGATCGTAAAGCGCGGTCACGATGCCGATGGTGGCAAAAAGTCCGGCGGTCAGGTCGCCGGTCGATGTGCCCACGCGCGTCGGCGGCGTGCCGGGATGGCCGGTCAGGCTCATCACGCCGCCCATCGCCTGTACCACCATGTCGTAAGCAGGCCGATGCGAATACGGCCCGGTGTGCCCGAAGCCTGAAACCCCGGCATAGATCAGCCGGGGATATTTCTCCTTCAGAGAGTCATAACCGTACCCCAGCTTTTCCATTGTGCCGCCGCGATAATTCTCGATCAGCACGTCGGCCTTCTCGAGCAAAGCCTCGAATATCTTCCGGTCGCCCTGCGCCTTCAGATCGAGCGCGATCGATTCCTTGCCGCGATTGACGCTCATAAAATAGCCCGATTTCGTCTTTCCCGTCTTCGTCTTCACGAACGGGCCGATGGAACGGGAATCGTCGCCCTTTCCCGGCGGTTCCACCTTGATGACGCGGGCGCCCATCTCCGCCAGCAGGAGCGCCGCATAAGGTCCCGCCAATACGCGCGTCAGATCGACGACAAGAAGGCCGGAAAGCGGTCCTTTTGTGTTTCTGTTCAATTCAAA
>DASZRY010000058.1:0-13493 GCA_035548975.1 Rhizomicrobium sp.
CCGAGGCGACGTCGCAAAGGAACGGTGCGTAAAGCGGCAGTTGTCCAGCCGCCATGATCGCGACTATGTCGAGAATAACGCACCCAGGCTCTGGCGGTGCCGCGAACAGCCGTACGTGGTAGAGGCGTTCGTCTCTGGCAACCCTTCCATGAAGGTAAAAATTGACAATCGAATTCGACAATCTCGCTAATCCTTGAAGCGAAACGCCGAACTCCTGAAGGTCGATCAGGTGATCGTCCGAATACAGTCCCGTGTACTTGACCGGGATTGGTCGGAATAGTGATGGCGCCATGGGGCCCCCTTCCCTGTGCTGCGGCAATATTATTGCCAACAGGCACCAATGAGAGCCAGTCCTTGCTTTTAGTCAAGTAGGGCATAATCGCCTTTCGAGCGATGCCGCGGGCATCCCGAACATGCGTTTGAAGGTCCGGCTCATATGGGCGGAATCGGCGAAGCCCGCCGCGTGGGCGGCCTCGGTGAGGCTGAGCCCGCCCGTGTGCGCGTCCACCGCGCGTATCAGGCGCAGCCACTGCACATAGGTGCGAAAGGGCAGGCCCGTCTCTTCGACGAACAGATGGCTGGCGCGGCTGGGCGACAGGCCGATACCGTTGGCTGCCTGGCGAATGCTGCCATCGAGATGTTCGTTCGCCCATTTGATCATCATGCGCACGCGCCGGTCGGGTTCGGCTGTGCGGATGTGGCCGGCGATGCGGTTGCAAATCAGCATGCCGGTTTCGCGCAGCGCATTCCTGCGGTTTTCCGGATGCGTGAAGGCAGTCTTTATCAAAGCCTGTGAATCGCGCGCCTGTTCTGAAGTAATAGCCGCATAAGGCTGGTCATCCGTCAGCTTCTCAAGAGCGCGTCCGGCGCGGCTTTCCGGTTCCACGAAGAGAAGCGCCACCAGACCGCGCGCCTCGAAGGCGTGCGGCGTGTCGGGCGCTACCAATGCGGCCGGACCCGGCAGAACGCCATCCCGGAAGTGCAGATGAAACGCGCCGCCAAGCGAAAAGGTGAGCTGATAGGCATGGTGCGCATGCATGTCGTTGCGGCTGGGCGTTTCGGCCACCGCGGGCACGTCGAACACCCAGAGACTGCCGCCCTCCCAGAAGGCGATCTGACCGGAAGCGATCTTCTTCATCGCGTCATTATAGGCGGCGGTTGATCCTGCGCGACAATTCCGATGACTGGGGGGCAATGCAACGCAATTTCGCCTTTTGGTGGCAGGCATGCTTCGCCTAGACTTTCGCCAAATATCGGGGAGAAGACGATGGCTGTGCCGGATGCCTTGGCCGAAGCCCGCGCGCTCGTTGAAGCCGACGACCGGCGGGATTTCGAATTTGCCGAGCGCGGATTTGTCGCGACGCGCAAGGAGCCGAAAATCATGGCCGAAAGCGGGCGCGTGGCGTTCGATCTTTCCGGCTATGCATTTCTGAAGAACGCAGCTCCCTCCACCGCCAATCCGAGTTTGTGGCGGCAGGCGCAAATTCTCACCCGGCACGGACTCTTCAAGGTGCACGAGCGCATCTATCAGGTGCGCGGATTCGACGTTTCGACGGTGAGCTTCATCGACGCCGGAAGCGGATGGATCGTCGTCGATCCCCTGACGACGAAGGAAGTGGCGCGCGCAGCGCTCGATCTTCTTTTCGAGCACGCGCCGCAGAAGCCGGTGCTCGCGGTCATCTATTCGCACAGCCACGTCGACCATTATGGCGGCGTGGGCGGCGTGATTTCCGCTTCCGATGCCGCGGCGGGCAAGGTGAAGGTGATTGCGCCGGAAGGATTTCTCGAACATGCCGTGTCGGAAAATATCATCGCAGGCCCTGCGATGCTCCGGCGTTCGCGATTTCAATTCGGGCTCACGCTCGGCCACGGGCCGGAAGCGGAAATCACCTCGGGCCTGGGCCCGCGGCCATCGCTCGGATCGCTCACACTGATTGCGCCGAACGAACTGGTGACGCGCACCGGACAGGAAATCGCCGTGGGCGACGTGACGATGGTGTTTCAGTTGACGCCCGGAACGGAAGCGCCGGCGGAAATGAATTTCCATCTGCCGCAATTCCGCGCGGTGTTCATGGCGGAGAATGCCAATCTCACCATGCACAATCTTTTGCCCGCGCGCGGAGCGCTGGTGCGCGACTGCAAGGCGTGGGCGGATTATCTGACCGAATCCATTCGTCTGTTCGGGGCCAAAAGCGACACGATGTTCGCCGCACACGGCATCCCGCGCTTTGGGCAGGACGAGATCGTGGCATTTCTGACGAGCCACCGCGACGCCTACAAATTCCTGCACGATCAGACGGTGCGGCTGATGAACAACGGGCTCACATCTTCCGAGATTGCCGAAGCGCTCGCGCTGCCGGAAGTATTGCGCAAGCAATGGTTCAATCGCGGTTATTACGGCACGATGAGCCACAATTCCAAGGCGATCTATCAACGCTATCTCGGCTGGTACGATGCCAATCCCGCCAATCTCAATCCGTTGCCGCCCGAACCTGCCGCAAAAAAATATGTCGCGGCCATGGGCGGCGCGCCGAAGGTTATGACGCTTGCGGAAGAAGCGGTGAAGGAAGGCGATCTGCGCTGGGCGGCGATGCTGCTCAATCATGTCGTCTTCGCGGACGAGACCAACGCGAGCGCGCGCGAACAGCTTGCCGCCGTTTACACGCGGCTCGGCTTCGAATCGGAAGCCGGCACCTGGCGCAACATCTATCTCACCGGCGCGCAGGAATTGCGCAACGGCCCGGTGCAATTGCCGGCAGGCGGCTTCAGCCCGGACGTTTTGTCTGCGACCACCACGGCGATGCTGCTCGATTTCGCGGCGGTGCGCGTCAATCCGCAAAAGGCGGCCGCGCGCGCCTTCCAGCTCAACATCGAACTGACCGACCGCAACGAGAAAATCCTCGTCACGGTCGCAAACGGCGTGCTGATCCATGAGCACGGCGTTCACGATGCGAAGGCCGGCGCCACCGTCCGCATGAAGCGGTCCGATCTTTTGATGACGTTGTTCGCCGGCGTTCCGCATGAGCCGCGCGTGGAGTCGGGAGACATCGCGATCGAAGGCGACAAGTCGCTTTACGGCGCGCTGACCGGCCTGATTGAACCGTTGACGCCGAATTTTCCGATTGTGACGCCGTAGTGCAATCACCTCCCCCAACGCGGGGAGGTCGTCCACCGTAGCCCGCAGGGCGTAGGTGGACGGGTGGGGGGAGCCTCAACGAATTCGGTGTGTGAAAGCCTCACCCGGTCGCGTGCCGATGCGCGCGCCCGGCCTCCCCGCAATGGGGAGGTATAAGTGTGTTGCGTTTTTTATTCGCGCTCAAACACGAAGGGCGCTGCCACCGAAGGCAGCGCCCTCTCTCGTGGCCCGTCAGCGTTCAGCTCGAAAGCTTCCTTCACCTGGGCCGACCGGCCCGCAGGGCGGGCCCGTCCTTTGCCCCTTGCCTCGGGATCCGAAGCTATGGGCGCGTGGAAGTAAGAACCTGTTGTTTGCCGCGGTCAATCGCTGACGAAAAATCGTGATCGCAGTTCCGCATCGCTGACGAATGCGTCATGTTCCGCATGCGAGCGAGTCGCGGAAAGACATGGAAAAAATCTTCACGAAAATTGCGTGGCGGCTGATCCCCTTCATGGGTCTGCTTTACGTGGTGAATTTCCTCGACCGCGTGAATGTGGGGTTCGCGGCGCTCACCATGAACCGGGATCTTGGGTTGGGCGCCGAAGCGTTCGGTGTGGGCGCTGGAATTTTCTTTCTCGGCTATTTCTTCTTCGAAGTGCCGTCGAATGTGATCCTTGAGCGCGTCGGCGCACGGCTGTGGATATTCCGGATCATGTTCAGCTGGGGCCTCGTCTCGATGGCGATGGCCTTCGCACAAGGAACGTGGAGTTTCTATGGCCTGCGCTTCCTGCTGGGTGTGACGGAGGCCGGCTTCTTTCCCGGCATGATGCTTTATCTGACCTACTGGTTTCCGCAAAGCGAGCGGGCGAAGTTCAATTCGCTGTTCTTCGCGGCCATTCCGCTTTCGAGCGCTTTGGGATCGCCGCTCTCCGGATTCATACTGGGCTTCGACGGCGCGATGGGATTGCACGGCTGGCAATGGCTTTTCCTGCTGGAGGGCCTGCCGTCCTGTGTGCTCGCCTTTGCGGTTCTCGCGTTCATGCCCAATGGGCCTGCAAGCGCGCGGTTTCTCGACAATAGCGAAAAGCATTTCGTGTTGCAGCGGCTTGCAGAAGAAGCTCCGCCGCGAAAAGGATTGCGGAGCGGCCTTGGCGACTGGCGCGTGTGGGTTCTGGCGGTGACGGATATCGGCATCATCCTGCCGCTTTACGGCTTGAATCTGTGGCTGCCGCAGATCGTGAAGGCCATGGGGTTCACGAATCTCGAAACCGGATTCGTCGTGGCGTTTCCCTATGCGGCGAGCACCATCGGCATGATTCTTTGGGCGCGTTCCAGCGATCTGTCGCGCGAGCGGGTGTGGCATGTGGCGATACCGGTGTTGTTCGCATCGGCGAGCCTGGCGGCGGCTGCATTGCTCGGCGCGCATGTAGCGGCGGTGATCGCGCTGACAGCGGCGTCGATTGGGATCTATGCGGCGCTCGTCACCTATTGGACCTTGCCGCCCTCCTTCCTCGGCGGCACGGCGGCGGCGGGCGGTATCGCCTTCATCAATTCGGTCGGCAATCTGGGCGGGTTTTTCGGTCCTGCGCTCATGGGCTGGCTGAAACAATCGACCGGCGGCTATGAGGCGGGCATGTTCGTGCTTGCGGCTTTTCTGGTTGCTCCGGCCATTGTGGTGGTTCTGCTCGCGCGCACGCGCACTCTTGCGCTTGCGCCCGCCGCTCGGTAATGCGCTGGCGCATGACGCGAGCATTCATTTTCCCCGGACAGGGCAGTCAGGCCGTGGGCATGGGCAAGGCGCTGGCCGAAGCCTTTGCGCCCGCGCGCGAAACATTCGAGGAAATCGACGACGCGCTGAACCAGCGCCTGTCGAAATTGATGTGGGAAGGGCCGGAAAGCGATCTGACTCTCACCGAGAATGCGCAAGCGGCCATCATGGCGGCGAGCATGGCGATCGTGCGCACGCTCGCGAAGGAAGGCGGACTCGATGTGGCCAAGCATGCCCGCCTGGTGGCCGGACATTCGCTTGGCGAATACACGGCATTGTGCGCGGCGGGCGCGTTCACGCTGGCCGATGCGGCGCGGCTTCTGAAAACGCGCGGCCGCGCCATGCAGGAGGCCGTGCCGGTGGGCGAGGGTGCGATGAGCGCATTGCTCGGCGCGGAAATAGATCTCGCCGAAGCCGCGGCGAAAGAAGCCGTCGAGGCCGCACTGCCGGCGGAGAAGAATCCGGTCTGCGTGGTGGCGAACGACAATGCGCCGGGACAGGTGGTGATTTCTGGAACCAGGGCTGCCGTCGAACGCGCGGGCAAAATCGCAAAGGCCAAGGGCGCCAAGCGCGCGATGATATTGAATGTGAGCGCGCCGTTTCATTCGCCGTTGATGCAGCCTGCCGCCGGGAAGATGCGCGAGGCGCTTGCCGCGGTGACCATTCGTCCGCCGGCGGCGCCTGTGCTTGCCAATGTGACGGCAACCGAATCGAGCGAGCCCGAATCCATCCGCCGTCTTCTGGTCGAACAGGTCACGGGCCGCGTGCGCTGGCGCGAGAGCGTTTTGCGCCTGAAATCGCTGGGCGTGGACACCACGGTGGAATTCGGCGGCGGCAAGGTGTTGACTGGCATGGTCAAGCGCATCGATCGCGATCTCGCCAACGTCACGCTCGATACGCCTGCCGATATCGAAGCCTTTGCGAAGACGTTGTGATGATGAAAGGGGCGAATGGCGAATGGCGAATGGTGAGTGGGGTTCCCTATTCGCTATTCGCCACTCGCTATTCGCTGAACGGCCCATGTTCGATCTGACAAATAAAATCGCACTTGTCACCGGCGCCACGGGCGGCATCGGCGGGGCGATTGCGAAGTCGTTGCATGCGCAAGGTGCAACCGTCGTGCTGTCGGGCACGCGCGCGGATGCGCTGGAGCGCGCCAAGCATGAGCTTGGCGAACGCGCGCATGTGACGGCGTGCGACTTGTCCAATCCGGCTTCGGTCGAGGCATTGCCCAGGACGGCGGAAAGTTTTGCAGGCCCGATCGATATTCTCGTCAACAATGCGGGCATCACGCGGGACAATCTGTTCCTGCGCATGAAGGACGAAGAGTGGGACCAGGTGCTGGCGGTCGATCTCACCGCTGCGTTCCGGCTTTCGCGCGCCGTGCTGCGCGGAATGATGAAGAAGCGCTGGGGCCGGATCGTCAACATCACCTCGCTGGTGGGCGCGGTGGGAAATCCGGGGCAGGGCAATTATGCCGCCGCCAAGGCAGGGCTGGCCGGCATGTCGAAGTCGCTGGCGGCCGAGGTCGCCTCGCGCAACATCACGGTCAATTGCGTGGCGCCGGGCTTCGTCACCACGGCAATGACCGACGTGCTGACCGATGCGCAGAAGGAAGGATCGCTCACCCGCATTCCGGCAGGCCGCTACGGCAAGCCTGAGGAAATCGCCGCCGCCGTGGTGTATCTGGCCTCGGAAGAAGCGGCTTACGTGACCGGCCAGACCATCCATGTGAACGGCGGAATGGCGATGATTTAATAACCACTACAAGGACTTAAGCCCGTTGTAGAAGCCCAAAACGGATTGTGTTACCAAGCGGCCATTCCTCGCCCGCCTAAAGCCTGAGGAACCATCGTGCGCGACCGGGAGCCCCCAAGCGGCGATGCCAACATCGAGAGGTTTCAAGAGAGCAATGAGCGATACTGCGGAACGCGTGAAGAAGATCGTCGTCGAGCACCTGAATGTAGATGCCGACAAGGTCACCGAGAACGCGTCCTTGATTGAAGACCTGGGTGCGGACAGCCTCGATGCCGTCGAGCTGGTGATGGCCTTCGAAGAAGAATTCGGTATCGAAATCCCCGATGACGCGGCCGAAACCATCGTCACGGTCGGCGACGCCGTGAAGTTCATCGAAAAAGCGCAAGGCTGATCGCCCTGTCCGCTTCACCCATGCGCCGTGTCGTCGTTACAGGTCTCGGGCTGGTTACGCCGCTTGCCTGCGGCGTGGAAGAAACATGGGCGCGCCTGCTTTCGGGTGAAAGCGGCGCGCGCCGCATCGCCAAGTTCAATACCGACGATCTTGCCACCAAGATCGCGTGCAACGTGCCGCGCGGCGACGGAACGGACGCCACCTTCAACGCCGACCAATGGGTCGATCCGAAGGAACAGCGGCGCATCGACGATTTCATCGTCTTCGGGCTGGCTGCCGCGCAGCAGGCGGTGACGGATTCGGGCTGGGAACCCAGGACCGAGGAAGACCGCTGCCGCACCGGCGTATTGATCGGTTCGGGCATCGGCGGGCTTCCCGGTATCGAGGAAGCCTCGATCCTGGTGCATGAAAAAGGCCCGCGAAAGCTTTCGCCGTTCTTCATTCCGGGCCGGCTGATCAATCTCGTTTCCGGCTATGCCTCTATCCGCTTCGGCTACAAGGGGCCGAACCATGCGGTGGTGACGGCCTGCGCGACGGGCGCGCACGCCATAGGCGACGCGGCGCGTCTCATCATGCTGGACGACGCCGATGTGATGCTGGCGGGCGGCGCGGAGGCTGCGATCTCGCGGCTCGGCATTGCGGGCTTCAATGCCTGCCGCGCGCTTTCAACCGCGTTCAACGACACGCCCGAACGCGCCTCGCGCCCCTACGACAAGGATCGCGACGGTTTCGTGATGGGCGAAGGCGCGGGCATGGTGATGCTCGAGGAATACGAACACGCCAAGGCGCGCGGCGCAAAGATCTACGGCGAAGTGACGGGCTACGGCCTTTCGGGCGACGCGCACCACATCACCGCGCCTTCGGAAGATGGCGACGGCGGATTCCGTGCCATGAAAATGGCGCTGAAGCGCGCAGGTCTTTCGGCCGCCGATATCGATTACGTTAACGCCCACGGCACCTCGACCATGGCCGATGGAATCGAATTGGCCGCGGTCGAGCGCCTGCTCGGCAATGCGGCGCCCAAGACGTCGATCTCGTCCACCAAATCGTCCATCGGGCATTTGCTCGGTGCGGCAGGTGCGGTGGAGGCGATCTTCTGCCTGCTTGCGATGCGCGACGGTATCGTGCCGCCGACCATCAATCTCGATAACCCCGACGTCGAAACCAGGCTCGATCTCGTGGCCAAGACCGCGAAGAAACGCGACGTCAAGGCCGCGCTTTCGAACTCCTTCGGTTTCGGCGGCACCAACGCCTCGCTGATCTTCACCCAACCGCAATAGATTTTCCGCATGAAACGTTTCGCCGCCATGCTGATCGCGCTCGCGGTGATCGTCGCGGGCGCGTTCGAATGGGAGGCGGCCGATTACAAAGCGCCCGGTCCTGCGGCGAAGGAAACGATAGTCCTCATCCCGCCGCACTCCGGCGTTTTGAAGATCGCCCAACGGCTGGAAGGAGCGCGTGTCGTGAAACACGCTTATCTGTTCTGGTTCGGCGTGCATTTGCGCGGGCAGGCTGCGGCGCTGAAGGCGGGCGAATATGCGGTTCCCGCCAGGGCGAGCCTGAAGGACATCGCGGACATCCTGATCTCGGGAAAGGTGGTGCAGCACAAACTTACCGCCGCCGAAGGTCTGACCAGCCGGATGATTTATGACATCGTGAAGAACGATCCGGTGCTGACCGGATCGCCGGGCAAGGTTCCGGCCGAAGGCGCATTGTTGCCGGAGACCTATCTTTTCACCCGCGGCACGACGCGCGCACAAATGTTCGCACGCATGGAAGCGTCTCGGAAGAAACTGCTCGACAGGCTGTGGGCCGGCCGGGCTTCCGATCTTCCGTTCGCCACGCGCGAACAGGCGCTGGTGCTCGCTTCCATCGTCGAGAAGGAGAGCGCGATCGCATCTGAGCGGCGGCATATCGCCTCGGTGTTCATCAATCGGCTTCGCATCGGAATGCCGCTGCAATCCGATCCCACGATCATTTACGGCATCACGCGCGGATACCCGCTCGGCCGCGCAATTCTCGAAAGCGAAGTCAAGGCGCCGACTCCATTCAACACCTATGTGATTTCCGGCCTGCCGCCGCAGCCCATCTGCAATCCGGGCGCGGATTCGATTGCCGCGGTACTCAACCCTGACAAGACTTCCGATCTTTATTTCGTGGCCGATGGCACGGGCGGGCATGTCTTTTCGGCAACCATTGCCGAGCACCGGATGAACGTTGCGAAATGGCGGAAAATCAGGGATCAGAGATCGGGGATAGGGGATCGGAAATTGCCCCACGATTAATCATCTGATACCTGATATCTGATACCTGATACCTGATACCCGATACCTGCTCACTGACCCCTATGGCCCTCGTTTCCATGACCGGCTTCGCCGAATCGCAGGGCGCGCATGAAAACATGCGCTGGCGCTGGGAGGTGAAAAGCGTCAATGGCCGCGGGCTGGATCTGAGGCTTCGCACGCCGCCCGGATTTGAAAGCGTGGAAATGGCGGCGCGGCCGTTGTCAGCCGCGCGTTTCAAGCGCGGCACGATCCAGTGCACGCTGACGCTGGAAGCTGGCGAAGGCGCGCGCGGTCTCAAGATCGACGCGGCGGCGCTTGCGGCGGCGGTGAAGATCGCGCGCGAGGTGGCGGCCGAAACGGGACTTCCGGCTGCGCGCGTCGACGGATTGCTGGCGCTCAAGGGCGTCATCGTTCAGGACGATTCCCAATCGGCGGGTGCGCCGGAACGCGCGGCGCGCGATGCGGCAATCCTCGAAAGTCTGGCCACCGCCTTCGATGCGCTGGCGCGCGCGCGGACAAGCGAAGGTCACAAGCTCGCCAATGTGCTCAACGCCGTTCTGGACGAAATCAGCGCCCTGTTGGAAACCGCCGCGAGACTTGCCGCCACGCAGCCCGCGATCCTGCGCGACCGTCTGACCGCGCAGCTGAACGAACTTCTTACTCCCGGCACGATTTCCGAAGACCGTCTTGCGCAGGAAGTGGCGCTGCTCGCGGCCCGCGCCGATGTTCGCGAAGAGCTCGATCGCCTTGCCGCCCATGTTCACGAAGCGCGCGCGCTTCTCAAATCGGGCGATGCGGTGGGCCGCAAGCTCGATTTCCTGTCGCAGGAATTCAACCGCGAGGCGAATACGTTGTGCTCGAAATCCGCCGACATCCAGCTCACGCGGGCGGGGCTTGCGCTGAAAGCCGCCATCGACCAATTCCGCGAGCAGGCGCAGAACGTGGAGTAGGCGATGGGCGGGGGCCAGATGAAACGCAGAGGGTTGATGCTGGTGCTGTCCTCGCCGTCGGGCGCGGGCAAGACCACGCTTTCGCGCCGCCTCTTGCAGAGCGATCCCTCGATACAGATGAGCGTCTCTGCCACCACGCGCAAGCCTCGCCCCAATGAAATCGAAGGCCGCGACTATTTTTTCATCAACGACAGGGAATTCGATCGCCGCGCCAAGGCGGGCGAATTTCTCGAACACGCCCATGTGTTCGGCCACCGCTACGGCACGCCGAAGAAGGCCGTGGAGGACATCCTGGCAAGCGGCAAGGATGTGTTGTTCGACATCGACTGGCAGGGTACGCAGCAGTTGAAGCAACAGGCGCGCGACGATGTCGTGAGCGTGTTCGTTCTGCCGCCGAGCCATGACGAGCTGGAGCGCAGATTGCGCGCCCGCGCGCAGGACGAAGAAGATGTCGTGCAACGGCGCATGGCGAAAGCCGCCGACGAGATCAGCCACTGGGCCGAATACGATTACATCATCATAAATGACGACGTTCTCGCGGCGCAGACGCAGCTCGAAACCATCCTGGCTTCGGAGCGGCTGAAGCGGGCGCGCCAGTTGGGCATTCCGGCCTTCGTCAATTCGCTGACGAAGAAGAGCTGAATCAATCCAGGCTGATCCGGTAAACCCGCATCGCCGTGCCGCTGAACAGCGCGGACTTCTCAGCCGCCGATGCGCCGGAAACCAACCGCTTGAACGCATTCCACAAGGCGGCATAGCTCGCGCCGAACTTGTCGACCGGGAAATTGCTTTCGAACATGCAGCGATTGGCGCCGAAGGCTTCGATACAGGTTTCGATATAGGGCTTCCAGAGTGCGGCAAGCGCCTTGGAATCCTCGACCGAATTCCAGCGCTGCTGCCAGCCTGCGAACGGCATCGGCAAACCGCCGAGCTTCACATTGACGTTCGGACATTTGCCGAGCGTTTGAATGTTCTGGCGCCATTCGCCGAAACGGTCGTCGCGCTTTCCCGCATAGCGGCCCACGCCCAGCGGCGTTCCCACATGATCGAGTATGATCGTGGTGTCGGGGAAGGCGCGGGCAAGATCGATGAGATCGGGAAGCTGCGGTTCCAGAAGCCACGCATCGAACGACAGGCCGAGTTTGGAAAGAACCGCAAAGCCTTCGCGAAACTTCGCATCGCGATAGAGCCCCGCCGGCACGCGGCCATGCAACGGCCCGAGCACATTCGGGTCTTCGTCGAAGGATGCGCTCTGGCGGATGCCGCGGAATCGTCCGTGACCGGCGGCGATATGCGAACGCAGCGCGTCCTCGGCAATGCTTGCGCCGTTGCGCAAGTCGACGTGACCGACAATGCCCGCGCAGGCGCGCACTTCGCCGTAAATCCCGCTTGCCGTCATCGCGGCGATGCCGTTGACGAATTCCGTTTCGCCCACGCAGCGCAAGGCTTCGGGTCCGTTCGCGCGATACATCGCGCCGCATTCCATATAGACGGTGCCGCGGATGTTGTGGCCCGTGCGCAGATCGCTGAGCAATTCGTCGAGCAGATAGCGCGGGACTTCACGGATGATGTCCATGAAGCCGTGATCTGACGGCGGCAGATTGCGCAAAATGTCCCGCGGGCGATCCCACAGGTGATGGTGCGGATCGACGATGGGCAGATCCGGCTCGAGGATTTGTTCAGTGGTCATCGCGTTTCCTCAGATGTCATTCCCGGCGAGCATCGCGCGAAAGCGCGATGTGAGGGAGTTCGTAGCGCCAGCGTACGAACACCCAGGCCAAAATATCAATCTGTGACGTACCGCCTGGGTCCCCTTCCCCTCGCTGACGCTCGGCGGGGATGACAGGGGATTACGGCGTCAGGATCACCCGTCCAGTGATCTTGCCTTCGCGCAAGTCGTTCAGCGTCTTGTTCGCTTCTGCAAGCGGGCGCTTCTGATAGGGAATGGGGTCCACCTTTCCCTCGCGCACCAGCTTCATCATCTCCTGCGTTTCCGAAAGCGAACCCACCATCGAGCCGCCGATGGAAATCGTGCGGAACGGGAACATGGGCAGCGGCATCTGCATCGCCCCGCCGAACAGGCCCACAATGATGATCTTGCCGCCGCGGCGCACCGATTGCGAGGCGAAGGCAAAAGTCTTTTCGGAGCCCACGAAATCCACCACCGCATAGGCGCCGCCGCCTGTGTCGGCGACGAGCTTCTTTGCAGCATCCGGGTCCTTGGTGTTGTAAGTGGCGCTTGCGCCCGCCTTTTTCGCGGCCTCAAGCCGGCCTTCGTCTATGTCGGCGGCGAGCGGTCCCTTGCCGAACAGGGCCTTGGCGAATTGCACGCCCATCATGCCGACTCCGCCCACGCCCAACACCAGCACCTGGTCGTTCGGTCCGAGCTTGCCCACCTTTTTCATTGCGGCATAAGCGGTGAGGCCGGAACACATATAGGCCGCGCCGAGTGCGGGATCGACAGTGCCGTAATCGATGAGATAGCGCGGATGAGGCACCATCACATGCGTCGCATATCCGCCGGGGCAGCCGTTGGAGCAGCCGAGCTGGCGCGGGCCGCCGACGCAGATATTTTCCTCTCCGCGCAGGCAGGACGGACACTTGCCGCAACCGATCCAGGGGAACGCCGCGTAGCGCGCACCGATCTTGACGTCCTTAGCATCGGGACCGGTGGCGACGACTTCGCCTTCGATCTCGTGTCCCAGCGTGTGCGGCAGCTTGATGTTCGCCATCGGCAGCTTGTTGCCGCCGCCGAGATCGAAATAGCCGTCGTGGATGTGCACGTCGGAATGGCAGACGCCCGCATTGTGGATCTTCAGCAGAACCTCTGTGCCCGCCGGCGCCGGCGTGGGCGTTTCGATTTCTTTGAGGGGGCTACCGAATTCCACAATGGCCTGGCTGCGCATCTTGCTTCTCCCTGAATGACTTTATGTCAGTCTGGCATGGCCTTCAGCGGTCCTCAACTGCGGCGCGATAGGCGCGCGCCAAAGCGGCGAAATCGGCCACCGAAAGCGTCTCCGCACGCGCGGTGGGATCGAGTCCGGCGGTCAGGACAAGTTTCTCCGCACCGGGTGAAAGGGATTTCAGACTTTGCCGCAACATCTTTCGGCGCTGACCGAAGGCGGCCGCCGTCACTTTTTCAAGGTCGGAAAGGCGCGCCTCCGCGACGGGCTTGTCCAGCGGTTCGATGCGGACGACGGACGACGTGATTTTCGGCGGCGGCACG
>DASZRY010000059.1:0-18395 GCA_035548975.1 Rhizomicrobium sp.
GAGATTGCGGCCGAGCGTGCGGTCGTGGATACGATCCGCCGCACCTATGAATCCTGGGGCTTTGAGCCTTTGGAAACGCCCGCCTTCGAATACACCGATGCGCTGGGCAAATTCCTTCCCGATCTCGACCGGCCCAACGAAGGCGTGTTCTCGCTGCAGGACGAAGACGGGCAGTGGATGAGCCTGCGCTACGACCTGACTGCGCCGCTTGCGCGTTATGTGGCGGAGAATTTCCAGAACCTGCCCAAGCCGTTCCGGCGGTATCAGGTGGGGTCGGTCTGGCGCAACGAAAAGCCGGGGCCGGGAAGGTTCCGCGAGTTCACGCAATTCGATGCCGACACGGTGGGCTCGAACTCTCCCGCCGCGGACGCCGAGTTGTTGATGATGGTGGCAGACACGCTGGATGCCTTGGGGCTGAAGGGCGATTACATCATCAAGGTGAATAGCCGCAAATTTTTGAACGGCATTCTTGGACTCGCCGATGTCGAGCCGAAAAAGGCGGGAGCGGTTTTGCGCGCGCTGGATAAATTCGACCGGTTGGGAAGGGAAGGTGTGGAAGCGTTGCTTGGCAAGGGCCGCAAGGACGAATCCGGCGACTTCACGCAAGGTGCGGATCTGTCCGTCAGTCAGATAGCCAAGATCATGCGTGTCTTCACCGGCGATGTCGACGATCTTTCGACTGTCGCGGGTTTTGAAGAATTGCAGGCGATCCAGAAGATCGTGCGGGATGGCGGTTACGACAAAGATCGTATCGCAATCGATCTGAGCGTCGTTCGCGGGCTTGAATATTACACTGGCCCCGTCTTCGAGGCGCAGCTTACATTTCCCGTCACCAACGAAGCCGGAGAAAGCGTTGTCTTCGGTTCGGTCGCTGGTGGCGGGCGGTATGACGATCTCGTCGCGCGGTTCACGGGGCAACAGGTTCCGGCGACCGGCATTTCGATAGGCGTGAGCCGGTTGATATCCGCGTTGAAGGATCGCGCGGCGGCGGAAGAACCGCTGGTGGTCGTGCTCGCCGTCGACAAGGACAATGTGCCGGACAGTTTTGCGATGGCGCGCGAGTTGCGCGCGGCCGGCATCCGCGCGGAAACCTATGTCGGCACCAAAAAGTTCGGCGATCAGCTGAAATATGCGGACCGGCGCGGGGCCGCGATTGCGGTGATTGAAGGTGCCGATGAACGCGCCAAGAACGAAGTGCAGTTGAAGGACCTTGCGCTGGGCAGCGAGCTTGCGAAGACCATCGAAAGCCGCGCGGAATGGGTGAAGGATCGCCCCGCCCAGAAATCGGTCAAGCGCGACGATCTTGTCCCGGAAGTGCGCAAGATGCTGGAGCGGAGCTGAGACGATGGCCGGCTTTCCCACATATGACGCATCCGAAATCGACGCGCTCGACAAACAGGCCGATGCCATTCTCGGCGTGCTGAAGGCTCGCGGCTATTCGCGCGTCGAACCTTCCGTATTGCAGCCCGCCGAAATCTTTCTCGATCGTTCGGGCGAAGAAATCCGCAGGCGCACCTTCACCCTCACCGATCCTTCGGGGCGCGAGCTTTGCCTGAGGCCCGATCTCACCATTCCGGTTTGCCGGATGCATGTGGAGCGCGGCGGAAAATACCCGGCGCGGCTTTGCTACAATGGGCTTGCCTTCCGTCACCAGCCCGGCGAGCCGGACAGGCCCGCGCAATTTTATCAGGCGGGCGTCGAATTGCTGGGCGCGAAGGACCGCCAGGCGACGGACATCGAGATTGCAAGTGTGTCGATCGAGGCGGTGCAGGCGGCGGGCCTTTCGCAAATCGAAATGAAGGTCGGCGATCTGGGGTTGTTCTCGTCGCTGATCGACAGGCTCGACGTGCCGGATCAATGGCGCGGACGGTTGAAGCGGCATTTCTGGCGCGCAGGATATTTCGAAGATCTGCTGAAGAAGCTCTCCAGCGGCGGAGCAAGCGATGCGCAGCGTCTGCTCGCACATCTGGGGAATCTGGACGCTGCGGATTCGCGTTCGGCATTCGAGGGATTGATGGATCTGCTCGGCGAAGCGCCTCACGGGGCGCGCACGCGCGAGGAGATTGTGGACCGGCTGATGGAGCAAGCGGCCGATGCGGCCTCTGTGCGTCTGGATCCTGCCGTTGCCAAGTTGATTGCGAACGTGCTGGGCGTTTCGGGTCCTGCGCCGAAGGCGCTTGCCGAAATCCGCAAGCTGGTGAGGGCGGCGCGCGTGGATCTGGGCGAAACGATCGATGCAATGGAAGCGCGGTTGGAGGCGCTGAAGCCGCAGAAGGTCGACCCATCGCGCGTGACGTTCGCGGCGCGTTTTGGGCGCAACATGGAATATTATACCGGCTTCGTGTTTGAGCTTTGGTCGCGCGATCGCGAAGGCGCGGTGCAGATTGCCGGCGGCGGACGGTATGACCGGCTCCTGGAAAATTTCGGCGCGCCGGCAAACACGCCGGCGGTGGGATGCGCGATCCGCACCGAGCGCGTGCTTGCGGCGCGCCGGGCGCAAGGGGGGCGCAAATGACGAAAGCATTGACGCTCGCCATTCCGTCCAAGGGACGGTTGCAGGAACAGGTGCGCGATTATTTTCGCGATGCCGGCATTCCGCTGAAACAGGCGGCGGGATCGCGCGGATATCGCGCAACGCTGGAAGGGTTTCCGGCAATCGACGTGATGTTGCTCTCGGCCTCCGAAATCGCATCGGCTCTTGCGCTGGGCGAAGTGCATTTCGGCGTGACGGGTGAAGACCTGATCCACGAGACGGCCAAGGACGACATGATCGCACCGGTGATGAAACTGGGCTTCGGCTTCGCCAATGTCGTCGTCGCCGTGCCCCAGGCCTGGATCGACGTCTCGACCATGGCCGATCTGGACGATGTGTGCGCGGCCTTCTTCCAGCGCCACCGTCGCCGGCTCAGAATTGCGACCAAGTTCGTCAATCTGACGCGGGCATTCTTCGCCAAGGCGGGAATTGTCGATTATCGCATCGTCGAAAGCGCGGGCGCGACAGAAGGCGCGCCGGCCGCGGGAACGGCAGAGGCCATTGTCGATATCACGACGACCGGGGCAACGCTTGCCGCAAACGGCCTGAAAATTCTTGAAGACGGCACGATCCTCGAAAGCCAGGCGCAGTTGGCCGCGAGCCTTTCGGTCGCGTGGAACAAGGACGCGCGCGCGGCGGCGCAGGGCTTGCTGGCGCGGCTTGCGGCGCGCGAACGCGCGAAGGCGTCACACATTCTGCGCGTGCGCATTGCGAACAAGGCCGATGCGATCACCAGGAGGTTGGAGAAAGACGCGGGCACGA
Organism: Rhizomicrobium sp.; assembly: GCA_035548975.1. Taxonomy (GTDB): domain Bacteria; phylum Pseudomonadota; class Alphaproteobacteria; order Micropepsales; family Micropepsaceae; genus Rhizomicrobium. The sequence goes on from DASZRY010000059.1 coordinate 3,296, forward strand.
CCGTGCTTTCGCGCTCGACCGCTGGAGATTACTCGCTTCTTTGTCCGCGCGACAGGCTGATGGATGCGGTGGCGTCCTTGCGCGCGCAAGGCTGCAAGAGCGGCGTTACGGTCGAAGACGTTCAATATGTTTTCGAGGAAGACAACGCCATATTCGCGCGGCTGGAGAAAGCTTTGGATGGCAAGCCTACTGGGGCGAAACCGGTCCGGTCTTGATATCCGGGTCGTTCATGTGTTCCGCCTTCCAGCGCATCATCATGTAGATGCGGTTGCGGCCCGAGGGGTGATCGTAGAAAACCCATTCTTCCAGCGGCGATGGATCGAGTTTGCGATATTCGCTGAGCTTCAGCACCGCAGTGGCGAATGCGTCCGGCTCGCGCGCGGCATTGACGCCGAAAATATCGGCCTGCGCTTCCTGCGTGCGGATGATCGTGTTCATGAAGGGCGTGGCGAGAAACATGAAGAAGGCGAACGAGGCATAGAGCGCCGGCAGCCCCGCCGGATCGTCCACAGTTCGCACATCCCAGTTCCCGCCGAATATTCCGGTGAGAAAGCGAAAAGCGCGGTCCGTCAGCCAGAAGACGATCGCGAACACGATGGCGAACCACAATATGTTCACGATGACGTGGTTCATCACGTAATGGCCGATCTCATGCCCGATGACAGCCTTTATCTCCCGCAGCGTTCCGCGTTTCAGCAGGTTGTCCGTCGCGGAGATTTGCGTGGTTCCGAACAGGCCGGAGACGTTGGCGGATATCCGGTTGGATTGCCGCGATGCGTCGAATTCATAGACATTCGTCGCAGGCACGCCATTTGCGCGCGCCATCGACAATATTTGTTGCTTGACCGGACCGTCGGCCAGCGGCTGGTAGTGATTGAGCATCGGCGCAAGGAACACCGGGTAGATCAACACCGTCATGGCAATGAAGAATATGGAAAGGCCGGCGCCCCATAGCCACCATGCGCGCCGGGCCGCGCGTATGCCCGCATAGAGCAGGGTGATGAGTATTGTCGTCATGACAAGGGTGATTGCGAAATTGGTCGCGAAGTCGCCGAACCATTGCCCGAAATTCTGGTTGGAAAGTCCGTAGGCGTGTTCGCGGAAAAACTGTTCGTAAACGCTGAGAGGAAAACTCGCGACGGTCACTATGGCGAAGAAGGCAATGAAGTAGATGGGCACCTGCCAGAACCGGGAGCGGGTGAGATTTTGGGCGTAGTCGCGAATGCGGGCCGAAATCCTGAACCAGAGCAAAAGCCCCATCAGAACGAGCGCATAAATGGTATCGACGACCTGAAGAACGTATCCGCCTTCGAAATATGCGTCTGAACGGGCGCGAGCCGGGCCCTTGATGCGGGCGAGATAGGCGTCCGTCGCTTTCTCCGCATCGAACGTGACTGGTTTTTCCATCGATGGAAGCTGATGCACCTCCACGCTGGGAAGCGGTGCGGATCTCGGCGGAGCGCCAAGCATCTGCGCGCTGGCTGCGGCCCAGAACGCGAAACAGCCAACCAGTATGAGAAAGGCATGCACGAACGGCTTTAGCATTTTCCGGCTCCCTCCTTCTGCGCGCTTTCTGCGCGTCTCCCATTGCGGCTTTCCCTCCCGGTTGGCGCCGGTTATGTATGGGATGAAATTGTGCCGCAAATGCGATGCCGGACCTGAAAGAACTGTCACGCCCCGACGGCGAAACCATCGCGTATATGGCGCGGGCTGGCAAGGCTCCGGGGGTTGTTTGGCTTGGCGGTTTCAAATCGGAGATGAGCGGAACCAAGGCATCCGCGCTCCATGCATGGGCGGCCCGAAAAGGCCACGCTTTCCTGCGTTTCGATTACTTCGGTCACGGCCGGTCCAGCGGCGATTTTCGTATGGGAACGATTTCACGTTGGCGTGAAGACGCATTAACCGTGCTCGATAATCTCACCGAGGGCCCGCAAATTCTGGTGGGCTCGAGCATGGGCGGATGGCTGGCCTTGCTCGCTGCGCTGGCCCGGCCGGAAAAAGTGGCGGGGATGTTGCTCATTGCGCCCGCGGCCGATTTCACAGAGGAATTGCTATGGGCACGGCTGCCGGAAGATGCAAGGCGGCTGATCGTGGAAAAGGGCGAATGGCTGCGCCCTTCCGCCTACGATCCCGATCCGTATCCGATCACGCGCGGATTGATCGAAGACGGCCGCAAGCATCTTGTGATGGGTGCGCCGATAAGGCTCTCTTTCCCGGTGCGCATTGTTCAGGGCATGAAGGATCCGGATGTGCCCTGGGAGCATGCGTTGAAACTGACGCAAAGCATCGAAGGCGACGTCACGCTGACCTTGGTCAAGCAGGGCGATCACAGGTTGTCGACTCCGGACGATATCCGGTTGATCGAGCAGATGTTGGATGGCCTTGTCATGGAACGAACCGAATGAAGATTGAAATCGTTCGCGCAATGCGCGCGTTCCTGATCGCACCGTTGATTGCCGCCGCTTCAACGCATGCGTTGGCACAGAACGACACCTCGTTCTTCACCGACACGACGCTCAGCGGTCCGCAGCGTTACAATCTCTGCCTGGCGCTCGCGGCGAAAGATCCGCAAACCGCTTACGAAAAGGCATCGGCCTGGAAAGGGCGCGGCGGCATGATGTACGCGGCCCATTGCGAGGCAGTGGCGCTCATAAACCTCAAGCGTTATGCGGAGGCCGCGCGCAAACTCACGACGCTGGCCAACGACAAGTTCGATGCGGCGGCGCGCGTTCAGATTCTCATTCAGGCGGCGAATGCATGGATGATGGCAGGGCAGCCGGGCGAGTCATTGCCGCTGCTTTCGGATGCGCTGGAGATTTCGCCGGGCAACATCGATGCGCTCACCGATCGCGCAAGGGCCCGCGCCATGCATCGCGATTGGGCTGGCGCGGAAACCGATCTGACGGAAGCGTTGGGCAAGGATCCGACGCGCGCCGATCTCTATGTGTTGCGGTCCAGCGCGCGTCAGGCAATGGGAAAAATGGCGGATGCGCGGGCGGATATCGACAAGGCACTCAGTCTCGTGCCCGGTTATGGCGAGGCGCTCGTCGAACGCGGCACAATGAAATTGCAGGCGGGCGACAAGGCGGGCGCGCAAGCCGACTGGCAAGCGGTGTTGAAAACCTCTGCTCCGGGTGATGCGACGGAAGCCGCGAAACAGCGTCTTCAGGCCATGGGCGTCAAGCCGCAGGGATAGTTTCGTTCCATTCGCCCAATACGGCCGCGTCGGATTCCTCTGCCATGCGCGCTGCGCGGATTTCGTTGACGCGCTGGGGATTTAGTTGCGCTAGCGCCCACACGGCCATCGCGCGCACCAGCGGCGACGCATCGTCGAGCAAGCGTTCTGCTTCGGCCGCAAGAGCGGGATCGCCGGAATTGCCGATTGCGATGAGCACATTCCGCACAAATCGGTCCCGGCCTGTGCGCTTGACGGGCGAACGGCGGAAGAGGGCGCGGAATTGCGCATCATCCAGACGTGCGAGTTCGGCGAGCGCCGGATTCCGCAATTGTTCACGCGCGTGGAAGCCGGTTTCGCGGGCGACTTGCGCGAATTTGTTCCAGGGGCAAACGGCAAGGCAATCGTCGCAGCCATAAATGCGATTGCCCATCGGAGCGCGGAATTCGCGCGCGATGTGTCCTTTGTGTTCGATCGTGAGATAGGAAATGCACCTCCGCGCATCGAGTTGATAGGGCGCAACAAATGCCGCCGTCGGACATATATCGAGGCAGCGGCGGCATTGACCGCAGTGATCGGCTTCGGGCGCATCGGGTGGAAGATCGAGCGTGGTAAAAATCGAACCGATGAAGAGCCACGATCCGAATTCGCGCGAGACGAGGTTGGTGTGCTTGCCCTGCCAGCCGAGTCCTGCGCGCTGGGCGAGCGGTTTTTCCATCACCGGAGCGGTGTCGATGAAGACTTTGACTTCAGCCTTGAGTTTTTCATGCATGAAGCCGGCAATGCGTTTGAGTTTGGTTTTCAGAATGTCGTGGTAATCCTCGCCTTGTGCATAGACCGAGATATTTCCGCGCTGTTTTTGCGCCAGTTTCTCGAACGGCTCATCGGCCGAAGCGTAGTTTGTGCCCAGAACGATGACGCTTCTGGCGTCCGGCCACAGCGCTAGCGGATCGGCCCGGCGCGCTGGTTCTCGCGCCAGCCAATCCATCGTGCCGTGGCGGCCTTCGGCTAGAAATTGCAAGAGGCGTTCGGCCGATTGCGGCGTGCCTTGCGCCTTCGCAAATCGCACCACGTCGAAGCCTTCCTCCAGCGCCTTCGCGCGAATGGCCTCGGCCGGTTCAGAAATCGAGTTCGGCATAGTGCGCCGCCGGGGGTTGTCCGGGCACGCGATCGGAAAGCAGCGAGCGGAAGGACGGGCGCGATTTCATCCGCAGATACCATTCGGCGGCCGGCGGATAATCGTGCCAGGGTACTTCGTTGAAATAGTCGAGCGCCGAAAGATGCGCCGCCACCGCAAGATCGGCGAGCGTGCATTGTTTGCAGGCGAGATAGCCGCGGCGTTCGGCATTGCTGCCGATCATCTCGAGCGTGCTGAGTAGCGTTTCGCGTCCCTGCCGGATCACGTTCATGTCGGGCGTGCGGCGCGCCGGGGCTCCGGTGAAGCGCTGAGACGCCTTTTCGTAGACGATCTTCCGCGTGACGTTCTCGTGGAAGACGCTCATCGACCAGTCGAGCAGGCGCAGCGCCTCGGCGCGCGTGGCGGGATCTTCCGGTGCCATCGGATGATCGGAATAGGCGCCTTCCAGGTGATCGACAATCGCCCAAACCCCTTCGCATTTCGTTCCGTCGAGATCCGTGAAGACGGGCAGATGCGCGGTCGCGTCTTCCGGCGGGGAGAGGTCGCAGACCAATCGCTTCTCTCCAATCAGGAGCCGGACGAATCGGGATGGAGGCGACAGAAGCAGGTGGGTCAAACGGCGCATGAAGGGTGATTATCGCAAACGAAGCGCGGCTCCTAGTGCTTGACGCAGGCGTCCAGCGCGTCCCGGCGCACAATCGAAAGCCGGGCCCGCAGAATGGCGGTTCGCCGAGCCACGTAGGGTCCGGGCCGGGCGGCGTTCCAATCGTCCGGATCGGGCAGGATCGCCGCCAATCTGGCCGATTGAGTGGGCGAAAGATGCGCCGCCGAGACATGGAAGTAGGTCTGGGCGGCTGCTTCCGCGCCGTAATTTCCATGCCCCCAATCCACAAGATTAAGATAGGCCGTGATGATGCGCTTCTTGGGCCACAAGGCTTCCATCAACACCGTGAGATAGGCCTCGACGCCCTTGCGGAACCAGCTTCGAACAGGAACGAGGAACAGGCTGCGCGCTGTTTGCTGGCTGATGGTACTTGCGCCGCGCAGGCGGCGGCCACGCTCATGTTCCTTCACTGCCTTGTCTATGGCGATCCAGTCGAAACCGTTGTGGCTGCAGAATCGCTGGTCTTCGGCGGCGATGACGGCGGTCGGAAGGGAGGGCGCTATTTCATCGAAATCACGCCAGGAATAGTGAGCGCCTTCGCCCGAAAGTATCCCGGCCGCCATTTGCGGCGTGCCGGGAACCGGCGCAAAGCGGAAGGCAAGAAGCAGCATAACCGGCATCACGACGGTGACGCCCAGAATGATCGAAATCCAGCGTGCCAGGCGCCCGCGCATTTTGCGCGAACGTGCTTTCGACGCCATGCGTGCATCCATCCCGCGCCGCCCCACAAAGCGATTCGTACTTTACTTTATATCTTGTCAGGCGCGCTTGGCCTGAGGAGCGTCGGCAAGCGGGTGAGGCAATCGCAAAACCATTTCTTTGGGCACAACTTGCCAGAACCGGCCCAGTTCTCGATCCCAGTGCGCCAACAATTCGGAGGCGAAAACCGATCCCGTTTCCCGGCGGTGTTCCACGATCAGGCTGTGCAGCACCTCCTGCCAATGCTGTCCCGTCACGCGCTGCCAGACAACGCTGTCGGGATTGAGGTGGCTCTCGAACAGGCCATCGGCGTCATAAACGAACGCCATGCCGCCCGTCATTCCGGCCGCGAAATTGTCGCCTATGGCGCCGAGGATGGCGACGGTCCCGCCCGTCATATATTCGCATCCGTTGGAACCGCAGCCTTCGATGACGGCGATTGCGCCCGAATTTCGGACGGCGAAACGTTCACCCGCCTGACCGGCGGCGAACAATTTGCCGGCGGTCGCACCATAAAGAACGGTGTTGCCGATGATCGTGTTGTCGCGGGCGGTGAAATGTGCCGAGGGTGTGGGCCTCAATGCGATGGTGGCGCCCGACAGACCCTTTCCGACAAAATCGTTGGCATCTCCCAACACTTCTATTTTCAACCCCTGAACTGCAAACGCACCGAGCGATTGGCCGCAACTGCCGCGCAGCCTGAGCGTGAGATGACCTGGCGGCAGGCCGGTCATTCCCCATTTGCGCACGATACGCGATGACAGGCGCGTGCCGATGGAGCGCAAAGTGTTGCGCACATTGTAGGTGAGCTGCATCTTCTCGCCGTGATCGAGAAGAGCGGCGGCATCTTTCTCGATTTGCGCGTCCAGCGTGTCCGGAACTTCGTTGCGGCCTTTCTGGGTGGAATAGCGTGCGTAGTTGCCGGGATCGGCTTGCACGAGCAGCGGATTGAGGTCGAGGTCGTCAAGCTCTTCCGAACCGCGGCTTATCTGGTAGAGCAGGTCGGTGCGGCCGATCACCTCTTCCAGTTTGCGGAACCCGAGTGAGGCGAGGATTTCGCGCACTTCCTCCGCGATGAAGCTGAACAGATTGACCACCTTTTCCGGCGTGCCGGTGAATTTTGCACGTAAAGCCTCGTTCTGTGTGCAAACACCGACAGGACAGGTATTGGAGTGGCATTGGCGCACCATGATGCATCCCATTGCCACGAGTGCCGCCGTGCCGATGCCGAATTCTTCCGCGCCCATCATCGCGGCCATCACAACATCGCGGCCGGTGCGGATACCGCCGTCGGTGCGCAGCACGACGCGGTGACGCAGATTGTTGAGCGTGAGAACCTGATTGACCTCTGTAAGGCCCATCTCCCATGGTGCGCCCGCATATTTGATGGAGGATTGCGGAGACGCGCCGGTGCCGCCGTTGTGGCCAGCGATCAGGATGACGTCGGCTTTCGCCTTTGCCACGCCTGCCGCAATGGTGCCAATGCCGGTCGCCGAAACAAGTTTCACGCAAACGCGCGCATCGGGATTGATCTGCTTCAGGTCGTAGATCAGCTGGGCCAGATCTTCGATCGAATAGATGTCGTGATGCGGCGGCGGCGAGATCAGCATCACGCCGGGGGTGGCGTGGCGGAGCTTTGCGATCATCTCGGTCACTTTGAAGCCGGGCAATTGTCCGCCTTCGCCGGGCTTTGCACCTTGCGCGATCTTGATTTCCAGCTCGCGGCACTGGTTCAGATACTCCGCAGTCACGCCGAAGCGCCCGCTTGCCACTTGCTTGATGGCGGAGTTCGGGTTGTCGCCGTTGGGTTTCGGTTTGAAGCGCACCGGGTCTTCGCCGCCCTCGCCGGAATCGGATTTCGCGCCGATGCGGTTCATCGCGATGTTCAGCACTTCGTGCGCTTCCGGGCTGAGCGCGCCAAGACTCATGCCGGGGGTGACGAATCGCTTGCGGATTTCGGTGATGGATTCGACTTCTTCCAGCGCCACTGGCGCTGCGCCCTGTTTGAAAGTCATGAGATGGCGCAGCGATACGGGCGGAAGCGACCACACCCCATCGGAATATTTCTTGTATATGCCATAGGAGTCGCTTGCGACTGCGCTTTGCAACAGATGGATTAGATGCGCGCCATGAGCATGCGTTTCGCCTCCGGCGCGGACCTTGTAGAAACCGCCGGCGGGAAGCGCGATTGCGTCTTCATCGAATGCTTTGGCGTGCAGCCGTGCCGCGCGCGCTGCGATGCCCGATAGGCCGATGCCGGAAATGCGGCTGGGCATGCCGGGGAAAATTTCCGCCACCATCGAACGCGACAGACCGATGGCCTCGAACATATAGCCTCCGCGATAGGATGAAATCACCGCGATGCCCATCTTGGAGATGATCTTGAGCAAACCGGCGTTCACCGCATCGAGATAGCGCTTCACGCACGCGCCCAGCGGCAGGTTGCCGAACAGACCGCGCGCGTGGCGGTCGGCAATGCATTCTTGGGCGAGATAGGCGTTTACGGTCGTCGCGCCAACCCCGATGAGAACCGCGAAATAATGCGTGTCGAGGCATTCGGCGGAACGCACATTGATCGAGGTGTAGCTGCGCAGGCCCTGGCGCAACAGGTGGGAATGGACCGCGCCAGTGGCGAGAATCATCGGCATGGCGGCCAAGTCGGTGCCGATGCGTTCGTCGGTAAGGATCAGGTGACTGTAGCCTTGCCGCACGGCGTCTTCCGCTTCCGCGCGAATGCGGTCGATAGCGCGGGCGAGTGCCCCATCCTTTGGCTTGCCGTCGCAAATCTCGAATACGCAGTCGATTTCGTAGAAGCGGCCTTCGAGATGTTCTTTCAGCCGCTGGTACATCCCTGTCGATAGGACCGGGCTTTCCAGCACGAAGACTTCGGTCTGGCTTTCGTCCTGCGCCAGCACGTTGCCGAGGTTGCGGAACCGCGTTTTCAGGCTCATCACGCGCTCTTCGCGCAGCGGATCGATGGGCGGATTGGTGACCTGGCTGAAATTTTGGCGGAAGTAGTGCGATAGCGGACGATATTTTTCCGACAGCACGGCGAGCGGCGTGTCATCGCCCATCGAACCGACGGCTTCCTTGCCGTCTTCCACCATCGGATGAAGGATGAGTTCCAGGTCTTCGACGCTGAAGCCCGCAGCCATCTGACGTTTGCGCAATTGTTCCTTATCGAACAGGCGCGGCTCGGCGCCCGGGCCGATGATCGGCTCGAGTTCGACGATATTTTTGGTCCATTCTTGATAGGGGTATTCGGCGGCGAGCCGGTCCTTGATCGCCCGGTCCTCGTAGAAGCGGCCTTCTTCGAGGTCCAGCGCGATCATCTGGCCCGGGCCGACGCGGCCCTTTCGCGTGATGCGCGCTTCATTGAGCACCACCATGCCCGCTTCCGAGCCGACGAAGATGAGACCGTCTTCGGTGATCGCGTAGCGCTGCGGCCGCAGGCCGTTTCGGTCCATCCCGGCAATCACCCAGCGCCCATCGGTGGCGGCAAGTGCGGCCGGACCGTCCCACGGTTCCATCACCGCGTTCGCATAGGCATACATCGCCCGATGGGAATCCGGCATCGTCGATGCCTTCTTCGACCACGCCTCCGGCACCAGAATGGTTTTGGCGAGCGGCGCCGTGCGGCCGGCACGAACAAGAACCTCAAAAACAGAATCCAACGCGGCGGAATCCGAGCTACCGGGCTGGATGATGGGCTTGATGTCTTCGCCAGCTTCGCCGAAAAGCTGCGACGCCATTTTGAACTCGTGGTTCTTCATCCAGTTGACGTTGCCTTTCAGCGTGTTGATTTCGCCGTTGTGCGCCAGCATCCGGAACGGTTGCGCCAGACGCCAGGTTGGGAACGTATTGGTGGAATATCGCTGGTGAAAAATGGCGAAGGCCGAAACGAACCGTTCGTCGTTCAAATCCGGATAGAATTCCGAAAGGTGCTCTGCCAGGAACATGCCCTTGTAGATCAGCGAACGCGACGAAAGCGAGCAGATATAGAAATCCTGTATTGAGGCTTCGCGCACGCGCTTCTCGATGCGGCGGCGGCAGAGATAGAGGCGGCGATCCAGCGTCTCGAGATCCATTTCGTCGCCCACGTCGAACATGATTTGTTCGATTTCGGGCCTGGTGGCATTGGCTTTCTCGCCGATGACGGAAAGGTTCACCGGAACCTGCCGCCAGCCGTAGAGATAGAAACCGATCCGCAGGATCTCGGATTCGACAATGGTGCGGCAGGTTTCCTGCGCGATGTAATCGGTGCGCGGCAGGAATATCTGGCCCACCGCAATGCGCCCCGACCGCTGCTTGTGGCCGGTCTGCGCAACCGCCGCGCGGAAGAATTCCTGCGGCACCTGCAGATGCACGCCGCAACCGTCGCCCGTTTTGCCGTCGGCGTCGATCGCGCCGCGATGATAGACGGCTTTCAACGCGGCAATGGCATTCGCCACCACTTCGCGGCGCGGCTTGCCGTCAAGGGCAGCCACAAAGCCCACACCGCATGCATCGTGTTCCTGTTCCGGCGAATACAGATGCGCGTCTTCCAATTTCTTCGCGTTGGCGATGAATCTGGCGATTTCCTGTTCGGCGAAATGTTCGCTCATGCCGGTCACTCCGCCGCCAGCGCGGATTGCGCTTTGGCCTGCAAATAGGCGTGGATGGATACGGCGGCGTCGCGGCCGTCGCGAATGGCCCAAACCACCAGCGACGCGCCGCGCACGATGTCGCCCGCCGCGAACACGCCGTCGAGATTGGTCATCATCGTGGAATGGTTGACCTTCACCGTTCCCCATCTGGTGACGGATAGATCGGGCGTCTTGAACATTTCGGGCAAATTCTCGGCATCGAATCCCAGCGCCTTGATGACGAGATCGGCATTCAGCATGAAATCGGCGCCTTTCACTTCTTCCGGCGCTTTGCGGCCCGACGCATCGGGCATGCCCAGACGCATGCGCGCGATGCGCACGCCTTCGACATTCTTCTGACCGAGAAACGCCTTGGGCAAAGTCAGCCATTCAAAGACGACGCCTTCTTCTTCGGCATTTGCTACTTCGCGCAAACTGCCCGGCATGTTTTCGCGGTCGCGGCGATAGATGCAGGAAACCGATTTCGCGCCCTGGCGAAGGGCGGTGCGCACGCAGTCCATAGCGGTATCGCCGCCGCCGATGACGGCGACGTGCTTTCCCTCGGCGTCCAGCGTGCCGTTGTCGAAGTCCGGCACCTTCTCGCCCAGTCCCTTGCGGTTGGATGCAATCAGATAGTCGAGCGCGGGCACGATGCGCGAAAGACCTACGCCGGGTGCCTCGATCTCGCGCGGTTTGTAAACGCCGGTCGCGATCAGAACGGCGTCGTGGCGCGCGCGAAGTTCCTTCAGTGTGACGTCGCGCCCGATTTCGCAATTCAGTCTGAATTTGATGCCGCCGTCCGCCAGCCGCTTCACGCGGCGCTCGACGATTTCCTTTTCCAGTTTGAAATTCGGGATTCCGTAGATCAGCAAACCGCCTGCACGGTCGTGACGATCGTAGATCGTCACGCGGTAGCCCTTGCGGCGGAGTTCTTCTGCGGCTGTCAATCCCGCAGGCCCCGCTCCAATGATGCCGATGCTTTGTCCGCGATCGTGTGCGGGCCTCAGCGCTTTCACCCAGCCGTTCTGCCAGGCCGTGTCGGTCAGATATTTCTCGATCGAACCGATGGTGACGGTGCCATGGCCCGATTGTTCGATGACGCAATTGCCTTCGCATAACCGGTCCTGCGGGCAGATCCGGCCGCAAACTTCCGGCATGTTATTGGTGGATTGCGAAAGCTCGTACGCCTCCTCCAGGCGGCCTTCGGCGGTGAGCTTCAGCCAGTCAGGGATGTTGTTGGAAAGCGGGCAATGCACCTGACAGAAGGGAACGCCGCATTGCGAGCAGCGGGAAGCCTGTTCGGCAGCCTTTGCGGCAATGAACCCGGCATAAATCTCGTGGAAGTCGCGCGCGCGCTCCGCCGAAGGCCGTTTTTCAGGCGGCTCCTGCCCAAGAGAAACAAAGCGCAACATTTTCTCGGCCACGGCCGAACCCTTTCCGCAAGAACCGGCGGCAATTCCGTCATCACCCCCTCGATAATCGAGGAAGTAAGCGAAGGCGAGCGGATTCTTGAATATAAGACAGTATTTATGTCTTAAAAAAGTGGAATGGCAGCCCTGCAAGCCGGACATGGTCAAATGGTACTGCTATAAAAGACAGAAATATTGCCATATCTGGTAATTTCCCCTTTTCCCAAAGCATGTTAGGCAAAGTAGCGTGATTTGAATCGGGGTCGGCCGTGGACAATGCCGTGGTTGCCGTGCTTCTCGGCATTGTCGAAGGGCTGACGGAGTTTCTGCCGGTTTCCTCCACCGCCCATCTGCTGATCGCCGAAGATGTTTTGGGCTTCCACCCGCCGGGGGAGGTGTTTCCGATCGTCATCCAGTTCGGTGCGATCCTTTCGGTGGTGGTGGTCTATTGGCAGCGGTTCTGGTCGGCGCTGATCGGCCTGCCGAACAGCAACGAAGCCCGGCATTTCGCGTTGTCCATCGTCGTCGCGTTTCTGCCGGCGGCGTTTTTCGGCGCCGTTCTGCATGGCTTCATCAAGAACGTCTTGTTCCGCGAGAGCATCGCGCCGATTGTGATCGCAACCACGCTGATCCTAGGTGGAATTCTCATACTCGTTTTCGAACGGCTGGCCCCGAAGGCCCGTTTTTTTGACGGCGATCGGCTCCCCTATTCAAAGGCGCTGCAGATCGGGCTCTGTCAGGTGCTAGCGATCGTTCCCGGCGTGTCGCGGTCCGGCGCGACCATTCTGGGCGGAGAATTGCTGGGAGTGGAGCGAAAGGCGGCCGCGCTCTTCACCTTCTATCTCGCGGTGCCGACAATGTTGGGGGCGACGGTGTTCGATCTTTACAAGAACCGTCATGCGCTGGATGTGAGCGCAGGCGCTGACATCGCGATCGGATTTTTGGTGTCGTTTCTGGTTGCCTATGTCGTCGTGAAAACGTTCATCGATTTCGTCGGCCGCTTCGGATTGAAACCGTTCGGCTGGTATCGCATCGCCGCCGGTTTTGCGATCATTGCGGTTTTGATGCTGCGATAGCCTTTTCTTCCAGAAATTTCGCGTACTGGCCCTCGCGGCGGAAACGCCAGAGATATTGCGGCACAATGGCTTCGACCGAATCCGGCGTGATGCCAAGATCGGCGAACGTTTTCGCACCCGGCGACACCACGTCGTCGATCCTGGAGAATTTGACGAGATCGCGCGTCAGCGGCGAACCGGGGATGAGGCCCAGAAATGTCGCCTTCAACATCATCAGCGGATAGGGAACCGTTACAAGCCAGCGCTTGCGCCCCGTCTCGCGCAGGATCAGTTCCATCATCTCGCGGAATGTATATATGTGCGGGCCGCCCAATTCGTAAGTCTGTCCGCGAGTCACGGGATCTTCGAGACATTTCCGGATTGCGTCTGCAACATCTCCTGCAAATACCGGCTGCAATTTCGTATGTCCGCCGCCGGGAAGGGGAAGGGCGGGGAAATACCGCGCCATCGCCGCGAACTGGTTGAAGAACTTGTCTTCGGGTCCGAAGATCGCGGACGGACGCAAGATCGCAGCATCGGGGAAGGCTTGGCGCACCGCCTTTTCCCCTTCAGCCTTCGAGCGTGCATAGGCGGATTCGGCATTCGCATCCGCTCCAATGGCCGAAACATGCACGAGCGTTTTCGCGCCGGCTTCCCTCGCAAGCTTGGCAATCGCAGCAGCAGCAATGACGTGCACGTCGTCATAGCTTTGGCCGCGCTGGTAGAGCGCGCCTGCCAGGTTGACGGCGGCGTGCGCGCCTCTGAGCGCTGCGCGAACGGCGCCTTCGTTGCGCACATCCACCTTGCAGAGCTGTATCTGGCCGACATGGCCCATCGACACGAGATAGCCCGCACTGTTCGGCCGGCGCACTCCGACGCGAAGGCGATAACCCGCTTTCGCCAGCGCACGAACCGTATAGCGGCCGACGAGACCTTGGCCGCCGAAAATTGTGATGAGCGTGTCTTTTGTCATGTCATCCTGCCCGCAGATCGCCCGCTTCATACTGCAAAGGGGCTGAAAGAAAAGCGTTTATTCCGTCACATATTTCCGTTCGCCGGTCGTGGGATCCAGATAGACGGTCACCGACTTGCCGGTCTCGTCGTCGATGAATCGTTCGGAGGTCGCCACCCAGCCGCTGCCGGGCCGTCCTTCCTCCAGCGGCTTGTAACGATAGCGTTCGTAGATTGTACCGATTACCACCAGCGCGCCCCAGAAGGCGAAGATCGCAGCGGGCGGAAAGGCGTGCATTGCGAGCGCAACCAGTCCCGCCAGAAAGCCGATGACGCCGATTGCGATGACAACTGCTCGCAGCATCGCTCAGGCCTCCGGCTCCACGATTGCGGCTGTGCCATAGGCCACGATTTCGCTCATCGACTGGCCGATCTCGGATGAATCGAATCGCATCATCACAACGGCATTGGCGCCCATCACGGTGGCATTGCGCACCATGCGGTCCAACGCCTGCTTGCGTGTTTCCTCAAGCAACTGTGTGTATTCGTGGATTTCGCCGCCCACGATGGAGCGCAAGGCAGCCACGATATTGCCGCCCAGCCCGCGCGAGCGCACGACAAGGCCGAACACTTGACCCAGCGTTTGTTTGGTTGTGTATCCCGCAATCTTTTCCGTCGTCGCCACAAGCATGATCGCCCTCCGTCAGGCTTTGGTTTGAATGCGTTCCATGATCTTGGAAAGTTTCTCGCCAAGATGCTTGTCGGCGGCGCGTTCGAGTGCGTGACCGACTTCGGCATCGACGATCTGCAACGCCATTGGACGTAACCGCCAGATCAGCTCTGCAAGGCGCGGTACTTCCTCCGGCGGCGGCAGCGCGTCTTTTCCATAGCGGTCGAAGATATATTTGGTCACAAGCTCCATCAATTTACCCGCGACCTCTTCGGAATGCGCGCGCAATTCCGCGACGATCTTCGTCAGTTCCTGCAGCGGAACGCCTTCACGCGCCAAAAGGGCGCCCGCCTGAACCAGCTTCATGCTGGAGGCATAAACGGTGTCGCCCTCGATTCGCACAATGCCGTGCTTGAGGACGTCGGCGAGCGCTTCCGGGGTCATCGCGTCGCCGAACATTTCGAAATATTTTTCCTTCGGAATGACGGCTTCCGGCTCGTTCGACCACGGGCTGGTGATAGCCGCTTCGAGGCCGAGCAGTTTGGAAATGTCATGGCCGCCCTCCCAGGCACCGATCAGCTCGGCCACATTGGCCAGCGAATAGCCACGTTCGAGCAGGGGAGAGATCAACCTCAGCCGGGCCAGATGGGCATTTCCGTAAATGCCGACGCGGCCACGCTTTTCCGGGGGCGGCAGCAGGCCCTTCTCCTGATA
>DASZRY010000060.1:0-2891 GCA_035548975.1 Rhizomicrobium sp.
GCAAGCGCGATTTCGCGGGCGGCATTGGCGCGCGTGTCGCCGAAATCCATGTCCGACGGCGTGTAGCTCATCGCGCGCCAATCCAATCCGCCTTCGAGCACCATCGGGCGGCCGGCGTTCGACGCACCCTGATAGGCGTTTTCGAGTTCGGTCTTCAGGCGCTGGAACTGGTCGTTGGTCAGGCTCGTGCCATCCGGCCCCTTATATATAAGTGCGCCGGAGGGGCGCGCGGCGTTGTCGAGCAGCGCTTTGGTCCAGGCGGCGCCGGCGTTGTGCACGTCTATCGCGGTGGCTGCGGCACGGATGGGGGAATAGCCGTAGAGATCGTCCAGCGGATGGAACAGGCGCGCGTGCATCACAGGCAGGAAGCCGTTCGCATCGCGGTGGATGCGCGTGGTGTGGCCATCGACGGTGTAATCATAGGCTTGCGGCCAGCCGCGGGGGCCGGGCACGACCTTCACACGGTCGGGGCGCAGCACATGCAGCTCGCGGATTTCGCCACGAAGAGTCGCAGCTTCGAGATACGCATTGCCCGCGCATTGCAGGAAGGCATACCAGCGTTCGAACAGGGCCACGCTGCTTTCCTGCGGATTGGGCGCTGCGAGCAGCGAAAGCAGCGGATGCGAGTCGAGTTCGTTTTCGCCTTCATAGAGAAGGAACGGAACGCTTGCCGCACCTTCGGAGA
This sequence comes from Rhizomicrobium sp., assembly GCA_035548975.1. Classification (GTDB taxonomy): domain Bacteria; phylum Pseudomonadota; class Alphaproteobacteria; order Micropepsales; family Micropepsaceae; genus Rhizomicrobium. The sequence continues at coordinate 686 of DASZRY010000060.1, forward strand.
TCATTCGCACGCAGCGATAGGCGACCGCATTCTGCATCACGCCTTCGCGGGCGAGCGTTGGGTAATCGCGCGCGGTCCAGGTGGCGGCGGTGCCTTGCATCAGCGCGAGGAATCCGGTCAGCGATTTTTGTTCCGGCGCGCGCGCAGCGCGGCGGGTGAGGAAGGGGAACATTTTGTTTGTCTCATTTGTTTTCCCTCTCCCCCTTGGGGGAGAGGGTTAGGGTGAAGGGGTGATGGTGCGACGAATTCGGTATCGCGTGTGTGGCGGCATTCGCCCCCTCACCCCGGCCCTCTCCCCCGCTGGGGGAGAGGGAGGATTCTGATTTTCACATCGTTCTTATCTTCGGTTCTGTTCGTTTCGCGCCGAACAGATCCGTCAGCGCCCAGACGAGCGCGTCCATGCGATCGGGGCTTTTGCCTTCGCCGTCATATTGGCACATCTGGTCCTCCAGTTCGGCGAAGACGCCCGCGTGATGAATGCGGCCCTGTTCGTAGAGCGCGGCGATGGGAGCGGCGCGGGTGATCTTGCCGCGCGTGGCATGCACCAGGCGCACCGGCAAGTTGGGCGCAGCCTGCTGCAGCACGCTTTTCACCATGTCGCCGCCCTGATTGGCCTCGGCGATGACGGCATCGGCGTGGAAATGCTCGAACGCATCGGCCACGCGCGCGGCCCAGGCATTGGGCGAAAGACCGCCGGCGGAAAGATCGGCGAGCACATATCCCGCCTTTCTTTCCGCGCGGCCGGCGACAACGACGCCGCATTCGTCGCCTTTCGACGACGCGGGCGGGTCCACGCCGATGACGACGCGGGTGAGCGCGGGCGGCATCGTGCAGCGCGTTCGCTCGATCCAGTCGCGGCGCCAGAGCGCGGACTCGTTGTCTTCGATCAGTTCGGCATTCAGCTCCTGCCGTCCCAATCGCGTACCCGCATAGCGGCCCTCCAGCATCGCAAGGAAGCCCGGGGCGAGATTGGCTTCGTTGTCGCGCGTGGTGGAGTGCGTGCGGATCACGTTTCTGTCCTGCATAAGTTTCTTCAAGCTCGCGATGTTGCGCGGGGTCGAAGTGAGCGCAAGGCGCGGATCATGCCCGAGGCGCAGCGCCATCAGCAGCATGTCGAGCGCGGATTGCGCGTTCGACCATTTGGCGAATTCATCGCCCCAGGCCGCATCGAATTGATGGCCGCGGATGGAATCCGGTTCCTCCGCGGAAAGCACGGTTGCGATGGCGCCGGACGGCCATAGCACGCGATTGTTGGACGGTTCGTAGCGCGCAGCGGGTGCGGCGCGAAGCAAACCGCTTTCGCCTTCGATCATCACTTGCCTTGCATCGTTGTGGGTTGCGCCGATCAGTCCCACGCGCGCGTAGCGGCCGGATGCGATGAGACTCGCAATCCATTCCGCGCCCGCGCGCGTTTTTCCGCTGCCGCGGCCGCCGAGGAACAGCCAGATGCGCCAGTCGCCGGGCGGCGGCAATTGCGCATCGCGGGCCCAGAACGGCCAGTCGCGGCAGAGAAATCCGGCTTCATCGTCACTTAGACTCGTCAGGAACGCCTGCCTGAGTTTCACGGGCAGAGAGTTGATCGAGGCGGCTTTCAAGTATCGCGCGCTTGTCATCGTTGGTTCCTGCTACTTTTTGCTCGCGCCTGGCGGCACGTTCCATTTCGGTCCGCGTGAGACGGCCCAGCGCACGCTCCATTGATGCGAGCGTGCGCGCAACTTGCGCCTTCTCTGCCGCCGTTTTCGGCGGGTCTGCCTTCTCGATGAGGTTCAGTTGCTTGTCGAGTTCACGGAATAAGCGTTTGACCATGAGATCCATCCATTCGTCATCGATGTCCTCAGGCATCAGGTCGCACAAATTCTTGGGCCTCCACGCGTCGATTACGCCGGGCGCGAAGTTCGCCTGCATGGGCATCTTCGGTTTCTCCAAAAGAAAAAGGCCGGCTTTCGGGGCCGGCCGAACAGGTATGTGGAAACGTTTTCGCCCCGGTTTGGCCGGGGCGTTTCGCTTCGTTCGCAATTCTCGGGATTTAGTGAGTATGCACGGAGGAGCGTTGCGCTGCAAGTCCAAAATGCGAATTTCTTCGATGGAATCGATAAAAAATGCAGCGTAACGCTGAGGGGGGTTAAACGATTGAAATTTCTCAAAGTGACCCGATGCAATTGTGCCTGTCGAGCTATCGAACGGAAAATATGGGGTGGGCGCGTTC
>DASZRY010000061.1:0-6629 GCA_035548975.1 Rhizomicrobium sp.
TTCTTGTGCGCGATCGCCTGCGCAGTCCCGCAGAGCCCGGCGAAGTCACAGCCTCCACAGCGAAGATCGGCCCCGTCTCGCACCCTCGGGCCGGCGCGGAAAGCACGATCGCGAATCTGAGCAGCCGTTGTCGCTACCAAGCTCTTTGCATCGGCGATCGCGTCGTCGTCGAGCGGCACATTCAATTGACCCTTCTCGCCATCGGAAGCATCGAGGCAACGAACCAGGCCTTGCTCCGGCAGGTATTCGAGTTCCTTCTTTGCCGCGACGCCGTATATGTCCACCTGAAGCCACTTCCTCTTCATCGAGCTTTTGATGGTTGTCGGACTCCGGGTCTCCGGACTTGAAGTCGATTGGCGTGACACGCGGCGGATCGTCCTGGCGGACGATATCGATAGCGCCCGATATCATGGCTCCCCCGTCGCCGTCCTCATACTCGATCAACGTCTCGAACTCTTTCTCCGGCTCGAATTTCAGTCGGGATAGCTCGTCGGCGTATTGCGCAATGTAGTCTGCAACGATCCGCACGCCTTTCTTGCGCATGTTCTCCGCAGGATCGCCAGTGGTGTACCGCAAGTAGAAGAGACCTCGGTCAACGAGCTTCTGAATTTCGGCTTCCAGCTTGGGGCGGTCTTTCGCAAGCTCGGCCCATTTCTTCGGGTTCGAATGCACGGCCCGCATTAGATTATGAACGCCTCGGCCGTAGCCGAACGCCTGGTCGATCGTGGGCGCGAAGCGGCGAGGCGTGGTCCTTCGACTGATCGGCCAAAAGATCGGCCAAGAGCGCCCGGATGTGCTGCAAAGCCTTGGGAAATCAGCGGGTTGGCGGCCGGCCAAGCAGGCCAAATGTCAGCGCCGGCAAGATCGGCCAAAAGATCGGCCAACCGCCTCGCATTGGCGCTATTTTTCCTTTATCTTCAAGTGTCTGAGGATTCGTAGAATCGGCCAAAATGGCGCCTGAAACCGTCCAACGCATAGAACCGGCCCGGCCCGAGGAGGCGACCGAGGCGTTGACCGACGCCATCGCCGATCTCGTCGCCGCTGCGACCAAGCTCGGCCAGGCGCTTCACCCCCGCACAGCCGCCAACCTCGCGGACCTCGTGCGGATCGCGAACACCTATTACAGCAACCTGATCGAGGGCCATAATACGCGCCCCAAAGACATCGAGCGCGCGCTCGCCGGCGAGCTCGATCGCGACAAGGAACGGCGCAACCTCCAGATCGAAGCGGCGGCGCACGTGCGGCTACAGGCCGAGATCGACCGCTTGGCCGCGGAAGGAAAGCTTGGCGAGCCAGCTGCGCCTGATTTTCTGCGTTGGCTGCATCGCGAGTTCTACAAGGGTGCGACGGAAGACATGCTGCGCATCCGCGGCGCCGGCCGCGAATTCATGATGGTGCCGGGAGAGTGGCGTTCGCAGCCCGAGCACGACGTTGCGGTTGGCCGGCACGAGCCGCCATCCAGCGAACGCGTTCCGGACTTCATGGCGTATTTCGCCGAGCGCTATCGGCTGGCGCCCCTTGGCACCGCTGGGCGATTGATGGCGATGGCTGCCGCGCATCATCGGTTCAACTACATTCACCCGTTTCCCGACGGCAACGGTCGCGTGAGCCGATTGATGAGTCACGCAATGGCGCTTGTTGCAGGGATCGGCGCTCACGGGCTTTGGTCTATCTCGCGCGGTCTTTCGCGCGGGCTCGAAAGCCGCTCGGAATACAAGCGGATGATGGACTACGCCGACACGCCGCGGCAGGGTGATCTCGACGGTCGAGGCAATCTCTCGCTTCGTGCGCTCAATGAGTTCGTCCTGTGGTTTCTCCGCGTGTGCCTCGACCAGGTGAATTTCATGTCGGGCCTGTTCGAGATCGACGCCCTTGCGAAGCGTCTCCAAACCTATGTCGAGCGAAGCGATGCGTTGAAGCCGGAAGCGACACGGTTGCTCGAGGAAGCGCTCATTCGCGGCGAATTCGAGCGGGGCGAGATCGCAAGGATCACCGGATTGCCGGAGCGCAGTGCACGGCGCGTGCTCAAGGAAGTGATCGAGGCCGGCCTGCTTGCCTCGGACACACCGAAGGGCGCGGTCTCGCTTCGCTTCCCGGCGGACACTCTGGACGTTTTGTTTCCCCGCTTGTTCGCTGAGTCGTAACGATATGACCTTCAGGTTATTTTGCGATGCCTTTGACGCCGCCGGGATCATGAGTTCGCGCAAGCCGCTGGCGTAACGATCTTTTTCAACTCCGCAATACCTCGCCCGCGCCACGCGCATCAATTCGAAATCGATATCGCGGGCGGTTTTGGCTTGGAGATGTGCCGGATTCGTTTCAGAAGCAGCTTCAGCGCCTGATAATGGATGAGTCCGATCACCTTGAACGGCATGAGCGGGTTGGCAAGCAACGTGCGCAGAAGAGCGGCGCTCGTCAACGGCCGCATGCCGCCGGAGATCGAAGTCCGCAACAGCAAACCGTCCTCATCCGAAAGATCGATCTGGATCGCCAGCCTGTCTTTCCCTAGCGAAAACCGGAAACAATAGTCCCCCTTTGTCTCGATGAACGGCGACACATGAAAAATCTTCCGCGCCGTCAGCACGTCCGTTGGCGCAATCGCTCTGCGGTCGGTGTGAAAGCACAGATAGCAATGCCGTTCGCCGAAAGTGTTGTTCACCTCCGCCAGGACCGCGCGCAATCCGCCCTTCGCATCATGGCAAAGCCAGAAATTCACCGGGTTGAATGCGTATCCCAGCACGCGCGGCATGGTCACCAGAACGATCTCGCCATCGGCCTGCGGCACGCCCCAGCCGGCAAGCACATTGGCGATCCATTTTTCGGGTTCGCCGCCCTCGCCATAATCTGCGCGCTTCAATCCGAACAGATTGACGCGATCTATCGAGAAAAGCCCCGACCGGTGCGAAAAAAGTTCGCCCAACGGCACCGCCAGATAGGTTGCGCCGTAACGGAAACTGTTCGGCTTGGGGCGCAACCGCGCGTGAAAGATTTTTGCGGAGACGAGCCCGATCATTCTCCCGCCAGAATGCTATCGGCAATTGCCGGGTTTACCTCGCGCCACGGCGCAATGCGCTGGGCGTCTCCCCGCACCTCCCCGAAAACCCAAGGCGCGGGTGCCCCCAGCAATTCCGCCACATTCATCCCGCTCTTTAGTCCGTCTTCGTGGAATCCATAACCGAGATAGGCGCCGCAGAACCATGTGTTGCGCGTGCCCTGCATCTTCATGATTTCTTTTTGGGCGCGCATCGCGGCAAAGTCGAACACGGGATGCGCGAAAACATGCGTATCGAACGTGTGTTCCTTTGCAATGGGCTTTGCGGGATTCAGCGTGACGAACAGCGGGTAACGCTTGTCGATTTCTTGCAGGTTGTTCATCCAATATGTCACCGAAATCGCCGGTTCATCTCCCGCGCCGTCGGAATGATAGACCCAACTTGCCCAGCAAGCCTTGCGTTTGGGCATGAAGCTTTCGTCCCTGTGCAACACTGCGCGATTGGGTTGATAGCGTATTGCGCCCAGCGCCGCGCGTTCTTCCGCGCTGGGATCGGCCAGCAAGGCCAGCGCCTCGTCGGAATGGCACGCCAGAATCACTTCGTCATATACGCGGGTCTCGCCGCGCGCATCGGTCACGCGCGCCCCGCGCGCCGTGCGTTCAACGCGAACGGCGCCGCACGCGGTTTGCACTCGCCCTTCGAGCGAAGCGGAAAGCCGCTCCACATAGGTCCGCGCCCCGCCTTCCACGGTCATCCATTTCGGCTGACCGCTCATCGCCAGCAGGTTGTGATTGGCGAAGAACTGAACCAGAGAACTCGCCGGAAACTCCAGCATCTGACACGGCGGGCAACTCCATATCGCGCCCGCCATGGGCAATAGATAATGCCGGCGGAACCAGTCGCCCAATCCCATCCGCTGAATCAGCCCGGCCACGTTCACATCCGGCGCACGCTGCACTTCCGCCAGCGCGTCTTTGTTGAAGCGCATCACGTCGGCGAACAGTTTCAGGAATTTCGGCCGCAATAGGTTTCGCCGCTGCGCCAGCATGGCGGTGAGATCCTTGGCGCCCCATTCCAGCCAGCCATTGCCCACCGTCAAGGCGAAACTCATGTCGCTCTTCTTCACCGGCACGTCCAACAGCCGGAAAAGCGCGGTCAGGTTGGGATAATTCTGTTCGTTGAAAACGATGAACCCCGTGTCCACCGCTATCGTACGGTCGCCATGTCGCACTTCGACGGTGCGGCTGTGCCCGCCCAGCCGCCGTTCCTTTTCGTAAACGGTGACGTCGTAGCTGCGATTCAATAGATAGGCGGCAGAAAGGCCGGAGATGCCCGTGCCGATAACGGCGATTTTTTCCATGCCGCTTGTACGAAGTTATCTTCCGCGCGGATCAGGTCAGGGCGGCACAAAGTGGCTTGGGGCATGGCAAGGGGATATTATGTCGCGAAAACAGGCCCCCGGATGATCCAGTCCCCGTGCCATTGCGTAAAAGATCACAATGATCCGCAGCGGTTGGAAAAGCGTCAGACCGGTCCGCGCCTCCGGCTCATTTGCCCGCAGGTTCCGGCGTGAGTGCGCGGCCGCAAGCTGGAGCCCCGCCATGGTAACGGACTGGTCCGGTTCCATCGCCGCCATAGCCCGTTCCAGGGACCGCCAGCATTTTGCGCTGCTTTTTGCCCATTTCGCGCCGCGGTTGAAAGCCTACTTTCTGCGATTGGGCACGGCAGCGGGCACGGCAGAAGATTTGGCGCAAGACACGATGCTGGCCGTTTGGAGCAAGGCACAGACGTTCGATCCCGCGCGGGCTTCCGCCTCAACGTGGATATTCACGATCGCACGCAATTTGCGAATCGACATGCTTCGCCGCGAGCGCTTGCCCAACGAGTTGGCGGACGCGATTGAAAAGGCGGCGGAGCCGATGCCCAGCGATTATGTGTTGTCGGCCGAACGCGAGGCCCGCATCCGCGCAGCACTTGAAAAACTTCCCTCCGAGCAGGCGACGGTCATTCGCCTGTCATTCTTCGAGGACCGCCCGCAAAGCGAGATTGCTGAAGCGCTCGACATTCCGCTCGGCACGGTGAAATCGCGCGTGCGTCTTGCCATGAACCGTTTGCGCGCCATGGTGGAGGATTTGCAATGATCCGCCACCATCCTTCTTCCGAAATTCTGGCGGAGTATGCGCGTGGAGCGCTCGATGCGGGCGCGATGCTCGTCATCGCCTGCCATATCCACGATTGCACGGCCTGCCGCAGCGAGGCTGGCCTTTGGGAAGGCGCGGGCGGCGCGCTGCTCGATAGGATTGAGCCTGCTGCGTTGAGCGACGGTGCGTTGGAGAAAGCGTTGGCGCGTCTCGATTCTCTTCCCGCCGCGAACCAACGCCGCGCCCCGCGTTACCTGCGCGCCTTCAACGTGCCAGCGCCGCTTGCCCGGCAGCGTATCGGCTTGCGCCGGTGGGTGACGCCGAATATCTGGTTTGCGCCTGTGTTCATGGGCACCGGATCGGGCGCGCGCACTTATCTTGTGTACGCTCGAGCCGGCACCACGCTCGCCCAACACACACATGGCGGCGCGGAATACACGCAAGTCATCCATGGCGGTTTCGCCGACAGCACGGGCGCGTTCGCCAAGGGCGATTTCGCGCGCGTCGATGAAGATGTCCTGCATGCGCCAGCAGTCACGCCGGAATCGGATTGCCTCTGCCTCAGCAGTTCCGACACACCGATGCGGCTTACCGGTGGCATCGCCCGCGTCATCCAGTCTGCATTGGGAACGCTCTATTGAGCTGCGCTATCCGATATGCTGCCGCGCTGATCGTCCTTGTTGTCGGCGATGCGCTTTGGCTCAGCTACTTCGCCAGAGCGGTGTTTCGTCCAACTCTCGGCGGCATCTTGCTCGAAGACGTGCGCTGGCTTGCGGCGGTTCCTTTTTATCTGCTGTTCGCCGCCGGCATTGCCTATTTTGCCGTCACGCCCGCGTTGCGCACCGGCTCGTGGCCGAGCGCTGCCCTTTCCGGTGCAGCCCTCGGCTTTTTCGCCTACATGACCTATGACCTCACCAACCTTGCCACGATCAAGGCGTGGACTGTGCAGCTTGCACTTGTAGACATGGCGTGGGGCACGCTGATCTCGGCCGCCGCCGCGACCGCCAGCCATTTCGCTGCCGCCCGTTTCGCGTAACAAAATTTCCTGAAAAATCTTTGCCCGCGCGTTGGCCCATCGCATTGGGCCGCTTGTTCTATCCCATGAGGGCGTAAGCTCCGGCTTCCAAGAGCGGGTGGCGCAAGACGGGGGCATGACCGGTCCATCGGACAGGGATTGTGACAGCATCGGGCCTCGCCCCGAAGGCGAGGGCATGAACGCGTCCGATCTCGATGCCTGGTTTGTGCGCGAAGTGTTGCCGCTCGAAGCCGCGCTTATGCAGTTCCTCCGCCGCAGCTGGCGCAACCGCGCCGATGTGGACGATCTGTGTCAGGAGGTATACGTGCGCGTCTACGAAGCGGCGAAAGAGCGGATACCGGATCCCGCGCGGCCGTTCGTCTTCACGACCGCGCGCAATCTCATCATCAACCGCGTTCGCCGCGAACAGATCGTCCCGATTGAAACGCTTGGCGATCTCGATGCGCTGAATATCGCCGC
>DASZRY010000062.1:0-56804 GCA_035548975.1 Rhizomicrobium sp.
CATCGTCACCTCCGGCACACCCGAAGTGATCGAACAGATCGAAGCCCAATTGCGCCGCCTCGTGCCCGTGCACCGCGTGGTGAACTGGACGGTCGCCAAACCTGGCATCGAACGCGAAATGGCGCTCTTGAAGGTCGTAGCCACCGGCGACAAGCGCAGCGAAGCCATGCGCATCGCCGAAATCTTCCGCGCCCGCATTATCGACACCACGCTGACGAGCTTCGTCTTCGAAATCACCGGTGCGCCCTCCAAGATCGACAACTTCATCGACCTCATGCGGCCGCTCGGCCTGGTAGACGTCAGCCGCACCGGCGTGGCCGCCATCAGCCGTGGCCCGGAGGCAATGTAATATGCCGCACTTGAAAACCGTACGGTTAGACCGTACATAATCGATGGAAATCACCGGCTTCCGGCACAAGGGTCTGGAGCGTTTCTGGCGGACCGGCGATCCCCGCGGTATAGCCCCAAAATGGGCGGAGAAAGTCAGAGCCATGTTAACCGCCATCGAGGAGGCGGACACGGTGGCCGAAATTGGGGTTGGTCCCTGGTTGGAAGCTTCATCCGGTGAAGGGCGGGCGAAAAGGTGCATGGAGCATGTGGATTACTGGGAACCAGCGCCTGACCTTCGTAGTCCGTGGGGATATCGCGAGCGAGTTGGACATTGAGGATTATCACTGAGGTTTGTCCATGAAGATGAAGAACCCTTCCCATCCCGGCGATCTGGTTTATTGGGGCGTTTTGGAACCGCTTGGCCTTTCCATCGGCAAGGCAGCGGAGATTTTGGGTGTCCGTCGGGCGACGCTTTCCGATCTGGTGAATGGCAAGTCTTCGCTGACCGCGGAAATGGCTTATCGCATTCATAAGGCGTTCGGCCCCGATCCGGATATGTTGATGCGCGTTCAGGCTGCTTACGACATGGCCCAATTCCGGAATCGAAAGACAACCAAGGACATCAAGATAAAGCGTTACCAATCAAGGGCGGCATAGTTTCTGCCGATCGAACCGATTCGAATTCACTGTCAGAAAGAGGACTTGAAATGCGTGTCTACTACGATCGGGATGCCGATCTGAATTTCATCAAGAACAAGAAAGTCGCGATCATCGGTTTCGGCAGCCAGGGCCACGCACACGCGCTCAACATGCGCGACTCGGGCGTGAAGGATGTGGCGATTGCCGCCCGTCCCGGCGCATCGGCGAAAAAGGCGGAAGCGGCCGGCTTCAAGGTGATGGCCAATGCGGAAGCCGCCAAGTGGGCTGACGTGATGATGATGGTCACGCCCGATGAATTGCAGGCCGATATCTGGAAGAACGATCTCGAAAAAAACATGAAGCAAGGTGCGGCGCTTTTCTTCGCGCATGGCTTCAACATTCATTTCCGCCTGATCGAGGCGCGCACCGATCTCGACGTGGCGATGGTCGCCCCCAAGGGCCCTGGCCATACGGTGCGCAGCGAATATCAGAAAGGCGGCGGCGTTCCATGCCTGATCGCCGTCCATCAGGACGCAACCGGCAATGCACACGATCTGGGCCTTGCCTATGCCAGCGCCATTGGCGGCGGGCGCGCGGGCATCATCGAAACGACCTTCCGCGAAGAATGCGAAACCGATCTCTTCGGCGAACAATCGGTTTTGTGCGGCGGTCTGGTCGAACTCATTCGCGCCGGTTTCGAAACGCTTGTCGAAGCGGGATACGCGCCCGAAATGGCCTATTTCGAATGCCTGCACGAGGTGAAGCTGATAGTGGATCTTATCTACGAAGGCGGGATCGCGAACATGAACTACTCGATCTCCAACACGGCTGAATACGGCGAATACGTCACCGGCCCGCGCATCATCACGCAACAGACGAAAGCGGAAATGAAGCGCGTGCTGGACGACATCCAGTCGGGCCGCTTCGCGCGCGACTGGGTGCTGGAAAACAAGGCCGGGCAGGCGAGCTTCAAGGCCACCCGCGCCCGCAACGCAGCGCACCCGATCGAAGAAGTGGGTGCAAAACTTCGCGCGATGATGCCGTGGATCGCCAAGAACAAGCTGGTCGATCAGGCGAAGAATTGATATCGCACCAGCGATGCTATCCCCGGCTCGCGAAGCATTCGCTTCGTTCGGCCGGGGATGACCGGTAGTTGCTCGACACAAAACTGTCACATAAAACCTGCTGCCAACATCGCGCGCGTTAACGCTCGAAAAACTTGGCTTCGCTAGCTTCCCGCCGGTTACCGAGGGGGTATTCGCGTGGTCATTCAGGATCTCGCGTTTCACGCTGCGATCAGCGATTTGTCGGAATGGACGGCGGGACGGCTGGCCACACAATGGCCGCCTCTCCCGGAAACGGCCACTTGTGGCGAAGTATTCGATTGGTTCTCCAAGAATCCCGAACAATCCGCCGTCGCCATCGTCGATGCCGGCAATATCGTGGTCGGCCTTGTCAATCGGCTTCGCTTTCTCGCGCGCTATTCGCAACGATTCATTCACGAACTCTATAGCCGCCGCCCCATCGCCAAGATGGCCAACAACAATCCGCTGGTGGTGGAAGAAAGCCTTACCGTCGCGCAAGTGAGCGCCCGCATGGTGGTCGAACGTCCCGATGCGTTGGTGGAATGTTTCGTGGTCACGCGTCAGGGCCGTTATCTCGGCATTGGCACGGGCGAGGCGTTGATGCGTTGCAAGGTCGATCTCCTGCAGCTTCAGGAAAAATCCTTGAGCCGCGCGCTGGAACATGCGCGCGCCGCCGATCGCGCCAAGGGCCATTTCCTCGCACTTATGAGCCACGAATTGCGCACGCCGCTGAACGCCATCATCGGTTTCTCGGAAGTGCTCTCCGGCGAATTTTTCGGCCCGCTCGGCAGCGATCGATATAAGAGCTATGCGGCCGACATTCATCTTGCGGGCAACCATCTTCTGCGCCTCATCAACGAAATTCTCGATTTGTCGCGCGCTGAGGCGGGCAAGCTCGAATTGCGTCCGGAAAACCTTACACTTCCCTCAATCGTCGCTGAGTGCGTGAAGCTCGTTGCCGATCGCGCGAAGGGGCAGGGCGTTTCGCTCTCGGTCGATATGCCCGGCCGGCTGCCGCCGCTTCACGCCGATGAGTTGCGCGTCAAGCAGATCCTTCTCAACTTGCTGTCGAACGCCATTAAGTTCACGCCCGAAGGCGGCCGCGTCGAAGTCGGCGTCGCGCAGGATCGCGATGGCGGCATCGTGCTCAGCGTTTCCGATACGGGAATTGGCATGGCGCCGGACATGATCTCCGTTGCGCTCGAACCCTTCCGCCAGATCGACTCGCCTATGTCGCGTAAACAGGAAGGTTCCGGCCTCGGCCTATCACTGGTGAAATCGCTCGCTGAATTGCATCAGGCCACGCTCTCCATCGAAAGCGCGCTCGCACAGGGCACCACAGTGCGCATCACCTTCCCGCCCGAACGCACGCTTTCAGACCGTGCCGTGGCTTAACCGTCGGGATCTCTCGGAAAACGCTGAGATCTACTATCGATTTTGATGCCGCTTTCGCTCAGTCCGGGCCAAGTGGTAACCTCCGCCCGCGTGGGTTCTTGGCGGATCGTTTGCGTAAAGAAATCCTGCCTCTCACATCGTTGCGCGGCGTCGCGGCCATGGCTGTTATTGCGATGCATTTTTCCGCGACCATGCAGCAAATCGCCAGTGGCGATTTTCCTTCTCTTGCGCCGCACGGGGCGCTGGCGGTTGATGTGTTCTTTATCCTCAGCGGCTTCATCATGGGTTACACCTACCTGGACTCTTTCCGCACCCAGAGCATATGGACCGCCAATCGCAATTTTCTCGGCAAGCGCGCCGCGCGCATCCTGCCGCTCAATGGCGCCGTAACGATCGTCGTGACCGTGGCAGCGCTATTGTCCCTGTGGCTTGTGGATGTGAATTTGGTTCCCACCGTGCGGCCCGATCATGTGCCGCTGGATGTGTTGACTAATCTTTTGCTTCTGCCGGGGCTCGGCATCGGGCGCAGTCTCAACTGGCCGGCTTGGTCCATCAGCGTCGAATTCGCCGCATATTTCGCCTTCCCGGTATTTCTCTTTTGCGTGTTCAATCGCAACCGTTTTGTTTTTGCTGCTACCTGCGCAGCGGCTCTGGCGGGACTTTATGCGTGCCTCGGGCCGAATCTCGGTATCGTCGGTCTGCACAATCATCCCTGGCCCTGGCGCGATTTGTTGCGTTGTGTCTCGGAGTTCGTGCTGGGTCTTGCGGTGTTCCGGGTCTATGTGTCGCACGTTGCAGCGGCGCTGTTTGCCCGCGATGACGTGGTGCTTGCGGTATCGGCCGTGATCGTCGCGATTGTTTTGCTGAATCTGCCCGAATTTCTCGCGATGCTGCTCTTCCCCGCTCTCATTCTTTCGCTGGCGCTGAACCAGGGCTGGGTGGCTTGGTTCATGTCGCTGCGGTTTCTTCATTTCCTTGGGAAGATTTCGTTCTCGCTCTATCTGGTGACCGATCCGTTCCGTTGGCCGTTGCAGCATCTCGTTCGCACGCTGCATCCTGCGCCGCTTCCGCCGCTGCTGGCGATGGGTTTGGCGGCGATATTCGCCTTCTCGATGGTCCTGCCGGCGTGGATCAGTTATACGCTGATCGAATCGCCAGGACGCTTTGCCCTGCGTGGCTTGCTCTCTAGGCGAAACAAAAGTGCGGTGGCGTTTTCCTCAAAAACCGGCCCCTGAATTATCGAACGTCCCCGGAGTGCCACAAACTTCTGCAGAATATCGATTTGCGGGCGCGCGTGTTCGCGGGATGTCCTGCACCTCGTCCCGCTATCGCGATTGCTATGTCGTGCCTGCGCCGGTCAAGACTTCTTGCATTCACTTCATCGCGACGATCGATGCCGCGGGCCGCGCGCGCTGGCCGGGCACGAACGCTTCCACCCGATCAGCCTTTCGCGCGAAGCATCTGAAGCAGAACTTCGTCTTTGCGAATGAAGTGGTGATAGAGCGCCGCAAGAATGTGCGCCCCCGCCAATCCGATCATCGCATAGGACGCCAGCTCGTGGATCTCGGTCAGCGGGCCGAAAATCTCGCGGGAACGCTCGAAGGGCGAAGGAATTTGGAAGATGCCGAAATCCAGCCCGCGCCCACGATACAGCAGCGTCGGAACGCCGATTAGCGGAACCAGCACCATCAGCACATAGAGAAGAAAATGCACCAGGCCCGACAGACTGCGCATCACCGGGCCAACATCCGGCGGAAGCGGCGGCGGCTTATGGGTCAACCGCCACCAGACGCGCGCAAAGGTAAGCAGCAGCACCGACGCGCCCAGTATCGCGTGAACGTTGACGACAGCGTGTTCCCAACCCTCGGGAAATTCGTCGACCGTCAGACCCAGCGTGAAGGCCGCGATGATCAGCCCCGCAATTGTCCAGTGCAGCGCAATCGCGGTCGCGTCAAAATGTTCTGTCTGGGCCATGTTCCGGCGTGCTTGTGTTTCGCCCGTTTCTAGTCGGGAACCGGCCGGCCATGATTGACTTCGATCAGAAGCCAGGGGGTATTCAGGCACTGCGGACGTCAAATAGGCAACTTATCGAACACCTTGAAAGCTCGGTTATACTCGCGGGCGCCAATCGGCCCCCGGGCCGGATGGATACCCCACCCCTCCCCCTATTTCAAAAAATGCGAAAACAGCCTCTAGATGTTTTCCATTTAAAAACAAGGAATTAGCAACTTGCGCCTCGGCACGCCCCTCAGTTCCAACGCCACCAAGGTCATGCTGCTCGGCGCGGGTGAGCTGGGAAAGGAGGTCGTGATCGAGCTTCAGCGCCTGGGTGTCGAGACGATAGCGGTCGACCGCTACGCAGGCGCTCCCGCACAGCAAGTCGCCCATCGCACCCATGTCATCGACATGACCGACGCCAGGGCTCTGCGCGCGTTGGTCGAAATGGAGCGGCCACATCTAATTGTGCCGGAGATAGAGGCCATTGCCACTGACGAGCTCGTCCGGATTGAAGGTGCGGGCATCGCCACGGTGATCCCCACGGCCTTCGCCGCGCACACCACCATGAACCGCGAGCGCATCCGCCGCCTCGCCGCAGAGGACCTTGGCCTTCCCACCTCGCCCTATGCCTTCGCTTCCTCGCAGGTAGAATTGCAGGCCGCCATTGACGGTGGCATCGGCTTTCCCTGTTTTGTGAAACCGGTGATGTCGTCCTCCGGCAAGGGTCAGTCCCGCCTCAAATCTCAGAAGGATGTGGCCAAAGCCTGGGAAAAGGCGCTGTCGGCGGGCCGGGTGAGGCAGCCCCGCGTGATTGTGGAAGGCGAGATCGCCTTCGACTTCGAAATTACCCAGCTCACGGTTCGCGCGGCAGACGGCACGCATTTCTGCGAACCCATCGGCCACCGGCAGGTGGATGGGGATTACGTCGAAAGCTGGCAGCCCCAGCCCATGTCCCCGTCGGCTCTCGCCAAGGCCCGCGGAATGGCTGAGAAGGTTACTCAAGCCCTTGGCGGGTGGGGCATTTTCGGCGTGGAACTGTTCGTCAAAGCCGATGAGGTCTGGTTCTCTGAGGTCAGCCCGCGCCCGCATGATACGGGCCTGGTCACACTTGCGACCCAGCACCAGAGCGAATTCGCCCTCCACGCCCGCGCCATCCTTGGCCTGCCGGTTTCGACCGAACTCAAATCCCCCGGCGCTTCCGCCGTCATTTACGGTGGAATGGATTCTAAGGGCATCGCTTTCGAAGGGGCGGATGAGGCGCTGGCTGTTCCGGGTACGGAGCTTCGCCTGTTCGGCAAGCCGGAATCCTATGTCAAACGCCGCATGGGCGTGGTTGCCGCGCGCGCCGCCACAATTGAAGAGGCCCGAACCCGCGCCCGCCAATCTGCCGCGTTGATCCGGCCGGTCGATGGCGGATAGACACCCACTCAGTCGCGGAATCGCGCTATTGCGCCGCTCCTGAAAATCAGCGTAAAAAAGTGCGATTGAAACGGAAAACGGCTGTTTTTACGCGGCCTTAACACCGTTTCCTTATGTTGAACGAACCGTAGCTTCCGGAAGAACGATGAGTTTTGGAACGCACAGGCAAGACGCGAAGGGCGGAACCCCCGCCGGCGTCGGCACGCGCGTTGCGAATCGTTTTTTCGGTTCCTCGCTTCGCACGCTTCTCCTCCTTAGTTGCCCCTGACGCTGAGTGCCGCGGATGCGCGGGCCGGTGATTAGGGGACGCATGAAAGGAGTGATCGAAGCCGCCAAAGCGGCGTACGGAAGGAATGCGAAGCTATGACCGACTCAAACAGGGTAAGAATTTTCGATACCACATTGCGCGATGGCGAGCAGTCGCCGGGCGCTGCCATGACTCTCGAAGAAAAGATCGAGGTCGCGGAATTTCTCGATGAAATGGGCGTGGACATTATCGAAGCCGGTTTCCCTATTTCGTCTCAGGGCGATTTCGAAGCCGTCAACGCCATCGCCACGCGCACGAAGAACGCCGTCATCTGCGGCCTGTCACGCGCGGGCTTCAAGGATATCGACACGGCCGGCGAAGCATTGAAGCCAGCCAGGCGATTCCGCATCCACACTTTCATCTCCACCAGCCCGGTCCATATGAAGCACAAGCTTCAGATGGGCCCCAACGCCGTGCTGGATGCGGTGGGCGCATCTGTCGCTCGGGCGCGCAATCTCACCGACGATGTGCAATGGAGCGCGGAAGACGCAACGCGCACGGAGCACGATTTCCTCTGCCAATGCGTCGATCTCGCCATACGTTCTGGTGCGACGACCATCAACATTCCCGATACTGTGGGCTATACGACGCCCCAGGAATATGTGGCCTTGATCGAAATGCTCCGCAACCGCGTGCCGGATGCGGACAAGGTGATTTTCTCCACCCATTGCCACAACGATCTGGGTCTGGCGGTTGCCAATTCGCTTGCCGGCGTCATCGGCGGGGCGCGTCAGGTGGAATGCACGATAAACGGCATCGGCGAACGCGCGGGCAATGCGGCGCTCGAGGAAATTGTGATGGCGCTCAAAGTCCGCAAGGATGCGATGAACTTCACGACCGGCATCAACACAAAAATGCTGGCGCGCGCATCCAAACTCGTGTCCAACGTCACCGGCTTTCCGGTGCAATACAACAAGGCGATCGTCGGCAAGAACGCCTTCAGCCACGAGTCCGGCATCCATCAGGACGGCATGCTGAAGAATGTCGAAACCTACGAGATCATGCGCCCCGAGGATGTGGGCGTGAAGGAAACTTCGCTGGTTTTGGGCAAGCTCTCCGGCCGTCATGCCTTCCGTGACAAGCTGGAATCGATGGGTTACGACCTGGAGCCACCCGCGTTCCAGGAAGCCTTCAAACGCTTCAAGGAACTTGCCGACAAGAAGAAACATGTTTTTGACGAAGACATCATCGCCTTGGTCGATGACGAGGTGATGCGCGGCCACGACTCCATTTCGGTGAAGGCCCTTCGTGTCGAAGCCGGGGTAGGAATCGAACCGAGCGCGGAACTCACGCTCTCGATCGCAGGCAGGGATCACAGCACCAGGGCCACGGGCGACGGTGCTGTCGATGCCATCTTCAATGCCATCCGTGCCCTCTATCCGCATACGGCGACGCTGGAACTGTTCCAGGTCGGCGCGGTGACGGCGGGTACGGACGCGCAGGCCACAGTCAGCGTACGTCTCCAAGAGAATGGCCGTACCGTCACCGGCAAAGGTTCCGACACCGACACGCTGGTGGCCGCGGCCTATGCCTATGTCAACGCACTCAACAAACTCCTGGTGAAGCGCGAAAAGCACGCGCCGGAAGCGCTCACCGTCGCAAGATGAACCAACAGCCCCCGGCGGCAACGCCGGGGGCGCTCAGAAGGGGCATAAAACAGTATGTTCAACAGTCTTCTCGGCGTTCTGTCGAGCGACATGGCCATCGACCTCGGTACCGCAAACACGCTTGTCTATGTGCGCGGCCGCGGCATCGTTCTGAACGAGCCCTCTGTCGTCGCCATGATGAACAAAAGCGGCAAGAAGCAGGTCCGCGCGGTCGGCAATGACGCCAAGATGATGCTGGGCCGCACGCCCGGCAATATCGAAGCCATTCGCCCCATGCGCGACGGTGTGATCGCTGATTTCGAGATCGCCGAAGAGATGATCAAGCACTTCATCCGAAAAGTGCACAATCGGCGGTCCTTCGCCAACCCGATGATCATCGTCTGCGTGCCGTCCGGCTCCACCGCCGTCGAACGTAGAGCCATTCAGGAATCGGCACTCTCTGCGGGCGCCCGCCGCGTGTTTCTGATCGAAGAACCGATGGCAGCTGCAATCGGCGCAGGATTGCCTGTTTCCGAGCCGACAGGTTCCATGATCGTCGATATCGGTGGCGGCACGACAGAAGTGGCCGTGCTTTCGCTGGGGGGAATCGTCTATTCGCGTTCGGTACGCGTGGGCGGCGACAAGATGGACGAAGCCATCATCGCCTACATCCGCCGCAATCTCAATCTACTGATCGGTGAATCCAGCGCCGAGCGCATCAAGAAAGACATTGGCTCTGCTGCGGCCCCCGATATGGGTGCGGGCAAGTCGCTCGAAATCAAGGGGCGCGATCTTCTGAACGGCGTGCCGAAGGAAATCACCATTACCGAACGACAGATCGCTGAAGCGCTTGGCGAACCGGTGGGCGCAATTGTCGAAGCGGTGAAAGTGGCGCTTGAAGCCACGCCACCGGAACTTGCGGCGGATATCGTGGACAAGGGGATTGTGCTCACCGGCGGCGGGTCGCTGCTCGCCAATCTCGATCGCGTGCTGCGCGACGCGACTGGGCTTCCCGTCAGCATCGCCGACGATCCGCTTTCTTGCGTGGCCCTGGGCACAGGCAAAGTGCTCGAGAATTCGAAAGGCATGCGTCACATTCTGTCCACCGCGTTTTAGGGGGTAACGCCGAATGGCGAACGGGTTTTGGAGGAACGTCAGGGTAAGGGGGGACAACCGGGTCTCCCTTTCCGCGTTCGCCTTGCTCGCCCTTCTGCTGCTTTTGCTGAGCCGCGCACAGGTCAATATCTTCGATCGCGCCCGGGCCCAGATCAGCGATGCCGCTGCGCCCTGGCTCTCGAAAATCGAAGCCCCGTTCGATGGCTTTAACCGGTGGGTTGGAAATCTCGGCAGTATCTTCAGCGTCTATAGTGAAAATCTTCGCTTGAAGGATGAGAACGCACGCTTGCGCCAATGGCAGGGCGCGGCGATTCTTCTGCAAGGCCGCGTGACCAATTACGAACGTCTGCTACACGCCGTTCCTCGCCGTGAAACGTCTTCGGTCCTTGCTCACGTCATTGGCCGCAGTGGGCGGCCCTATCTGCAAACGATGATCCTGGATGCCGGAAAGGCGGAAGGCGTACGTCCCGGCGAAGCAGTTCTCGATGCGCGCGGCCTGATCGGCAGGATCCTTGTATCGGGCAACCACACGTCATGGGTGATCCCGCTGAAGGACCTGAACAGCCGCGTACCCGTAACCATCGCGCCAAGCAATGCGCAAGCGATCCTCGCCGGCAACAACACGTCCTTTCCGGGCATCGAAACCTTTGATCCGCGCGTGCAAATCAAACCTGGCGATGTTGTTTTCACTTCGGGTGACGGCGGATTGCTCCCGCCCGGGCTTCCGATCGGTACGATCGTGGTTCAGGCAAACCGCTATCGCGTTGCACTGTTTGCGGACGCCAATTCGGGTGCCGATGTCGAAGTGCTCGATTTCAAAGGCGTCCCCGAAACGCAGCCCACGCCGCAAGCTGCGGATATTCCTGCCCCGCCGCCTGCACCCGCGCAATCGGCATCTGCGTCTTCCGTTCCCGCGGTCGTTGACGGCAATGAGTGATTGACCAGGATATGGAGCGCGCCAGCGTCATGGTCGGCGGACTCTTTGCAGGCATTCTACCGTTCGCCTGCGGCATCTTTGGTGCGGTGCTGGCAAATATCCCTGTCTCGTTCACCTCTGGCCTTTTGCCGCCGCCCTTGATCGCGCTGATGCCCGTTTATTTCTGGTGCCTGGTGCGTCCAGACCTGATGCCGCCATGGGCGGCATTCGTGCTAGGGCTCGTGCAGGACCTTCTTTCCGGCATGCCGCCCGGCGTTTGGGCGGCATCGTTCATCGTGGCCTACGCTCTCGTCGACCGCCAGCGCGATTCCTTCGCAGGTCTTTCCGGTTGGGCCGCGGTACTTGGATTCGGCATCGCTGCGTTCGTTGCCAATCTTTGCGCTTTTGTCGTGGTCGGCTTTTATTTCCGTGCAATACCGGCCTTGACACCCGCCCTCGGTCTGCTCGTCGTCACAGTCGTTCTCTATGCGCCTGTCGCGGTGATCCTCGCGTTCATCCATCGGCGCCTGGTCGGCTCGGCAAGGACACACCTCTGATGCCGCTGTTCGACCGCAAGGACAAAAGCCGTTACGCGACATTCTCGCGCCGCACTTTGCTCGCGGCGGGCGGCATGACCGGGGTGTTCGCCGTACTCGCGGGCCGCCTCTACCAGCTCCAGATCCTCGACTTCGACGAGTTCATGACTCAAGCCGAGGACAATCGCATCAATGAACGCCTGATCACGCCCGCGCGCGGCCGCATCATCGATCGTTTTGGCGTCGAACTCGCCAACGACCGCCGCAACTATCGCGTATTGCTGGTGCCGGAGCAGGCGGCTGACGGCGCCAAGGCTTCGATCGACGCGGTGGCCCGCGTAATCCAGATAGGTGAACGCCAGCGGGAGAAAATCTTGCGCGATGTTGCGGAAAACAAGCCGTTCGCCCCTGTCGTCGTTAGCGAGAATCTGAGTTGGGAGGATTTCTCGCGCATCAATCTTCAGCTTCCCTATCTTTCGGGCATAATTCCCGATGTCGGCGAGACGCGCGCCTATCCGTATGGACAGGAGTTGGCTCATGTGCTGGGTTACGTCGCCGCCGTCAGCGCCGACGACTTGAAGAGCGACAACGATCCGCTTCTATCGTCGCCCGGTTTTCGTATCGGCAAACGCGGCATCGAAAAGGCTTTTGACGAACAGATCAGGGGCACGCCCGGCATCAGCCGTGTCGAAGTCAACGCGCATGGGCGTGTCATCCGCGAATTGAGCCGCGAAGCCGCCACGCCCGGACAGGATGTCTATCTCACCATCGATCGCGAACTTCAGCATTTCGTCAGCGAACGATTGGGCACAGAAAGCGCGGCCTGTGTGGTGATGGATACAGAAACGGGCGACGTACTGGCCCTTGAATCCTCGCCGGGCTTCGATCCCAATCTTTTTAACGTCGGCATCTCCAGCGCCGAATGGCGCGACCTCACGACCGACGACCATGCGCCGCTGATGAACAAGGCGCTCGCGGGCGCCTATCCGCCGGGTTCGACATTCAAGACAGCCGTAGCCGCGGCAGCCGTGGACGCCGGCGTAGCGGTTCCCGGCTACACTGTTTTCTGTTCGGGCAGCCTCACGCTCGGCAATCACGATTTCCATTGCTGGAAGCGCGGAGGCCACGGCACGCTCGATTTGCGTGGCGGCATTCAGCATTCCTGCGATGTGTTCTTTTATGAGACTGCGCGCCGTCTCGGCATCGACAAGATCGAGGAAGCAGCGCGCGCGCTGGGACTTGGCGCCATCACCGGAATCGAACTTCCCGGCGAACGCTCCGGCTCCATTCCCGGCCGGCAATGGAAGCTGCGCAGATATGGCGTGCCCTGGCAGCAGGGTGAAACGCTTGTCACGGCGATTGGTCAGGGATATGTGCTCGCCACGCCGCTTCAGCTCTGCACCATGACCGCGCGCATTGCGAGCGGCAAAGCCGTGAGTCCCCGCATCGTTCACAGCATCGGCGCGCAACGTCTGCCGGTGCCCGCCGCGCCCCCGCTGCCCTTTTCACAAGAAGCGCTCGCCCGCGTGCGCGACGGCTTGAATGCAGTCGCAAACGAGCCCGGTGGCACGGCCTATGCTTGGCGGATCACCGAACCCGGCTTCGAAATGGCAGGCAAGACCGGAACTGCGCAAGTCCGCGTCATCACCCGTGAAGAGCGCGCGCGGGGGGTTGCCAAAAACGAAAATCTGCCGTGGAAATTGCGCGACCACGCGCTCTACATCGCCTTCGCACCGGTCTCCGCACCGCGCTATGCCTGCGCCGTCATCGTCGAGCACGGCGCTGTGGCGGCTCACCCGCAAGTGCAAATGGCGCGCGACATCCTTTTGTTCGCGCAACAGCGCAATATCGCGGGACGACCGACCGCCTATCCGTCGACCTCTGCCGCAAACAAGATTGACGCAAAAGGGTAGGGCGATGAACACAACTCTCTATGTCGCCGCTCGCCGCCCGCTGACCTACAGCGAGAAGCTGCTCGAGATTAACTGGGGCTTCCTGCTTCTTATCACTATTATCGCCTGCGCCGGTTTTGCGATGCTTTATTCCATCGCCGGCAGCAGCTTCTCGCCATGGGCCGCGCCGCAAATCCTCCGCTTTGCGGTGGGGCTTGTGATCCTGATCGCCGTAGCGCTCGTCGATATCCGTGTCTGGATGGGTCTTGCCTATCCCTCCTATGCCATCGCACTCCTTCTCCTGATCGCGGTTGAATCGGTCGGTCACGTGGGTATGGGCGCGCAGCGCTGGATCGCGCTTGGCCCGCTGCAGATCCAGCCTTCGGAGATGATGAAGGTCACGTTGGTTCTTGCGCTTGCCAGATATCTGCACGGCCTGAGCGTTGAGGATATTTCCAAACCGTTCAAGCTCGTCATACCGCTCGCCATGATCGCCATTCCGGCAGCGCTTGTTCTGCATCAGCCAAATTTGGGTACCGCAACCATTCTTATGCTCGATGGATGCTCGCTTCTGTTCCTGGCAGGGCTTTCCTGGTGGTGGATAATGCCCACCGTGGGCGGAGCGGCTGCAGCGGTTCCGATCGTCTGGCAATTCCTGCACGATTATCAGAAACAGCGCGTGCTGACTTTCCTGCATCCGCAGGACGACGCGCTGGGCGCGGGATGGAATATCACCCAGGCCAAGATCGCCATCGGTTCCGGCGGATTTGCCGGCAAGGGATTTCTGGAAGGCACCCAAAGCCGCCTGAACTTTCTTCCCGAAAAGCAGACCGATTTCATTGTCACGGCCTTCGCAGAAGAATTCGGCTTCATCGGCAGCATCGGACTTCTCGTCCTCTTCGGCATGGTGATCTATTTTGGTATTCGCATCGCCATGGCTTCGCGCAGCCAGTTCGGCCGGCTGGTGGCGATGGGGGTGACGCTGAACTTCTTCTTCTACATCATGATCAACGGGCTGATGGTGATGGGCTTGATCCCCGTGGTCGGCATCCCCATGCCGCTCGTCTCCTATGGCGGCAGCGCCATGCTGACGGTGATGTTTGGGTTCGGCCTTTTGATGAGCGTTCACGTTCACCGGCAGGTCGAAATTCCCCAGCGCGCCAGCGGCATAATTTGATCCACAGCCCCTTTCTGGACACCCCCACACCCCTCTGCTATAGGCCGCGCCTCCAGTAGATCCGGCAGCCGCCCCCAGGCCACAAACGGGCAGCGCTTTATGCAGCGGGTCCAACGGGTTGGGTGATTAGCTCAGGTGGTAGAGCAGCTGACTCTTAATCAGCGGGTCACAGGTTCGAGTCCTGTATCACCCACCAATACCAATCGCTTCTTTGGATCAGCCAGATCAGCCAATCGTCGAATCGGCCTTCAGAAAAAACTGGGCACTACAATGTGTTTGTGTGCACAAGGAAGCCGTGTGACGTCACATGACAATTTGGCGTATGCACTCGACTCGCTTTCCAAAGCTCGTTGACATATGCACCCCTTCGAGCGGCTACTCGCTCGTCGCCAACTCGGTCGCGAATGATGGTTTTCCAGGCAGGTATCTGCGCTGGCAGGGAAGCCCCGGCCTCATTCCGGTCTTTATGATATTCTTATTTCGATATCGGCGTTTTCACCTCGAACTCTTATACGACAATGGGATAATCCAGTCGCGGTTCCGGTCCCGGAGACAAGGAGTAACGTCGTGCTCGATGCCATTTTCATTGCTGCCGGAACGGCGTTTTTCCTGATCGCCATTGTCTACACCTTCGCTTGCGACCGGCTTTGAGAGAATTGCCATGATCCTGGACTTTGTGGTTGGCGCCATCGTGACAGTTGGGATGCTCGCCTATCTCGTCTACGCGCTCGTTCGTCCCGAACGGTTCTAGGGAATTCAATCGATGACAGCCAACGGATGGATTCAAATCGCGATATTTTCCCTGATCGTTATCGCGATCACCAAACCTTTCGGCGCCTACATCACCGCGGTATTTGAAGGGGGGCGGACTTTTCTTTCCCCGATACTGCGGCCGTTGGAGCGCCTGATTTATGCAATTTGCCGCGTTCGCGAGGACGAAGAACAGCACTGGACGGTTTACGGCGTGGCGGTTCTGGCGTTCAGTCTGGCCGGGTTCCTTTCGCTCTACGCATTGCAGCGATTGCAGGCGATGCTGCCCTTCAACCCGCAACACATGCCGGCTGTTGGCGAACATCTATCGTTCAACACGGCAATAAGTTTCGTGACCAACACGAACTGGCAGTCCTACGTTCCTGAAACCACGATGAGCTATCTGGTCCAGATGGCGGGGTTCACCGTGCACAATTTCGTTTCAGCGGCGACAGGAATTGCACTTGCCGTAGCGCTTATCCGTGGATTCGCACGACGGTCCGCGAAGACGATCGGAAACTTTTGGGTCGATCTAACCCGCTGTACACTTTATATCCTGCTGCCGATCTCCATCGTGGTTGCTCTGTTCTTCGTCTTCCAGGGTATGCCGCAGAATTTGCTGGCTTACACCGATGTCACCACACTGGAAGGCGCCAAACAGACAATTGCCCAAGGGCCTGTAGCATCGCAGGAAGTCATCAAGATGATGGGCACCAATGGTGGCGGCTTCTTCAACGCAAATTCGTCCCATCCTTTCGAAAATCCCAATGCGATCACCAATCTGATTCAAATCGTGCTGATTTTCTCGATCGGAGCGGCTCTCACAAACGTATTCGGCCGCATGGTGGGCGATCAACGTCAGGGTTGGGCGATATTTGCGGTAATGGGCGTCCTGTTCTTGGCAGGTGTGTCCGTCGCCTATTGGGCCGAGACCGGCGCCAATCCCGCGTTCGGGAACATGCACATCGATCAAACTCCGGGCGCGCTGCAATCCGGCGGCAATATGGAAGGCAAGGAAGTGCGATTCGGGATCGCCAATTCCGCGCTGTTTGCCACTGTCACCACCGACGCATCCTGCGGCGCGGTGAATGCGATGCATGACAGTTTCATGCCGCTGGGCGGCATGGTCCCGATGATAAATATGCAGTTGGGGGAGATCATCTTTGGAGGCGTGGGGTCTGGCCTATACGGGATGCTGCTGTTCGTGGTGATTGCCATGTTCGTTGCGGGACTGATGGTTGGGCGAACGCCGGAATATCTCGGCAAGAAACTCGAAGCGCGAGAGGTAAAAATGGCGATGCTTGCCATTCTTGTCCTTCCGCTGTCGATCCTGGGCTTCACAGCACTTGTCAGCGTACTGCCAAATGGAGTGTCGGCGCTCAACAATGCGGGCCCCCACGGCTTCAGCGAAATCCTCTATGCCTTTACTTCCGCCACGGCCAACAACGGCAGCGCGTTTGCGGGTATCTCGGCGAATAGCCTGCTGTACAACTCGACATTGGGCACTGCGATGTTCATCGGCCGGTTTCTCATGATCGTCCCGATGCTCGCGGTCGCCGGTTCTCTGGCTGCCAAGAAGATCGTGCCTGCCTCAGCGGGTACCTTTCCCACCGATGGCGCCCTCTTTGTCGGGCTGGTTGTCGGCGTGATTCTGATCATCGGCGGTCTGACATATTTTCCAGCGCTCGCGCTCGGGCCGATCGTGGAGCACTTTGCGATGCTTGCGGGCGCGCTTTATTGAGGTCATGACAATGGACGCGAATTCCCCTCTGGGCGTTGAACGCATTCGCAAGCGGATGCCGGTCTCAACGATGACGGATCCGAGCATTCTCGTTCCGGCAATTGCAGGCGCGTTCAGGAAACTGCATCCGCGCCACATGATCGCGAATCCGGTCATGTTTTGCGTGGAGATCGTTGCCGCGCTGACAACCGCGCTTTTCATGCGCGATCTTGTCACTCATGGTTCGAATCTGCTGTTTTCGTTCCAAATCAATCTCTGGCTTTGGTTCACAGTCGTATTCGCGAATTTCGCCGAAGCGGTCGCCGAAGGGCGCGGGAAAGCTCAGGCAGCGAGCCTGCGCAAAACCAAGACGGAAGCCTCGGCGAAGCTGCTCGAGAAGGGCGGCACGAACTGGACCCTGGTTCCCGCCACCAATCTCAAACCGGGCGATATTGTTCTTGTCGAAGCGGGTGACTTGATTCCGAGCGATGGGGAAGTGATCGAAGGCGTTGCTTCGGTGAATGAAGCTGCGATCACCGGCGAATCGGCGCCGGTTATCCGCGAATCCGGCGGCGATCGCTCCGCGGTGACCGGCGGAACAACCGTTATCTCCGACCAGATAAAGGTGCGGATCACCGCCGCCCAGGGATCGACCTTCCTTGATCGCATGATTGCGCTGGTCGAAGGCGCGGAGCGTCAGAAGACGCCCAATGAGATCGCGCTCAATATCTTGCTGGCGGGTATGACGCTGATATTCATTTTCGCGGTTGCGACTATTCCGAGTTACGCAAAATATGCGGGTGGCGCCATAAGCGTTCTTGTATTGGTCGCGCTGTTTGTCACGCTCATTCCAACTACAATCGGCGCGCTCCTGTCGGCTATCGGCATTGCCGGCATGGACAGGCTGGTGCGGTTCAATGTGCTTGCCATGTCGGGCCGCGCCGTGGAGGCCGCGGGCGACGTCGACACGCTCTTGCTCGATAAGACGGGAACGATCACGCTCGGCAATCGTCAGGCAACGGAATTTTTGCCGCTCAACGGCGTCAGCGAGCGCGAACTTGCGGATGCTGCACAGCTTTCTTCACTCTCCGATGAAACGCCGGAGGGGCGCTCCATCGTTGTTCTGGCCAAAGAGAAATACGGCATTCGTGGCCGTGAAATGGCGCCAATGCACGCCAATTTCATTCCGTTCTCCGCACAAACACGGATCAGCGGTATCGATGTGGAAGGCTCGTCGATCCGCAAGGGTGCGATCGATGCGGTTCTCGACTACGTGCGGTTGAAGGCGGGAATCCCGGCTTCGGGTACCGCGGAAGGGCAGGCAGCGGCCGCCTTGCGCGCGGTGGGCGCGGATCAGGCGCAACAACTCATGGGTTTGGCCGAACGGATTGCGAAATCGGGCGGAACGCCTCTCGCTGTCGCGAGAGACGGCAAGCTCCTCGGGGTCATTCATTTGAAAGATATTGTAAAGGGCGGCATTCGCGAGCGTTTCGCAGCGCTTCGCAAAATGGGCATCCGCACGGTAATGATCACCGGCGATAACCCGCTCACGGCCGCAGCCATTGCCGCCGAATCCGGCGTGGATGATTTCCTCGCCCAAGCGACTCCCGAAACCAAGCTCAAGCTCATCCGCGACGAGCAGGCGCAAGGCAAGCTGGTTGCGATGTGCGGCGACGGCACCAACGATGCGCCGGCGCTGGCGCAGGCCGACGTAGGCGTAGCCATGAACACCGGCACGATGGCCGCGCGCGAGGCCGGCAACATGGTCGACCTCGACAGTGATCCTACGAAGCTCATTGAGATCGTGGAGATCGGAAAGCAGCTTCTGATGACGCGCGGCGCGCTGACGACATTCTCAATCGCCAATGACGTCGCGAAATATTTTGCGATCATTCCGGCTATGTTCGTCGCGTTCTATCCGCAGTTGCAGGCGCTGAACGTTATGCACTTGCATTCTCCGCAGAGCGCGATTCTTTCGGCCATCGTTTTCAATGCTTTGATAATCATCGCTCTAATCCCGCTGGCATTGAGGGGGGTCGCTTATCGTGCAGTGGGTGCGGCGGCTTTGTTGCGCCGGAATCTTCTGGTCTATGGCGCCGGCGGAATTGTCGTGCCTTTTGCCGGCATCAAATTGATCGACGTTCTGGTTACGGCCGCCGGTCTTTCGTGAGGACATCATGTTAAAGCAAATCTGGCCCGCTATCGCGATGATCGTGGTGATGACCGTCATCACCGGCCTTGCATACCCCCTCGGGGTGACGGGGCTCGCACAGGCATTCTTCCCTCGTCAGGCAAACGGCAGCCTGATCGAGAAGGACGGGAAAGTGGTAGGTTCCGAATTGATCGGTCAGGTCTTCGCGGACGCGAAATATTTCCACGGCCGCCCTTCAGCTGCGGGCAACGGCTATGACGCCGGGGCTTCTTCCGGCTCGAACTTGGGGCCGGCCTCGAAGAAGCTCATCGATCGCATAAAGTCGGATGCGGCGGCTCTCCAGAAGGAGAATCCGGATGCGCCCGTTCCTGTGGATCTGGTGACGGCCTCGGCCAGCGGCCTCGATCCCGACATCACCCCGGCGGCGGCCTTCTTCCAGGTGCCGCGGATCGCCAGGGCCCGTGGTCTGGGGGAGGAAGCGCTCCGGAAACTGGTGGCCGATCACATCCAGGGGCGCTATTTCGGTGTGATCGGGGAGCCTCGCGTAAATGTCCTCAAGCTGAATTTGGCGCTGGATGCGATGCGGGTTTCGACGCACTGAGTTATTATGGCGAATGTCCGTCCATACAGAAGATCGTCCGTCTCCTGAAGCTTTACTCGAACAGGCCAAAAAAGAAGGCCGCGGGCGTCTGAAGATATTTCTGGGAGCGGCGCCAGGCGTAGGCAAGACCTACGAAATGCTCACCCAGGCGCGTCAGCGGCGCCTCGAAGGCGTGGACGTCGTGATCGGCGTGGTGGAAACGCATGGCCGTGTCGAGACGGATGCTCTGACCAAGGGCTTCGAGGTGATACCCAGGCACCGGTCACTGTACAAGGGACATGTCGTCTCCGAAATGGACATCGATGCCGTTCTCCAGCGCCATCCCAAGCTTGTGCTGGTGGACGAGCTCGCCCACACCAATGCGCAGGGCAGCCGCCATCCGAAGCGATATCTCGATGTCGAGGAAATTCTCTCGGCAGGCATCGACGTCTATACGACGGTCAACATTCAACACATCGAAAGCCTGAACGATGTCATAGCGCAGATCACCCGCATCCGTGTGCGGGAGACCGTGCCCGACGAAATTCTCGACGAAGCGGATGAGATCGAACTGGTGGACACAACTGCAGACGATCTGTTGCAACGACTTAAGGAAGGAAAAGTTTACGTCAAGGCACAGGCCGAACGAGCTCTCCGCCACTTTTTCTCGCCCGGTAACATCACGGCGCTGCGAGAACTTGCGTTGCGCAAAACCGCACAACGTGTGGACCGCGAGATGACGGAATATATGCAGGCGCATGCCATCGGCGGGCCGTGGCCTGCGGCGGAACATGTGCTTGTCTGCGTGAACGAGCATCCTTCGTCGGCCGAACTCGTCAGACGCGCCCGGCGCGCGGCCGACAATCTCAAAGGGACATGGAGCGCCCTTTATGTAGAAGGTCCGCGGCATTTGGCGCTGAGCGAAGTTGAAAAAGACCGTATCGCCGACACTTTACGGCTCGCGCAGAGGCTGGGCGCGGAAACCGCAACGCTGCCCGGGCGCGATATCGCGCAAACGATCCTTGAATACGCCCGCAAGAACAATGTTACGCAGATACTGATCGGTAAATCGGAACGCTCCCGCTGGTTCGAGCTGCTGCACGGTTCCGTCGTGCGCGATCTGATGCGCAGCAGCGGTGCGATCAGCGTCACCGCGGTGTTGGCCGAAGGCGACGTGGTCGGGCCGAAGTCGGTCAAGACACAGCCGGCGATCGATGGCCGTGCGTGGGAAGCCTACGCCTGGAGCACGCTTGCCACGGCCGTCACGGTGGGCGCCGGCTGGATTTTCAACACGACGATCACCCACGCGCTGGGAAGTGTGGGCATGTTGTTTCTTGTGCCTGTTTTGCTGAGCGCAGTGTCCTTCGGGTTGAGGCCCGCGCTTTACACCGCGTTCGTCAGCGTGATGGCGTACAACTTTTTCTTTCTCCCGCCGCTTTACACTTTCACCATTGCGGATCCGAACAACTGGATTTCGTTCGCGGTATTGCTTCTCGTCGCGGTGATAGCGGGGAATTTGGCGGCGCGGGTCCGGCAACAGGCCGATATCGCTTCGGCGCGCGCCGCAATTGCAAG
The DNA here is from genome assembly GCA_035548975.1 of Rhizomicrobium sp. Classification (GTDB taxonomy): domain Bacteria; phylum Pseudomonadota; class Alphaproteobacteria; order Micropepsales; family Micropepsaceae; genus Rhizomicrobium. The sequence continues at coordinate 21,174 of DASZRY010000062.1, forward strand.
CGAGCTTTACCGCTTCACGGGCAAATTGGCCGGCATTGCACGGCTTGACGATATTCTGTGGGCCTCGGCCTACCAGATATTCTCCATGCTGAAGGCGAATGTGGTGGTACTTTTGCCGAACCCGGAGACGAGACGTCTTGAGATCCGCGCCGGATATCCACCCGACGATGAGATCGATGAACAGGATCTGGCCGCGGCGACGTGGACATGGGAACGCGGCGTTGCTGCGGGCCGTAATGCCGAAACGCTGCCGGGCACCAAGCGGCTGTTTCTTCCCATGCGAACGGGGCAGGGCATTGTCGGCGTTATCGGGCTGCAGCTGCTTGGGCAAAAAGGCCTCTTCACGCCCGACGAGCGCCGGTTGCTCGATGCGCTGATCGATCAGACGGCACTGTCGATCGAACGCTCCGAACTTGTCGAGCGCGTGAATCAGGCGCAAGTGCTTGTCGAGGCCGACAAGCTGCGCGTGGCCATGCTGACGTCTCTATCGCACGATCTGCGAACGCCGCTTGCCTCCATCCTTGGGGCCGCCACTTCGCTGCTCACCAACCAAAAACTCTACAGCCCTGCCCAGACAACAGAATTGCTCCTGACGGTGCGGGATGAGGCAGAACGGCTCGATCGATTTGTCGGCAATCTCCTGGATATGTCGCGACTTGAGGCGGGCGCTCTGGGGGTAAAAATCGAGTCTACCGAGCTTGCTGAACTTATTGGTGCTGCGCGCAAGCGTTCGGAACGGCTTCTGTCCGCACATCGCATAGTGACCGAAATCTCCAGCGACATTCCGCAGGTCATGGTCGATCCCGTGTTGCTGGAACAGGCGCTCGTGAATCTGCTGGACAATGCCGCGAAATATTCGCTGGCGGGATCCACTATTGCCATCCGGGCGTTGCCGAATGCTGGCGTTGTGCATGTCGTGATCGAGGATGAGGGGCCTGGCATTCCTCCTGAAGCCCTGCCGAACATCTTCGACAAATTCTATCGTGCCAAGGCGGCCGATAGCCGTGCGGCAGGCACGGGTCTGGGCCTCGCCGTGGCGCGCGGTTTTGTCGAAGCCTTCGGCGGGCGGCTCGATGCCGCCAATCGCAGCGACCGTTCCGGCGCTGCACTGACTTTGACCTTGCCCGTTGGACAGACCTGATTGTGAGCAGCAAATTTCCAAAGATTTTGATCGTCGATGACGAACCGCAGATCCAGCGATTCTTGCGCGCGGGTCTTCCGCCGCACGGCTATGAATGCCTTGAAGCCGGAACCGCCGCCGATGCGCTCCGGCTTTTTGCCAAGGAACGTCCGGATGCTGTAATTCTCGATCTGGGTTTGCCGGACGAGGACGGTTTCGCGGTCGTCGAGAAAATACGTGCAACTGCGTTGACGCCCATCGTCGTACTATCGGCGCGCAGCGATGTGGAAGGCAAGGTGCGCGCGCTTGAGTTGGGCGCAGACGACTTCGTCACAAAGCCATTTGACATGGCCGAGTTGCTGGCACGCCTCAAGGCTGCGTTGCGCCACGGATTGCAATCGGGCGGTGAAACGCCGGTGTTTCAGTCGGGCAAGCTGACAGTCGATCTCGTCCATCGCCGGGTAAAGCTCGGCGATGTGGAAGTGCATCTTTCACCGAAAGAGTACAGCCTGTTGCGTTTTCTCGTCTCCCACGCCGGCAAGGTCGTGACGCATCGCCAGCTTCTCAACGAAGTATGGGGTCCTGCGCATGTCGAAGATGTGCAATATTTGCGCGTTCTGATGCGCCAGTTGCGGCAGAAACTTGAACCCGAGGGCGCGCCGCACATCCTGGTGACGGAACCGGGAGTTGGTTACAGGCTTATGCCGCATTCCTAGTGCCGAGGCGTCGCGCCGGAAGCTGGAAGCTGAGAAGCCCGGCCATGCCGCATGGCTCGATATTTGTGCGGCGCGCGCCGTTGCGGATTAGAAAAATATTAAATCACGCCCTTTAAAGTTCGCCGGTGGAAAACGGGGCGAGCGCTGGCATCCGCCGGCAATCCGGCACAAGTGGAATTTGCGCCTTTCGAGATCCGCACGGTTTCGGGAAGCACATTCTGTCGCATGGACCGATGAAAAAGGAATATCCTTCAAACGTTATTCTCTTTCGCCGCAAACCCGCCGCGCCTGAATCGGCGATGGCCGAACCTCAATTGCGTGCCGCCAAAAAGGCGGCGCCGGACTTTCGCCAAAGCGCGCGGTCATGCGAATTGCATGCGCGGTCGCTGTTTGCGGGGCAGAGGTCGCAGGCTGCGCTTGAATTTCTCGCCCATGCGATCGTCTGGCATCCGATGTCGCGAGAACTTCACTATATCTACGCGGTTGGTCTTTTAAATTCCGCGAAGTTGGAGAAAGCGGCGGAGATTGCGCGGCGATTGATTTATCTCGACCGGCGTTCGGTCGCTGCTCACATGCTTTTGGGCACTATCGCGCAGCAGCGCGGCGATCGCACCGGCGCGATGCGGGCTTATCGCAACGGCCTTTCGTTTTGTGCCGTGGCGGACGAAGACGAGATCGTCCCGTTGACCGGGAACGAGTGTTATGGCCGCGTGACCGCAGCGCTGGCAGCCGAAATTGCCACACTGCAATCGGCAGAGCGCGCTTCGTACCCCTGACGGGGCGCACGCCCGATGACTTGGTCCAGCCGGGCAGCCAAAGCTGTCGGGTTTTGCCCTACGAAAAATTATTCAGTTTTCCCAGACACCTAAGGGGTTGTGCCCGAATTAAGGGCAATCGGTTCGGCATTCGGGAATTGGGAATTTCCGAACAAAGTTAAATCTGCAAAGGCTTCGGCGGAGTCGTGGGACAGTTTTGGAATCTCTGCAAAATCATGAGGTTAACGTATGCCGCTGAGCCGGGCTTTTTTATAGCTGCTGTCACAAATCCAAAATCCCAGTAATTTCAAGGACAAGATCGGCATATCGGCTCTGATTCCATTGTCTCTTCTTGTGCCCCGCTGTTACATTGCGCGCAAAGGTCCGGGTTCATCGCGGACGCATTCAATGGGCTGTTGGGGTAAATTCAATTGGGCACGCGTTCTTTCCGCCGTGCGTCCTTTGCGCATTGCAGCGTAAGCGCATCAGCGGCTGCATTGGGTTGGGCTTTGCCCGCCATGGTGCAGGCTGCGCCGGTTGACCTTCCTGGCGCCGTTCAACCTGGTCATGAACGCACGCTCCCCCAGCCACGGGACATTCCGAATATCGATTTCAGTGTTGAAGCTCCTCATCGCTCGGCAGTGCCGCGCGCTGTCGATGAAATCCGCTTCAAGGTGCTCGGCATTAGGATCGAAGGCTCCGCAACCATAAGTCCGGAAAACTTCAGGCCGTTGTACGAGCCGTTGATCGGTAAGGAAGTGTCCTTGCGCGACATCTTCGATGTCGCCGACGCAATCGAAAAGCAATATCGCGCGGCGGGCTATCTCTTGGTGCGTGCTTATGTGCCGCCGCAGCACGTCAACGACGGTATTTTCACCATTCGCGTTGTCGAAGGATTTGTCGAAAGCACCTCCGTCGATGGGGGCAATGAGCATACGCGGGCATTGGTGAAGAACTACCTCGACCCCATCATTCGTCAAAAACCGTTGCGTGGCGAAACAATCGAGCATGCACTCCTTCTCGCAAACAACATTCCCGGCGTGACGGCAACTGGCGTGTTGAGCCCATCGCCCAACGTGCCGGGTGCCGCCAACCTCACTGTCACCGTCACCCAGCCGACGGTAAGCGGCTCGCTTTCGTCGATGAACCGCGGATCCCAATTTACCGGCGTCTGGACTGTTTCGGGCACCGCTGCCTATCGCGGGATCGCCGGCGCTGATGAATTGAATGCCGCTTTCACTTGGGCCCCGTTCGATTTTCACAAGCAAGTGGCGGGGCAGGTCCGCTATGTCGCGCAGCTCAACGATAATGGGCTCGCCGGAACGTTTCTGGGCGCGGTTTCTCATGGCGCGCCGGGCGGGTCGCTCGGCCCCATCGAGGTCCGCACCGACAGTTGGGCCATCGGGCCGCGTTTGTCCTATCCGTTGGTGCGCACGCGCTCCGATACGTTGACGATTGACGGCGGCATCACGATTCAAGACGCGCGAGTCGATATTCTCGGCATCGGGATCAGTCACGACAAATGGCGCGTTGCGGATGTGAGCCTTGCCTATTCGAGCCGTGATTTCCTGACCGGAACCTTCAGCGGAACGTTCGATGTCGCGGAAGGTCTGCCCATTTTGGGGGCGACACCGAACCATTCGCCGGACCTTTCGATTGGCGGGCAGACGACATTCACCAAGGCGACTTGGATTGGGCGTTACAGTAAGAGCCTTGCCGGCAATTTCAGCGTCGGGATATCCAGCAGCGGCCAGTATTCTTTTGCTCCGCTGATAACCGGCGAACAAATTCTCTTCGGCGGAACGCAAATCGGCCGCGGTTATGAGCCCGGAGCAATTGCCGGTGACAGCGGGGTGGGCGGATCGTTCGAGGTTCGCTACGACACGCGCCTGAGCGATCTGGCCATCAGAAGCCTAGAACCCTATGCATTCTTCGATGTGGCGAAAGTCTGGAACAAGGAGCGTCCGGCGTCGCTGGGGCTACCGCTGAGCGATTTCTCGATCGCCTCCACCGGCATCGGTCTGAGGTTCTGGTTTCCATACAGCATATATCTGGCCGTGGAGGGAGCGCGCACCTTGCATCCGGTTCCCGGCAGCGACAACGGCAAGGCTGTCAACAAAGCCCTGCTCGATTTGGCGATAGCGTTCTGAGGCCGGGAAAATGAAAGCGAATCCGACCACGTCAAGCGTGCTAAAGGGACTGCTGCTGGTGACGAGCGCACTGGTGGCTTCTGCCGTGCTCGGCTCAACTGCGGCGCGCGCGGGTGGCCCTACGGGTGGAACGGTCGTCGTCGGTAGCGCGACGATATCCTCGCCCAATAGCAACAGCACCGTCGTCAACCAGAGCACCAACAAGGCGCTGATCAATTGGGATGCGTTCTCCATTCCCAGTGGCTCATCGGTCGTTTTCAATCAGCCGGCCGCAAGCTCTGTCACCGTCAACCGGGTGATCGGCCCCAATGCGTCCGCCATCGACGGGCAATTGCTCGCCAACGGCAATATCTGGCTGATCAATTCCAATGGCATTCTATTCGGACAGGGCGCGCAGGTGAATGTGGGCGGGTTGCTCGCCACCACATCCGATATCGATGACGACGATTTCAAGAGCGGAAAATTCCGGTTTTCAAAGCCGTCCGCCAATCCAGATGCCTCGGTCGTAAACAAGGGCACGATCGTTGCGGGGCAGGGCGGTTCGATCGTGCTCTCGGCTTCTCGGGTTTCCAACGAGGGCGTAATAAAGGCCGACCTCGGATCGATTGTGCTGGGCGGCGCGCGAACCTTCACCGTCGATCTCGATGGCGACAATCTCATCCGTTACCAGATTGGCGACCCCGTCACCGAAACGCCGAAGGACGCTAACGGAAGGCCTTCGTCGGCGCTTGTCTCAAATTCGGGCACGCTTTCGTCTTCGGGCGGCACTGTTCTGATGACGGCGCGCGCAGTGCGCAATGTCGAGAACAATGTAATCAACAACGCCGGCGTGGTGGAAGCAAACAGTGTTTCCGTTCATAACGGTGAAGTTATTTTCGATGCAGGCCCAGACGGCACGGCAAATGTTGGTGGAACCGTTTCTGCATCCGGCAACAGCGCCGGAGAGACGGGCGGCTCGATCTCGGTTACCGGTGGCACCGTCAATGTAAGCGATGGTGCGAAACTGGATGCCTCCGGCGACAGCGGCGGCGGCAAGATCCAGATCGGCGGTGGATTGCATGGCCAGGGAACGATTGCCAATTCTCAGACCACCAATGTCGGCAAGGCGATCATCACAGCCGATGCCAAGAACGGTGGTGATGGCGGGGAAGTAAGCGTTTGGTCGGACGGCCAGACGGATTTCAATGCGACCGTTAGTGCGAGAGGCGGCGCCGCCGGCGGCAATGGCGGGCTCGTCGAAACATCGGGCAAGAATCTTCGGGTGGGCGCTGACGCATTCGTCGATACGCTGGCACCTGGCGGCCTGACAGGGGCCTGGCTTCTCGACCCCACCGACATCAACATTTCCACCAGCGGCTCCGATGGCATCGGCGGATCGAACATCAGCCCCGCGACTGTCATCGCCGCGCTGTCGTCTTCCAATGTCTTCCTCGAAGCCGGCAACAACATCACGGTCAACAGCGCAATCGTCTATTCCAGTTCCCACTCGCTGTCGCTGTTTGCGGGACGGGATCTGACGTTCAACGCGTCGGTGCAAAACGCCGGCACAGGCGCGATCACCGGAGTCGGCGGATGGGATCCGACGACGGCGGGTGGCTCGTCTCTCGGCAACGCCGGTACGTTCGGCAATTCCGGCGGCTCGATTTTTCTTGGCGGTGTCGGCGCGAGCGGCGACGTCAGTGTCGGCAGCGCGGGCGGTCTCACGCGCATGCTTGCTTACAACTTGACGCTGGACGCGACGAACGGCAACGCCCAGTTGGGATATGGCGGCGCGGCGGGGGGCGATATTACGGTCAACGCGATTGGCACGCTGACCTTGTCGGGCGGAATCTCGCGCACAGCGCAAATCGGCAATGGCTCGGCGTTTGGAACGAGCTCCGGCGGCGGAGACATTAAACTCACCGCTTCGTCTGTCGTGAGCACTGGAACGGCTTATGTTGCAGGCCAATCGGCCGTCATCGCGCTGACCAGCGACGGTAGCGCGGGAGATGTCGGCTCGGCGGCCAATCCGCTTCAGATCGCCGTGAACCAACTCGCCGTGCAGACGGATGGCGCCGATGCCTATATCGCATCGCCCGGTTCGGGCTTCTCGATTGGCACAGGCTCGGACGGCATTGACGTCGGCACAGGCACGTTGAGCATCGTTGCGAACGGCGCCGTCACGCAGACGAAGGCGATACTCGCCGGTGCCGTCGATCTCTCGGCAACGGCAGGCTCCATAACCCTTTCCGACGCTGGCAATGCGTTCGGCCCCGCCACACTGGCGACGACATCGGGCAACATCACTATTTACGACAGCAGCGCGCTGACGATTACCGGCGCGACTGTTGCAGGCGACCTCACGCTTTCTAGCGCAGGCGCAATCGGCCAGACAGGCGCTATTCAGGCAAATGCGCTCAGCGTCACGACCGCCAATGGCGAAATCACGCTCTCCAATACTGGTAACGCGTTCGACACACTCTCGCTCTCGGCGGGTGGAACGCATGGTGCATCGATCTACGATACGTCCGATCTGACCATTACCGGCGCCAGTGTTGCCACCACGCTGTCGCTGACGGTCGAAGGTGAAATTCAGCAAACCGGCGCGATACTGGCCAGCACGTTGAACGCAACGTCCACTGGCGGTTCGATCACGCTGACCGACAGTGGAAACACCTTCAACACCGCATCGCTGACGACATCGGGTGGCGATGCCTCGCTTTACGACGCGTCGGCTCTGACGGTTGTGAGCGCGTCCGTAAACGGCGCGCTCTCGCTTTCCGGCGCTGCAGACATCGGCCAGACAGGCGCGATTCATTCAAGCTCGCTAAGCGCCACGAGCACGGCCGGCGACATCACGCTCACCAATTCCGGCAATGCGTTCACATCCGCCTCGCTTTCGACGACGGGATCGCACGATGCGTCACTTTATGACGGCTCAGCGCTCTCGGTCTCCGGCGCGACGGTCGGCGGCGACTTGGCGCTGACCGGCGGCTTGTCCATCGGCCAGAGCGGCTCCATTCATTCGGCCACGTTGAGCGTCACCGCCTCGGGCAACATCGCACTCACCAACAGCGGCAACAATTTCACCTCGGCGACTCTCTCCACATCGAGCGATGCTTCGCTGTATGACTCGGTCGCCCTGACGGTTGCGAGCGCCAATATCGGCGGTGGCTTGACGTTAAGCAGCGGCGGCAGCATCGGCCAGACCGGCGCCATTACCGCCGGCACGCTGGGCGTCACGACCACAAGCGGTGCCATCACGTTCACCAATACCGGCAATTCGTTCGGCCCGTTGAGCGTGTCGACCTCGGGATCCGGCAACGCCACGCTATTCGACTCGGCAGACCTGGTTGTGGCGAGCGCCAATGTTGGCGGAACGCTGACATTGGCGGGCGGCGGCACGATAAGCCAGACGGGAGCCATCCACGCCGGAGCGCTGAACGCCACCGCCACAAATGGCGCAATCACGCTGAACAACACCGGCAACACTATCAATACCGCAACATTGTCGACAGATGGATCGGACAGCGCTTCGCTCTATGATGTTTCGGCCCTGACTGTCGCCGGGGCGAATGTCGGCGGCACGTTGACGCTGACCGGCGGCGCGTCGATCGGGCAAACGGGCGCCATTCACGCGGCAGCCTTGAACGTTTCGACGACCAGCGGAGCGATCACGCTGTCCAACGCTGCAAACAGCTTTGCTTCGGCAACGATTGCAACGGGCGGAACGGACAATGCGACGCTGAATGATGCTTCCGCGTTGAGTATCACCGGTGCCAATGTCGGTGGCACGCTGGCGCTAACGAGCGCGGGGTCCATCACCCAGACGGGCGCCATCCATGCCAATGCATTGAATGCAACTTCTACCGGCGGCGCCATCGTTCTCACCAATTCCAGCAACGCGTTGAACACGGCAAGCCTGACGACCTCCGGTTCCTACAACGCTTCTTTCTATGATGCGTCGAATTTGATCGTTTCGGGAGCGTCCATCGGCGGCGATTTAACTCTGTCCGGTGGGGGGACCATCGGACAGTCGGGCGCGATTCACACGCACGCGCTAAGCGTGACCACCACGGACGGTGCTATTTCCCTCGGCAACACCAGCAACACATTCGATACGCTTTCGGTATCGACCTCCGGTTCGGACGATGCGTTGTTTTACGATGCATCATCGCTGAGCGTGACGAGCGCCAATGTGGGTGGCTCGCTCACCCTCACCAGCGGCGGCAGTTTGACCCAGACCGGCGACATCCATGCGGCGGCGCTGAATGTCACGACCACCGGCGGCGAAATCGTTTTGACGAATGCGGGAAACACATTTTCCACCGCGGCAATTTCAACATCGGGCAATGACGATGCCTCCCTGCACGACGCATCCGCTTTGACGATTTCCGGCGCAACGGTGGGCGGGGCGCTCGCCTTGAGCGGCGGCGGAGCCATCGGTCAGTCTGGCGCGATTCACGCTGACTCGCTCAATGTCTCCACCACAGGCGGGCCGATTACACTGACGAATGCGGGTAATGCGTTCGATACCGCCACCTTGTCGACATCCGGCAGCGACAGCGCATCCCTCACCGACTCAACAAATCTCATCGTCGCCAGCGCCAATGTTGGCGGCGCGCTGACATTGACGGGTAGCGGTTCAATTGGCCAGACAGGCGCAATTCATGCCGCATCGCTGAATGTCGCAACGACGGGCGGCCCCATTACGCTGACCGATGCAGGTAACGCATTCGGCACGGCAACCCTGGCGACGCCTGGCTCCGGCAACGCCTCGCTTTATGATTCAATCGATCTGACGATTGCGAGCGCGACAGTCGGCGGCACGCTAACTCTCTCCGGCGCGCGATCCATCGGCCAGACGGGCGCGATAAAGGCTGCTACCTTGGTTGTGTCGACGACCGGCGGTGCAATCGCCTTGAACGATACCGGAAATGCCTTCGGTACGGCGAACCTTACGACATCGGGCACCTACGACGCTTCTCTGTATGACTCTGTCGGTCTCATTGTTTCAGGCGCAAATATCGGCGGCGATCTCGCTTTATCTGGCGGTGGAACCATCGGGCAGAGCGGCGCCATTCACGCCGATGCTCTGAGTGTCACTACGACAGGCGGCGACATTGCGCTCAACGACGCCGGCAACACCTTCAGCACAGTCACGGTGTCGACGTCCGGCAGTGACGATGCATCGTTCTACGATCTCTCCAATCTCATCGTCACCCATGCCAGTGTGGGCGGGGATCTGACATTGTCCGGTGCCGGTTCCATCGGCCAGACCGGCGCGATCCTTTCCGCTGCGCTGAATGTCACCACGACCGGCGGTCCGATCGCGCTGACGAATGCCGGCAACGCGTTCAACACGGTGAGCCTCGTTACATCCGGCTCCGACGGCGCCTCGCTGTACGATTCAATTAATCTTATCGTTTCCGGTGCGAGTGTCGGCGGCGACCTTTCTTTGTCCGGCGGCGGCTCCATCGGCCAGACAGGCGCCATACATTCCGCAGGTTTGAACGTCACAACGACCGGCGGTCCGATCACGCTCACGAACACGGGCAATACGTTCAACACTGCCTCGCTGTCGACCTCGGGAAGCGATGATGCGTCGCTCTACGATCTCTCCAATCTGGTCATCGCAAGCGCAAATATCGGTGGCGATCTCACCTTGTCGGGCGCCGGCTCCATCGGCCAGATAGGCGCGATCCATGCCGGCAAGCTGACGGTCGTGACGACCGGCGGCCCCATTGTCCTCACCAACGCCGGCAACACAATCAACACCGCCGATTTGACGACCTCCGGTTCGTATGATGCCTCGCTCTACGACTCCATCGCGCTCGTCGTCTCGGCCGCGAACATCGGTGGCGATCTCACGCTGTCGGGCGGTGTCACCATCGGGCAATCGGGCGCTATTCACGCCGACGGTCTGAACGTCACCACCACGAACGGCGCCATCACGCTCACCAACAGCGGCAACACCTTCGACACTCTCACCGTGGCAACTTCTGGCGCCGGCAATGCGTCGTTCCAGGATGGATCGGCGCTGACGGTCGCGGGCGCGAATGTGGGCGGTACGCTGACATTATCGGGCGCATCCACCATCGGCCAGAGCGGCGCGATCCACGCTGCAGCGCTAAACGTCTCGACTACCGGCGGCGGCATCACGCTTGCGAACACGGCCAACACATTCGCAACTGCCGCCATTTCCACAGCCGGAACGGATGACGCCTCGCTTTACGATGCCTCCGAATTGATCGTAACGGGCGCCACCGTCGGCGGCACGCTCAGTTTGGCCGGCGGCGCGTCCATCGGGCAGAGCGGCGCGATTCATTCCACGGCGTTGAATGTCACGACGACCGGCGGCCCGATCTCGCTCACCAACGCCGGCAACGCGTTCGACTCGGCGACGCTCGGAACATCCGGGTCGGACAACGCTTCGCTCAACGATTCCATCGACTTGACGATCGGCGGCGCCACGGTTGGGGGCACGCTGACGTTGACAGGCGGCGGATCGATCGATCAGACGGGCGCCATCCACTCAGCAGTTCTCAACGTCACGGCGACCGGCGGCCTCATAGACCTCACCAACACCGGCAATGTGTTCGGCACGATCACGGTTTCGACATCCGGCTCCGATGACGCCACACTCTATGATTCAACCGGCGCGACGGTTGCAGGCGCCACTGTCGGCGGCACGTTCGAGCTCACCGCGGGCGGCGCGGTCGGGCAGACGGGCGCGATCCATGCCGCCGCTCTCAACGTCACGGCAAATGGCGGCAGTATCGATCTGTCCAACTCCGGCAACAGCTTTGGCTCCGCAACGCTATTCACCTCTGGCGACGCCTCGCTTTACGATTCTGCAAGCCTCACAATTGCCGGCGCGAATGTGGGCGGAACGCTGGCGCTCACCGGCGCGGGCAGCATCGGCCAGTCCGGAGCTATCCATGCCGATACGCTGAATGTCACCACGACGGGTGGTCCCATCGATCTGACCAGCAGCGGCAACACGTTCAACACGACTTCGCTCTCCACGGCAGGTTCCGACGACGCATCGATTTACGACGCGGCGGACTTTGCGGTTTCAAACGCTACAATCGGCGGGGATCTCGCGCTGTCTGGTGCCGGGTCAATCGGCCAGACGGGGGCCATCCATGCCAGCAGCCTCACTGTCACGACAACCGGCGGTGCCATCACGCTGAACAATTCCGGGAACGCATTCGGCACCGCAACGCTGACGACCTCGGGCTCGGACAACGCTTCGCTTTATGACTCCATCGCGCTCACCGTCGCGGGAGCTGATATTGGCGGGGTTCTGACGCTTTCCGGCGGCGGGGCAATCGGTCAGACAGGTGCAATTCATGCCGTCTCGCTCAACGTCAGCACCACCAATGGCGCGATTGCGCTCACCGATTCCGGCAATGCCTTCCAGACTGCCGCGCTCTCGACCTCAGGCGCCGATGACGCTTCATTGTATGACGGTATGGCGCTGATCATCGCGAGCGCCAATATTGGCGGCGATCTGACGCTGGCTGGCGGAAGCTCCGTCAGCCAAAGCGGCGCCATTCACGCGGCTACGCTGGACGTTTCCGCCACAAACGGCGCTATCACGCTTGCCGACGCGGGCAATACGTTCGGAACCGCCACCATTTCCACTTCCGGCTCTGATAACGCGACACTGCGCGATGCATCCGGGCTGACCGTCGCCAGCGCCAATGTCGGCGGAACGCTGACATTGATCGGCGACAGCGGCATCGGCCAGTCCGGCGCGATCCACGCAACCGCGCTTGACGTTTCGACCACGCACGGCGCAATCCAACTGACCGACGCTGGCAACAGCTTCGCCACGGCATCCGTCTCCACCACCGGCACAGACGACGCTTCGATCTCCGAATCCTCCGCATTGACGATTGCCGGCGCCAATGTCGGCGGCAATCTCACTTTGGCGGGTGGTGGGGCGATCGGCCAAACCGGTGCCATTCATGCCGCTTCGCTCAATGTCAGCACGGCCGCCGGAACGATCGCGCTCACCAATACCGGCAACACATTCGGCCCCGTCACGGTCGCCACATCCGGTTCGGACAACGCCTCGCTCTATGATGCGTCTGCACTGGTAATCGCGAGCGCGAATGTCGGTGGCGCGCTCGTGCTTTCCGGCGGCAGCACCGTCGGCCAGACCGGCGCCATTCACGCCGCCTCGTTGAACGTCACGACGACGAACGGCGCAATCGACCTCGGTAATACGGGAAACACCTTCGCAACTGCAACACTTTCCACTTTCGGATCCGACAACGCGACGCTCTATGATGGCGTGGCATTGACCATCGCAAGCGCCTCCATCGGCGGCGATCTCAGCTTGTCCGGCGGCAGCTCCATTAGTCAGGCGGGCGCCATTCACGCCCATGCGTTGAACGCCGGTTCGACCGGCGGCGCGATCAATCTCGGCAACGCCGGCAACACGTTTGACATGCTCACCGTATCTACCGCGGGATCGAGTGACGCATCGTTCTACGATGCGTCGGCGCTGACCGTCGCCGGCGCCAATGTCGGCGGCACGCTGTCGCTCTCGACCGGTGGCGCGTTGGGGCAGAGCGGGGCGATCCATGCCGCAGCGCTTGACGCCACCGCGGCAAGCGGTGCCATCGCGTTGACCGATGCCGGCAACAGTTTCGCCAACGCCTCACTGACCACCTCGGGAAGCGGCAACGCCTCGCTTTACGATGCTTCATCTCTTACGATCACGTCTGCGAATGTGGGCGGCACGCTCGCGCTGTCGGGAGCGGCCGCAATCAGCCAATCCGGGGCCATTCACGCCACCAATCTCACAGTTGCTTCCACCGGCGGCGCGATCACGCTCAACGCCGCAGGCAACGCGTTCAACACCGCCAGCGTTTCGACAACGGGCTCCAACAATGTGGTCCTTTATGACAGCTCATCGTTGACGCTGACCTCCGCCAATATTGGCGGCAGTCTTACGGTCCTCTCGCAGCACGATCTCACCTTCGTTTCATCCATACAGGCGAACACTGGCCTGCTCGCGGTCGCCGGATGGGATGGAACGACGACCAATCCGTCTTCGCTCACCTCGGGCAGCGCCTACGGGAACAATGGCGGCAGCATTGTCATAGGCGGGGCAGGGGCCGCGGGCGATGTCGCTATCGGAAGCAAGAGCGGCACTACGACTGTCGCGGGCGCAAATGTCAGCCTGACGGCGGCGAACGGGTACGCGCAACTCGGCTATCACGGCACTGGAACCGATGCGGTCAGCGTTTACGCGAAAGGCAATGTCACTCTCACGGGCGGCACGCAACAGGCACGCTTCGCCCAGATCGGCAATGGCGGATATCAAGTGTCCGGAAACCAGAGTGGTGACATTTATATAAGCGCCGCCGGGGACCTCGCGCTCAACGGCGGGGCCGGGCAGGCGGCCTATGCACAAATCGGCCACGGCGGCGCGCAGAGCAATTCGGGCTCGAATGGGTACAGCGATACCGGCCTCATCACGGTTGCCGCGAAAACCGCGACCTTGGCGGCAGGCTCCGGCACGGGAAGCTATGCGCAGATTGGCCACGGCGGTTATCTGAGCGGTCAATCTCTGGCGAGCGGCGCGGCAACGCTTGGCGGCAATATTTCGCTCACCACTGTCAGCGGCATTACGTTGACCGGCGGCGGCACCGCGGCGTATGCGCAGGTCGGGCATGGCGGCGATCTGGTCAATTTCAATGCGGCGAACGGCACGAGCGGTTCCATTTCCGGCAATATCACCGCAACAGTTTCAACCAAACCGATCGGCACCGATCCTGTGAACGTGATTGCGGGCAGCGGCGATGAGTCTTACGCGCAGATCGGCAACGGCGGCAATGGCGAGAACACTCCTGCGCCGGATGCGACCGTCGATTTCAATGTGAGTGGTAACATTCTCGTTAGCGATTTGCGGCTGAGAGGAAGCGCTACCGGCCAGCGCGGCTATGCCCAAATCGGCGGCGGCGATGCCTCAAGACAGGGAACTGCCGATATTGCCGGCGACATCACGATCGGTCAGGGCTTCCATGTGGATGCGCAAGACGGGACCGCGCCCGATACATTTTCGTTGATCGGCGGCAGCACGGGTTTCGGCACGGTCACCGGAACGGTGACGTTTCTGTCTGTGCCTCCTCCGCCGCCACCCCCGCCTCCGCCGCCGAGCGTGGGTGATTCCGGCGGCGCCATTGCTGTCGTGATTCAAAAGCCGACCGAGATAGTTACCACGCCGGTGGTATTGACCACGCCAACTCCGCCGCCGCTTTACACCGGCGACGATGAAGGAACGGCAAATCATGGCCCCGGTCCGCTGGAGCAACTGGTCGACGGAAATTCCGGCGGCAACAATTCGGAAGGCGAGCAGCCTTCGGATAGCCTTTCGGAGTCGATCGGTAAGTCGCTCGATGCAGGAAGCCGCAAGGTCTCCAGCAGCGAGACGCTTCTTCCAGGCCTGACACGTCAGCTCAATCGCCGCCCGCACCCTGTTCCACCTGCGGATGTCGATTATTCGAGCTGGGGCAACGAGGCATTGTGGCTGTGATGCGGCGCGCTGCAGCCATCTGCGTTTTCTTGCCGCTTTTCGCGGCGACGGGACTGTTTGGCGCGTCGGCTGCGGAACTGGGCAAAAATCTCGCCGGAGAAATGTGCCGGAGCGACGGCTCGCTCGTTCTCGACCGGCCCCAGACGATTTTTTGTGGCGACACATCGCAGGCTTCGGCAGATGCCGGACAGGTCTCGTATCTGCTGGCGCCGCCGGACGAGTCTGCGCTGCACACGGCGTTGGCGCAGGCCGTCCAGCCGCGGCAGGATGTGAATTGCGGCGAGGTGCAGTGGATCGGCGCGCACATCGCGTTGCGCGTTTGCTCCTTGAAGAGCAATGGCTGGCCGCGGGTTCTTCTCGGAATCGCATCGGGCGGGAAAGTCTATCGCGGCGATGTGGCTCCTTCGTCGGTTCCTGTCGCACAGGCAATGATCGCCTCCGACTCCGGACAATCGGTGGGCGGCGGCAATGCCATCGCGGCAGCAATCGAGAGCAAGCTTCCGGCCGGAGCAATTCATTCGTCGGTGTCCGATTACGAGAGCTATCAGAAGTACATTGAAGCTGCTCGCCTCGCCGGTGCCGCGGACAACTATGCGGCCGCGGAATCCAATTATCGCCATGCGCTGGCCATTGAAGAAAAACTGTTCGGTCTGAAATCCGAAATCGTGGGGCAGACGCTTGCCGAACTTGCCCTGCAGGTGAGCAACCAGGGCAAATTTTCCGACGCGGCCGCGCTGTTTCGCAGGGCGGCTCCGCTCATCGAAGCCTCGTCGGTGGATAGCGTTCGCGCGCGCTACGATTCCTATCTGGCGTTGGATTCCGCAAATCAGCGCCACTATGGCGATGCGTTGAAATTCGCCCGTCAGGCCACGCAGGCGCGCCGCGCGGAGATCGAAGCGGCCAAGCAAGCCAATTCGGCGCTCGGCGATGGCATCGATCCTGTTCCGGTGAGTCAGGGCGAACTTGCGCACGCCCTTCGGATCGAATCCGAAATGGCGTTGCGGCTGGGCGATTTGGCGAGCGCGCAGGCGACCGCGGAAGAGGCGCTCTGGATCGTCAGCGACGAACCGGGTCTGCCGTTGTGGTGGCGGGCGGATACTGTCGCGCTCCTGGGCGAAATCAACGAAGCCAGAGGCCGCGTGGTGGCAGCCGAGAAGGACATGCGCGACGCACGCGATCTCAATCTCAAACTGTTCGGAGAAACGGCCCCCACGGCGCTTTCGGATCTCAAGCTCGGTGGGTTTTATGTGCGTCAACAGCTTTATCCGGCGGCATTGGACGCCTATCATTCCGCCTTTGCCATGGCTTCGCGCGATCCTGTCGCGCGCAGTCAGGTCACAACCGATGACATCGTCCAATACACGGCGGCGGAATTGGCCGGCGGCGATCCGGCTACGCGCGGCGCAAAAATATTTTCGGCAAGCCAGCTTGTGAATTCCAGTGTTGCGGATCGAACGATCGCTCGCGTCGCGGCGCGGCAGGCAGCCGGAAACGATGCACTTTCTGCGCTCATTGCACAGGCGCAGGCTGCCGAACATCGCCGCGATCTCGCGCGTATCCAGCTGGCCGCAGAATTTACGAAGCCTGACGACGAGCGGAACGGCGATCGCGAACAGGCATTGAGCAACCAGATCAAGCAGGAGTCCGCCGAGGCGGAGGGCCTTATGTCCAAAGTCCGGCAAAGTTTCCCGCAATACGCCAGGCTTGCCGATCCCGATGTGGCCGAACTTGGCGCTGTTCAGGCTCAGCTCGCGCCCGATGAAGCGCTTGTCTCATTTGTTTTCGGTCAACGAGAGGGATATGCGCTGCTGACGCGGCACGACGGCTTCGAGGCCGTCAGGCTGGCGATCGGAAAAGATCAATTGGCCGAAGACGTGTCGGATCTTCGCAGCGCGCTTGCGCCTGCGGGCGGCCGCCTGCCGGAATTCAGCCTGAAGAATTCTTACGCGCTGTATCGGTCGCTGATCGCGCCGCTCGAAGGCAAGCTTGAGGGCGTCGATCATCTTGTCGTGGTGCCGAGCGCATCGTTGTCCAGCTTGCCGCTGGCGTTGCTGGTAACGGAACCACCGGCGGATCAGGATTATCATGAGGCAGCGTGGCTGGTGAAACGGTATGCGGTGAGCAACGTGCCTTCGCCGCGTTCCTTCCTCACGCTCACGAGCGAAGCGCATCGTCCCACTGTACTGCGATCGTTCCTTGGCGTTGGCGCGCCCGATTTTAAGGGTGCTTCAGGTCCAGCCGGGGACAAGGCGCTGGCCGCGCTCACCTCGTCCTGCCGTGACGCGGGGCCTGCCTCGGCAGATTTGTTGCGTGCCTTGCCGCCGCTTCCAGGTACCGGTCACGAAGTGCAAACGGTGGGCGCGAAGCTTGCGGGCAACAGCGCAGACATCCTAGTTGGCGCACAGGCGACCGAAAGCCGGTTTCGGGCCCAGCCGCTCGATCGGTTTTCGGTGATCTATTTCGCGACTCACGGTGTCCTGCCGGGCGAGCTTCATTGCGAGAGCGAACCCGCATTGGCACTTTCCCCGCCGCAAACGCAGGCGGTGGCGACAACGGACGATGGAATGCTGCAGGCGAGCGAAATCGCGCAGCTCAAGCTCAATGCCGATCTTGTTGTCCTGTCTGCATGCAACACGGCGGAATCGGGCGATACGCTCGGCGGCGGGGCTCTGCAGGGGCTTTCGGATGCGTTCTTTGCCGCGGGCGCGCGCTCAGTGCTGGCAAGCCATTGGGAAGTGCCGTCAGACGCGACAGAAACATTGATGATCGGCCTTTTCGACGCGTCGAACCGCGATGGGCTGGCTCAAGGTTTAAGGCGATCGCAGCTACATCTGATCGCGCAAGCTTCCACCGCCCATCCCTTCTATTGGGCGGCATTTACGATCATCGGAGATGACAGGAGCGCCGGACAGAATGCGTCCGTCGCGCAAAACAGCAATGCGGGGCAGCCATGACCATCAAGAGACTATTGCTTGGCATCGTGTTTTTTTTGGTGCCGGTTTCTGCGGCATCTGCGGCAACCTATGTCGTCGCCGAAGCGCGTGGCATAGCCATTGCCGTCGGCAGCATCATCGACTCTTCCAAGACGCTGGACTTGAAGCAGGGTCAGCATCTCGTGCTGATTTCCTCAAGCGGGGAGACGGTGAAGCTCGATGGCCCCTATCACCGGGCGCCCGCCGCCGAACACGGTGTCCAACTCGCTGCGGCGTTCAGCGGCCTGTTGACGGAGCGCAAGGCCCGCACGTCCGAAATCGGCACCACGCGTGGCACATCGCCCAAGCCCGATCTGCCCAAACCCTGGCTGATCGACGCCACTGGGCCGGGCACCGCCTGTCTCATGCAGGGCGGCACACCGGTTCTCTGGCGGCCGGATGACAAACAGCCGGCTGACGTCGTGATCACACCGACAGACAGAAGCTGGAAGGCGGTGGCCAAATGGCCGGCCGGCGACAGCAATCTGAAGCTGAAGCCCGACATGGGGGTGCATGGCGATGCGTCTTATTTCATCGCGATCAACGGGTCGGAATCCGCAGTCAGCATTGCGTCGGTTCCTTCCGTGCTCAGTTCGGACAAGATGCGCGCCGCCTGGATGATCCAGAAGGGCTGCGATCGTCAGGCAGAGGCGTTGCTGCGTACGATCCAATGAATGAAGCCGGTTCGCCGCGCGCGGCCAAACCCGCGCGCGGAAAGAAGATTGCATCGACGCTTACGCTTGCGGCTGTCGCCTTGCTGTCGGCAGTCATTTCCTTTTTTGCCGTGGATCGCCTCGGCGTTCTGACCAATCTCGACCGTTTCATTCAGGATTGGGAGATCTCGACTCTTCTGCCGCGCCAGCCGATATACGACAATATCGTCGTGCTCGCGGTCACGGAAAATACGCTCAAACAATTTACGTACCGCTCGCCGCTCGACCGCGCCTTTCTCAGCAATGTTCTGAAACGGGTTGCCGCGGGAAAACCCAAGGCAATCGGTTTCGACTTTCTCATTGACCAGCCGACCGAGCCCGCGAAGGACGCAGAACTGAAGGCGACGCTAGCCAATCTGAAAGCGCCGTTGGCGGTCGCTTACACCACCGAGCCGTCCATCGTGACGGCCGAACAGCTTGCCTACCTTCGTTCTTTCGTACCCGCGTCGCGCCGCGCAATGGCCAATGTCAGCAAGGATCAGTTGGGCACTGCGCGTTTCGTCTTTCCCGGCGCCAACGACATTGATGGAACATATGTGCCCGGCTTCGATCGCACGTTGGCGTCCTATGCGGGCGTCAAGACGCCTCCGATTGCACAAAAAATCGTCTGGACGCGGCCTCCGGAAGGCGAGAAATATGCCTTTCCGGAATTTGAAGCCCATGTTGCCGCAAGTTTTCCGCCGCAGCTTTTTGCCGGCAAGATCGTGTTGATCGGCTCGGATGAAAGCCTGATCGATCGCCACCGCACGCCTTTCACATTTGTTTCGGATACGGCCACCTTGCCGGGCGTCATGCTGCATGCTTACGGCGTGGCGACATTGCTCCATCCGCAATTGTCGCCCTACACGGGATGGCAGTTCAATCTGGCCATTGCGCTTGTGCTGTCGGCCATCGGTGCAGTTCTGGGCGTTTTGAACTTCAACATCGCCGCCCGTATCGCTGTGGCAGCATTGGTGCTCGGCATCTTCTGGCTTGTGGCGGTTGAGCTGGCCATCAATCGCAACACCATCGCCGGCCTGCTGGCGCCATCCATTGCCATGATCGCCAGTTTCTCGATCATGGATTCGCTCAGCGGCCGCGATGCGCGCAAACAGCGCCAGTTTATTCAGGGCGCGTTCTCTCGCTACGTCTCGCCCAAGGTCGTTGAGGCTCTGATCGCCGATCCCTCGCGCATGTCGCTGGAAGGCGAGCGCCGCGAGATGACCTATCTCTTTACCGACGTGGCCAACTTCACCACCATGTCGGAAGGCATCGATTCAAAAGAACTCGCGCCGATGATAAACGCCTATTTCGAAGGCGTGACCTCCATCGTCCTGCGCCACGAAGGAATGGTGGACAAATTCATCGGCGATGCTGTGTTCGCGATTTTCAACGCGCCGGTCGATCTGCCGGGTCATGCGGAAAAGGCGGTGCGTTGCGCCATCGAGATCGACCGATTCTGCGAGGACTTCCGCAGGAAGCAGAATTTGGCGGGCATCGATCTGGGGTTGACGCGCGTTGGCGTTCACACCGGCGTGGCGATGATCGGGAATTTCGGTTCGACATCCCGTTTCAACTACACGGCGCAGGGCGACGCGGTGAACGTGGCTGCCCGCCTCGAAGGGCTGAACAAACAGTTGGGCACCCGGGTCTGCGTGAGCGGCAGCACCAAGGCGTTGTGCAGCGATATCGTTTTTCGGCCTGTCGCGTCCGTCGTCTTGAAGGGTAAGGGACTGCCGGTCGAAGTCTGGGAACCGCTGCACAACGGCTCCTACGATCACGGAAGGCTCGTCCGCTACCAGGCTGCGTTCGCCAAATTGTGGGAAGCGCCGGACGAGGCGCTTGCGCTGCTCGAAGAGTTGGATCAGGAATTGCCGGGGGACCCTTGCGTGCGCTTCCACCTGCGCCGCCTCAGAGAGGGTCTTAAGGGCGCCGATCTGGTGATGACGGAGAAATAATGGCCGTAACCTCTGTCATCACCCTCATATTGTTGATCATCCGCGTCTTCGGCGAACCGGTCATCAGGAACTTTGCGCCGGATCATGTTGATCGCATCGAGCGCTTCGTCACCATTGGCCTGATCATTTGCCTCGCGGTGTTCGTCGACCGGCTGGGCCGCCGCTTCTATTGGGAAGGCCACGTCAAGCGCCGCCGCGGTCGCGAAACGCCCAAGCTGCTTCAAGATCTTGTGACGATCCTCATCGTCGCCATGAGCGTGGCAGTCGGCCTGTGGTGGCAGGAAGGGCTGACACTGACGGGTATCGCCGCGACAAGCCTTGGCGTGGCAGCGGCAATCGGAGTGGCGCTCCAGCCCGACATTCAGGACGTCTTCTCCGGCCTTGCGATGAATTACGAGGACACCTGCGCCATAGGCGATTGGGTGACGGTCCAATTGCCGGATCGGGAAGATGTGACCGGCCGCGTGAGCGGGCTCAGTTGGCGCAGCGCCTATATCACATTGGAAAATGGCTCCCGCGCCAGCATCCCGAACCACATCTTCACGTCGAACCCCGTCGTGAACCACAGCCGGCCGCGCGGCCCAAAGCAGCTTGAGGTCAAAATCAAAGTCGATGTTCGCGTTCCGTCGGAGCGTGTACGTGAAATGCTGCTGGGCGAGGCGTTCAAGGCAGCCAGGCAGCCGGGTCTCGCGCGGCAGCCTTCGCCCGAAGTCCTGATGACAGAAGTGAACCCCGATGCGGGGGTCTATGCGGTGAGGTTCTGGTATGACCCCGACCGGATCATGCCCACGCCCGCGAAATCCATCATGCTGTTGTCCCTGCAGAAGGTTCTATTGCAGCACGAGTTGCCCCTGCCGGTGACCCAGGTCGAGATAACGCCGCCCCCGAATATGGAGCTTGCGAGGGGCGCAATGGAGATCCGCGATGCGCTCTCACATGCGGGACTTTTTCAATCGACGCTCAATGCCGCGCAACTCGATGCGCTGGCAGCGAATTGCAAGAGAGTGGAATTCGCGCGCGGCGACGTCTTGATGCATCAAGGCGATCCTGCGGAGTCCATGTATATCCTGCTGGAAGGCGCCGCAGGCATAACGATCAATACGGATGCGGGCGGTTCTCACGAAGTTGCGGTCAGCGCCGCCGGAGATGTCGTTGGCGAAATGTCCCTCATGACCGGGTCGATGCGTACCGCCACGGCAACGGCGCTTACAAGGCTTCGTGCGCTCGAAGTGAACAAGCAGGCGATCGAGGAATTGCTCAAGGAGTCGCCCAGTCTGTTCGAACTGTTCAGCCGGTTCCTGGCGCAGCGTCAGCTTGAAAACGCCGCTGTTGCGAATACCAAGCAGACGATCCAGGAAGTGGAGAGTGATATTCTCGCGAAGATGATGTCGTTCTTCTCGCGCGCGTTTCGCGCGCGCCAGTCATAGCAAATACAGAACCGCGGCGGCCATTCCGATGTAGGTCAGCTGGTGAATAAGCTGATCGGTTCCGAAAATGATCCAATAGAGCGTGTTCTGATCGTTCAGCCGCAGATGACGATCGAGTTTCACCTTTCCCCAATCGGTATGATAGTGAAACACGAATTCCAACGCCGGCAGCGCAGCAAGCGGCAGCGGCGACCGCGTCAGGATCAGCAGTGCCGGTATCGAGCCGACGGCGTGCAGACCCGCATGGGTCAGGCCCGCGGGGTGCAGGTATGTGCCCTTGTTTCTGACTTGCTCGGAGGTTTGAAGAACAAAGTCGCACAGGAAATGCTTGATCTGGAAGACCAGCATTGCCAGCAATATTGATAACACGGTGCTCCCCGGTCAGAAGTTAGTTGTATTCGCCGAACGTCACTTCCATGCAAAATAGCACAATAAAATTGCAAAAGAAGCGGCACTGCTGTGATTTTCATCACTTGAAAGGCCAATGCTTAGGCGCGCCACAACTCGCCCTCAAGCTCGTTCAGCTCCCACAACTCCCTGCGGCTGAAATGCAGGTGCCTGCGGATCGTCATGAGAGCGGTTTTTCCGATGCGCCGCTCCAGCCGGTGCAATTCCCGAAAGCGCTCCACATCCTGGGCGGTTACGGCGATCTCCTCGCCCGATTCCCGTCCAAGGGAAATTCTTTCTGAGCGCAATACGAGTTCGGTGTGGATTCTCATATAAGCGAACATGTCGCTCAGCCTGTCCTGGCTGAACTTCCCGGCAAGCGCCAGGAACAGACGTCCCCCTTCCTCATGCTGGAATTCGCCGCTCTTGATCGTTTCAAGCAGGTGCTGATGATTTTCATAGTCCGACAGCAGCCAATCGTGCACCGCGTGTTCGCTGCGGGTAAACATCAGCACGAGCGACAGCGGACAGGCTACAAGCAGGAAAGCAGTGGCGATCAGCGGCGATGATCCAAGGATGTTGAACGCCGCATGAAGCAGGGCCGCGGCCAGCAATGCCGGGAGATATGCAACTGCGATCGGCCGCAGATTTCGTTCGATCAATATTTGCGCGATCATGCCGAATAGCGCGGTCGCGCCGCCGTGCATGATCGCCGTTCCGAAGCCGCGAATGATCCAGACGCCGAGGTTCGCTTGCGGGAACGCATAAAGTAGATAGATGTTCTCGACCAGAGCGAATCCGGTCCCGACCGCAAAGCCCATGATGGCGGCGTCGATCACAAAACCGATGCGGTTACGGCTGAAAAGATAGATGAGCGCGATTGCCTTCAGCGTCTCCTCCACGAACGGGGCAACGAATTGGCTGTAGTGTGCGAAATCCAGATTGCTCCACTCTATCAGCAGTGCATTGACACCCAGGCTCGCAAGGCAAAGAGCGATTCCGGCCGTAATCGTCATCGCAACTTCGCGGACGCTGACCAGATCGAAACTGTCGAAATAAAGCAGCGTTCCGAAGAGAGCGAGCACCGGAATGAGGGCGATGGGCGCTTGCAGCAGAAGGTGTTGGGTCATGATCTTGTCGCAATATCGCAATGCGCGCCCGGCGCAACCCGGCCAAGGCGCCCGAAGTACTACAGGATCTTCAGCGATGCGAGAATTTCGTGCCGGGATCCATGGCCGCCGCCAAAACCCTTTGCGTAGCCTATCGAAAATGTCATGGGAAGCCGCACGGCAACAGTGAAATTGAAATCCAGCTGCCCCCCGACCGACTCGGTGTGCCCGCTGTCGCTCGCGCCGGGATTGGATGCCAGAACGCCCGCAAACACGGCGGGCCGGATCGAGCTCAGATAGAGCGCGGGCGAACCGAGATCGCTGAAACGCACTGGGGGCAGATTCCATTCGGCGACGGAGCGAATGAAATCGCGCGCGCTCAGCGCGTCGATGCCGAAGCCGGGAAAGCTCTGATATTCCCGGTATCGTTTCACCGAGCGGTCATCGACGTAGTTGTTGCCGAACGAACCGAAATAGAAATTCCGGAGCGAGCTTTGCCTGTCGCCGCTGCCTGCTCCGGCCGCCGTATAGAGCCATGCCGATGAATGTTTCCAGGGCAGCATGAAGCCGAAGTCGAAAGTCGCCAATACCTTCGGAAAGAATTCGCCGCGCTGATAGTCGCCGAGGAACGAGACGCTGGTCTGGTACCCTTCCTCGTGATCGACCGAGCCGAGCGATCCGGCGAGATTGGTATAGGCAAGGCCTACTTCCGTTGAGGCGAGGCTTCCCGCGCCGGCGGCGACGTTCTGCTCGCCCGGCAACGTATCCAGCCCGGAATAGAGGCCCACATCGGCGCTGAACGAAAGCTGGCGGGGGGGATCGTAGATCAGGATGTCCTTGTAGCCGCCGACCAGCGAATCTCCCTTGCGGCTGCGTTCTACCGGTCCGAACAAATCGTAGAAATCGGCGCCATTGTGCTTGTAGGCGACGTGCCAATATAACGTGTGAAACGAAATATCGGCGTGAAACACTTCGCCGGGCTTCAGGTTTCCCGCAGGCGAATAGGAAACGTTTGCCGACAACTGGTCGTACTGCATCGGATCTTCGAATAGCACGTACCATCCGATCGCGGCGTGGCTCTTGTATCCGGCGATCATGGGATATGTCGCGCTCAGCCGCATCTCGTCCATCGGAAGATATTCGCCGCGTCCGGTGATCATGGAATCGATCGGAATTTTCGAGGGCGAACCCACGGCCCAACTCTTCACGATCGGATGTTCGTTTGCGACTTGCGTGCCCAAAAGCTTGATCGTGCCCAGATCGTCCAATGGTTTCGGATCGATCCTTACCGGTTGGAATCCCTGCCCGGTGAACTCATAAACGATCAGCGATCCATCCTGCATCGGAATGGGGCGGAAGAAACCCGTCACCGCATTGCTGACCGCATCCACTTTGCCGGTGGCGATTTCAAGGCGATAAACGTTCGATACCCCGGTATAGTAGGCGGTGGCGTAAAGATAGCGTCCATCCGGCGAAAACGCGCCGCCTTCGGGCACAGCGCTGCCCAGCTTCATCGTGGCGGCGGCCTGAAGGTTACCGTCGAGAAGATCGCTGATGCGATACACGTCAATGCGCTGATCGCCGTTGATCTCGCCCACCGACGCCGAAAGCATCGTCCCATCCCGCGAGATGTCCAGATCGAACAGGCCGTGGCCATAGGTGAAGGTTATGATCTGATTCCAGATTCTCCGGTCGCCGCTCAGTCGCACCAGCGTGTCGAGCCCGTTCAGGTGACGAATTCCCCAAACCGTATGATCGGCTGGATTGACTGCAAGATCGCCCACGCGCCCGTCCCGGACCAGCATCTTTGTCTCGCCGGTGGAGACATCGAGCTGCATCAGGTCGCGCTGCGCATAATTGTCGGTCGTGTAGTAGACGATGCCCTTGTCGCGATCGAAGGCAAGCGACGTCACCTTGTAGAGTTCGGGTCCCTTGATATTCGTCAGTGTACGGACGTGCCCGTCCTTCAGCGACAACGTTCCGACATGGGCGAACACGCCCGGATACCAGAAGCCGCCGATCAGGCTGTCCGTTTTGGGATCGTAGAACGTGCGGGAGGCAGATCCCAAAGGTTCTGCGGAAAGCCGCTTCACCGGCGTCGCAGGATATTGCTGCACCAGGGCAAGGTTGGCGCGCTGGAACCTATGCTCGAAGGCGATCCAGTCTTGCCACGCATCGTCAAGCGATTTGCCGAATACGTGTCTGAACTGCGTGGAATAGTATCTGTCGCTGCCGTTGCCCCTTTTCAGCCACTCGATGACTTTCTCGGGCGAATAGGTCAGCGCGAGATAGCTGAAAAATCTGGTGCCGTAGAGATAGTCGTTGGCGCCGACCTGAAAATCGACAGTGTTGCCTTCGGATTGCAAACCCAGCGGGTCATAGAACTGCGCATCGTCGCGCACCATCGCGCGGAACACCATTTCATCATATCCACCTTGCGCGCGGCCCAATCCGCCGCCCATCCACGTTTCCATGAACACGGCGCTGCCTTCGAGGTACCAGCGCGGAACGTTGGCCCGCGGCGTCGCAAGATAGTTGTAAAGAATGGTTTCGGGGTGATCGGTCGCCGGCAATGGCTTGCCGTGAAAAAAGCTGCGCCACCATGCGTCCTCATCGTTGTACACATCCATCGTTGCGATGTGGACGAGTTCGTGATTCATGAGTGTATAGAAGCGCTCGCCCGGACTGAAAGTTTCGAACGACACGCTAATCGGTGCGACGTCGATGAACAGCGCATTGTTCGGCGTTGCGCGAACGACGGCCTGTCCGCTGTCCGAAAGATCGCGCAGCTGCACGCTCGGCCTGTCCCACGGAGTCCAGCCGAACGTCTTGCGCTGGAACTGGAATGAATTCTCGTATGCCTGTGCGGCATAGGGCGTGAGATATGTCTGCAGCGGATCGTAGTAGAGGAGCAGAAGATCTTTCGTTTCGAGCTTGCTCAAGCCGACCGACTGTATGGATTCGGCAGACGCCTGGAATGCTGAAATAGCAAAAGCGAACGACAAAAGAAGCGCGGATTTGCGCATCCAGACCCCTCGACGGACCGAACCGTCACTGCCCGCTGACAGGGTGCCAGCAAGCGCCCCCAAAAAACAACCACCGCGCATGGCACGGTGGTTGTTATTGCAGTTGCGACAAGCTGATTATTGCGCGCGCATCGCTGCGTTTTGCGATGCGGCCCGCGAAGCGGCTTGCGCTGCGTTTGCCTGCGAGGCGGCGCGCATGGCGGCATCTGCTGCGGTATGGGCCGCGGCCTGGGCAGAGGCGCGGGATGCAGCCTGTGCAGCCGAATGAGCTGCTGCCTGCGCCGCCGCAGCCGACGCTGCCTGCGCAGCCGCATGGGAAGCCGCAGTAGCGGCAGCACGAGAGGCGGCTTGCGCGGCCGTGTGGGCTGCAGCGGCCATGGTCGCCTGCGAGGCGGCCTGGAGCGCGACCTTTGAAGCGGCTTCGACCGCGCGTGCCGCAGCCTGAGCGGCCGAATGAGCGGCTGCCTGAGACGATCCGCGAGCCGCGGCCTGTGCGGCCGAAAGGGCGGCAGCCTGGGCCTTGGCAGCAGAAGCAGCCTGGGCCGAAGCCTTGGAGGCAGCGTCCGATGCAGAACGCATTGCGGCCTCGGCGGCAGCGTGGGCGTTGGCGGCAGCCGTCGCGGCTGAAGCTGCGTTGGCCGATGCCTTTGATGCGGCCTCTGCCGCAGCGTGCGAAGCGGCTTGGGCCTCAGCGGCGGAAGCAGCTTGCGAGATTGCCTTCGACTGGGCCTCCGCAGCGGCGCGAGAAGCTGCATCGGATGCCGAATGTGCGGCTGCCGATGCCGCCGCCTTCGCTTCTGCCTGCGCCTTGGATGCCGCATCGGCCTTCATGGCCGCCTGGACAGCGGCATGTGACGCCGCATCGGCAGCCGAACGGGCCGCAGCTTGAGACTTGGCTGCGCTTTCAGCCTGCAAAGAAGCCTTTGCTGCGGCATCGGCCGCGGCCTTCGATGCAGCGATGTAGTGGGATTGCGCCGTCGCAGCCAAAGCTGCCTCCTGGGCAGCATGGGATGCAGCCTGTGCCATGGCCTTGGAAGCCGCATCGTTTGCGGAATGGGCGGCGGCTTCAACAGCCGAACGCGCAGCAGCTTCCATCTGGGCGATCGAAGCGGCCTGAACTGCGGCATGGGAAGCCGCGTCATCGGCAGCTCGGGCAGCGGCTTGCGAAGAACTATGCATAGCCGCTTCCGTTTCGGCGGCAGAAGCCGCGTCGGCCGAAGCGCGGGACGCTGCCTGTGAAGCCGATTCGGAATCGCCCGAGAGTTCTTGGAAGGAGTCGGTCTGCATCATCACAGCCGTGCTGTTGTCGCCCAGCTTGACGTCCGAATCCGACACCTGTTTCGCCTGATAGCGATCGACGGGCACGATGGTGCCGGCCGTCTGACCGTTCCTCGGCGGATAATATTGACCGGCAATCAACACGCCGGCGGCGAGAAGAACGACAGCGGATGCGCCGATAAGAAGCTTCCGCTTGCTTTGGAGAGGTTTGCTCACTTAAGCCCCCGGTTGGATTGATATGAAGATGGGCCTGCACGCCTGCGCGGTCAACGAAGTCGATCACACCAAAGACATACTTTTCTAACCATGTTTTGATGAAAAGAATTTCCAGAAAATATTGATGAAACAGCAACTTAGACTTGGTTTTCGGAGGCGCAGATTATGCTTGACGCAACAAACTTGTCTTTCGAACCGATGAGAAAAATACCGCTTCCGGCCGATCTTTGGCATGCTAATTTTGCTTTGATTGACAGTGCAGCCGATGAATTCGAGTCGCACATTGTTTGATTTGCTAACGAAGACGGCAGGCTAGGACGATTCCGTGCGCGGGACGTCTCGAGGCCTTGGGGCATTTAATTCATGGACGCTGCAAAGCCTGCTCAAACTGATCGTATAGACCCGCGATCGTCGAAAATCGTCGAGACTTTGGGCAAGAACGCGGTACTGGGCGTTCTCTCGCGCGCCAGCCGCCAGATTCTTGCGCGAAACGGTTCGTCGGTGGAACTTTCCAAGGGTATGCAGCTCTTCCACCGTGGCGACACGTCGGATGCCGCCTATGCGATTCTTTCCGGAGAGATCGAAGTGAGTTTGCCAGGCCTGGACGGGCGCGATGTGTGGATCGCTCGTCTGGGCGCAGGCACCGTGGTGGGCGAGATGGGCTCGCTTGACGGTTCGCCGCGCTCCGCCGATGCGCGCGCGACGCGCAAGACCGAGCTTTGGAAGATCAATCGCAATCTCATTATGGAGGCGCTTCAGAACGAGCCCAGTGCGGCGCTTGCGTTGCTTTCCGTTCTTGTTCGGCGGTTGCGCGATACCGATGCACTCGTCGAACGAAATTCTTCGATGAGTTTGGGAAAGCGGCTGGCGAGGCTCTTGCTCGATGAATCCGTCAACGGAAGGATCATCTACAATCAGGCGGAACTCGCCCATCTGATCGGCGCCACGCGAGAGGCCGTCAACCGCAAGCTGTCGAGCTGGCGGAAATCCAACTGGATCGAAATCACACCCACCGGGCTTTATGTCCGCGATCGTCAGGCGCTTCTGGTCCTGTGCAAGCGCGTGGTGGACGCCTAGACCGGCCGCCGTTGACGCCCAGTCCCGGCCTATCTACATCAAAGCCAACGCAACATTCACTGAACTACGAGGAAACCAATGGCCGAAGCATTCATCATCGACGCATGCCGCACACCCCGCGGCATAGGCAAGGTTGGAAAAGGCGCGCTTGCCGACATCCACCCGCAGCAATTGGCGGCGTCCGTTCTGTCCGCGCTTGCCAAGCGCAACGACATCAAGACAGCGGAGGTCGACGACATCATCTGGGGAACGTCTTCCCAGCGCGGCAAGCAGGGCGGCGATCTGGGCCGCATGGCCGCGCTCGACGCGGGCTATGACATCAAGGCGAGCGGCGTCACGCTCGACCGTTTCTGCGGATCTGGCATCACCAGCGTCAGTCTTGCTGCAGCACAGATCATGTCCGGCATGGAAGATCTCGTCATCGCCGGCGGCACGGAGATGATGAGCTACACCGCATCTTCCGCCGATCCCAAATCGCCGCCGATGATGGATGGCGGAAATCTGCGTTTGCGCGCGCGCCATCCGCAATCGCATCAAGGCGTTTGCGCGGACGCGATTGCAACGCTGGAAGGCATCAGCCGCCAGGCGGTCGACGAACTGGCGCTCGTCAGCCAGCAACGCGCCGATGCCGCGATCAAGGGCGGCCATTTCAAGAAGAGCCTTGTGCCGGTCTATCGCGAAGACGGAACGCTCGCGCTCGATCACGAAGAATTCCCCCGTCCGCAGACGACGATGGAAGCACTCTCCGCGCTCAAGCCGTCGTTCGAGGCGATGGCGGAATTTCCGCTGGACGACAAGGGCACGACCTATGGCGGATTGATCCGTCAGGTCTATCCCGATCTCAAGATCAAGCATGTCCATCACGCGGGCAATTCCTCCGGTGTCGTCGATGGCGCCGCTGCCGTTCTTCTTGCATCGGAAAAATACGCGAAGAAAAATGGCTGGAAGCCGCGCGCCCGCATCGTCGCCACCGCGAATATGGGCGACAGCCCCACGCTGATGCTCAACGCGCCGGTTCCGGCCGCGCGCAAGGTGCTTCAGAAAGCGGGCCTCACGCTCGATGACATCGATCTGTTCGAGATCAACGAGGCGTTTGCCGTGGTCGCGGAGAAATTCATCCGTGATCTCAAGCTCGACCGAAACAAGGTCAATGTGAATGGTGGCGCGATGGCGCTGGGCCATCCCATTGGCGCAACAGGATCCATCCTTATCGGCACCGTTCTGGACGAGTTGGAACGCCGCGGCCTGAAGCGCGGGCTCGTCACCATGTGCGCCGCCGGCGGCATGGCGCCAGCCATCATCATCGAGCGCGTCTGAACCGGGCGGACTTTTCTGAAGTTCCGTTTGTTGCGGACAAGGATGTTTGCTAGCATTTGGCGGGGAGAGAGCGACAACTCTCTCCTCTAGCCATTCGCTTTCGACGCCACGCTGCCGTATCGCGAACATGCAGCTGGTGCCGGCTATTCGAACTTCGATGGAGGAACGTATGACATTGCGGCTAGGAAGCATCGCGCCGGATTTTCGTGCCGAGACCACCGAGGGTCCGATCCGGTTCCATCAATGGCTCGGCGATTCCTGGGGCGTATTGTTTTCGCATCCGAAAGATTTCACGCCGGTTTGTACGACAGAACTCGGCTACATGGCGAAGATCAAGCCGGAGTTCGATAAGCGCAATGTGAAGATTATCGGTCTGTCGGTCGATCCGGTCGATCGCCATTCTGGCTGGGCGAACGACATCAAGGAAACACAAGGAACCGCGCCCAACTATCCGATCATCGGCGATTCCGATTTCGCGGTGTCGAAGCTTTACGACATGCTTCCGGAAGATACGTCCGGCGATTCCGGCGCGCGCACGGCTGCCGATAACCAGACGGTTCGCAACGTCTTCGTCATCGGTCCGGACAAGCGCATCAAGCTGATCCTGGTCTATCCGATGACCACAGGCCGCAACTTCGACGAAGTGCTGCGCGTGATCGACTCCATGCAGCTCACGGCCAGGCACAAGGTGGCGACGCCGGTGAACTGGCAGCCGGGCAACGATGTCATCATCGTGCCGTCGGTTTCGGACGATGAGGCCAAGAAGGCGTTTCCGCAGGGCTGGAAGACGCTCAAGCCCTACCTGCGGGTCACCAGCCAGCCGAAATAACCTTATCCTGGCGCGGAGCGGCCCTGCCTGGCCGCTTCTTGCAGCCGGTCCAACTGGTATGATAAGCATACCAAATGACCGCTGCCCTCAAACCCGTCTCCCGGCAATCGCTGTCGGAATCGGTCTATCTCCAGCTTCAGGACAAGATCGTCCGGGGCGAATTTGCTCCGGAAAGCCCGCTGCCTTCGGAGCGTGCTCTGAGCGAGGCTATGGCCGTGAACCGGGGCGCGGTGCGCGAAGCCATCAAGCGGCTTCAACAGGCGGGTCTGGTGGCCGTGCGGCAGGGCGGCAATCACACCATCCGCGATTACGAATCCGAGGCGGGCCTCGAATTGCTCCCAGCGTTGCTGGTGGATGCGCGCGGGCGTCTCGACGTGGGTGTGCTGCGTTCGATCATGGCGATGCGGTCCGCGCTTGCGCCTGAAATAGCGGCTGCTGCGGCGGAGAAGGGCGGGACAATGCTGGCTTCGGATCTCGACGTGCTTCTTGCGCAAATGCGCGCGAACGATCGCGATCTTCCGCGCTTGCAAACGCTCGTCTTCGATTTCTGGAAGGCGCTGGTGATCGCAAGCGCCAACATCGCCTTCCGCCTTGCGTTCAATTCCATGACGAAGACCTATCTGCAGGCGTGGGATGCGATCCGCACCACACTCGAACCGGAGCTGCGCGACATTCGCAATCTGCGCGCCATCGCCGCCGCCGTTCGCGCGCGCGATGCAAGGGCCGCACGCGCTGCCGCCCGCCGCCACATCGAAATCGGCCGCGCCGCCATGGACAGGGCGCTCGGCGCACAGGGGGAAAGATGAACAGGACCGACGACGGCGTAATGATAGCCGCAACCGAAACCGCGAAAAACAATCCTGCCCAGCCGCCGGAGCGCCTGCCGCGCGATGCCCGCTCGGCGCTGAGGCTCTTCGCCTCGCACGCGAGCCCGCAATTGATCGCGCTGGCCGTTCTCGCCGCCGCCGCCGCGCGCATCTGGATCGGCCATTTCACCTGGATCGATGGCGTTGCGGCTCTGGCGGCGTGGCTCTACTTCCCGGTCAATGAGTGGCTGATCCACGTTTTCATGCTGCATTACAAGCCGCGCAGGATCTTCGGCCGTACGATCGATTTTCTTCTGCCGAAGACGCATCGCTGGCACCACGCCGAGCCCTGGAATCTGGAATGGGTGTTCATCCCGCGGCATGTGCATCGGCTGGTATTTCCGCTGATCGCATTGATTGTGGTGCTTGCGGGTTCCTGGCGCGGGCCGGTCTTGAGCTATTTCACCGTCTATCTGCTGTTGGGCCTTCATTATGAATGGGTGCATTATATTGCGCATATTCCGTGGTGCCCGGACATCGCCTATTACAAGCGCCGCGTGCGCGAACATCGCTGGCATCACTTCCGCAACGAGAACTACTGGTGGGGCGTGTCGATGGGTTCCGGCGACCGGATTTTCCGCACTGCGCCCGCTGTCGAAGAGACCGGCCGCACGGGCACGGCCACATCGCTCGGCAAAACCTAGCGCGCCAGCATCCCGGTAAGATTGGCTTCGACGGCCGGCCATTCGGCCGCAACGATCGAATAACGCGCGGTGTTGCGCACGCTGCCGTCGCGCCCCGGCCGGTCGGCGCGGCGGATGCCTTCGAGCTTTGCGCCCAGCCGCGCTATGGCGTTGCGCGAGCGTGTGTTGCGTTCGTCGGTCTCGAGATGCACCCGATGAACGTTCCATGTTTCGAAAGCGTGACGCAGCATCAAAAGCTTGGCTTCAGTGTTGCAGCGCGTCCGTTGTGCGGATTGCGAAAGCCAGGTGCCGCCGATTTCCACCGCATCGGGCGTGGTGCGCCCGAATTGCGGATGTCCTTCCGGCCAGTCCCAGTATTCGATGCGGTAAAAGCTCGTCCAGCCCGCGATCTCGCCGCGAAACACGGTGACCAGCGGATAACGCGAGCCCTCGCGGCGCTGCTGAAGCGCCTTGCCGATCATCGCGCGCGTTTCGTCCAATCCGTCCGGCACCCAGGTCCACTGGAACGTGTCGCGCGCTTGCGCCGCTGCGGCCGCAAGCGCCTCGGCATCCTCGGGCCGCAGCGGACGCAGGATGACCTCGTCACCTTTCAGCATGAAATCGGGCAGAAGCATGGAAGCAACATGCCCCAATTCATCTCGCGCGCGAAGCCGCAAAATCGGAATAGCAGCTCTAATCCGCCCCGTTCAGTTCCAACCCTTTCAAGCCGCCGTCTGCCCGCCAGTCTTCGAGGATCTTCACGAATGCGATCGGTCCTGCGCCATAAGGCCCGTTGCGCGCGGCGAGCGGCGAGAGCTTGCCTTCGTTGTTGTAGTAGCCCGGCGTGCATTCCTCGAAAAATTTCTGCCGCAGAATGGCCAGCGACTCGATGGTTTTCACCCACTCGGCCTCGGCCTCTGCGGAGGCCTCGATCGTGCGCACTTGCCGTTCGGCGCAGGTCTTCACGATATAGGCGATGTGCTTGCTCTGCTCGTTGAGCATGTGCGGGAAGTTCGCGGTGAAGCCCGATTGCGAATTGCTGACAATGAAGCAGTTGGGAAATCCGCGCGAGTGGAAGCCGTGCAGCGTCGAAACGCCATCCTTCCATTTTTCGGAAAGCGGAATTCCGCCGCGCCCATAAAGCTCATAGCCTGAGCGGCGGGTGTAACTTGTGCCGACCTCGAAGCCCGTGGCGTAGATCAGGCAGTCGATCTCGTATTCCTTGCCGTTGGCGACGATGCCCTTCTCGGTGATGCGGTCCACGCCTTTGCCCGCTGTATCCACCAGTTCGACATTGGGCCGGTTGAAGGTCTGAAGATATTCGTCGTGAAAGCAGGGCCGTTTGCAGAACTGATTGTAATAGGGCTTCAACGCTTCCGCGGTCTTTTTGTCCGCCACGATGGAATCCACGCGCGCGCGCACCTGTTCCATTTTTTGGAAATCGGCAAGCTGCATCAGCGTGGCGGCGTCTTCGGGCGGCGCACCGTCGGCCTGCCGTTTGCGCGCCAGGAACAGGATGTTACCGATGATGTCGGTCCAGCCGTCGTTGACGAGGTCTTCTTCCTGAAATCCGCCGGAGACCAGGATGTTGAAATTGTCCATCCGCTTCTGCTGCCAGCCGGGTTCCAGGCTTTTCGCCCATTTGGGATCGGTCGGCCTGTTGTTGCGCACGTCGATGGAAGAAGGCGTGCGCTGGAAGACGTAGAGCTGCTTGGCATGCGCGCCCAGATGCGGCACGCATTGCACCGCGGTAGCGCCCGTTCCGATGATGCCCACGCGCTTGTCGGCGAGTTTCGTCAATCCGCCTTGCGAATTTCCGCCGGTGTAATCGTAGTCCCAGCGGCTCGTGTGAAACGAATGTCCCTTGAAATCGTCGATGCCGGGAATGCCCGGCAACTTGGGGCGGTGCAGCGGCCCGTTCGCCATCACCACGAAGCGCGCCTTCATCGCGTCGCCCCGGTTGGTGTGCACGATCCAGCGCGAGGAGGCATCGTCCCAGCGCATCTCCGTCACCTTCGTCTGGAAACAGGCGTTGCGGTAGAGATCGAATTTGCGGCCGATCGCGCGGCTGTGGTCGAGGATCTCCGGCGCGCGCGAATATTTCTCGACCGGCACATAGCCGATCTCTTCGAGCAGCGGCAGATAGATGTAGGATTCGATATCGCAGGCAGCGCCCGGGTAACGGTTCCAGTACCAGGTGCCGCCGAAATCGCCGCCCTGTTCGATGATGCGAATGCTGTCGACGCCCGCTTCGCGCAACCGCGCACCTGCCAGCAGCCCGCCGAACCCGCCGCCCACGATGACGACGTCCACCTCGTCGGCCAGCGCAGCGCGCGCAAATCCCGGCTCGACATAAGGATCTTCCAGATAGTGGGCATATTTGCCCTTGATCTCGACATATTGCTCATTGCCGTCTGCGCGCAGGCGCTTGTCGCGTTCCCGAATGTATTTCGCCTTCAGCGCAGCCGGATCGAACGTCAGGTCCTCCGCAGCTTTCATCTGAACTGACATTTTCGCATTTCCTCCCATGGCTGACTAATTGTCAGATTGAGGGAGGGGCAGGGCGAGCGCAAGGGGCC
>DASZRY010000063.1:0-2391 GCA_035548975.1 Rhizomicrobium sp.
TCCGTCGCTGCGCACAACCGTGTATCAGACCTCGGCATCGCCGGAGAGAAGCGAAAGCGTTACCGTTCCCAATCTCGGCGGCTATGCAGCGCTTTCTCTTCGCTACAGCAAGGTGAAAATCACCTTGGGCTACCGGGTAGACTATTTCTTCAACGCCATCGACGGCGGAATTGACGCGCGAAAGACCTATGACCGTGGCTTCTACGGTCCGTTCGCCAGTTTCAGCATCGGCCTCGGCGGATAAGATCGGCTGAAATTCGTCTTCGGAAGACGGCTGGCGACCCCAGCCGTCTTCTTTTTTGGCCGCAATTTCCGGCCGTCCTTCGCGCAACAATCTTGCCGCCTCGAAAAAATTCAACTTCCACCCCCTAACAATCGCCCGCCCATTTCGTCGGAATAGCCAACGCGGGCCCATGCGGGCCGGCGGATCGGTCCGGGGATGGTCGAAAGATCGGACAATTTCGGGAGTGCGGGCTTGGCGCCTGCGGACACAGCCGACGCGGTGGCGCGCGCCGATGCGTGGTTCGCGCGTGAAATCCTGCCGCTTGAGGCTTCGTTGATGCAGTTCCTGCAACACAATTGGCGGCACAAGGCCGAGATCGCCGACCTGCGGCAGGAAGTTTACACCCGCGTCTATGAAAGCGCGCTTCAGCGCATCCCCGAAAAGCCCAAGCACTTCCTCTTCGCCACTGCGCGCAACCTGCTGATCGATCGTGCCCGCCAGGCGCGCGTCATTCCCATCGATGCGGCCTCCGATTTAGACGCGCTCGATCCGGCCTCCGATACGCCTGGCCCCGACCAGATCGTGATGGCGCGCGATGAGCTGCGCCGCCTGCAGGCCGCGCTGGAAAAACTCTCGCCCCGCTGCCGCGAAGCCGTGGTGCTTGCGCGCATCCAGGGCCTGTCGCGCCGCGAAATTGCCCAACGCATGGGCGTGACGGAAGGCACTGCCGCCCAATACCTCGCCGATGGCATTTGCGCCCTCGTCGAACATCTGCAACGGGAGGGCAAGGCAAAGCCATGACCGTTTCCGAACAACCGGAAGATGTCGCCGTGGATGCGCTCACACGCGAAGCCGCGCAATGGATCGAGCGCCGCGACTTCGGCAATTGGAACGAAGAAGATCGCACAGGTTTCGATGCGTGGCTTTCGCAATCGCCCGCCCATCGCGTCGCCTTCATCCGACTCGATACGGGCTGGAAGCGCAGCGAGCTATTAAGCGCGCTCAAAACCTTCAAACCCGCGCGCACAACGCCCGGCCCGCGCAAGCGCTGGTGGACTGTTGGCGGCGTTGCTGCCGCCGCGGCCATCGCGCTGGCCGCGTTCGGCCTTTCCGGCGCATTCGATGCAAGAAAGCCTGCCTTCCAAACCTACGCCACCACAATCGGCGGCCGCGAAACGCTTGCATTGGCGGATGGTTCGGAAATCGAACTCAACACCGATACGAGCTTGCGCATTTCCAACGATTCCCACGGCCGCATGGCCTGGCTCGACAAGGGCGAGGCCTATTTCAAGATCAAACACGATGCCGCCCATCCCTTCGTGGTGATTGCGGGTGCGCACCGCATCACCGATCTCGGCACCAAATTCACCGTGCGCGACGAAGGTGCGGGAATAAAGGTGGCGCTCATGGAAGGCCGCGCGCGGCTGGATAGCACGGGCAAAACAGGCCCGCGCTCGGTCACGCTCACGCCTGGCGATGTCGCGCTTGCCACGCCCACGTCATTATCGGTGAACAAGAAACCGGCCGAACAACTCATCAGGGATGTGGGCTGGGAACACGGCGTTCTCACCTTCGATCATTGGGCGTTGGCGGACGCCGCGCGCGAATTGAACCGCTACAACACGAAAAAACTCATCGTCGCCGATGCCGCGGCCGGCCGCCTCACCTTCGGCGGCACCTTCGCCACGAACGATGTCGAAGCCGTCGCCAACGTCGCGCACGAAATCTTCGGTCTGCATGTCGAACACCAGGGCAACAACATCGTGATCTCGCGCTGAGGAATGGCGCATCGATACAGGGGGGCATATGCCAATTGATCTTAGAACTGCGTTGCTCGCAAGCGTCGCAACATTCGCGGCAATGGCCGCAAACGCGGCCGATTTCAACATTCCCGGCGGCGATCTCAAAAGTGCGCTCGATTCCTATTCACGCCAGACCGGCGTTTCGCTGCTATATTCCGATCAGGCGATCCGCGGCGTGCGCTCGCAGGGCGTGCAAGGCGATATCGGCGCTGACGAAGCGCTTTCCCGCATCCTCACCGGCACCGGCTTCCAGATCCGCCGCCACGAAGGAAGCGCCATCACTATCGTGCGCGGCGACACGCAGTCTTCCGAAAACATCGCCAATTTCCAGATCGCCCAAGCCGCGCCCGCGCGCTCTGCCGTTGA
>DASZRY010000064.1:0-2193 GCA_035548975.1 Rhizomicrobium sp.
ATTGTCGCGGGAACATCGTCGGCAAGCGGAAGGTTGTTCTTGATCGCGAGCAGCGTCGTCCATCTCGGCGTGGGGATCTCCAGCACACGTGCATAATAGACAGCGGGCACCCGCGAATCGAATTCCGGATCTGACCAGACCGTTTTCAGCGATGCGGCTCCGACAGTGTTCGTGTATTTGCCCGTCTTCAAGTCCACAGTGTTGGAAATGGGCGCGACCTCTCCGGTTCGTGGATCGGGCTTGCGTCCGTCCGACAATGCGACGTTGAACACCTTTTCCTTGTATCCGTTCCCGTCGAGCCAGACCTTGATGATCTGAATGCGATCGAGATTGGCGCCATCCGCATCCTTAACGGCTTCCAGGATGAATTTCGGCGCCGAAGCCTGCGCGGGTTTTGCGGGCAGATCGCTGCCCATGGGAACGCCCGTCGCATAGGCCTTTGCCACCCAATTGCTTTTGTCGAGCATAACGGGCTTGAATTTCCATCCCGCGAACATCCGCAATCGTATGCGCGTTCCCGATGTCGCAAAGGTCTCCTTGCGTTTCAGCGCGGCGAAAATCGAATTGCGCGTGTTTGTTTCCGCCCAGACGCCGGTCAGGCCTCCGGAGCTGCGCTCGGTGAAGTTCTCCATCGTCGGCTTGGCGCCATGGAGTTGCGCATCCACGTCCTGTTGCGCGGGCACGCGGACCTGATTGAGCCTGATCTGAGCCTGCCGCCCCGTGGACAGCATGGTTTGCGGATCGATGCCAAAAGGCCCGCCCGCCATGGCGCTTTCGTCCGATGTGCTCAGTGCGTTGTGAATATCGCTGCCGCCCACAAGCCCGTATTTGTAAGGATTGGCACCGACCTTTTTCTGAATCACCAGCCCGCGTCCGAATGCCTGGCGGATATAGCTGCCATTCGGCTCGCTTTTGATGCCGGGGCGAATGAGCAGATGATCGAATATCTCGAAATTGGCGAATTCATCGTTGGGGGACAGTTCCGGTACAGTATCCGACTGGCCCTTTGTCTGGACGATCTCGGTCAGGGGTTCGTTGGTCGCACGGCGTTGGGCATATTGTTCGTCGATCGGACGGCCGTCGGAGCCGTTCCAATCATACATCAGTCCGCCCGAGGCATTGCCGTTGTGCGGGATGGCGATCACATCGATGCCCTCGCCGCGCACCTTTTCGAGATAGGACCAGAGGTCTTCCGGCTTGTCGGAATCGTTGGATGTGAAGGGTTGCGGCGCGTGTTCGGAATTGAAGATCACGTTGCGATGGAGGTTGTAGCGCCCCT
This sequence comes from Rhizomicrobium sp., assembly GCA_035548975.1. GTDB lineage: Bacteria > Pseudomonadota > Alphaproteobacteria > Micropepsales > Micropepsaceae > Rhizomicrobium. The sequence continues at coordinate 1,280 of DASZRY010000064.1, forward strand.
GCGCCATCGAGGACCATTCATAGGCAATGAAGGTCGTGAATTTTCCCGGTTCGTAATTGTCGTCCGCCGCCTTCACGACCAGATCCCACGCGCCGCGGATCGCCTCCCGCGGATGGATTTCCGGCGCTGCCGCTTCCGGGTCGCCATATCCGGCGACGAGATTGAAGCCCTTCCGGGGATCCTTGACGATTTCCTGGCCGATGGAAGATTTCGAAAGCCGGCTGTTGGGATCGTCAAGCTGATTGAAGACGCCCATCCACTCCGAGTGATCGGTAACCGCCATGAAATCGAGCGGCCATGCACGCCGCGCCTTCACCCCTTCGCTGGCGGTGATGTGCTGTTCGCGCCCCAACTGCACCGGCGGAACGACGACGGCTTCTCCTTTTCCGAATTTGTAGGCGTCATCGGGCAACATTCTGGAGCCGCGCGCCCAGGCATCGAAGGAAAGGCCCGTGTGGACATGGATCTCGCCGAAGAATGCGCGGCGCTGAGCAGGCGGAACCGTGCTTCGATAAACCTGCCCCGGTGGCGTGGCCGGTTCCTCGGCGGTCGCAGGCCCGACGCAAAGGGCCACAACAAAGCCGCTCATCAAAAGATCGCGGATGCGAAGCATATCATCCTCCCCAGCAGGCATTTATCTCGCGCAACGGCGGCAAGGCGCAAATCCGACTGCCGCTATCGGCTGCGCCGCACTTCATCTGGCTTTGTACGTGGATTACAGGGCGCAAGGAAATGCAATATCGTATGACCGCAAGCATCATGCTGCATCGCTCATTTCATATCCATATTTTCTCCTCATTCGGATGCGCGCGCGCCTGTGTTATTGTCGCTTGAAGTCAAATCGAGCATTGCACGCGGCTTGGTCTGTCGCGCGCTGACAAGGGAAACCGGCTAGCCGCTCGCGCAGCACCTCC
>DASZRY010000065.1:0-19007 GCA_035548975.1 Rhizomicrobium sp.
GATATCTCCTCCATCCTTCAGCAAATCCAGCAGGGCAACGGCAGCGGACCGGGCATTCCTGCGAATCAGCAACAGCCCCAGTCTCAAACCATTCAGGCGCCGGTTGGCCCGCCGCCGGTTTCGGCGCCGTCGCGAATCGAACTGATTCTATCGGATCGGGCCGGTCTTCCGTTGCACCAGTTTGGCTACGATCTGTTCGCCGGTCTCAACCAGATTTCCGTGCCGCAGGTGGGTTCCATCCAGGGCTATTACGTTCTGGGGCCGGGTGACGAATTGCAAATCGCCCTGCGCGGCCAGGAAAACGCAAGTTATGACGTGCTGGTCGATAATGACGGCAATGTCTCGCTGCCCAAGCTTCCGCCCATTCGTGCGGCTGGGCGAACGTTTTCGGATTTTCAGGCGTCCCTGCAATCTGCCGTCAAGCAGGCGTACATCTCGACAAATGTCTACGTTTCGGTGGGTCAGCTTCGCCGCGTGAGCGTCACGGTGGCCGGTGAAGTGAACGCGCCGGGCGTCAAGCAGGCGACGGGGCTTTCCACGCCGCTCGATGCGCTTGTGTTGGCGCTGGGCGTGAAGAAATCCGGTTCCTTGCGCAATATACGCGTTGTCCGCGGCGGGCGCACGATTCCTTACGATCTCTATCACGTGCTGTTGAACGATGGCTCGGCGCCGCAGGTTCTGCTGCAGGATGGCGACCGCATCGTCGTTCCGACCCTGGGCAAGGTTGCGGCCGTCAGCGGCTGGGTGCGCCGTCCGGGCATTTATGAACTGGGGCCGGGCCAAAGTGCGATCTCGCTGCAGGAATTGCTTCGCCTGGGCGGCGGCCTTCAGGTGCGAGGCAATTTCCGCTATTCGCTGCAAACCACCGAAGCCGACGGACGGCTGACGCTGAAAGCGCTGCCATCGCTCAGCGGACGTGCGCAGGACGGCGATATCCTTTTCGTCGAGCAATCTGTTGCAGCCACGGCCGGCCGGTTTGAATTTTTCGGCCCCACGAGTCTGGCCGGCGAATACTCGCTCAGCAATTACCGCAATCTCTCCGATCTCCTGCGTGCGCCGGGCGCGATGGGCGAGTCGCCTTACATGCTGCTCGGCCTGATATCGCGCAAGGATCCCAAGACCTTGCAGCGCCACGTGGTGGCGTTCGCGCCGGCTGAAGTGCGCGATGGCAAGAACGATATTGCGCTCCAAAGCGAAGATATCGTGCGCGTGTTCGACCGGCGCGAAGCGGCGTTGATGACGAACGCGGTCGATATTTATGTGAAGAAGATCGATTTTCTCGACGTCGCCACAAAGCCTTCTGAATCGGATACTGCAGCCACCGCCACGTCGGCTGCACTGAAAGATGCCGTCAACGCCGCCATATTCGCCCAGCCGACCGATCAGAGCATCAGCCAATACGCAGCCCAGTCGCAGCAGGTTCCCCAATCCGCCAGTGCCCAACTTGCGGCAGTCGCCAATGCCAAAGGCGGCATTCCGGCTTCCACTGCTGCAAATCTTCCGGCAGGTTCGGCGGAGCAAAATGTCGTGCCCGGAATGCAAGGTCAGATCCCCGCAGCGTCAATGACGAACGGGCAAACGCCAATTCCAATGCAACGGCCTTATGGCTCCGCGCAGGCGCCCTATGCGATGGTGCCCGCTGGGCAGACGCCTTATGGCGTCACGCAGGGCGGGGCCGCTCCGGATTACGCGCAGCGTCAACAGGGACCGCTCGACCAAAACACGGCCATCCTTCAGGAAAACAGTGCGATTCAGCAGGCAACAGCGGGACCATTCACGCTGGACCAGCGCACATCGTCACAGGGAAATGTTCCGATCACGAGCGAACTTGTGAATGTCGCGGGCCTCGGCCAGCAGATCGGAATCGATCCGGTGGTTCTCATCAGTTTTCTTGCCGATCATCGCGCAACGCTCAATGGCGCGGTGCGCGATCCTGGTACTTATCTCATCGGTGGAAACCTCACGCTTGCAGAGCTTGTGGAGGCGGCGGGCGGGCCGCAAAAATGGACGGACTTGTCCAAAGTTTCTCTCTTGCGGGTAGACGTCGATCCGGCGACCGGACGCTCGAAAACGAAGCAGCTTACGGTGCCGATATCGGGACAAAATCTCGCAAGCATCGATGTTCAACTGCGTGACAATTTCCGCTTCAACCCTGTTTACACCGATGCCGACCAGGGCACGGTAGTGGTGCAAGGCGAAGTCCGTTTTCCGGGCGCATTTGATCTCACGCGCGGCGAACGCCTTTCCGAGGTGCTGCAACAGGCAGGCGGTCTCACGCAGCAAGCCTATCCCTATGGCGCGGTCTTCCTGCGCAAGTCCGCCGCGCAAGACCAGAAAATTGGATTTGAACGCGCAGCCGACGATATCCAGAAACAATTGATGATGGCGGTCGCGCAAGGTTCCGGCCCCAATGCGATCTCGTCCGCGCCCACCGGGGAAGCCGCCGCATTCCTGCAGGGCCTCGTCCAGCAGTTGCACAACACCCAGGCTTCCGGCCGCATCACGGTCATCGCCGATCCGGCAACGCTGGCGACGCATCCCGAAGACGACATTGTTCTGCAGCCGGGGGATTTTCTATACATCCCGCAACGGCCTGATTCTGTGACAGTGGTGGGCGAGGTCCTCAATCCGGGAAGCTATCCGCAGAAGGCCGATCTCACAGTGGACGATTACATAGAACTGGCCGGGGGATACGGACGCTATGCCGACGACAGCTATGTCTATGTCGTCAACCCCGATGGGTCTTCCAAGCCGGTTCAATCAAGCTTGTTCCACTTCGGCTCCGACCGCCTGGCGCCCGGCTCGCTGATCGTGGTACCGCGCGATTTGCGGCCGCTTGATTGGCGTCAGTTCGCTGTCGATATTAGCAAGATATTGTCCGATCTTGCGGTGTCCGCGGCGTCAATCTCGATTATCAGCAGGAATTAGAGTCTTCTCATCGAAATACGCAGGCTTTGGCCGACAACCGCGTGTATCGATGGGCCCTTGGGCTCGGGTTGCAGCCCATTGAGGCGCTGACGGGATGACCTTGCGATCCAGGCATGAACCCCTTATTTACGCGTGCAAGATGTCCAATAATATATCTTACACAAAAGTTTTGTATTAATAGCCGCTTCTCGCTCCAGGATCGCCCGTGAACTCTGCCCCCGCCCGCCTCACCCATTTAAAGCGCCTGGAGGCGGAGTCCATCCATATCATGCGGGAAGTGGCGGCGGAGTTTGCCAATCCGGTGATGCTTTATTCCATCGGGAAGGACTCCTCGGTGATGCTGCATCTGGCGATGAAGGCGTTTTATCCCTCCAAGCCGCCCTTCCCGCTACTGCATGTCGATACCACCTGGAAGTTCCGGGAGATGATCCGGTTTCGCGATGAAACGGCGGCGCGGCTGGGGCTAAAGCTGCTTGTCCACGTCAATGAGGAGGGCATCCAGCGCGGCATAAACCCAATCGATTCCGGTTCTGCGTTGCACACCCAGGTGATGAAGACCGAAGGGTTGAAACAGGCGCTCGACAAATATGGCTTCGATGCGGCGTTTGGCGGGGCGCGGCGCGACGAGGAGAAATCGAGGGCGAAGGAACGCATCTTCTCCTTCCGCAATGCCAATCATGCCTGGGATCCCAAGAACCAGCGCCCCGAGCTTTGGCGCGTCTACAACACGCGCATCAACAAGGGCGAGAGCATCCGCGTTTTCCCGCTGTCGAACTGGACCGAACTCGACATCTGGCAATACATCATGATGGAAAACATCCCCATCGTGCCGCTCTATTTCGCGGCCAAGCGGCCGGTGGTGGCGCGCGATGGCACGCTCATCATGGTCGATGACGAGCGCCTGAAACTGCGCGATGGCGAAGAAGTGCAGTCGCGCCTGGTGCGCTTCCGCACGCTGGGCTGCTATCCGCTCACCGGCGCAATCGAATCCTCGGCCGCATCCCTCGAAGAAATCGTGGCGGAAATGTTCACCGCCCGCACATCCGAACGCCAGGGCCGGCTTATCGATAGCGACGAGAATGCTTCCATGGAAAAAAAGAAGCGCGAAGGATATTTCTGATGACCGCGCCGATTGCCGATCTGAAGGCCTATCTGGCCCAGCAGGAGAAGAAATCGCTCCTGCGGTTTCTCACCTGCGGCAGCGTCGACGACGGCAAGTCCACGCTCATCGGGCGGCTGCTTTACGATTCCAAACTTCTGTTCGACGATCATCTGGCGGCGCTGAAGAAGGATTCGAAAAAGCACGGCACCACGGGCGACGACATCGATTTCGCGCTTCTGGTCGATGGTCTGGAAGCCGAGCGCGAACAGGGCATCACGATCGACGTCGCCTACCGCTTCTTCGCCACCGAAAAGCGCAAATTCATCGTCGCCGATACGCCGGGCCACGAGCAGTACACGCGCAACATGGCGACTGGGGCGTCCAATTCCGAACTTGCGGTGATTCTGATCGATGCGCGCAAGGGCGTGCTCACGCAAACCCGCCGCCATGCCTATATCGCCTCGCTGCTCGGCATTCGCCATGTCGTGTTGGCGGTCAACAAGATCGACCTGGTGGATTTCTCGCAGGACGTGTTCGACGAAATCGTCGCGGATTTTCTGGCCTTCTCCGAATCTCTCGGATTCCAGACGCTTCTGCCGATTCCGATGTCGGCGCGTTTCGGCGACAACGTCACCTCGAGAAGCGCCAACACGCCCTGGTACGAAGGGCCCACGCTGATCGAACATCTCGAAACGGTGGATGTCGAAACCGCGCTGGCCGAAAAGCCGTTCCGCTTGCCGGTGCAATGGGTCAACCGGCCCAATCTCGATTTTCGCGGATTTTCAGGAACGATCGTTTCCGGCCGCGTCAGGCCGGGCGATACGCTCGTCGTGGCCAATTCCGGGCGCACCTCCACCGTCCGGCGCATCGTCACAATGGACGGCGATCTCGACGAGGCGGTGGCGGGCGAAGCGGTCACACTGACGCTGGCCGATGAGATCGACATCTCGCGCGGCGATCTTCTGGCGTCGCCTTCTGCGCGGCCGCAAGTGTCCGATCAGTTTGCGGCCCACATGCTCTGGATGGCCGAAGAAGAAATGCTTCCGGGCCGGCAGTACCTGATGAAGATCGGCACGAAAACCGCGCCCATCACCATCACCGCGCTCAAGCATAAGGTAGACGTCAATACGCTCGATTCCCTCGCGGCCAAAACCTTGCAATTGAACGAAGTGGGGTACGCGAATTTCTCGAGTTCGCAGCCGCTCGCTTTCGATCCCTATTCCGAAAACCGCGATACGGGCGGGTTTATTTTGATCGATCGGTTCACCAACGGAACCGTTGCCGCCGGCATGATGGATTTCGGTTTGCGCCGCGCCACCAATGTTCATTGGCAGGCGCTCGATGTGAACAAGATCGCCCGCGGCGAACAGAAGGGGCAAAAGCCTGCAGTGCTCTGGTTCACCGGGCTTTCGGGTTCGGGCAAGTCGACCATCGCCAATATCGTGGAGCGCACGCTGTTTGCGCAGGGCCGTCACACATATCTGCTCGATGGCGATAATGTCCGTCACGGCCTCAACCGCGATCTGGGTTTCACCGATGCCGACCGGGTGGAAAACATCCGCCGCGTCGCCGAGACGGCGAAACTTTTTGTCGATGCGGGACTCATCGTTCTTGTGTCGTTCATCTCGCCCTTCCGTTCGGAGCGGCGCATGGCGCGCGAGCTGGTGGGTGAGGGGGAGTTTATCGAAGTGTTCGTCGATACCCCGCTTGACGTCTGCATGACGCGCGATCCCAAGGGCCTTTACGAAAAGGCGAAGGCGGGCGCCATCAAGAATTTCACCGGCATCGACAGTCCCTATGAACCGCCGCAACATGCGGAGCTCACGCTGAAGACCGTCGGCGAAGACCCTGAAACGCTTGCGGCGCGGACGGTGGAGTTCCTTCAGAGCCGCGGATTAATCCCCTGATAAGCATCCGGCCAAAAAGATTCGGAACTTGCGCTCCTGCTTGACGCATTAAGGCAGCAATTGCGCGCCAAACCGGCAGCCGCAAATTGACAGCTTTGCCAGCGTCGCGTACACGGTGAAGTTGAAGTTTCAAGGGGGTTTCCCATGTTGCGCAAGATTGCATCGATCGTTGCGGGGGCTTCGATGCTGATGAGCTCGGCAGCCTTTGCGGCCGATAGCACGGCTACCGAACAGGGCGCTCTGGCGCCTGGCAATGCTTCTGGAATCCACGAAGCGCAGGGCATGGATACCGATGTGACGATGGGCTTGGTGTTTCTGACTGTCGCCGCAGTTGGCATCATCATCGCCGTCACCAGCAGCGGCAATGGCGGCCATTCGACGACTGCGACGACACCGGCAACCTGATCGTCAGCAGAATTGTGAAAGGAGGGCGCCCATCCGGCGCCCTTTTTTATTTGCTTGCTTTTTGTTTGCTTATTCGCCTGCCGGCGGACGCAGGATTTCCGTTGAGACCGACTCAAGCCGGGGGTGTATGTACTGAACCGATTTCCAGACCATTCCGCTTTTCGCACCAACCCAATACGTGTTGACGAACGACCAGCCAAGCGCATCTGCGCGGCAGCTTTCCTCGACGCGAGTGGTGGGTATCGCCTTGCCCAGTATCTGAATGTTTTCGGAGCCGAGCGTGCCCATCCGGCAGACAGTCTTGACAGAATAGGCATTCAGATCGGCGAAATCGTACAACAATATCCGTTTGCCGCCGTGTTGCCTCAGCGCATCCAAGGGTGACACAGCCGCCCCCAGATCGCCGCTCACACCGGATAGATTGTGCGCAAGACCGGATGTGCGCACGATTCTGCCGTCATCGGTCTGAAGTGCAACGGTTTTGCCCGCGGTCCACAGCTTCGAATGCCGTCCATCCATCGCCAGCACGATCAGGAATTCCGAACCGCTGCCGATGCGCACGCCCAGCGAGGCATATGGAATGGCTGCGGCCTGTTGCAAAGTCACCTTTGAAGGGCCGGGCCCCGCGATGGCATTGCGCAGCGCTTGCACCAGCAGATGCGCGTCGGATCCCTCCGAACTGCACCCGGCAAGCGCAACACAGGCGGCGGCCGCCAGCGCCCTATGGATTCGGAATGTCATCGAGGTGATAGGCAAAGGCGCCATAGCTGCTTCTGCGGGTTTCTTCGTAGAGCGAATTGTCGTTGTCCAGGCGCTGGCCGCCGTCGCGTTGCAGGGGGCGCAGCGTCAGACTGTATGACGATTGGGAATGGATAGGCAGCGCCCATTCGAGCGGAATGCGCGCAATGACGCCCTTGTCGAAGCTGCCCTCTCCGAACTTGTTGAAAGGCACATTGGTGAGCGTGGCGAACGCGCCGATTTCCACACCGCTGTCGAAACGGCGCACCATCTCGAACGTCGCTCCATAGTCACCGGCCAGATACCGCCCGGCGTGAATGTTGAAATTGAGCCCGTACCATGGCGATTCGTAATAGACGCTTACATGCCCGGTTAGCACGTGATAGGACTGGAAGCTGATGAGCCGGTCGAAATTGCGCTGCCACACTTCGTAAAGGTCGCCGCCAAGCGTGAACCGTGAATTCTCGGGCCTCCAGACGATCTGCGCGCCAGCGCCGCCGAACATATCTTCCAGATAACCGCCGCTCAGTTTGAAGAACACATCCGGCGCCAGACGCCCGCGGTAGTCGGCTTCGAGATTGGCGATGCCGTTGATGCCGTGTTTGTAGTACTGCTGTATGTCGCTGCGCACATGCGGAAGCTGGCTGTTGCTCGGCCGGTTGTCGGTAAAATTGTTGTAGATGTTGACGTCGAATTTCCCCTGCACCGTGACGCCGGGATAGAGATCGACGCTGCCGCTGAGGCCGACCAGCAACTGGGCCTGCAGCGGCAGATCGGGATCGAACAGGCTTTGTTTGGTTTCCGGCGAGATGGACCAGTATGGCCGGGGAAAACGCCTTGGAATTGCCGCGTCCAATGCGGGATTGTCCATCGGCGCCGGGGTCACCGACACGGCATCCTTCAATTCGGCGATACCGCCATTGGCAAGCAGCGTGCGTTCCAGCGAACTTCGTTCGATCGTGATCTGGCGCAATGGAACGCCATGTTCCACCGAGATGAGATGAAACACTTCGACGTCCGGTGAGGCGTCCTCCATCGCAATGCGCGAAAGCCTGCCCACCGCTTCGGCTTCCAGATAGTAGTGATGGTTGGTGAAGTAGATCCACAATTCGCCGTTCGCCTGGCGCACGGCATCGACGTATAGCGTCTGCTCGCGTGCATCTTTGCGGATGCTTTCCGCCACATCCTTTTGCGGAATGTGCCGCGGCAGCGGTGCCGGTGCTGCGCCCGAATAGGCGTCGCCAAGTGCAGAGCCGTTGGCGGCAAGCTGGAGTCCGCGTTCCGGCACCGGGCAGGTTTCCACATGCCCGTCGCTTGCCTTGAGATTGGCGACCGCCACCGATCTGAGATTCAGGCCAGCGACGGCTGGAATTCGTGCGTATTTGCGGCATTCGGCGGAGGAGGGCGCTTTGCGCGAATTGACGAGCAAGGTGTAGCCGTCGATCTCATAGTCCCACACATTGCCGTCCATGCCCGACAGCGCGTCGGCCAGCGCATACCGGTCGTCCGCGCCCGCATAGCGTTGCGGCAGCCACGGATGCTCATCCGCGCGGTGTCCAATCGCGTTGTGGCGGTAAAGATTGATGATCGCCGCCTGCTGCTCCTCCGGCGAACGCATTTTCGCTGGCGGCGGCGGAACGCCCAGCCGCGTGTTCTGAATCGGCTTGGTCGGATCGGCGTCGACGGTCAGCGACAGCCCCAAGGTGTTGCCGTACAGGAAGCCTGCTTCCAGGGTGAGGTGATTGATCGGCCGGTACGCCAAACCGAAATTCACCGGTATGGATTCGTCCAGCATCCCGAAACGTTTTTCCTGCACGTAGCGGTCGGAGGAGTATTCGACGATGAGATCGAGCCGTGGGATCGGCGTGTGCCACGACAAACCGCCGAATATGCCGATGTCCTGCCCACGGAACAGCTGGCTGAAATCGATCTGGCCCGTATCGTGCGGCGGCTGGCGCGTCTTGGCGGCGGGAAAGATTGCGCCGATGGGATTTGGCAGCGCGCCCGAAGACCCCAGCCGCCCCCAGCCGATGCCCGCCGTCACGTCGAAGTCGCCGAACAGGTGCTTGCTCGCGACCAGGTACTCGGATCCGTAGATGCCCGTGCCGATGATATCGCGGATGCCGAGCGAAATATCCGGCCAATCGATGCTTTCCTCGTTGAGGCGCAATTTCAGTCCGAAAGCGCGGTCGTAATAGTCGGTGTTGTTGTAGTTCGCGAGATGGCTGTAGTGGAACGATCCTTCGAGCCACGGCAATACCTGAAAGGCAAAGCCGTAGCGCTGCGCTTGCTTCAGCGCGCTCACCGAAACGGATATCTGCCCGTCCTCGGTCATGTGCGCGGAAGGCATGTCGATCAGGCCCACCTCGCCGAAGAGGTTGCGAATCGCAAAAGGCTGATCGGTTCGAATCTCCGGGGCGGCGTGCGCGGAGCCCGCACCGAGCGCCGCCAGGACTATGCCGGGCGCCGCCAGACGGCGCGCAAAGTCTCTGCGGCGTTGGTTGGTGGCCACCAGTCCCCCAGCGCTCTCATGATGGGCGAATTTCTATGGCAAGCGGGGGTGGCCATGGCAAGGCGGCGAAACGCGCCCAACTGGGTGTAAGTGCAGCTTTGCAAAGATTTTTTCAGCCCGTTGGCCTTGCTTCCGCGCGGCCCACGCTGACATAGGCGAATCCTTGTTCGGCCATCTGCGCCGGGCGGTAGATATTGCGCAAATCGACCATCAGCGGCGTCTTGAGCAGGTCCTTTACGCGGGAAAGATCCAGGGCGCGAAACTCGTTCCACTCGGTGAGAATCACCACCCCGTCCGCGCCGGCAAGCGCCTCATAGGCATCGCTGCAATAGTCGATGTCGAGGTGTTTCCTGGCTTCCTTGGTTCCTTCGGGATCGTAGGCGCGAATGCGCGCGCCCTTTGCCTGTAGGTGCGGAACGATGACAAGGCTCGGCGCGTCGCGCATGTCGTCGGTGTTGGGCTTGAAGGTGAGGCCCAGAATCGCAATCGTCTTGCCCTTCACGCCGCCGAAGGCATGTTCGATCTTTTCCGCCATCTGCGCCTTGCGCGCATCGTTGACCTTCACCACCGCATCGACGATGTGGGTGAGCGCGCCTGCTTCCTGCGACGTGCGCAGAAGCGCAAGAGTATCTTTGGGGAAGCACGAGCCGCCGAAGCCCGGTCCTGCATGCAGGAACTTGCCGCCGATGCGGCCGTCGAGCCCGATTCCGCGCGCCACATCCTGCACGTCCGCGCCCAGCTTCTCGCAGAGATTGGCCATCTCGTTGATGAAGGTGATTTTGGTCGCGAGAAACGCATTGGCAGCATATTTGATGAGTTCGGAACTTTCCCGGCTCGTGAAGAGGATCGGCGTCTCGTTGAGATAAAGCGGGCGATAGATTTCGCGCATCACCGCCTTCGCGCGCTCGGTTTCGCAGCCCACGACCACACGATCGGGCCTGCGGAAATCTTCTATGGCCGAGCCTTCACGCAGGAATTCGGGATTGGATGCGACGTCGAAATCGGCATCGGGGCGGCTCTTGCGAATGATTTCTTCGACCTTGCGGCCGGTTCCGACCGGCACGGTCGATTTCGTCACGACCACCGTATAACCGTTGAGCGATTTGGCGATCTCTTCCGCCGCTTCGAACACGAAGGTGAGATCGGCGTGGCCGTCGCCCCTGCGCGAGGGCGTGCCCACCGCTATGAATACGGCGTCCGCTTCGGGTACGGCCTTCTTAAGATCGTTGGTGAACGAAAGGCGGCCAGCCTTCACGTTGGCGGCCACCACTTCGTCGAGACCGGGCTCGAAGATCGGAATCTGCCCCGACTCGAGCGCCCTGATCTTGGAGGGTTCCTTGTCGACACAGATCACCTCGTGCCCGAACTCGGAGAGACAGGCGCCGGACACCAGCCCGACATATCCCGTTCCGATCATCGCCACGCGCATAGGGAAAATCCCTCGAAGACAGCCTTCATAGGCCCGAAAACTGGAGCCGATTCAAGGCAGTACTAACACGGTTCCTTAACACGCAGGTTAATTCGTTAAGGGCTTCTGGGTTGTATAGTCCCCCCGCGAACAGGGATTCGCCCATGGAATTGACACGGCACGCGCGAACCTTGGCTTTTGCCTTGGGTCTTTCGGCTCTTGGCCTCGCGTTGACGGCCTGCGCAGGCGAGCCGCAGCCTCCCGCACCCGCCACGACCGACTACACGCTCGGTACCGGCGACCAGCTGCGCGTTATCGTGTTCGGCGAGAACGACCTCTCGGGCCAATTCACGGTGGACGATACCGGCCATATCCGCCTGCCGCTGATCGGGCAGGTGGAAGCCAGGGGCCGCACGCTGCACGAATTCGAAAGCGACGTGGCGGCGAAGCTCTCGCAGGGATATTTGAAGAATCCGCGCGTCAGCGTGGAAGTCACCAACTACCGCCCTTTCTTTATCATCGGTGAAGTGAACAAGCCCGGTGAATATCCTTACGTCAATGGGATGAACGTGCTCAATGCGGTGGCGCTCGCCGGCGGTTTCACCTATCGCGCGAGGGAAGGCGAGGTCTATATCAAGCACGCGGGCTCCAACGAAGAAGTGGAAGTCGATGTCGATGCGGGCGGCAAGGTACTGCCGGGCGACATCATCCGCGTAAAGGAGCGGCTGTTCTGAAATTCCGCCGGACGCAAAAGGGAAAATCCAAACTCGCTGCGGAAGGCCCGAAATCCTTCACGTTGAACGCAACCGGTGCGCCCGAATGGGCGCCGAAAGCGGCCTCCGGCTCTATGCGGAAACGTAAAGCGGCCAAGGGGAGCCGTGGCCCGGTCGGGCCCCAAACGCCCCCTTAACAAATCGTCTCTAGCCTGTCCGGATGGAACGCGATCGAGCCAACCGATGGAAGCAGAAACTCGCGGCGAAATCGCTGCGCGTGGGCGTGATTGGGCTGGGCTATGTGGGATTGCCGCTCGTTCATGTGTTTTGGCAGGCGGGATTTCCCGTCACCGGATTCGATATCGACCCCGAGAAAATCGCAAAGCTGAGGGCCGGTGAAAGCTACATCAAGCATTTTCCGCACCGGCGTGTGAACGCGATGGTGCAATCCGGACGCTTTTCCGCGACCGGCGAGTTCTCCGATCTGAAGAACGTCGACGCGATCCTCATCTGCGTGCCGACGCCGCTTACCGCCACGCGCGAGCCGGACTTGCGCTTTGTCGTCAACACGACGGAACAGATTGCCAGACATTTCCAGAATGGCACGCTGGTCGTTCTCGAATCCACGACTTGGCCCGGCACCACGGCCGAAGTCGTGCAGCCCATTCTCGAACGTAAGGGGATGAAGGCCGGCCGCGACTTCTGGCTCGCCTTCTCGCCTGAGCGCGAAGATCCCGGCAGCGCTGTCGATACCCGCACGATTCCGAAGATCGTGGGCGGAATAGAACCGGCCTCCAGCGCCATCGCCGCGAAACTATACGAGGCGGCGTTTGCGAAGGTCCATCCGGTGCGGGACGCGGCGACGGCGGAAGCCGTGAAGATCACCGAGAACATTTTTCGCGCGGTCAACATCGCGCTGGTCAACGAATTGAAGATTGCCTATTCGCGCATGGGCATCAATGTCTGGGATGTGATCGATGCGGCCAAGACCAAGCCGTTCGGCTTCATGCCGTTCTATCCCGGCCCCGGTCTCGGCGGGCATTGCATTCCGATCGATCCCTTCTATCTATCCTGGCGCGCGCGCGCCTTCGAAGTGGAAACGCGCTTCATAGAACTGGCAGGCGAGATCAATCGCGCCATGCCCCGCCTCGTCGTGAACGCGCTGCAAGAGGAACTGGGAAAGCGCTTTGCGCGCGCGCTGAGGGATTCTGCCGTCCTCGTATGCGGTCTTGCCTACAAGAAGAATGTCGACGACCTGCGCGAAAGCCCGGCTTTGCGGATCATTGAAATCCTGCGCGGCTTCGGCGCGAAAGTTTCCTACTACGATCCCTACATCCCCGAAATGAAGCCCACGCGCGAGTATGGCAACCTGCTCGGCATGCGCAGCGTTTCCTTCGACGCAAACGTCCTTTCGGGTTTCGACGCCGCGCTGATTGTCACCGATCACGATGCGGTGGATTACGAAGCGCTCGTTACCCATTCAAAGCTGGTGGTGGATACGCGCAACGTCACCAAGTCGGTTCGCGAAGGCCGCGAGAAGATCGTTCTGGCCTAGAACTTCAGCGTCTTGAGCATCGCCTTCAGCGGGGGCGCGATGTCGGGGCGGGAAAGTCCGACTGCGATGTTGGCCTGCAGGAAGCCCACCTTGTCGCCGCAATCGTAACGCGCGCAAGTGGTGGTCACGGCGTGAAACGGCATGTGGCCGATCAGCTTCGCCATGGAATCGGTCAACTGGATTTCGCCGCCCGCGCCTTTCTCCTTGCGGTCGAGTTCGGCGAAGATTGCAGGCTGCAGAATATAGCGGCCGATGATGCAAAGCGTCGACGGCGCCTTGTCCGGATCGGGTTTCTCCACCACGCCTTTCACTTCGGTCGCACGGCCGATTGACTTGCCAGGATCGATCACGCCGTAGCGCTTCGTCTCCTCGCGCGGCTTTTCCTCCGCCGCCACAACCACACCGCCGCCAGCCTGCTTGTAGATCTCCATCATCTGCGCCAATGCGCCTGGCTTGCCTACCAGCAGGTCATCCGGCAACAGCACGGCGAACGGTTCGTCGCCCACCAGATGCCGCGCCGACCAGACGGCGTGTCCGAGGCCCAGCGGCTTTTGCTGGCGGGTGAAGCTCACCGATCCCGTATCGGGAAGCCCTTCGAGAAGGCTGTCGAGCTCCTTGGTCTTGTCGCGGTCGAGCAACAAGGATTCCAGTTCATAGGCGTGATCGAAATGGTCTTCGATCACGTGCTTGCCTCTGCCCGTCACGAAAATGAACTGCTCGATGCCTGCCTCGCGCGCCTCTTCGACCGCGTATTGGACCACCGGCTTGTCCACCACCGGCAGCATCTCCTTGGGCACCGCCTTGGTGGCGGGCAGGAACCTCGTCCCCATGCCGGCAACCGGCAGAACGGCTTTGCGAACAGGCTGAAATGTCATGGTTTTGAAACGTTGGGTTGAAGATAAGGGTTTCATGGCATATTGCCCCCGCACCCGTCCATAAGCCGGACGGTCTCAGTCAAGGCGGACCATGAACATCCTCGTCACCGGAGCAGCCGGATTTATCGGTTTCCATGCGGCGCGGGCGCTCCTCTCCCGCGGCCATCGTGTCGTGGGCATTGACGAGCTGAACGCCTATTACGATCCCCGGTTGAAGAACGCCCGGCTCGCGGAATTGGCGGGCGAGAAGAGCTTCCGCTTCGTCAAAGCCGATATCGCCGATGCCGCAGCGCTCGCCGCCGCCGCGAAAGGGGAGAGTTTCGATGTCATTTTGCATCTGGCCGCACAGGCGGGCGTCCGTCACGCGCTGAATGATCCGGCCGCCTACACGCGGTCCAATCTCGTCGGCCACCAGAATGTCATCGAACTGGCGCGCCATCATGCCTCGCTCAAGCATCTCGTTTATGCGTCGTCGAGTTCGGTCTATGGCAACGACACTGTAGCGCCATTCCGTGAAGATGCGCGCGCCAATCGTCCCGTCTCCTATTACGGCGCCACCAAACGCGCAGGCGAGCTGCTATCGCATTCCTATGCTGAGCTCTTTGGCCTCAGGCAGACGGGCCTTCGCTTTTTCACCGTCTATGGCCCATTCGGCCGGCCGGACATGGCCTACTGGTCGTTCACCGATCTGATCCTGAAGGGCAAGCCGGTTCCGGTGTTCGGCGGCGGCAAATTGCGGCGCGACTTCACCTACATCGACGACATCGTGGCGGCATTGGTGCGCATCGTCGAAACGCCCTTTCCGGAAACGAACGGCGCGCCGCACCGCATCTACAATCTCGGCAACAGCCGCCCCGAGGAAGTTCTCGATCTGCTTGCGGCCATCGAAGGGGCCACGGGCAAGAAGGCCATCGTCGAGCATACCCAAGGTCCGCCCGGCGACGTGCGCGAGACCTATGCCGATGTTTCCCGCGCCGCAAAAGACTTTGGATTTGCGCCCACCGTGAAACTTTCCGATGGTATCCCCCGTTTCGTCGAATGGTTCCGGCGTTATCATAAGCTCTAGTCGCATCGTTAAGAGGGGCGCGTGAGCAGAAGGCTTGCCGCCATCGTGATCGCAGCGGGTCTCGCCGGCGCAGCGCTTGCGGACGAAGACCCTGCGCATGTCGAAGTCACCGCCACACGCGTGCTTGCCTCCGACACTTTGTCGGCGGCCGACCGCGCGCAGACCCTGGTGACGCGCGGACTTGCGCGCGAAAAGCTCCACCGGCCCAGAGAAGCCTATGACGACTTCAGCTATGCACTGGGTCTTCACGCGCTTTCCTCGGCGGACATCGCCCGCGTGCGCTTCGACCGCGGCGTGGTGCTCGAGGAAATGAACCGACCCAGCGAAGCACTTGCCGATTACACCGCCGCGATCAATTTCGAACCGCGCTTTGCGGCCGCTTACAACAATCGCGCCAATGTCTATCGCAGGCTCGGCCGCTTCGACGAAGCCATGCGCGATTACCAGGCATCGCTCGTCAACGGCAATCCGCAGCCGGAATATCCGCTCTACGGCCTGGGTCAGATCGCCGAGGCGCTGGGACGGATCGACGCCGCGCGCAACTATTACCAGCAGGCCCTGGCCAACAATCCGCATTTCGATCTCGCGGCCCAACGCATGGGCGTGATGACGATGCCGGTCGCAAACGAGGCGCCGCCCGTGTTGCGCCCTCCGCCGCTCGTTCCGCCCCGGCCTGAGACGGACTTGGCAGATGATTCTGCGACGGCGAAATCGGCCCCGTCATCTGCCTCGCCGGTGCACCATCGATCGGCCCGGTTGGGACCGGCCCCCATCCAGCTCGGCGCCTTTCATGACCAAGCCACAGCCCTTGCCGAATGGAAAAAGATCGCCGCTGCCACCGGGAGTCTGCTGGACGGGCATGCGCCCAGGATCCTGCCGCTGGATCAGGGCAGCAGGCGGCTCTTTCGCCTTCAAGCCGGCCCGTTCGACTATCCGCGGGATGTCTGCGACAAGGTGGTCGCAGCAGGCTTTGGCTGCTTTCCCGCCCGGGATACGGAATCCAAAGCCGCCGCTTCGGCGGCAGTCGCTGCCTCCCCCTGAGCTGGGCGTTGCCGCACCCGTTCAAACCTGATTTCTTGCCGCCAGATTTATCGAAAGGGCAGGAAATGACCGGAATAACCTCTTATGGCGCCTACATCCCTCTGCGGCGCCTCCAGCGAAAAGCGATCTCGCAGGCCAACGCCTGGTTTGCACCGGGGCAGAAGGGCTCGGGCGAACGCGCCATGGCCAATTGGGACGAGGATGCGATCACCATGGCGGTGGAAGCCGCCCGCGACTGTCTGCCGGCGGCCGACGCGATCAAGGACCGCTCCCATGTCGACACGGCCTATTTCGCCTCCACCTCCATGCCGTTCGCCGATCGTCAGAATGCGGTGATCATGGCTTCCGCGCTCAGCCTGCCCCAGACGGCCGCCACGGCCGATTTCGCCGGCTCGCAGCGCGCAGGACTTTCGGCGCTTCTGGCAGCGCTCGACGCGACCGCTTCGGGCCGCGCCAAAACCGCGCTCGTCGCCTCAGGCGAACATCGCAAGGCGCGCGCCGCCTCGGCCGAAGAATTGCGTTACGGCGATGCGGGCGCAGCCCTCACCGTCGGCAGGGACAAGGTGATCGCCAAATTCATCGGCTCGCATTCGGTGAGCGTGGATTTCGTCGATCACTTCCGAGGCGAGAGCGAGGAATTCGATTACGGCTGGGAAGAGCGCTGGATCCGCGACGAGGGCTATTCGAAGATCGTGCCTGCCGCGATCAAGGCATTGCTGGAGAAAACGGGCGTTCCCGCATCCGGCATCGCCCATTTCATTCTGCCGTGCCCGTTTGCCAAGCTCGACCAGACGATCGCCAAGCTCTCCGGCATCGATCCCGCGAAGACGCGCGATGGACTGGCGGCAACGGTCGGCGATTGCGGAAGCACGCATGCGCTCTTGATGCTGGTGCACGCCCTCGAACAATCAAAGCCGGGCGAGAAGATTCTGGTCGCGCAATTCGGCCAGGGCTGCGATGCAGCGATTTTCGAGGTGACCCGCGAGATTTCCGAATTGCCGAAGCGCAACGCCGTCACCGGCTCACTTGCGCGCCGCCGCGAAGAAACCAACTACATGAAATATCTGGCCTTCAACGGCCTGATCGAACTTGAAAAAGGCATGCGCGCAGAAGTGGACAAGAAAACAGCCCTCACTGTGCAATATCGCAAGAGCGACATGCTGCTCGGCCTTGTCGGCGGCAAGTGCAAGGTCTGCGGCACCGCCCAATTCCCGCGCACGCGCATCTGCGTCAATCCCAATTGCAAGGCTGTGGACAGCCAGGAGCCTTACGGGTTTTCCGAAATCCCCGGCACGGTGCTGTCGTGGTCGGCCGATTTCCTCACCTATTCCATGGATCCGCCCAACCACTACGGCATGATCACCTTCGCAGACGGCGGCCGCTTCATGGCCGACATCACCGATGTCGAACAGGGCCAGGTCGATTCCGGCATGAAGGTGCGCATGGCCTTCCGTATCAAGGACTTCGACGAAAAACGCGGATTCCGCCGCTATTTCTGGAAGGCCGTACCCGCCTGACCCCATCTGTCATCCCCGGCGCTTCGCGCCTCGCCGGGGATGACAATTTTGGGGTTGAGAAATCTGCGCTAACATTCCGCCAAAATACCGGGAGTAGCGCCATGCCTTACGTCGAGAACCGCGTCGTCCACGATGCCGATTCCCATTTGATGGAATTGACCGATTGCCTCGACGATTTCCTCGACCCGAGATTTCGCGCCGCCTATGACGAACTGCCGAAGGTCAAGACCTGGCCGCGCGACGGCAAACTCGCCACCCACGCGCGCAAACTGCACGATGATCCCGCGTTTCGCGCGGGCGACATCGAAAATCTTCTGTTGCGGAAGAACTACGAAGCGCTCGGCAGCTTCCGCAGAGAAGACCGGCCCAAGGCGCTCGATCACCTCGGCTTTGCGAGCCAGCTGATCTTCACCACTTGGTGTCTCGGCAATTTCGGCCTCGATGAATCGGAAAACGTCGAACTCGCCTATGCGACGGCGCAGGCGCACAACCGGATGATGACATGGTTCTGTTCGGTGGACCGCCGCCTGCTCGCAACTGCCTATGTTCCGCTTGCCGATTTCGAGCGGGCGAAAATGATCGCCCGCGAAGCCATCGATCTCGGCGCCAAGGCATTGCTCATCCCTTCGCGCTGCCCGAAAGGCCATTCGCCCAGCCACATCGCTTTCGACCCGGTCTGGGCGATGGCGCAGGAAGCGGGTTTGCCTGTCGTCTTCCATGTCGGGGGCGAAATGAAAATGAATCCCGACTATTTCAACAACGGCATGCCGCGCGTGAAGGATTTCCACGGCGGCGAAGAGAACTTCACCTCGCTGAGCTTCATGACCATTCCTCATTCGGTGGAAGAAACGCTTGCCGCGCTCATCTTCGACGGCGTGCTGGACCGTTTCCCGAAACTGAAATTCGGCGTCATTGAATTGGGGGCATCGTGGCTTCCGAGCTGGATGCGCTATCTCGATGCGGGTTACGGCGCGTTCTTCAAACATGAAGAGCGGCTGAAAAAACTTTCGATGAAGCCGAGCGAATTCGTCAAACGCCAGATTCGCGTCACGCCCTATCCGCATGAAGACGCAGGTTGGATCATCTCCCAATCCGGCGAGGAGATCTGTCTATTCTCTTCCGACTTCCCCCATGTCGAAGGCGGGCGCAATCCGCTCAAGCGTTTCAACGAGTCGCTCACCGGCATCCCGCCGCGGGCGGTGGAACGCTTCTATTGCGACAATTTCATCGACCTGATGGG
>DASZRY010000066.1:0-1674 GCA_035548975.1 Rhizomicrobium sp.
GGATTGTTGGGATCGTCGAATTGATTGAGCACGCCCATCGCTTCGGAATGATCGGTCACCGCCATGAAATCGAGCGGCCAGGCGCGCGTGGCCTTCACGTCGCCGCCGCTATTGATTCCCTGTTCCAGACCAAGCTGCGACGCCGGCACGGTGACGGTCTCGCCGCGGGCGAATTTGTAAGCGGTGTCCGGCAGGATCTTCGTGCCGAAGCCCCACGCATCGAACGACATCCCGGTGTGCATATGCAATTCGCCGAAAAAAACACGCCGCTGCGACGGAGGCACGTTGCTTTTATAGACCTGACCGGCAGGGGTGGACGCTTCTTGGGCAAACGCCATGCCCATACCAGCCAAGAAGAATGAAGATGTCAGCAGAATTTTCCGGATGGTCATGTGCAGGTCTCCCTGTTCCTATCGTTTGTGCCTTCAGCGCGTGACGGCGCGATAACGCGCGGCCCGGCGAAGCGGCGATATGTCGTGGTGTCCCCGTGATTTCCGGTGGAAAGGAAACCGGAATTACAATTCTCATTGTAGGCCGCGGGTTGGCCTTGTCAATTCACAGCCGCAATGCGGCCAATGGCAACTCGCAAAAATCCCGATGTCGCTTTGCGCGTTTGAGTCCGGACCTTACGACGCCTGCTTGCGCGTCGTATCCGTGCGTGCCCACAAACGGCGGATGCGCGCATCCGCTTCCGGGCCGAAATTGAACCAGGCGGCGCGGTCGCGTGTGGCATCCACCACGAACAGCATGTCGAGCTTGCCAAGTTTCTGAACGAGCGCATTGCGCACGGCGTTGATGCTGAGATCGCAGGCCAGCAGCCACACTTGCGGCAGCACCGCATAAGCCGGGCCGAGGCTGAACACTTCTTCTTCGATCCCCGCCACCGAACGCGATTTCATATCGGCCATGATGATGTAGTGCGAGAGTTCGTTCGCGTCGTCGCTCTCTTTTCGCCCGAACGAGCGTTGTGGATCGCTGCGCAGCGCTTGCGCGACGGCGGTAGCGGAACGCCCATTGCGAAACAGTCCGGCAAGAGAGGGATCGTCGCTCGCCGCACGGAATTCCTGTTCGCCCGTGCGCGCGACAAGCGAGTGCGGCGCAAGCCGGCCTTCCGCAGCGAAGGCCTGAAGCTGCGTGATGGTATAGGGCCCGTAGGTCCGTTCCCCAGTCTGGACCGTCCAGGTTTCCGGCATAATGAAACCCATTGCGCTAAGAACGGTCAGGCTAAAGGTAAATCGTTACACAACCCTTGCCGCCGCGGGTAAAAGACGGCCAAGATTTACCATTGGAAACAAAGGGGAAGCCCATGGCTTACGAGTTCTGCAAGGTTGAGCGGGAAGGGCCGCTAACGATCGTCACGCTCAACCGGCCGGAGGTGATGAACGCCATCCACGCACCGGCCAGCGAGGAATTGTCGGGCGTTTTCGATGCCTTCGCCAACGATCCCGAACAATGGGTCGCCATCGTCACGGGCGCGGGCGAGCGCGCTTTTTCGGCGGGAAACGACCTCAAATACCAGGCATCCGGCGGCAAGATGAGCTGGCCGAAATCCGGCTTCGCGGGCCTCACCAACCGGTTCGACCTCGACAAGCCGTTGATCGCGGCGGTGAACGGCATCGCCATGGGCGGCGGCTTCGAGATCGCACTGGCTTGCGACATCATCATCGCCTCCGA
>DASZRY010000067.1:0-71198 GCA_035548975.1 Rhizomicrobium sp.
AACATCCGCCGTTGCGCGGCCCTTGCGCGAGATGACGGCGACATAGAATTCGCCTTTGCCGTCGTCGCGCTTTTCGCATTGCTCGAGCGTCACGCCTGCCGAGCGCAAAAAGCCTTCGATGGCTTTCTCCGGCGCGCCCACGCGCGGGCCTTTCTTTTCTTCACTCACATCCGGCTGCTTTGCTGGCAAGCCGTGGATTGCGAGCGTCAGCCGCCGCGGGCCGGAAAAGGCTTTGGCTGCTTCGAACAGAAGCCCCCGATCGCTTAGTGCGCCGATGACGAGGCGTTCCAGATCCTTTGCCGCCTGCGCCTGCATGCGCGCGGGGATTTCTTCGGAAAAGAGTTCCAAGAGGAGATCAGCCATTGATGCCGGCCTCCATTACAAAGTTCACGCGGAGGCGCGAAGGCGCGGTGTTCTTCGCATCTCCGCGAACTCCGCGGCTTCGCGTGGTAAAATTTATTGGCCCGCAAGCGGGCCGGGGATGACAGATGCGTTTCATCGGCCATACCTCGGCGTGTATTTGCCCATCGGGCTTTCGAGCCAGGCTTCGCAGCAGGCTTTGGCGAGTGCGCGGACGCGGGCGATGTAAGCCGCGCGTTCCGTCACCGAAATCACGCCGCGCGCGTCGAGCAGGTTGAAGCTGTGGCTCGCCTTGATGCACTGGTCGTAGGCGGGCAGCGCGAGCTTGCGGTTTCCGCCGAGCAACGCTTTGCACTCTTTCTCCGCGTCTTCGAAATGCTTGAACAGGATCGCGGTATCGGCGCGCTCGAAATCAAAAGTGGAGAACTCGAATTCGCTCTGGTGGAAGACTTCGCCGTAGCGGAACTGTTCGTTGAACGCGAGATCATAGACGAACTCCACGTTCTGCACATACATGGCCAAGCGTTCCAGACCATAGGTGATTTCCGCCGAAACCGGATCGCAATCGATCCCGCCCACCTGCTGGAAATAGGTGAACTGGGTGATCTCCATCCCGTCGCACCACACTTCCCAGCCGAGCCCCCAGGCACCGAGAGTCGGGCTTTCCCAATCGTCTTCCACGAAGCGGATGTCGTGCACGGCCGGATCGAGACCGATCGCCTTGATCGAACCCAGATAGAGGTCGAGGACATTTTCCGGCGCGGGCTTCAGGATCACCTGGTACTGGTAATAGTGCTGCAGCCGGTTGGGATTTTCGCCATAGCGGCCGTCCTTTGGCCGGCGGGAGGGCTGAACATAGGCCGCCTTCCACGGGCGGGGCCCCAGCGCCCGCAGCGTTGTGGCCGGGTGGAAGGTTCCCGCCCCCATCTCCATGTCATAGGGCTGCAGGATCAGGCACCCCTGCGCCGCCCAATAATTCTGGAGCGTGAGGATAAGGTCCTGAAATGTGCGGGCCTTGGGCATGACGATATCCGGCAAAAGCGGGCGGAACCTATAGGGGGGAGCCCCATCAAACAACCACTTACCCGACCTGGATGAAAACGTCAGGTCACACCGGCGCCGATTGGCCGGGATGCTCCCCGGCGCGCTGGGGGATGAAAAGGATCAGAGCCAGGATGACGGCCCCCAGAATGGCCGTCGCCAGCGGCCGGCTGACGTTGAGCCCACCCTGATCCAACGGCTTGTCGAAAAAGTCGCCCACCGTCGCGCCCAGGGGCCGGGTCAGGATGAAGGCCGCCCAAAACAGCAGCACATGGGAAAGGCGGCTCCAGAAATAGAGTGCGGCAATCGCTGCCAAGGCCGCGCCGAACACCAACGCACCGCCGCCATAGCCAAGCCCGCTGTCGGCAGCCCAATCGCCCAGTGCCGTTCCCAAAGTCTGCGAAAAGGTGATGGTGATCCAATAGAATGCTTCCACGCGCGGCGTGCTCACCGTTGCGACCGAGACCGTTCCTTCAACGCGATACCAGACCGCCAGCGACACAATCACCAGCGCGAACAACAAGAGCGATCCGCCGGGATAGCCGATGCCCAGCGAACGATCCGCAAAATCTGCCATCGTCGTGCCTGCGGTGGTGGATGCGATGATCGTGAACCAGTACAGCAGCGGATGGAATCTCCTTGCCACGATCTGCAGCACGACGAGCACGACAAGCGCTGTCAGGAAAATTCCCGTCGCCGCGAGATAGCCGAGATTCATGGTCATCGAAACCGTATCGCCGCCGGTTTCGCCCAATGTCGTGGCGAGAATCTTGACGATCCAGAATGCGAGCGTGACGGCTGGGACTTTGCTCGCGACGTTTTCCTTATTCATGACAACCTTGCCGCTCGCTGCCCGCAGGACCGGCGCGCAAGCTAGAGGCGGAGTGCCGAGGCGGCAAGTACCCCGCTACTCCGCGGCTTCGGGTGTAGCCGCCATGCCCGCGGGCGCTTGCAGCCTCTGTCCGACCAGCGGCCAGAGCTTCACGATGAAGTCCCATGCCATCAGCAAGGCGCCAAGCGCGAACACGACGTCGCCCGGCAGGCGCATCCACTGCCAGAACAAAGTCGTGTTGTAGAAATCCATGCTGCGCGCATAGGCAAGACCGTGCTCGTACACGGCCACAAGTTGCGGCCAACCGATAGGGAAGAAATTGAGCACGATCCACATCGCCAGGCCGATATTGTAAAGCCAGAACGCCCACAAGCCCGTGCGCTCGCCGAACGGAACGCGATCGCCCGCAAGATAACGCAGGCAGAAATAGACGAGCCCAATTCCCAGAAGCCCGAAGGCGCCGAACAACGCGGTGTGTGCGTGGTTCAGCGTCAGGAACGTCGCGTGTTCGTAGTAGTTGATCAACGGCGCGTTCAATGTGCCGCCGCCGAACACGCCTGCGCCCACGAAATTCCAGAACGCCGCCCCGATGATATAGGTGTAGGCAAGGCGGTATTTGAATTGCGTGTGCGCCTTGATGAGCGCGCGATGCTGGATCGCCTCCATGATGAGAAGCACGAGCGGCAGCACTTCGATGAAAGAGAACATCGTGCCCAGCGGCACCCAAAGGCCGGGAGCGCCCGCCCAATAGAGATGATGTCCGGTTCCTAGAACGCCGCCCAGGAAGATCAGGATCAGTTCCAGATAGACCGCCCGTTCCGCAAGCTTGCGTGAAACCAGTCCCACCGCCATGAGCAAATAGGCGCTGATCGCCGAGGCAAAAAACTCGAACGATTGCTCAACCCAGAGGTGGACGACCCACCAGCGCCAGAAATCGGTGATGGTGAACGACTTCTCCACGCCGGTCAGCGGAATCATGCCGAAGACATAAAGAAGGGCGATGTTGGTGGTGGATGCCCAGATCAGATGTTCGAGCCGGATGCGCCCCGTCCAGAACTCACGCGTGGCGCGTGCAAGCGTTTCGCGCGTGGGCCAAAGCGCGCGGAACACCAGAATGCTCCAGATCACCAGACCTGCGAAAAATCCGATCTGCCAGGCGCGGCCGAGCTGAATGTAGGAAAGGCCCTGATTGCCGAACCAGAACCAGCCTTCCCTGATGTACCCCATCACGCCCAGATAATTGCCGGCCAACGCGCCTGCCACGATCAACACGGTCACGTAAAACAGAATATCCACAAGAATACCCTGCCCCTTCGCCTCCTGACGCGCTATGGCCGGCGCCAGAAACAGCGCGCCGCCGATCCAGGCCAGCCCTATCCAGACGATCGGAGATTGGATGTGAACGTCGCGCAGGAAATTGAACGGAATATATTTGTCGATCGGGATGCCGTAGAATGCATCGCGCTCGGTGTAATAGTGCGCCATGATCGAGCCGACGAGTATCTGCAGCAACAGAACTGCGGCGACGACCAGAAAATATTTTCCGACCTTGCGCTGACTTTGCGTCAACGGACGGAAGGTCGCCAGCACGGGATCCATCTTGCCGCCATCCGGCTCGCTCAGATAACGCTGGTAGATGTAAAGCACTGCGCCGAATGCAAAGAAGGTGAAGCAGAAGCTGATCCACGTCCAAAGAAAAGTGCTCGACGTCGGCGTATTGCCGACGCTCGGCTCATAGGGCCAGTTTTGAGTCCACGAAATGTCGGTGCCAGGCCTGCGCGCTACAGTGGTCAACGACGAATAGATGAGGAAGTTGGCGGTCTCCTCCGCCGCCCTGGAATCCAAGCTGTAAGCCTGCGTCCACCCTTTCTCGAAGTCGTGGCGCAAGAGCTTGCCGGCAATCTGTCCACGTAAAGCCACGATTGCGTCCGCGAGTGCGGGCTGTACCGTAACCACACTTTGCGTGAGATTGACCTGCTTCAGTTGCGCCTGCATCGCGGCGCGCACACCCATCTTCTGTTCGCCGTTCAATGCAGCCAAAGGCCGCCCATATTCGGCTTGCGCAATGTTCTCTTCCGTCAATGCACCGAGCCGCACCAGCCCATCGGCGGTGTAATCTTCACCGAAGTAGGAGCCCATGCCGTAAAGGCTGCCGTAGTCCATCAAATCGGCGCGCTGGAATCCTTCCTTGCCCCTCAGAATGTCCTCATTCGTCATCAACACTGTGCCCGACGACGAAACGATTCTTGCAGGTTGGGGAGGCGCGTATTCGTAGGTGGCGAATGTGGTCCAGGCAAGCGCGGCAAAGGTCAGGATCGCAACCGCCAGCAGAACCCATTTGAGTACGTTGCTGACAGGATCTT
This sequence comes from Rhizomicrobium sp., assembly GCA_035548975.1. GTDB lineage: Bacteria > Pseudomonadota > Alphaproteobacteria > Micropepsales > Micropepsaceae > Rhizomicrobium. Next base: position 4,597 of record DASZRY010000067.1, read on the forward strand.
CGTCGCGATACGAAACGGATGAGACGGCCGCCATGCATTCCTCCCGCTTCCAATCTTGGTTTTAGAGACGAAAACGCTTCACCTGCGAATGTACAACTCACAGTCATCCTAGCATGTCGCTATGCGATGTAAATCGAAGACAAACGCGCTTCATTTTGATACGAAGCGACTCAAGCGAGATTGAGGTACGGCGTTCGCGAATCGCTAACGCGAAGCCACGATCGTGCGAATGGGCCTGCTCCCATCCCAGTCTGCGGCTGCACGCCTTATCTTCTCGAAAAACACGCCTTTCGAACCGCTAATATCGGATACTTCGATCACCGTTCCCGGGTGAGTCTCGGTTTCGAGATAGGCGAAGCGTCCGTCGGGCCCGCCGATCTGTCCTTCCTGCCCGATGCGGTAGCCGAGCGACAGATAGCGATCGAGATCAGATTGATAGTTGGCCGTCCAATACGACATGTGCTGAAGACCTTCACGGCCTGCCAGCAGAAAGTCCCTGTATAAGGACGGCGAATCATTCCGCTGCTGGATAAGTTCAATCTGCAGGTCGCCGGTATTGGCAAGCGCGATGCTGACTTCGGCATCCGATGGCTGCCCGCGATACCGGAACCAGTCCATCTTCACCCGTTCGATATAGTAGAACGGGCCAACCCCCAGGACCTCGGTCCAATGCTTCAGCGCCGCCTCGATGTCGCGAACGACATAACCGTTCTGGCAGACCCTTCCGAAAATTCGACTCATGGGGCAATCCGCAAAGAGGCAGCGTCGCGCAGGATAGCATCCGCTTCAGGCGTGTAGCGTCCATCCGATCGATGTAGGACGATGCCCGACAGACGAGATGGCGGTGTGTGCGCGCCTTCACGCCATTGCACGATAATGCGCTTAGGCGCCTCACCCGCACGCGGCAATAGCGGCAACATGTAGACGCCAGCAGCAGGCAACGCCGCAAGAACCTCATCGAGACGATCCGCTCGAATGATGAGCGTGAAACTTCCTTTTGAAGCAACGCGTTCAACGCCGCTTCTCACCCAATCTTGCAATACCCCCCTATCCTCGAGCGCGCGCGCCCTCTGTGCATTGGGCGATGTCTGTCCGCCGCTGCCATGAAAAGGCGGATTACAGAACACATGATCGAAAGTGCCGCTGCGCGGCTCCAGCGCGTTACCGCACTCGAAGCAAACCCGCTCCCCCAATCCGTTGAGGGCAGCGTTTTGAGTTGCGAGCGCTGCCAGGGCTGGGTCGATTTCAATTCCATGCACCCTGCAGCCTGTTCGCGATGCCAGACACAGGCTCGCCGTCCCCACACCTGCCCCGAGTTCCAGACAAGTCTGATGTGGTTCCGCCGGCACTGCCGCAGCCAGCATCACAGCGTCTAGGCCAGCCCGAAATCCATCCCTTGGCTGGCGTAGCTTCAACCGGCCGTCAAGGAACCCGTCTTCGGTATAGCCCGTCACGATTTCAACGCGTCTCTCAGCAGTGCCTCGGCCGCACCTGCATCCTCGTCCGCCACCATCAATCTACGCGGCAAAATGACCATACTGCCGTCCATCACGCTCATATGATCGTCGAACACGACGCTATGAATTCCCGCATCTTTCAGAACGGCTTCCGCATAGGACAGATCGACCGGATTGTTCGATTTCAGGACTTCACGCATGGCAGATCCGCCTTCCGCATGTTCCCCTCGCCGGGGTATATCGCGTAATCTCGCAACCGCAACCAGGACCGGCAAGACGCCGCCCCCTATGAGTGTCGCCGAAGCCCTAAAGACTGTCGAAACCGTCTCGCCTGTCGAGCGCCTGCATCAGCTCGTGCTGGATGACATGCAGGCCACCGATCGTCTGATCCATCAGCGCATGTCGAGTGCAGTGCGGCTGATCCCTGAGCTCGCCCAACACCTTATCGATTCCGGCGGCAAGCGCCTGCGCCCGCTTTTGACACTCGCAGGCGCGCATGTGGCCGGCTATCGCGGCGATGGGCATCAGAAACTCGCAGCCGCCGTCGAGTTCATCCATACGGCCACGCTGCTGCATGACGATGTGGTCGACGAATCCGACATGCGCCGGGGCAAGGAAGCCGCCAACGTGATCTGGGGCAACAAGCCTTCGGTGCTGGTCGGCGATTTCCTGCTCAGCCGATCCTTCCAGCTCATGCTGGAAACCGGGGACTTAAATGTCCTTGGCATTCTGGCGAACGCATCTGCGGTTATCGCGGAAGGAGAAGTGTTGCAGCTTCATTCCGCCAACAATCTCGCCACCACGGAAGAACACTATTTGCAAGTCGTAAGCGCCAAGACGGCCGCGCTGTTTGCCGCCGCCGCCGAAGCAGGCCCTGCACTTGCCAAGCGCGAACCGGATTTCGTGAGCGCGCTCCACGATTACGGAATGAATCTGGGCGTCGCATTCCAGCTCGTGGACGATGCGCTGGATTATTCCGGCCGTCAGGCGGTAATGGGCAAGTCCGTTGGCGACGATTTTCGCGAAGCAAAGATGACCCTGCCCGTGATCCTCGCCTATCAACGCGCCGACGATCAGTCCCGCGCCTTCTGGAAGCGCGTGATCGAAAGCGGCACGCAAAGCGGAGACGATCTGAACCACGCCATATCGCTTGTCGAGCAGACCGGCGCGATCCGTGAAACGTTGCGCCGGGCGCACGGTTATGCAAACGCGGCGTGCAAGGCGATCGAGGGCCTGCCCAAGTCCGACATTCACGATGCGCTGGTTGCGGTGGCCGAGTTTTGCGTGGAACGGGCGTATTGAAAAAGCGCGACCTCCCGTTTGTGGGGAGGAAAAAATGAGAATTAGACGATCCGTGCCTTCGTTACCCACCAATCGGGGTGATTGTTCGCAATCTTCGTCGCGGCCTCTTCCGCCATCTTGTCATCGGCAAACAAGCCGAAGCATGTCGCACCGCTGCCGGACATGCGTGTGCGCAAGGCTCCCTGCGCCGCGATGACCGACAATACTTCGCCGATCACGGGCGCAATTTCCCGCGCGGGGTTCTCGAGGTCGTTGCGATTGGATTTGAAATAGTCCGCCAACGCCAGCACCGATAGATCGGCTTTCGGCTTGGCCGCCTGTCCGGCGCCGACGCGGTTTTTCAAATTTGCGAATATCTGCGCGGTTGACACGGCCACACCCGGATTTACCAGCACCAATGGCGCGGGCGGAACGCCGGCGACCGGTTCGATGCATTCCCCTCTTCCGGTCATCCAGAGCGTTTCGCTCAAGAGGCAGGCCGGCACATCGGAACCCAGCGTTTCCGCAATCGCGTGCAGTTCCGCATGAGGAATTTTCAAATCCCAGAACTGTGCAAGCCCGCGCAACGTTGCCGCCGCATCGGCCGAGCCGCCGCCGATACCGGAAGCGACGGGCAGATTCTTGGTCAGCGTGATCTTTACATCCGGCGAGCGGCAGGCCTTCGCACCCAAAGCCCGCGCGGCTTTGGCGATGAGATTGTCTTGCTCATTGGCCAATTTGGCGCCGAATGGGCCGTCGAGCACGAGCGAAAACGCCTTGGCCGGTTCAATGAGAAGCTCGTCTCCGACATCGGCGAATACAACAAGGCTTTCGAGCGCGTGATAGCCGTCATCGCGCCTGTTCCCCACATGCAGGAACAGATTGATCTTCGCCGGCGCGAAGACCTTCACCGCGTCAGGACTTGCCCGCACCGCTCAGGCCGTATTTGAGCTTGGCCTCGATCTTGGCCTTCTCGTCACCTTCGGCGCCGAAGGTGAGGGCGTGGTTCCACTGGAACTGGGCGTCGAGCTTGCGGCCGATGCGCCAATACGCATCGCCCAGATGGTCGTTGATTGTTGGATCGCCCGGCACCAGAAGGATCGCGCTTTGCAGCGTTTTGGCCGCGTCCTTGTAGCGGCCGAGACGATAGTACGCCCAGCCCACGCTGTCGGCGATATAGCCGTCGAACGGACGCAGCGCACGCGCCTTCTCCAGCATTCCGAGCGCCTCGCTGAGGTTCTCGCCTTTGTCCACCCAGGAATAGCCCAAATAGTTGAGAAGCTGCGGTTCCTGCGGCGAAAGCTTGAGTGCCGCTTTAAGATCGGCTTCCGCAAGGCTCCAACGGCCCGATTGCTCGTAAGACACCGCACGCGCATATAGCAGCGGCCAAGAGTCCGCAGAACTGCTACCGCGGATCGCGATGGCCTTGTCATAGGCATCTGCTGCCTCTGCATACTTATCGATTCCGCGATAGACATCGCCCAGCGCCGTCCAAGCTTCGGAATCGTCGGGATGGCCGGAAACAACTTCCTTCAGATCGGCAATCGCCTTGTCGTTCCTGTCGAGACGTGCCTCATCGACTGCGGCCTGCACCATCGCCACACGGCGATATGGCGAAGATTTCGGGATGGCATGATAGACGTCGATGGCCTCATCAAACTTTTCCATCGCCTCCAGCCGGTCGGCCAGAAGAATGTCCGCCAGGTCGAATTCAGGCCGCAGATATCGAGCATAGCGAAGATAGAGAACGGAAACATCCGCACTTGAATCATCGGTCAGCGATGCGGCGATGCTGAACATCGCTTCCGCCGCTCCATCCTGCGGCGACGCTATCAGCGCGTCCGGCTTCTTGCCGGACTCCATGCGCTTTTGCGCGGCTTGCACAATCGGCTGGAGGGCCGTGTCTGAGGCAAGCTTGCCGTAGAATTCCTTGGCTTCCCCTTCGCGACCGTTTCGCTCGAGAAAGCGGCCATAAGCCTCCACTATTCGCGGACCGTTGCCGGAGGTTTTCATCGCCTCACGATAGGAGATTTCGGCATCGTTCTCGCGTCCCGCCAGATCCAGCACGAGTGCGCGATGGAACGCGATCAAGGAATTCGTGCCACCCTCGGCCTTCAATGACTCCAGATCGTTAAGCGCCGTGTCGATGTCGCTTTGACCGACTGCCGACCACGCGCTGAGCAGTTTGATGGTGAGGATTGCAAACGGCCCTTGAGCGGATTTCGAAAGCTGATCGCGCGCTTCCGAGTATTTCTTGTTTCCTATCGCCTGGACTGCGAGCGTGGTCCTCGCTACGCGATTGTCCGGTTCGTTTGCGATGACCCGGGCGGCGAGTTTTGGCGCCAGGTTCATGTCACCTGCGGTAACCGTGTAGAGGAACGCGCGTGCCAAAAGGTCGGGATTATTCGGATCCGCGTCGAGGCTTGCCATGTAGAACTTCGCGGCATTGGCCATGTCGTGCTGGCTCGCAGCCAGTCGCGCATTCAGATAGTTCCCGTAGCTCTTTTCCAGATCTTCGTTTATCCGAATCGGCGGAGCGCCCGTGTCGTCGCTGGTGGGGAGCGCTCCTCCGGAGTTCAAGGAAGTATTCGCCGTCGACGTATCCTTGCCGGCCGCCCTGGACGAAGTCCCCAAGTCGACGCCAAGCGAAGCACACGCTGAAAGCGAGACTGCGGCGGCCGAGACAATCAGAAACTGACGAATACGCAAACGATGTCTCCTCACATATTGGCGTAGTTTGGCCCGCCACCGCCTTCGGGCGTCACCCAATTGATGTTCTGCGACGGATCCTTGATGTCGCAGGTTTTGCAATGCACGCAGTTCTGCGCGTTGATCTGGAACCTTGGGCCCTGGGCTTCGCGCACCACTTCATAAACGCCCGCCGGACAGTAGCGCTGCGCCGGCTCGTCATATTCGGGCAGGTTGACGCGAATGGGAATGGAGGGGTCCTTCAACACAAGGTGAACGGGCTGGTCTTCCTCATGATTGGTATTGGAGAGGAACACCGAAGAAAGTTTGTCGAAGCTGATGACCCCATCCGGCTTGGGATAGGAAATCGGCTTGCATTGCGAGGCCGGCTTCAGCGTTTGATAGTCAGCCTTGCCGTGCTTCAGCGTGCCCAGGGGGCTGAATCCGAAGAGCTGGTTGCACCACATGTCCGCACCGCCGACCAATACGCCCAGTATGGTTCCGAGCTTCGACCATAGCGGCTTTACGTTACGGACTCGTTTTAAATCCCTGTAAACATGCGAATGCCGGTAAGCGGCTTCGTAGGCATCCAGCAGGTCGCCCGAACGGCCGAGCTTGATCGCATCGAACGCGGCGTCCGCCGCCAGAATGCCCGTGGCAATCGCATTGTGGCTGCCCTTGATGCGTGGCAGGTTCACGAAACCCGCCGAACAGCCGATGAGTGCACCGCCTGGAAACACCAGCTTCGGCACGGACTGGAACCCGCCCTCTGTAATAGCGCGCGCGCCATAGGCGATACGCTTGCCGCCTTCGAGATATTGTCTGATGCGCGGATGCTGCTTCACGCGCTGGAACTCGTCGAAGGGCGAAAGGAACGGGTTGGAGTAATTCAGGTGCACGACAAAGCCGATCGAGCAGAAATTCTCGCCCCAGTGATACATGAACACGCCGCCGCCCGTCCGGTTGTCCAGCGGCCAGCCCATCGTGTGCAGCACAAGGCCGGGCTTGTGCTTGTCCTTGGGAAGTTCCCAAAGCTCCTTGAGGCCGATGCCGAATTTTTGCGGATCGCGGCCTTCCTGAAGTTTGTAGTGGGCGCCCAGCCTTTTCGACAGCGATCCCCTCGCTCCTTCTGCGAATAGTGTGTATTTGCCCAACAGGTTCATGCCCGGCGTGAAATCGGATTTGCGGTGACCGTCCTTGGCAACGCCCAGATCGCCAGTGGTCACGCCTTTCACTTCGCCGTTTTCGCCGAACACGATGTCAGCGGCGGGAAAGCCCGGATAGATTTCGACGCCCAGACCTTCGGCCTGCTGCGCCATCCATTTGGTGACGTTGCTCAGGCTTGCGATGTAGTTGCCGTGATTGCTCATCAGCGGCGGGAAGATGATGCTTGGGAAGCGGATCGAACCCGCAGGCCCCAGAAACCACATCTCGTCACGCGTGACCGGCGTATCGAGCGGCGCCCCCAGCTCTTTCCAGTTTGGGAACAATTCCGAAATTCCGATGGGATCAATCACCGCGCCGGAAAGTATGTGCGCGCCGACTTCGGAACCCTTCTCCAGAATGCAAACGCTGATCTCATGGCCGTGCTTGGCGGCCTGCTGTTTCAGCCGGATCGCCGCGGCAAGGCCCGCCGGACCCGCCCCCACGATCACCACGTCATATTCCATGCTTTCGCGTTCGACCGCGTCGGCCATCATTGACTCCGATGTCATCCCCGTGGGGGGCCTTATGCGGGCATCCTAACAGGGGCGTCAATTGGATATGGTCGCACATTGCGCGCCTCTACCCTATGATTTCGCAATGCAGCCGATCCAAAGCTCCAACCCCTTGGCCGATCTGGCCTGGCTCGTCGACGCCGGGGCGGACGAGGCCCTGCTGGACGAGCCCGTCAACCGGTTTTCGCAGAAGGCCGCTTCTGCGGCGGTCCCAAAAACAACCCCATCGACCTCGCGGCCGATCCCGGTGGCGGCCCCACCCCATGCGGGGGAAAGACGAAGCTTCCCCCACGAAAACAAGGCCGCGCCTCCGGGTGCTTACACCGACCAGATTGGGGCGGCCCTCGAGGTCGCGTCACGGTGCAGCACGCTTTCGGAATTGCGGGCGGCGCTGGAAGCATTCGATGGCGGCGCACTGAAAAAAAATTCGACCAACACAGTCTTCGCGGACGGCAACCCCGATGCGCGCATCATGCTGATCGGCGAAGCGCCGGGCCGCGACGAAGACCGTGCGGGCCTTCCCTTCGTGGGCCGCGCGGGCAAATTACTCGACAAGATGGTGGCGCCCATTGGGCTCAATCGCGCCGAGAACTTCTACATCACCAACGTCTTGCCATGGCAGCCGCCAGGCAATCGCGATTTCGGACTGGAAGAGGCAGCCATGTGCCTTCCCTTCTTGCGCCGCCATATCGAACTTAAATCGCCGGACATCCTGCTGCTTCTGGGGCGGATTGCGGTGAAGAATGTGCTTGGCAAGACCGAAGGCATCATGTCGCTGCGTGGAAAGTGGTTTGAGTATTACGTCAACGGCCGCATGATCCCTGTTCTCTGCACATTGCATCCCGCCTATCTGTTGCGGCGGCCGGTCGACAAGAAACTCGCCTGGCGCGATATGCAGGCGTTCGAAGCCAAAGCGAAGGAACTGGGAATTCTCGCGTGAGCCAAATCGACGAAAGCATTCCATTCGTGGCCGTTCGCATTGCGGTGATGACCGTTTCGGACACCCGAAACGCTTCCAACGATACGTCGGGCGATACGCTTGCCAAACGCATCGAAGATGCAGGACACATCCTGGCTGCGCGCGCGCTGGTCAGGGACGATATCGCGCAAATCCGCGGGCAACTCCAAAAGTGGATCGACGATCCGCAGATCGACGTCATCATCACCACAGGCGGTACGGGCCTCACGGGCCGCGATGTCACGGTCGAAGCGATGAAGCCGCTGTTCGAAAAGGAAATCGATGGATTCTCTGCCGTGTTCCACCGGATTTCTTACGAAAAGATCGGAACATCCACGCTGCAATCGCGCGCTTGCGCGGGCGTTGCCAGGGGAACCTATCTATTCGCCCTGCCCGGTTCCACGGGCGCGGTGAAGGACGGCTGGGACGGAATCCTCAAATACCAGCTCGATATCCGCCACCGGCCCTGTAACTTTGTCGAGATCATGCCCCGGCTGGAAGAGCACAAACGCTAATCTGCTGCTATAAGTGGCGAGCACACAACTTGGGGGCCTAGAATGGGCGTTGCAGTCGTTGTCGGGACAAAAAAGGGCGCTGCGGTTTTGCAGTCCGACGACAAGCGCAAAAACTGGTCCTCGGAATTCGTGTTACGCGGCTGGCCGGTTACCGCAACCGCGCGCGACAGCCAAGGCCGTTATTACGCCGCCGTCGCCAATGACGTATTCGGTCCTGCGATCTTCACCAGCGACGATCTGAAAGAGTGGAAACAGCTTGAGGCCGCGCCGCGCTACAAACCCGGCGAAAAGGGCAACCCCGGCCATATCCGCATCGTCGGCGCGAGCGACTTCATGGAACGCTACAAGGATGAGCCACGTCTGGTCGATCAGATTTGGGCGCTGCATGCTACCGGCAACGGAGTTTATGCAGGCGTTTCCGAAGCCGGATTGTTCGTGACGCGCGACCGTGGCCAATCGTGGGAGCCGGTCGACGGCTTCAACAATCAGCCGGGTCGCGACAATTGGCAGCCGGGCTTCGGCGGTTTGTGCGCTCACACAATACTCAGTGATCCGAACAATCCAAAACGCATGTGGGTGGGCGTATCGTCTTCCGGCTTCTTCCGCACCGATGACGGAGGCAAGACGTGGAGCGAAAAAAGCCTGGGCGTGAACCAGGATCTCGGCATCTGCGTGCATCACGTCACGCACGATCCCGCAAACCCGGACGTGCTCTTCCGCCAGGATCATCGCGGCGTTTATCGCAGCGACGATGGCGGCGATACATGGATCGTCACCGAGACGGGTCTTCCCTGCGGCGAATTGAGCGACGGTCACAAGTGCTCGTTCGGTTTCGCGATTGCAATGGATCGCAAGACCAACAGTCTCTTCATCGCGCCGCTGGAAAGCGACAATTTCCGCCTGCCGCGCGATGGACAGCTTGCCATCTACAAAAGTACCGACAACGGCGCGCACTGGCAGCCGCGGAAAAATGGCCTGCCTTCGCAGTTTTTTGCAGGCGTGCTGCGCGGAGCGATGTCGGCGGATCAGCTCGATCCTGGCGGCATCTATTTCGGCACGAGTTCAGGACAGGTGTTCGCGAGCAACGATGTGGGTGAAAGCTGGGCCGAAGTGGCGAGCGGCTTACCGCGCATCATGAGCGTCGAGGCTTACGCGACGTGATTCGCGTTCAGGTTCCGCCTGTTCTTCGCGCAGTTACCGGCGGTGCGCGTACGGTGGAGGCCGAAGGGACTACCGTTCGTGAAGTTTTCGAGGACATTGCGAAAAAACATCCCGCCCTCGGCCTTCACCTGTTCGATGAACGCAGCGGCATCCGCCGCAACATCATCTGCGTGCATCGGGACGTTGTGGTCCGGCCGGACGAGATGGCAGAGCGGAAGGTAGATCAGGGCGAAGAACTGGTTCTGGCAAACGCGTTTGCGGGAGGGTGAGAGCTATTTCCTGCTTTCGGGAAGGTGCCGCGCGAAATCCATCGAATCGTGCAGAATTCAACAATTTGTTCTTGATATGTTCTCGTGTTTCGCTATTCTCCCGCTATGACGACAGTTCTGGACATCACCGCCGATCCCCGGCGGCTTCATGGGCGGGGCGCTGTTTCGAATGCCTCCAGCCGGTACGACCGCGAAAAGCGGGTGCTGTTCGATGACGGCTGGGGCGACGAAGAAGAACTTCCGGCCCTCAAGACGCAATTGATTCGCGATACGACGCGAACGATCATCGCGCGCAACACGTCGCCGGACATTTCGTTCGACCGCTCGATCAATCCCTATCGCGGCTGCGAGCATGGCTGCATCTATTGTTTCGCGCGGCCGACACACGCTTATCTCGGGTTCTCGCCGGGGACGGATTTCGAAACGCAAATTTTGGTGAAGCCCAACGCCGCGGAACTATTGGCGAAGGAATTGTCGTCGAAATCCTATTCGCCGCGGACAATTGCGATGGGGACCAATACCGACCCCTATCAGCCAACGGAAAAGAAACTGCGCATAACCCGCTCCATTCTGGAAGTGCTGCGGGATTTCAATCATCCGGTCGGCATTGTTACCAAATCAGCGCTCATCACGCGCGACATCGACATTCTGGGACCGATGGCCGAACAGGGATTGGCAAAGGTTGCGATCTCGGTGACGACGTTGGACAGCAAGCTCGCACGCGTGATGGAACCACGCGCATCGGCGCCGCCGCGCCGGTTGCGGGCAATCAAGACATTGCGGGAGGCCGGCATTCCAACTGGTGTCATGTTTGCGCCTGTCATTCCGGCGCTGAACGACGATGAACTGGAAAGCGTGCTGGAAGCGGGCCGCGACATGGGCGCGCTGAGTGCGGGTTATGTGCTGCTGCGATTGCCGCTCGAAATCAAAGATCTGTTTCGCGAATGGCTGGAAGCCAACGAACCCGACCGTGCCAAGCATGTGATGAGCCTGATCAGGCAGATGCGCGGCGGGAAGGATTACGATCCCGAATGGGGCAAGCGCATGACGGGTACCGGTCCTTACGCCGACCTGATCGGACGCAGGTTCCAAATCGCGGTAAAGCGGCTCGGCCTCAACCAGGTACACACGCAGCTGACGATCAACAAGTTCAAGCGCCCGCCCTATCTCGGCGAGCAGTTAGCCCTCCTATGATTCTTTGATTGTCGCATGACCTTTCCACAAATCCGGTTTCCACTTTTGCGGGCCATGCTCTAACAATGAGGGATGCCGCATTACATCTACGAGTCCCGTCTCTTGAAGACGATGGCCGGCCCCATCGCCGGCGTCGATGAAGCGGGGCGTGGGCCGTTGGCGGGCCCGGTGGTTGCAGGCGCCGTGATTTTCAAACGCGGCCATATTCCCAAAGGGATCGACGATTCCAAACAGATGTCGCCGGAAGCGCGTGAAGAAATGTACGCGCGCATTTTGGAGTCGGCTGTCGCCTGGGGCGTGGGCGAAGCGAGCGTCGATGAGATCGATCTGCTCAACATTCGCCAGGCCACGCATCTAGCCATGGCGCGCGCGGTTCGCGCGATGGCTGTGGCGCCGATGTTTGCGCTGGTTGACGGTAACGATGCACCAGCCCTTCCCTGCCCGTGCGATACGCTGGTCGATGGCGATGCACGGTCGGTTTCCATTGCCGCGGCCTCGATACTCGCCAAGGTCACGCGGGACCGCATGATGCGCGCCTTGCACGAAGAACATCCCGGCTACGGCTGGATCACAAACATGGGCTACTCGACGGAGGAACATCTGGCAGCGCTGGAAAAGATCGGCCCCTGCGTTCATCACAGGCGCAGTTTCGCCCCCGTCCGGCGCCTTCTTTCTCCGGATTTGGCTGAGGAAATGCCGGTTACACCCCTCTGAGTCATTGAGTCGCCCACAAGCCCTAGTATGTGGATGATGTGAAGACTCAATCCGAAGCCATTGATTCCAAAGACTCTTGACGCGCGAATCACCGTGAATCACGATTCCATCTGTGTGTGGATAAACGGGCGGGCGGCGTATGGCGCGGGGACTTACGGAATCCCTTGATCGCGTGATCGAGGGCGATTGCATCGAGGTGATGAGGTCCCTCCCGGCCGGTTGTGCCGATCTGGTCTTCGCCGATCCTCCCTACAATCTCCAGCTACAGGGCGACCTACACCGCCCCAATAATTCCAAGGTCGATGCGGTTGACGACCACTGGGACCAGTTTGCGAGTTTCGCCGACTACGACAAATTCACCCGCGAATGGCTTTCCGCCGCGCGGCGCCTCTTGAAGGACGACGGCGCGCTCTGGGTCATCGGCTCCTATCACAACATCTTCCGCGTCGGCGCGATCCTGCAGGATCTCGGATTCTGGATTTTGAACGATGTGGTGTGGCGCAAAACCAATCCCATGCCCAATTTCCGCGGCAAGCGATTCACCAACGCACATGAAACGATGATCTGGGCCGCCAAGCACCAGGACAGCAAATATACCTTCAACTACGAAGCCATGAAGGCGCTGAACGACGAATTGCAGATGCGCTCCGATTGGACGCTGCCGATCTGCTCCGGTGGAGAGCGCCTCAAGAACGCCGATGGCCAGAAAGCGCATTCCACGCAGAAGCCGGAAAGCCTGATGCACCGTGTGATAGTCGCCTCCACGCATCCCGGCGACGTGATCGTCGATCCGTTCTTCGGCTCTGGAACGACAGGCGCGGTGGCACGCCGTCTTGGCCGCCGCTTCATCGGCATCGAACGCGAGAAGAAATATGCCAGCATCGCGCGGGAACGCATTGCGGGTGTCAAACGCGCGCCGGACGACGCGATCGAGGTCACGAAATCGAAGCGGGCGGAGCCACGCATTCCCTTCGGGTGGGTCGTCGAACGCGGATTGCTGGAGCCCGGTACGGTACTCGTCAGTCCCAGCAAGCGGCACAGGGCAAAGGTGCGCGCGGATGGAACGCTCGTGTGCGAAGACGCCACCGGCTCCATTCACCGTATCGGCGCGCATGTGCAGGGACTGGACGCCTGCAATGGCTGGACGTTCTGGCACTACGAGCACAAGGGAACGCTCGTCTCGATCGACGTCCTGCGTCAGCGCCTGCGCGCTGACCTCGCCTGACGCAACAGCGGCCCGCCGTCATCCATCGCGTGAAACACGATCTTGCGCATGATCGTGGGAAGGGCAGCCTCGTCTAAATCTCCAGCGGCGAACCAATCGCCATCCGCCTTGGGGCGTTTGGCGACGGCAGCGGAATAGACTTCGATTTCCAATTCGAAATGGGTGAATCCGTGGCGCACGATGCCCGGCCGCTTTCGCCATTCGGCGGCAAACGGCGCCTGCAGCATCGCCTCCTTCTGCGATGGAAATCTTTCCGTCCAGGGGCCGAGTGGCGGCTGTCGCATTCCGCCCAGCAATCCTTTTTCGGGGCGTTTCACCAGCAGCACCGCGCCTTGTCTGTCGCGCGCCACGAAGGCCGCGCCCCGTTTCAAGGGGCGAGCCGGTTTTTCGTTGCGAGCCGGCAGCGTTTCCTGAATGCCGAGCTTCCTAGCCTCGCAATCGTCGAACCACGGACAATTCTGGCAGGCGGGACGTTTGGGCGTGCAGATGGTGGAGCCCAAATCCATCAGCGCCTGCGCAAAATCACCGGAGCGTTTGTCCGGCAGGATGGACTCCGTGAGCGCGCGCAATTTCGGCTTGGCTTCGCGCAACGACTCGCGCACGGCGAAATAGCGGGCAATGACGCGTTCGGCGTTTGCATCTACAGCCGCCGCTTTCACATCGAAGGCAATGGCAGCAATCGCGCCTGCCGTGTACGGCCCGATGCCAGGAATCTTCCGCAATTCCTCAATGCTGCGTGGAAACCTCCCACCCAGCTCGTTCGCCACGATTTTCGCGGCGGCATGCAGATTGCGGGCTCGTGCGTAATACCCAAGCCCGGCCCATGCCGCGAGAACATCGTCAAGGGGGGCGGCGGCCAGGTCTTCTACATTCGGCCAGCGCGCGATGAACCTGCGATAATAGTTGCCGACTGCCTGCACTGTCGTCTGCTGCAGCATGATTTCCGACAGCCACACAGCGTAAGGATCGGCTTTGCTCCCTTTAGGCGCTCGCCAAGGCAAGGCACGTCTGTGGATATCGTACCAGGCGAGCATCCTGTCCGCGGGAGACTTTTGCCTTGGGGAAGCGCGAGCGGGCATAATGCGGTCCACCATGCCTGACCGCCGCGAAGACAAAAAGCCGTCCGAAATGCCGCGCCGCAATTGGGCGGAGCCGGTGGGGCGGGACGCGACGGCCAACGCCCATCTCGCCTTCGCGCGCGCGGGCTTTCGCGACCCGACGCTGATCCTGCGCTGGGAGGAGATTGCGGGACCGGACGTGGCCAAGCTCGCCCGCCCTGTCAAATTGAGCGAAAGCGCCTCTGGCGGAGTGCTGACGCTGAAGGCCGAACCGGGCGCCGCCCTGTTTCTCCAGCACGAGACCCGGGCGCTGTGCGGCCGAATCAACGACTATCTGGGCCGCAATGCGGTCTCACGATTGCGCTTCGTGCAGGCACCGCTAGTCCCGCGCCCGCCGAAACCGGCACCGCGCAGGGTGAGCGATACCGTGCGGCCGGATGACCCGGCCATAGCCTTCAAAGGCCCGGAAAAAGTTCGTGAATCTTTGTTGAGATTGGCGCGGCTCAGGCGCCACGCGGATTGAACGGGCGGCCCGGCTCTGCCACAAACTCGGCGGCATTTCCGGAGAGCGGCACCTTGAACCGCAGACCTCTGTTGATCGGCATCCTCGCCGCAGCCGTGATCGCACTTGGCGTGATCGGCTATCTCTACTATGGAGCCCCCTCCGCCGATAGCGCATTGCCTGAAAGCGGCGAGAGGGCCAATGTAACGCTATCCAGCGACGACCGAACGCTCGGCAATCCCAAGGCCCCGATCCTGATGGTGGAATATGCGGCGCTTACGTGTCCGCACTGCGCCCATTTCAACGAGACTGTGTTTCCCAAGCTGAAGGCCAAGTACATCGACACGGGCAAGGTCTATTACGTGTTTCGGGTGTTCCCGCTCTCGTCGGTCGACCTCGCGGCCGAATCACTGGCGCGCTGCATGCCCGCCGAGAGCTACTTCAATTTCGTGGATCTGCTGTTCAAGAATCAGGTGAGCTGGGACCCGGAATACCAGCCGCTCAACGTGCATGACGGCATCCTGCAGGTCGCACGCATAGCCGGAATGGGCGGCGATCAGGCCGACAAATGCATGCAGGACAAGGCCCAACTCGAACGGGCCAGCAAGGTCGGCGCGGATGGCCAAAAACGGTACAACATCACCGGAACCCCCACTTTCGTTGTGAATGGAAAGGTTCACGGCGGACAATACGACTGGGAAAGCCTGCAGAAAGAACTCGATGCCATGCTAAAGAAGTAGGCGTCGACAGATTCTGATTCGTTTCACCAGGGCGTCACACAGTTGAAATTCACGCGTCTGAGACTTTCCGGCTTCAAATCATTCGTGGAGCCAACGGAGTTCCATATCGAGCCCGGCCTAACCGCCGTGATCGGCCCGAACGGCTGCGGCAAATCCAATCTCTTCGATGCGTTGCGCTGGGTGATGGGCGAAACGCGCCCGACGTCCATCCGCGGCAGCGAGATGGATGACGTCATCTTCGCCGGATCCGCCGGCAGACCGGCACGAAACGTCGCCGAAGTGACACTCTTCATCGACAATTCGGATCGTACCGCGAGCCCGCAATACAACGAATACGATTTCATCGAGGTGTCGCGCCGCATCGAACGCGAGGCCGGATCGGTCTATCGCATCAACGGCCGCGATGTACGCCAGCGCGACGTACAGATATTTTTTGCGGACGCATCGTCGGGCGCCGGTTCGACCGCCTTCGTGCGCCAGGGCCAGATCGGAACGCTCATCAGTCAGAAGCCGCTCGCCAGACGCGCCATCCTGGAAGAGGCGGCAGGCATCTCCGGCCTTCATCAGCGACGGCACGAAGCCGAACTTCGGCTGCGCGCTGCCGAAACCAATATGGGCCGTCTCGACGATGTAATCCGCGAGATCGAAGGCCAATTGCAGAATTTGAAGCGCCAGGCGCGGCAGGCTTCGCGTTATCGCAATCTCTCGGGCCTCATCCGCAAAGCCGAGGCTTTGGCTTTCTACCTTCGCTGGTCAGCGGCCGAAGCCCATGCAAAAGTCGCAAGGCAGGCGCTCGATGCAGCCATCGCCGCCGTCGAAGAAGCCACACAGACAGCCGCCGCGGCATCCGCAGAACAGGCAGATCGTGCGGCGCTGCTGCCGCCGCTGCGCCAGACCGAAGCCGAAAAATCCGCCGCCCTGCACCGGCTGATCGTCGAACGCGATGCCCTCGATGCGGAAGAAGCGCGTGCGCGCGAAAACGCGCAACGTTTGCGCCAGCGCATTGCGCAAGCCGAACAGGATATTGTGCGCGAGAAAACGCTGGATGCGGATGCACGCAATTCTCTGGAAACGCTCACCGCAGAACGCATCGAATTGGAAGATGCCGCCTCCCGCACAACCTCAGAACTCGAATCCGCCGAAAGCTACGCCAACGAAGCTGCGGCAGCGCTGGCGGAAATCGAACGCAAACTCGACCGCCTGACCCGCGACCTTGCGGAATGGAATGCGAGGAAATCCAGCCTCGAACGCTCGCGCGACGTTGCGGCGGCATTGGCGGAAACGAGCACGGATCAGCTTGCGGCCGCACAGTCGCGCCTCAACGAGGCGATGGCCAATGCGCAAGCGGCGCCCGATGTGAAAGCTGCAGAACTCGCAGCGGCCGATGCGCAAGCAATGTCGGAGGCTGCCCGCCGTGCGTTGAACGCAGCCCGCGCCGCGCTTGCCGACGCGGAAGCCGCGGAAAACAGCGCCCGCATGCCGCTCGAAAACGCCGAACGAGACGTCAACCGGCTCTCTGCCGAAACGAAAGCTCTGGCCGATCTGTTGCGTCCGCGCGGTCAGGATCTCTGGCCGCCGCTTGTCGATGCGGTACGCGTCCAGTCCGGCTACGAAGGAGCGTTTGCGGCCGCCCTTGGTGACGATCTGCAAGCGCCGCTTGACGAGGCGGCCCCGCATCATTGGCGCGATCTCGGTCCGCTTCCCTCGCTGCATCCTCTGCCGGGCGGTGCACAGCCGTTGAAGAACTTTGTCGAAGCGCCATCGGCGCTGAACCGGCTGTTGAACACGACGGGCGTGGTGTTTCCGGATCAGGGCGCGGGTCTGCAGCACGATCTTCACCCCGGTCAGCGCCTTGTGTCGCCGCGCGGCGATCTATGGCGCTGGGACGGCTATACGGCTTCTGCCGAGGTGGAATCTCCGGGCGCCATTCGCCTCGCGCAACGCAACCGTCTGAGTGAGCTCGAAAGCGAACTTGCAGCCGCGAAGGAAAAGCGCGCCGAACTGTTCAGCGCCTATTCCTCCGCGCGTGAAGCAGGCGTTGCAGCACGCGAGGCTGCCGGTCTTGCCGAGAAGGAAGACCGCAAGGCGGCGGAAGTCTTGATAGAAGCACAGCGTTCGGCCGCTGAAGCCGCGCGCGCGGCCGCTGAGAGAATGTCGCAACTGGCAAATCTGGAAGCCGAAGTGCGGCGGCTGAGCGAAGCGCGCGATGCTGCCCGCGAGTCAGCCCGTCAGGCGTCAAACCAGCTTTCCGAACTTGGCGATGGCATCGCGTTGACAGAGGCCATGAACACAGCGCGGGGCGAAACCGCGGAAGCGCGTTCCAAGGCCGCGGAAGCGCGCGCCCATGTCGAGAGCCTGCGCCGCGATGCGCAGACGCGCGCGCAGCGTCTCGCCGCCATTGCCGAAGATTGCGCACGCTGGCAAAGGCGTAGCGAAAACGCCACCCAGCAGATCGCCGAACTCGGCCGCCGTCTCGAAGAAATGGCGGAGGAATTGCACGGCCTCGAAGCCATTCCGGAAGCGATTGCCGAGAAGCGAGGCGCGCTTCTCGACGCCATATCGGCCGCCGAAACTGCTCGCAACGCAGCAGCCGATGCGCGGCAAGAAGCCGAAGCGAGACTGAACGACGCCGATCGCGCCTCGAAGTCCGCCGACGCCGCGCTCTCTGCCGCGCGCGAAGAACGCGCGCGCGCGCAGGCTCTGTTCGAATCCGCGGGCGAACGCATCGAGGAATTGCGGGCGCGCATTCGCGACGAGTTGGAATCGACGCCGGATGAATTGCCGGCACGCGCTGAAATCCGCGAGGGCGAGGAGCTTCCCCCACAGGAACAGGCCGACAAACGCGTCGAAAAGCTCAAGCAGGAACGCGAACAGCTTGGCGGCGTGAATTTGCGCGCTGAGGAAGAAGCGGCCGAGCACGAAGAACGGCTGAACAAGCTTCAGGCCGACCGTGCCGATCTTGAAGGCGCCATCGATCGTCTGCGCCGTGGCATCCAAAGCCTCAATCGCGAGGGGCGCGAAAGACTCGTCGAATCCTTCGAGAAGGTGAACACGAACTTCCAGATGCTGTTCACCAAGCTGTTCGAGGGCGGCGAGGCGAAGCTGACATTCACCGAATCCGAAGACCCGCTGGAAGCCGGATTGGAAATTTTCGCCCGTCCGCCGGGCAAACGCCTGCAATCGCTCTCGCTGCTGTCGGGCGGGGAGCAGGCGCTCACGGCGTTGTCTCTGATTTTTGCTGTGTTCCTCGTCAATCCCGCGCCTGTCTGCGTGCTGGACGAAGTGGATGCGCCGCTCGATGACGCAAATGTCGAACGCTTCTGCAACCTGCTCGACGAGATGACCCGCATTACCGACACGCGCTTTCTGGTCATCACGCACCACGCTCTCACCATGTCGCGCATGAACCGGCTATTCGGCGTAACGATGGCCGAACGCGGCGTGAGCCAGCTTGTGTCGGTCACCCTCGCCCAGGCAGAGCAGGTGATTGCTGCGGAATAAGGCCCCGGCTTGGCGGCTCCAACCAGATCAAATCGTGCCCGTAAGCGAGTCGTGAAAAGTCCTTGACGCGCATTTCGCCGCGCCGCACAATCTTCTTTACTATCAAATGGTTATGCCTATTCTTACGTTCTTGACACCAAATACCCCCAACCCTATGGTCCGCGCGCCTTCGAGAGCCGAGGGCTCCGTGAACCGAGAACGGTTGCCACGCAAAATCTGTTGCGTAGCACGGGGGCGATATGAACGACCCTGAACATCGCGATCTCGAAAAGCTGGGGCATAAGCTCGATGAGGTCCGCCGGCGCGAGCAGGCGCGCGCAACACCCGCGGCGCCGACAACGTTGGGGATCGCTTTCCGTTTCACGACGGAGATGGTCACGGCTCTTGTGGTTGGCGGTGCGTTGGGATGGTTCCTGGACTGGGTGTTCGGGGTTCATTTCCTGGTAGTTGTGTTTTTCATACTCGGCGCGGCCGCCGGCATTCGAAATACGATGCGCGCAGCCACCGAGCTAAACGCCGAGATGGGCAAGGCGCCGCCAGCGCCAGCCATCAAGGACGAAGACGACGAGGAGCGTTGAAGGCCCGTGCAAATCAACCCGATGGAACAATTCCGGGTCGAGCCGCTTATTCCGCTCCATATCGCGGGTTACGACGTCTCCTTCACCAACCAGGCGCTTGTTATGTGCGTGGTGGTGGCTGCCATCACGATCTTCATGTTCGTTGCAACATCGAGGCGCCTGCTTGTGCCCAGCCGTACACAATCGCTGGCTGAGATTTCCTATGAATTCGTCGGCAACATGATCCAATCTGCGGCAGGCGAAGAAGGATTCAGATTCTTCCCCTTCGTCTTCGCCATCTTCTTCTTCGTGCTGTTCTCGAATTTCTTCGGGCTGATCCCCGGCGTCTTCACGATTACCAGCCAGATCGCCGTGACGTTCGCGCTTGCGGCATTGGTGATCCTCACCGTCGTCCTCACCGGCTTCATGCGCCACGGGATCGGTTTTCTGAAACTGTTTGTGCCGCATGCTCCATTCGCGCTGTTGCTTCTGCTTGTGCCGATTGAAGTCATCTCATTCCTCACCCGCCCCATCAGCCTTTCGGTGCGTCTGTTCGCGAACATGCTCGCCGGCCACACCATGCTGAAAGTGTTCGCGGGCTTCGTCATTGCGCTGGGCGCCGCGGGCGGCATCTTCACCGGGCTCGCCCTCGCCCCCATGCTTCTCATCATCGCGATCACGCTGCTTGAGCTGCTGGTCGCATTCCTGCAGGCCTATGTTTTCGCGATTTTGACCTGCATCTACCTGTCTGAAGCGTTGCACCTCCACGATCACCACTAGAAGGGATTTACGAAAATGAGCGTTGAAGCGGCAAAAATGATCGGCGCGGGCCTCGCCTGTATCGCCCTTGTCGGCGCGGGCGCCGGTATCGGTAACGTGTTCGGCTCCTACCTCTCGGGCGCGCTAAGAAATCCGGGGGCTGCTGCCAGCCAAACCACCAACCTTCTTCTCGGATTCGCGCTTTGCGAAGCAACGGGCCTGTTCGGCCTCGTGATCGCCCTCATCATCCTCTTCACGTAATCCGATGAACGACGCCGCTCCCACCGCGACCGGCACGCAAGTCCCGCCCGAACATCAGGGCGGTGGCTTTCCGCCGTTCAAGACGGAAACGTTTCCCGCCCAGCTTTTCTGGCTGGCGATTACGTTTGCCGTCTTGTTTGTCGTGATGTGGCGGGTGGCGGTGCCCAGGATCGGCGGCATTATCGGCGACCGCAAGGCCAAGATTGCGGGCGATCTTTCGCTTGCGGAGGCTCATCGCAAGGCGGCCGAGCAGGCCTCGGCTGCCTATGACGCCGCCATCGCCGCCGCGCGTCAGAACGCAATGAAAGCCGCCAACGACAACCGCGCGAAGATCAACGCGGAAGTCGAGCGCGCCAAGGCTGCTGCGGAGGCCGATGCAACGGCCGCCATGGCCAAGGCCGAACAGAGCATCGCCGCCACGCGCGCCGAGGCGCGCAAACACGTGGCGGGCGCCGCGCGGGATGCGGCCATTGCCATCGTTTCGCGGCTGACCGGCGAAACCGTTTCGTCCGAAGAAGCCGCCGCCGCCGTCGGCACAATCCAGAGCTAAGAGGCCCAGATGGAATTCCTCAAGGAAGCCGAAACCTGGGTCGGTCTGGGCTTCGTCATCATCATCGGCATCTTCCTGTGGCGCCGCGTGCCGGCCTTCATCGGGGCCGCACTGGACCGTCGCGCAGCTGACATCTCCAAGGAATTGGATGAAGCCAAGCGCCTGCGCGAGGAGGCCGAAGCCGTACTCGCCGAATACAAGCGCAAGGCGCAGAATGCCGAGACGGAAGCCGAAAGCATCCTGACCGAAGCGAAGGCGGAGGCCGAACGCTTTGCTGCCGAAGCTCGCGCCAACCTCGCCGTGCAAATCGAACGCCGTGCCAAACAGGCCCAAGAAAAGATTGCGCAGGCCGAAGCCCACGCCATGGCCGAAATCCGCGCTCTCGCCGCGGATGCGGCCGCCGCCGCCGCCGAAAAGCTCATCGCCGCGCGCATGAACGAACAGCGTTCCGCGTCTCTCGTTGAAGCGAGCCTGAAAGACCTTTCGTCGAAACTGAACTGACGCCGGCGCTCTACGATTTTTCCGGCGTCACCACGCGAATGTGAAGCTCGCGCAACTGCCGGGCCGAAACCGGGCTCGGCGCGCCCATCATCAGATCCTGCGCCTGCTGGTTCATCGGGAACATGGTCACTTCGCGGAGGTTTTCCTCGCCCGCGATCAGCATGACGATACGGTCGATGCCGGGCGCCGTGCCGCCGTGCGGCGGCGCACCATAGCGGAACGCATTCAACATGCCGCCGAAACGGGCTTCGGTTTCTTCGCGCGCATAGCCTGCGATCTCGAAAGCTTTCAGCATCACGTCGGGATCGTGGTTGCGGATGGCTCCCGAAGACAGTTCGATACCGTTGCAGACAATGTCGTATTGATACGCCTTGATACCGAGAATTTTGTCGGCATCGGCCTTGTCGAGCGCGAGAAACTTATCGCGGTCGTATTGCGGCATGGAAAAGGGATTGTGTGAGAAGTCGATGCGCTTTTCGTCTTCGTTCCATTCATACATGGGGAAGTCGACGATCCAGCAGAATCTGAACTCGTTCTCGCCGATCAGGCCGAGCTCGCGCCCCAGCCGGATACGCGACTGTCCGGCGAGTGCGGCAGCGCGTTCCTTGCGATCGGCCGCGAAAAACAGCGCATCGCCCGCCTTCACGCCCGATTTCACCGCAAGCTGTGCGAGAGCGTCGGCCGGAAGGAATTTCGCGATGGGTCCCTTGCCAGAGAGCGTGCCGCCCTCATTCTCGAAGACGATATAGCCCAACCCCGCCGCGCCCATTTCGCTGCGCGCCCACTCATTCAGCTTGTCGAAAAACGAACGCGGCTGAGAACCTGCGCCCGGAGCTGGAATGGCGCGAACGGCCTTGTTCTTGAACGCTTTGAACTCCACATCGTCGCGCGCGAACACATCGCTCACATCCGAGATGACGATAGGATTGCGCAAATCTGGTTTGTCCACGCCGTATTTCAGCATGGACTCTTCATAGGCGATACGCGGGAACGGCGCGGGCGAGACTTTTCGCCCATTTGAAAATTCCTCGAACACGCCATGCAAAACAGGTTCGACGGCAGCAAATACGTCATCCTGCGTGACAAAGCTCATTTCAAGATCGAGTTGATAGAACTCACCGGGACTGCGGTCGGCACGGGCGTCCTCGTCGCGGAAGCATGGCGCAATCTGGAAGTAGCGGTCGAAGCCCGCCACCATGATAAGCTGCTTGAATTGCTGCGGCGCCTGCGGCAGTGCGTAGAATTGCCCGGGATGAAGCCGCGACGGGACGAGGAAATCGCGCGCGCCCTCCGGCGACGATGCGGTCAGAATCGGTGTCTGGAATTCGGTGAAGCCCTGTTCGATCATCCGTCTACGGATCGAAGAGATCACCTTCGAACGCAGCGTGATGTTGCGGTGCAGCCGCTCGCGGCGCAAATCGAGAAAGCGATACTTCAGCCGCGTCTCTTCGGGATATTCCAGTTCCCCGAACACCGGCAGCGGCAATTCCTGCGCAACCGATTGCACAGCCACCTGCTGGATGCGCACTTCGATTTCGCCGGTGGGGAGATCCTGGTTCACCGTCTCCGGCGGGCGGGCCACCACCTTGCCGGTGACCGTCAGCACCCATTCGGCGCGAGCCTTGTCGGCTTCGGCGAAGGCAGGCGAGTCCGGCTCCACCACGCATTGAGTCAGGCCGTAATGGTCGCGCAGGTCGATAAACAGCAGCCCGCCATGATCGCGGCGGCGGTTCACCCAGCCGGACAGACGCACGGTCTGGCCCACCTGCGCCTTGCGCAGTTCTCCGCAGGTATGGGTACGGTAAGCGTGCATGTCCGGCCCTCGAAAAGCGGGGTATGTGGCGGGCGGGCCGTGCCTTAGTCAAGGGCGGTACCCAACTGTCGCAAACCGGGGCTAGGCTGCCCGAAGTCCAAGGAATCACTGATGAAATCCTTAATATTTGCGACCCTCGCCCTCGTCCTGCTAGCCCGGTCTGCACTGGCCGCCGAGCCGCCCCACAACGTTGTCATCTTCGTCGCGGATGGCTTGCGCTACGACAGCGTGACCCCGGATATCGCACCTACATTCGCCCGCGTCCGGAAGGAAGGAGTGGATTTCGCCAACAGCCACTCGCTCTTTCCTACGCTGACCACTGCCAACGCCTCGGCCATCGCAACTGGGCACTACCTGGGCGACACGGGCAACTACGCCAACACGCTCTATGTCGGCTATCCGGTAAAGGCGCGGGACAATGCCCCCATCGTCTTTCTCGAAGACAACGCAATCCTTGCCGACGTCAAAGGACACTTCGGTTCGGGCTATCTCGGTCAGCCCTCGCTCATGGCACGCGCGCGCAGAGCGGGTTTCGTAACCGCCGTGATCGGGAAAATTGGACCTGCGCTCATTCAGGATATCAACGCAACGTCCGACAGCGCCATTGTTCTGGACGACAGCGCTGGCAAGCCCAGTTATGACGGCGAAGTGCAAAAACCGATTGCGAGCGATGAACTGATAAAGCAGATAGAAAAGGTGACCGGCCTCGACAAATCGCCCGACTCCGCAGTCCCCAACATCGTGCAGCAAAGCTATCTGACAACAGCCGCTACGCGCGCTGTACTGCCTTACCTCAAAGCGCAGGCGAAGCCTTTCGTGCTGTTATTCTGGTCACGCGATCCGGATGCCTCGCAACATGCTTCGCCAGACAAGATCGGCTCGCTCACCCCTGGCATAAATGCCCAAACCCCGCACGACGCTATCGCCAATGCCGACACCAGCTTGAAGGAATTGCTTGCCGCGCTCGAACGCCTCGGCCTGGCGGACAACACAGATGTTTTCGTCACCGCCGACCACGGCTTCTCAACTATCGCCAAAGGTCTGCCGAATGCAGACGGCGAAATGGGCGCACCTTCTTTCCCTTCCGGCTTTGTCGCACTTGATGTCGCGCATGCGCTGAATCAAAAGCTGTTCGATCCCAATGCCGGTAACTCCGAAATCGATCCCGCTTCCGGCGATCATCCTTCAAAGGGTGACGCGTTGATCGGGCCGTCGGCGGAAGCACCCATGGCTGCCGTGGCTGCGAACGGCGGTGCCAGCCTCATTTACGCCCTCGGTTCGAATCAACGACGCACGGCGAAACGCATATTCGATGTAATCGTTCAGAGACCCTATGTCGGCACGCTGTTCGTCAACGATGCGTTCCTCAATGGCGGCGGGAAAGACTTTGCCGGCGCTTTGCCGTTGAGCGTAATCAATATGGTGGGCTCCGCAAAAGTGCCCCTGCCCTCGATCGTCATCGGTTTTCGTTCGTTCGTTATGAAAGGCTGCAATCTCACAGTTTTGCTTTGCGCCGCGACCATAGTCGACGCGGGCCTTCAAACCGGACAAGGCATGCACGGCAGCTTCAGCCGCGCCGATACGCGCAACTTCATGGCGGCGATCGGACCTGACTTCAAAAGGGGCTACACTGACCGCTTGCCCATCAGCAACGCCGACATAGCGCCAACGATTGCGCAAATTCTTCGACTGCCGCCCGACAACGGCCCTGGCACGCTGAGGGGGCGTGTCGCGAGCGAGGCTTTGGCAGGCGGTGCACCTGTGAAAGCGGTAGCCTCTAAAATCGTTTCGTCCATCGCGCCGAATGGATTCCATACGATTCTCGACGTCGAGCAGGTCGGCAATACGCGCTATTTCGACGCCGGAGGCGATCCCGGCCGCGTCGTGGGCGTGCAGCCGTAATTCTGTTACTAAGGTATTGACCTAAGTTTTTTCGCAAATATACTTAGGTACATGCCTAAGCAACAAGAAGCCCTCAATCGCGTATTTCACGCTTTATCCGATCCCACGCGAATGGCGGTGGTCGAGCGATTGACGCGCGGGCCTCAACCGATGAGCCGGCTTGCCGAACCCTTTAAAATGTCCCTGCCGTCGTTCGCACAGCATCTCGAAGTGCTGGAGAAAGCCGGGCTGGTACGGTCGAGAAAATCCGGCCGCGTGCGAACGATTCACCTGTCGCCGCTGCCTCTGAAGGCCGCGGAATCCTGGCTCTCGATACAGCGCGAACATTGGACAAAACGGCTGGATCAACTTGACGCCTACCTCTCGACTCTCAAGGAGCAGACCCGATGAACTACGGATTCCAAATCGACCCCAAGCTCGATCTCGTTCTGGAGCGCACCGTCGATGTTCCGCCCGAGCTCGTGTGGAGAGCCTGGACCGAACCGGAACATCTCATGAAGTGGTTCACGCCCGTCCCTTGGAAAACCGTTGCCTGCAAAATCGACTTAAGGCCCGGAGGATTGTTCCACACCGTGATGCAATCGCCGGAAGGCCAGCAATTTCCTGGGGACGGCTGTTATCTGGAGGTCGTCAAAAACCGAAAGCTCGTATGGACGGCGGCCCTTCT
The DNA here is from genome assembly GCA_035548975.1 of Rhizomicrobium sp. GTDB lineage: Bacteria > Pseudomonadota > Alphaproteobacteria > Micropepsales > Micropepsaceae > Rhizomicrobium. Next base: position 30,588 of record DASZRY010000067.1, read on the forward strand.
GCCTGGTTACCGCCCCAGGATAGAAAAACCCGGCGAAACCCCATTCACCGCCACCATACTTTTCGAGCCGCATGCGGGAGGGACAAAATACACCGCCATTGCAGTCCACAGGTCCGAGGAAGATACGAAGCGGCATATCGACATGGGCTTCCATGAAGGCTGGGGCAAGGCGCTGGACCAGCTCGTGGCCCATGCAAAGGCGAATATGTAGCCGCGCCTGACTTTCCGGTCGTGTACCCTCGGGCCGAATCCGCTATAGCCGGTTCATGCGGATTGTGGATTCCACCGGGGAACTGGAAGCTCTCGCGGCCGAACTGGCCAATGCCTCCTATGTCGCGCTCGATACCGAGTTCATGCGCGATCAGACCTATTGGCCCAAGCTCTGCCTGATCCAGGTGGCGGCGCCGGGCTTAGAGGCGATCGTAGATCCGCTGGCGGACCACCTCGATTTTGCGCCCTTTCACAGGCTTCTCACGAACACGGCAATCGTGAAGGTCCTGCATGCGGCGCGGCAGGACATCGAAATCTTTTTCCATCAGGCGGGCGTCATTCCCGATCCGCTGTTCGACTCGCAGGTGGCCGCTATGGTGTGCGGGTTTGGCGAAGCGGCGTCTTACGAAACGCTGGCGCGCAAACTCGCCCATGCGGAAATCGACAAGTCCGCGCGCTTCACCGACTGGAGCCGCCGCCCATTGAGCAAGCGTCAGCTCGAATACGCACTGGCCGACGTGACGCATCTGCGCACGATCTATGAAGCGCTATCGAAGGATCTCGAGCGCACCGGACGCACCGGCTGGGTGGAAGAGGAAATTGCAGCGCTCAAGGATCCCAATCTCTATCGCCTCGATCCGAAGGATGCGTGGAAGCGCCTCAAACCGCGCACATCGAGCAAGAGGTTTCTGGCGATGCTGGCTTCCGTCGCGGCTTGGCGCGAACGGGAAGCGCAGACGCGCGATGTGCCGCGCAACCGCGTGCTGAAAGATGAAGCGATACTTGAAATCGCCGCACATCCTCCGGAAGACGCCGAAGGATTGGACCATATCCGTGCCGTGCCGCGTGGCTTTGGCGCCTCGCGGCAAGGCAAGGGACTGTTGGAGGCGATAGCGGAAGGCCGTCACGCCGCGCCACCTCAAGGGTTTGAGCCGCAACCGCCGCGCCGCAAGCACGAACCTTCACAATCCGCCATAGATCTCTTGAAGACGCTTTTGCGCCTGCGCGCCGAGGAAGCTCGCGTCGCCCCGCGCCTGATCGCCAATGCGGACGACATTGAAAAGCTTGCCGCCTTCGAGGACGAAGGTGTGGCCGCGCTTCACGGCTGGCGCGAGGAAGTGTTCGGCCGGGATGCGCGCCTACTGCGTGAAGGCAAGCTCGCCATTGCCCTGAAAAACGGCGAGGCGGTGGTGGTGGAAGCGCCTTAAGCCGCCCAATCCGCCATGGGAGCCGGTTGCAGACCAAACCCCGATTCGAAATCCTGGAAGATCGTCACCAGTTCTTCCGCATCGGCGCGGCCGGAATGTCCGCGCGGGAAGCGGTAACGCCAGAAGCTCGAAATGTGCGACAGCGCGCCCATCTTTTCCCCGATGGAAAGGAACATGGCCGGTGCGCCCAGCAGGAAATCGCGGAACGCTGCAGGCTCGCCGTGTTCCACCAGCCTGGCATAGGCGTTGTCGTAGACCCGCAGCGACTTGCTCACCTCGACACCGGTGTTACGGATGCAATCGATGATCCGGGCTTTCGACGCGCCGAGATAGGTCATGTACTCGGCGCTCAACGCACCACCGGGTTTCATCGCTTTCAATTCTCGGACGGTATCGCGCAAATCCGGCCAGAAGTTCTGCATGCACCATTTGTAATAGAGGAATCCGCGCCAACTGAAGACGCCTTCGCGGAAAGCATCGCCATCGAGGCCGAGCGTCGCGCGCAAGGGAGCGAGTTTTTCATCGACCTCGGTGGATAGCAGTGCCGAGACGAGTTTGGCGGTCGAGGATTCCTTGCCGCCCAACCCCGCCAGCCGGATCAGCGCGCGGATATTCGCGGACACATAGTCATACATCCGCCCCTTGTCGGCCTGACTGATTGCGAAATAGCAATCGGCGATTTCATAGTGATGGTTCCGAAGATGCTCGCGCAGCAGGAATGGATCGAGCGACGGAACCGAATTGATCAGTTTCAGTACGTCCAGATCGCGATCCATAGTGCCTTCGCGGTAATTTCCGATCTGCTGCATCGCTTCCTGATAGCCGCGCTGTTCGAAGAAGAACGAGCGCCCGCCCAACCGCAAATCGCGCAGGTCGAACGGCACGATCACTTTCGTTGCCACGGAACGCGGAGAAAGAAAGAGATAGGTTTCGTCGGCCCGTACCCGGTGCTTGAGCACGATGGCCGAATTCATCACCGGCGACTGGAACAACGGCCGTGTCTTGTAGTCGTCCTCTTCGCCATGCTCCTTGGCGATCGCCATGAGATTGAGCACGCGGCTGGTGGAGGCATTGCCCAGCGCGTTCAGATAGCGGACTGAACGGTCGATATACATGCCTTCCCGGCCCCAACTTGAACGGGCGAGGATAGTCAGCCTTGCTTAACGCCGAGTTGGCCCAATTCGGGCAAATTCCCCGAATCTGTCTCAGTTCGGGTCAGGTCCGCCGGTCAGAAGGTCGTCCTCTTCTTCCTCCCCCTCATAGGGGTCTTCGTCGGGGCCCAGCTCATCGCTGGGCGAGGGCACGTCCAGTCCCGATGGCGGAACGGCATCCAGGAACCCCGCTGCCTTCAATTCGTCTACGCCGGGGAGGTGGCTTACGCTTTCCAGCCCGAAGTGAACGAGGAAAGCGTCGGTGGTGCCATATGTGACCGGTCTGCCAGGCGTGCGCTTGCGGCCGCGGATCTTGATCCAGCCCACTTCCATAAGCGCATCGATGGTTCCCTTGGAAAGAGCCACGCCGCGGATGTCTTCGATTTCCGCCCGCGTCACCGGCTGATGGTAGGCAATGATCGCCAAGGTCTCGATCGCCGCACGCGACAAACGCCGCTGCTCGGGCTTCTCCCGGCGCAACAGAAACGCGAGGTCAGGCGCCGTCCGGAACTGCCATTTTCCCGCGACATTCACGAGGGTTACACCGCGGCCTTCATAAAGCCGCTGAAGTTCGCAAAGCAAAGCTTTCAGATCCACGCCCTCAGGAAGCGACGAAGCCAGCGATTTTTCGTCCAGCGGTTCGCCCGACGCAAAAAGCAGCGCCTCGATCATGCGCAGGTGTTCGCCGGATCTTTCCGGTTTTCGATGTTCTATCTGGATTTCTTCTTCTGTTGTCATTGCCTGCGCGATCTCGACCAAACGTACTGCCCGGTTCATGGCATTGCCTCCGCCCGCGGCGTCGTGCGGTCCTTCACATAGACCTCATCGAACGCCTTTAACTGCCGGATTTCGACCTTGCCGTCGCGCGCCAGTTCTAGGCAGGCGAGCAAGGTACTCGCAAGCGCCGAGCGCCGCCGCTCGCCGCCAGACCATTCAAGCGGCAACAGCCGCGAAAGACTGTTCCACTCGGGAATTTTGCCCAGCATACGCTCCAGCCTCTCGCGGGCCTCTTCGATCAGAAGCACCGGCGCATGTTTGGGCCGGTAAACGCCGCCGCCCAGCTTGCGAATGCGTTGCGTGGAATAGGACGTGAGCAAGTCGTAGAGCGTATCGGTCTGGGTGCGCAGCCGCACGACATTGACCGGTTCCGGCATGCCGCGGCCGAACACTTCGCGGTCCAGACGGTCGCGTGCCATAAGGCGGGCTGCCGCTTCGCGCATCGCCTCCAACCGCTGTAGCCGCCAGCGCAATCGCGCGGCCATTTCGTCCGCTGTAGGTTCCCCATCCGAATTGGCGGGCTGCGGCAACAGCAGCCGCGATTTAAGATAGGCAAGCCAGGCCGCCATCACGAGATAGTCGGCCGCAAGTTCCAGCTTGCGCGGTCCCAGCGCCTCGATGAAGCCCAGATATTGTTCCGCCAATTTCAGAACCGAGATCTTGGCAAGGTCGACCTTCTGATTTCGCGCCAGCGCCAGCAGCAGATCGAGCGGTCCCTCGAAACCGTCGACGGTCACCATCAGCGCCTCTTCAGGAGCTGCTTCCACCTGCGGCTTGAAATTGTCGAAGGCTTCGTCGAATTCGCTCATGAGACGAGCGCCATCAGTTCGGCCAAGCGGCGCTCGGCCTTTACCCAGTTGAAGGGCGCGGGCGTTCTGAGGCTGGCAAGCGCATGTTCGGCACGTTTCAGGCTCGCGCCATCCAGCGGTCCGGCTTCGGCGGCCACTTCCTGCATCTCCGCGAATCCACCGTTGCAGTGGAGCACGACATCGCAGCCCGCGAACAGAGCCGCCTTGGCCCTGGAGCGAATCGAACCTGTGAGCGCCTTCATCGAAAGGTCGTCGGACACCAGAAGGCCGTCGAAACCGATCTCACCGCGAATCACATCGCGAATCACCTTGGGGCTTGTCGTGGCCGGGCGATGATTGTCGATCGCGTCATAGACGACATGCGCCGTCATCGCGAGCGGACAATCCGACAGGCTGCGGAAAGTTACAAAATCCGACGCGCTCAATTCGTCCGCGGCCGCCGTCACATGGGGCAGTTCCAGATGTGAGTCCGCCATGGCGCGGCCGTGGCCGGGAACATGCTTCATCACCGGCAACACTCCGCCATCCATCAACCCTTCGATCTGCGCCCGTCCCAGATCGATGACAGTGGCCGGTTCGGGCGCAAAAGCACGATCTCCGATAACATCGTTTGCGCCTTCCGCCGGAACGTCGAGCACAGGTAGACAATCGACATTGAGGCCCACTTCGTTGAGATCGTGCGCGATTAATCGCGCATTGAGATAAGCTGCCTCGCGCGCCCGTTCGGGATCGTTGGCATACACATCGCCGAACATTCGTGCGGGCGGATGGGTTTTCCATTCAGGCGGTTTCAGACGCGCGACCCTGCCACCTTCCTGATCCACGAGGATGGGTGCTCGCACGTCCCCCACTGTTTCGCGCAGCGAATTGCACAGCGCCTTTAACTGCGTGCGATCCGCAATATTGCGGGCGAAAACGATGAAGCCCCAAGGCTTCGCTTCACGGAAGAACGCGCGTTCGTCATCCGTGAGCGTGAGCCCGGCGCAGCCATAGATGGCGCGCGTTCGCATCGAGGTGCCGCTTATCCTTTCGCGGGCAAGCAGCTTGCCCCTTCCGCCTTGAGCTTCGTGCAGAAATCCGCCGCCGCCGCCTTGTCCGTAAACGAGCCGGTGCGAAGACGGAACCAGGTGCCCTTCTCTCCCAGGTCCACCGAGACGATGTTGGGGCTCATGCCACCAAGCGTGCTTGCGTGATTCTTCTTGAAAGCCGCCCAACCCGCTTCTGCCTCGGCCTGCGATTTGAAGGCCGCGATCTGCGCGACGTAGTTGCTCGAAACCACCGAAGTAGCTGTCGGTACAGGAGCAGACTTTGCGACCGCAGCGGGGGCCGGCGCGGGCTGGGTCATTACGGGCGCAGGCTTGGTAGCGACCGGGGCGGGAGCAGGCTTGCCGGTTGCCATTTGTACCGGAGGCTTCGCGGGTGCCGCTGCCGGCTTTGGAGCCGCCGTCGGCGCCTGTTGGACCGGTGCTGGAGCCGCACGGACGGGCGCGGGCGGCGGCGTTTGGACTGCCACCTGTTGCTGGACCGGGGCCGGGGTGGGCGCGGCGGCCGTTGCCGGTTTCGCCTTGGCAGACTGGGTGCCGTCGGCCGGGTGTTTGGGCCCGAAAGCCGAGAACATTGGCTCGCCTGGCTGAGTGATGATGGAAGGCAAGGCGTCGTTCTTGGCGGTGTCGGCTGGCGCTTTATTGTTGTAAATCTTGAGACCCTTGTAGGGATTTGCCGCTCCGCCTGGCTGTTCGGGCGCGGTTTTCACGGGACCGGTCTCAGCGGCGATGATACGGGGAACATCCTGGCGCCCGCGCTGAACGCCCTGCGTATAGGCTAGCCACACGACGCCCGCGAAGGCCGCAAGCACCAGAAGCGCGATTACGATCAGAAGCGGGAGCCTGGAACCCTCATCGTCATAGTCGTCCTCCGCGCCGTCGAAAACGCGGACGTCATCGGAAGGCTCGTAGAGGCCCGGTTCGATTCTGGCCATAGGTTGCCAACTCCACAGAATCCTGACAGCGGCGGAAATCTTATCATCCCGGCCGCGGCCCTGTCACAGTTCAATCTCCCTATGGAAGATGCGGCCGTATTCCTCAAGGGCGTAGCGGTCGGTCATCCCGGCGATGTAGTCGCGCACCACGCCCCCTGTGGCGGCATCGTCCGGCGCTCCGCATAGTGCAGCCCAATCCGGAGGCAAAAGTCCCGGGTCGCGACTGAGGGCGGTAAACAGGTCCTCTACGACTTGCTGCGCTTTTTCAACGGGCGCCATGACACGCGGATGCCGGTACATGTGCGCAAACAGGAAATCCTTCAGTGCACGGATGTCCTTTGCCACGGAATCGGAAAAGCTGGCGATCGCCCTGCCCTGTCCCCGCACATCTGCCACGGATTTTGGGCCGGCGCTGGCCAGGCGCGCCTTCGTTTCCGAAATGAGGTCGCCGGCCAGCCGTCCCATGAGCTTGCGCACAAGTTCGCCGATGAAGCGGCCCAGCTCAAGTTGACCGTATCTGTCACCAACTTGCCGGACATGTTCTCCCGCAAGTGGCGCGGCACGCAGATCGTCAATCGAAAAGAGTTTTGCGCGCAATCCGTCGTCAATGTCGTGATTGACATAGGCGATATCGTCGGCCAGCGACGCGATCTGCGCTTCAAGTCCCGGCCACGAATCGAGATCGAGCTTCATCCGCGCATCGAAACTCGCGATCGGCGCCGGAAGCGATTTACCGGTCAGCGGGCCATTGTGTTTCACGAGGCCTTCAAGTGTTTCCCATGTCAGGTTCAATCCATCGAAATCGGCATAGCGATGTTCGAGTTTTGTGACGAGGCGAAGCGCATGCGCATTGTGATCGAAGCCGCCGATGGATGCGGCGACCTTACTGAGCGCCGCCTCGCCCGCGTGACCAAACGGGGTGTGACCCAAATCGTGGGCGAGTGCGAGGGCTTCTGCGAGATCTTCATCCACTGCCAGGACACGCGCAATGGAACGCGCCAATTGCGCGACCTCCAGCGAATGGGTGAGCCGGGTGCGGTAATAATCGCCTTCATGCTCCACAAAGACCTGCGTCTTGTGCTTGAGCCTGCGGAAGGCGGCGGAATGGATGATCCGGTCCCGGTCGCGGCTGTAGCAGGTGCGCGTGGGGCTTTCGGGTTCCGCATAGAACCGGCCCCGGCTGTCCGCGGGACGGGTGGCAAACGGCGCCTTGGCCTGTGGCGGCTCGAACAAGGGCGGAAGAAGGCGTCCGGGCAGGGTTTCCATGGCCTTTGCGCAGTGCTTCGGCAATGACTACATAGCGCCTATGGACGCCCAAACAGCAACCCCCAACCCCGCCCCGATGACGGTATCCGCCCGTGCCGCCAAGCGCATCGCGGAAATTCTCAAGGCCGAACAGCAGCCCATGATGCTGCGGCTGGCCGTAACCGGCGGCGGATGCTCCGGCTTCCAATACACCTTCACCCTCGATGACACCCGCATGGACGACGATCTCGTCATCGAACGCGACGGGGCGATTGTGCTGGTTGACTCCATGTCGCTCGATTTCCTGAAGGGTGCCGAACTCGATTTCGCCGATGATCTGATCGGCGCGGCATTCAAAGTTAACAACCCGAACGCAAGTTCATCCTGCGGGTGCGGGACGAGTTTTTCGGTCTAGACCGCTCTGGCCGGCATTTGGCCGGCCGCCGGTAGAAATCTTGTTTCACCCCCTTGAACAGCGTAACGCTCCTCCCCACATTTTTTGTATCTCGATAGGTGTGTCCAGACAGCAGGCTCCTGCCGCCCCCGGCCGGGGCCTTTGTTTTTACACGCTTTTTTCGAAACCCAAGCTAGTTCCGGGGAGGAATCTGTCTAGAATGACCCGCGAAATTCGATCACCGAAAAATTTTCCGGCATGAAAATCGCCACCTGGAATGTCAATTCGATCAAGGCGCGGCTGGAGCCGGCGCAGGCCTGGCTCAAGGCGGCCAGTCCCGACGTGGCAGTGCTGCAGGAGATCAAGTGCGTCGATGAGGCGTTTCCGCGCGAGGCTTTTGAAGACCTTGGCTACAATTGCGCCGTTCACGGCCAGAAGACCTATAACGGTGTGGCCATTCTTTCCAAAAGCCCGCTGGAAGACGTGACACCGCGTCTGCCCGGCGGCGATGGCGACGATCACGCGCGCTATCTCGAAGCCATCGTGAAGGGAAAGAATGGCATCGTGCGCGTAGCATCAATTTATGCGCCCAACGGCAATCCCATCGGCACCGACAAGTTCAAATACAAGCTAGGCTGGCTGGAACGGCTGAAGCTGCATGCGCGCGAGCTTCTGGCGCTTGAAGAGCCCGTGGCGCTGATGGGCGATTTCAACGTCATCCCCACCGAAGACGACGTTCACGATCCCAAGGCATGGCTCAACGATGCACTGTTCCAGCCGGAGTCACGCGCCGCGTTCCGCCGCATCGTGAATCTCGGCTACACCGACGCCTTCCGCGCCTGCCACGCCGAGACGAACCAATACACCTTCTGGGATTATCAGGCGGGCGCCTGGCAGAAGGATCACGGCATCCGCATCGACCACATTCTGCTGTCGCCGCAAGCCGCAGACCGCCTGAAACAATGCGAGATCGACAAACACGTCCGCGGCGGCGACAAACCGAGCGACCATGTACCGGTGTGGTGCGAATTGGATATTTAGCCCGGTGGGACGTCGTTCACGTTGCGCTCGAACAGGGCTTCCAGGCTCGTCAAATTCATACCGTGCTTGAGCCAGTTGTAAGGCGTGAGATTTACCGCCTTGACCAGCGGCCTGCGCACACTGCCGTCATCGTGCAGGTCGAAGTCGATTACATTGATGCAGCCGGTATCCTGTTCGAACGAACTCATTGCGTTGAGCCCGGCGCCGCAGGCCCAGCTCAGGATCAGGCGATTGATGCCTTCGTGCGCTACAATTAGTGAAGTATGCCAATCAGATTGCCGCAAAAGCCGCTCGACCGCGCCGACGGCCCGCGCCTGCGCTTCGGCAAACACTTCACCTCCTTCGTGGTTGGTGGCGCCCGGCTCGTGTGCGCGTTCGAAAAAGGCGTTCATGGCGCGAATGAGTTCTTCACGGCTTCTGACCGGGGGAAGCTTGCCGCCATGGATTTCGACAAGTGCAGGCTCGATCTCCAGAGGTGGCGGATTCCTGACGAAAGCAAGAACGCCTTCCGCGGTCTGTTTTGTCCGCGGATAGCCCGAACAGATGGCGCGGTCGAATTGTACGTGTGCGAACGCACGGCCTGCCGCTTCGGCCTGCAATTCACCGCGCCGGGTCAGAACGACCTCGTGAATCGCGCCCGTTTCGACCGTTTTGCGATTCAAATAGTCAACATGCCCGTGGCGCATCAGATAGACGCGTTTGCGGGACTCCGTACCTGGAAGGAAGCGCATGTCAAATAGCGCCAACCTGCGAAAGCTTTTCGATTTCCGAGCGGCTGAATCCCCAGGCTGTGAGCGCTGCCTCGTTGTCTGCACCCGTCACGCCGCCCTGCACTTTCGGAACCGTGCGCGAGAAGCGCGGCGCCGGTGCAGGTTGAATCACGCCGTCGATCTCGACGAAGGTTTCGCGCGCGACATTGTGCGGGTGCTTCGGCGCTTCCTTCAGCGACAGAACCGGCGCGTAGCAGACATCGCTGCCCAGCATGATTGCATCCCACTCGTCGCGGGTTTTGGTTTTTATGACGGCGGTGAGTTTTTCCTTCAATGCTGCCCAACCTTTCGGGTCCATCTGCATTTCAAAGGCGGGATCGCTGATGCCGGTCTTTTCCAGAAGCTCGCGATAGAACTGCGGCTCGATCGAGCCGATAGCGACATATTTGCCGTCCTTGGTTTCGTAGGTATCGTAGAAATGCGCACCCGAATCCAGGAGGTTGACGCCCCGTTCGTCGCGCCACATTCCCGATGCGCTCATCCCGTAGAACATCGACATAAGGGAGGCCGCCCCGTCTGTCATTGCCGCATCGACAACCTGTCCTTTGCCGGACCTCTGGGCCTCCACCAGTCCACATACGATGCCGAATGCCAGATACAGCGCACCGCCGCCGAAATCGCCGACAAGATTAAGCGGAGGCACCGGCTTCGTTCCGGAGTTCCCAATTCCGTGAAGTGCGCCGGTAAGCGCAATGTAGTTGATATCGTGACCAGCAGCCTGCGCGAGCGGCCCCGTTTGACCCCATCCGGTCATTCGCCCGTAAACTAGCTTGGGATTGTGCTTCAGACACACATCTGGGCCAAGGCCTAGGCGCTCCATCACGCCGGGGCGGAAACCTTCAATAAGTGCGTCCGCCTCGCTGATCAATTTGAGGGCGGCTGCAACCGCTTCGGGCTTTTTTAGATCGAACGCGACGGCCTTGCGTCCGCGATAGGTGACTTCCGTCTTGCCCGGCATACGCCCGCCCTTTCGGTCGATGCGAATGACGTTCGCCCCCATGTCAGAAAGTAGCATTGCCGTGAACGGGCCTGGCCCGATACCTTGGAACTCAACAACCTTGATGCCTGCAAGCGGACCCATGGCCCAACTCCTTATCTCAATTGCGCCGTATTTGATCTCTTAGCTGGCGGTCCGATGCAGGTAAACAGATACAATTTCGCATTTGGCTTTGCTGCGATTTTGGCCGTGACACCGGCCTTTGCCGCATCGCACAAAGCTTCTCCAGAGCCGGTTTACAAGGTGGACTCGGTTACCGCCACGACCGACGACGGCAAGCTGGTGGTGACCGCGCATGGCGCGGCCCGCAGCGGCGGGTGGACGAACCCGCATCTGCGGCCAAAGCTTTCGAAAGATGCACATGTGATGGCGTTTGAATTTGTTGCCGTCCCACCGTCGCCGGATGCAGCCGTTATTCAGGCGCTTGTACCTTTGGAGGCCCAAACGACCACGCAGCGCCCCGCCGCCCGCGTTAGCGAAATCCGCGTCGATGCGGAAAGCAACGACGCGAGCTTTAAGATCCCCAGCGAGGACGACAATACCAATCAATCAGAGCGATTGCCCATCGTCCACGGTCAACAATGAGCCGGTGATCGAGCGGGATTTCTCCGACGCCAGCAACAAGAGCATCTCGTCGAGGTCTTCTTCCTTTGCGAGGCGTTTCCGGGGGAAGGAGTTGATCTGTTTTTTCCCGCCTTCACTGGCAAACCAATCGCTGTTGAGTTCGGTTTCGATATAGCCAGGGCAGATGGCGTTGACGTTGATGTCATAGCGAGCCCACTCTCGCGCCAGACATTTCGTCATCATCCCGATTGCCGCCTTTGAGATGCAATAGGCAGTCAATCCCGGCAGCACCTTGAAAGTACCAATGGAAGCGATGTTGATGATGCGTCCGTCCTTGGCGCTGCGCGCGATCATCCGGCGGCCTACTTCGCGCGCCAGAAAAAATGGACCGCGCACATTGGTATTCATCACTGCGTCGAACCCTTCGTCGGGAAGATCGACGACCAGGCCAAAGCTGTTCATCCCGGCGTTGTTGACGAGTATGTCGATGGGACCAAGCGCGCTTTCCGCTTCGTCGAGGGCGGGAACAATTCTGCTTGCATCGGTTACATCTAGCATGATCGCGGCGCAGCGGCCGCCCGTGCCTTCAATTTCTGCCTTGAGCGCGATAAGCCGATCCATCCGCCGACCGCAAATGGCAACGCTGGCGCCAGCATCGGCGAGAATGCGCGCAAATCGCCTGCCCAATCCACTTGTTGCGCCCGTGACGAAGGCGGTTTTCCCAGCAAGTTCCTTGGCCATAGATATCTCCGCAAATATCGCTGCCCTCTCGAAACACCATACCGCAGCCTGACGCAACGGCTTTCCCCTACGCTCCCGGCGGGCTAAAGTAGAGTCATGCAAATCGACATAGTTTCCGACACGGTCTGTCCATGGTGCTTCATCGGTAAACGCCGGCTGGAGCGGGCACTTGCGCAACGTCCTGATATGTCGTTCGAGATCAGTTGGCGGGCATACCGACTCGACCCACTGGTGCCAGCGGAAGGCGTCGACCGCAAGGCGTACATGCGCGCCAAGTTCGGCGACAGTCCCCAAGCCAAAGCGATGGGCGACGCATTGCGTCAAGCCGGCGCATCCGAAGGTATAGATTTCGCATTCGACATCATCGAGAAGCGCCCCAACACCACCGACTCTCACCGTCTCATTCGTTGGGCGTCGAGCTCAGGCGTGCAGGATGAAGTCGTCGAACGTCTGTTCCGGGCCTATTTCGAACAAGGGCGCGATATTGGAAACCCAATCGTGCTTGCAGAAATTGCCAGCGAAGCGGACATGGATGTCGAACTCGTTGAGCGGCTGCTTGCGACCGACGCCGACCGAGAACTGATTGAACGCGAGGATGCGTTAGCCCATGAGCTGGGCATTTCGGGCGTGCCGACTTTCATCTTTGCCAACAAATTTCTGCTGCAGGGCGCGCAGGATCCCGAAGCGATTGTGCGCGTAATCGACAAGGTTCAGGAAAAACTGGAAGAGTTGGCGCTACAGGAAGAATGAAGCCTACGCCGCGTCTGCCACGACACGGTTACGGCCGTCTCGCTTGGCGCGGTAGAGAGCCTGGTCAGCCCGATGCAGCAGCGCTTCTGCCGTATCTTTTTCGCCTTCGGATGAGGCGATTCCAATACTGATAGTGACATTAAGCTTTTTGGGGTCGCGGCTGATTTCAAACGGCGTGGCTTCCACACCGCGCCGCAAGCGTTCCGCCACCATGTAGGCGAATGAAATATCCGTGTCCGGCATCACGACCACGAACTCTTCGCCACCGTATCGGCACGCCAAATCGATTCCGCGCACATTCGCGCCGATACGCGTTGCGAATTCTCGCAACACTTCGTCGCCAATATCGTGACCGTAAGTGTCATTGACCGACTTGAAGTAATCGATATCCATGATCAAAAAGGCCAGCGGCCTGCCCGTCTTTCCGGCATTTGAGATCAGGTTGGAAAGGTGGCGTTCCATATAGCGCCTGTTGTGCAAGCCCGTGAGCTGATCGGTAATCGCCATTTCCAGGCTGAGTTGGACATTGTGGCGCAGACGGTCGGCATAGCGCTTCTTACGCAACTGGGTGCGTACACGCGCAGTCAGTTCATTCTTGTCAATGGGACGCGTCAGATAATCATTCACGCCCATTTCAAGGGCTTGGGCGAGCTTGCGCCGCTCACCCTCGCTGACCACGACGAGAATGGGCACGTTTCGCCCTTCCGGAAGAGAGCGAAGCTGCGAGCACAACCGCAGGCCATCAAAGCCACGCATGCCCAAACTGACAACAATCAGGTCGTAGTCGCCGCCCTTTACCCGGACCAACGCTTCCTCAAAGGTGTCGACGGCGGCCAGTTCATTGTCGGGCGATAGCGCGGAGTTAAACCAGGCCACGGATTCCGGCCGGTCCTCGATCACAAGAATGCGCCCGGTCGGCGCCCGTTCGATGAGCGTTTCGGCGGGATCGATAAGGCCCATGCTCTGACCGGTGGTTTCGCGCATGCGAAGTTCATCGGTCATCATCTTCAGACGTACCAAGCTGCGCACGCGGGCAAAAAGTGCGGCGTCGTCGACCGGCTTGGTAAGGAAATCATCGGCTCCAGCCTCAAGCCCGGCGACACGATCGCTGGGTTGGTCCAGCGCAGTGACCATGATCACCGGTACATGTGCGGTCTTGGGATTGGACTTGATGCGGCGGCAGGCCTCAAACCCATCCATCCCGGGCATCATCACATCCAGCAAGATGATGTCCGGCGAGCATTCTTCGGTCTTTGCAATTGCTTCCATGCCGTTGAAACCGGTGACGACCTCGAAATACTCAGCCGTCAATTTGGCTTCGAGGAGCTTCACATTCGACAGGATATCGTCGACGACCAGAACGCGAGCTGTCATGGGCTTAGCCCACGAAGCGGCGAACGGTTTCCAGGAAGCTCGTGACGGAAATAGGCTTCGAGATGTAGGCCTCGCAGCCGCCCTGGCGGATGACTTCCTCGTCACCCTTCATGGCGAATGCGGTGACCGCCACGACGGGAATGGATTTGAGCGAATCGTCTTCCTTCAACCATTTGGTGACCTCCAGACCCGAAACCTCCGGCAGCTGAATATCCATCAGAATCAGATCAGGGTGGTGTTCCCGCGCAATATCCAGCGCTTCCATGCCATCTTTGGTTTGAAGGATGTTGTAACCGTGAGCATCCAGAAGGTCGTGGAAGAGCTTCATGTTAAGCTCATTGTCCTCCACAATCAGGACCGTCTTTGTTTTCGCGTCCATGAGAGCGCCCCGCGCCTGTCCTATCCCCGGGCGGCGAATCCCCCGGATGCCGTTCTGTTTGGTAGTATTAGGCCCAATGTCTTAACGCTCCCTTGACGATGGACGTTCGAATGGCACCGGAGTCAGCTGAAATACTCGCCCTCAAGACACTGGAGTTCCTTGCGAATTCCCCGGACAACCTGAGCGCGTTCCTGGCCTCCACGGGTATTAACAGTTACGAATTGCGGAGCCGGATAGAGGATCCAGCCTTGCTCGCGGCCATTGTCGATTTTGTATTGAGAAATGAAGAGGTTCTGGCCGAATTCTGCGATGCTGCATCAGTGCGGCCGCGCGATGTTCACATCGCTCACCAAGTGCTGTCGGACCTGTGATGCCGGTTATCGCCGAACCCGAGACTGTTTCGCTTACCGGCCGCCCACTTCTAATCGTGGACGCAGACGAAGTCCTGTTCATGTTCGTTGACGGATTCATGAATTTTCTGGAATCGAAGGGCTTCTATCTCGACCTCACAAGTTACCGGCTGCACGGCAATGTGAAGACGCGAGTCGATGATTCGGTAGTGGAGAGCCACGAGGTTACACGGCTGCTAGAAGTCTTTCGTGCCGATCTCGATTCACTTACGGCGGTGGAAGATGCGCAGTACGTCTTGGGCGGACTCTCGCCCGAAATGGACATTGTTGTCCTTTCCAACGTTTCGACGTCTCAGGCAGTGCCCCGACTGCGCAATCTTGCCGCGGCGGGATTTCCCTACCCGCTGATTGCCAACGCCGGACCGAAGGGACCTGCCGTAAAAACGCTGGCGGCGCGCGGCGGGCGCCCGGCGTTCTTCGTGGACGATATTCCACCACACCTCGCCTCTGTTGCCGAGCAAGCGCCCGACGTGTTTCGCATTCATTTTATCGGTGATCATCGCTTGAAACCCCTGCTTCCTGCCAGTGAACAGGCGCATTTACGCGCCGACACCTGGCGCGAGATCGGGGATTTCGTGCGCGGCAAACTATCGGGCGCGCCATGAGACTGGGCATTGACCTCGGCGGAACGAAAATCGAGATCATAGCTCTCGATGACAACGGCAATGAATCTCATCGTCACCGCATACCGACCCCGCAAACGGACTACAACGAAACCATTCGCGCCATTCGCGACCTCGTTAGAGACACCGAATCGAAAATCGGCGCAAAGGGCAGCGTAGGGGTCGCCATCCCCGGAGCGATTAGCCCGATTACCGGCCTGGTGAAAAATGCAAATTCGACTCGCCTGATCGGCCATCCACTCGACAAAGATCTGTGTGATGCCCTCCAGCGGCCCGTTCGCGTGGCCAATGACGCGAACTGCTTTACATTGTCCGAAGCAACGGATGGCGCCGGCAAAGGCCTCGACGTCGTATTCGGCATTATCGCAGGAACGGGCGTGGGCGGCGGAGTGTGTGTGAGCGGGCGCGTAATTACCGGACCTCATGCAATCGCTGGCGAATGGGGTCACAATCCCTTACCCGCTCCAAGAGACTGCGAGATCATCAATCCACCAAGTTGTTATTGCGGCCGGCAGGGTTGCATCGAGGCTTGGTGCAGTGGACCGGCACTGGCGGCCGATTTCGAACGCACGACAGGCCGAAAGCTGACCGCGCCCGAGATTGCTGCTTCTCGCGAGCCTGCCGCGCTGCAAACCATGGATCGGTTTTTCGACCGTTTTGCGCGCTCCATTGCCACTTTGGTCAACATCCTCGATCCCGATGCGATTGTGCTGGGCGGAGGCCTGTCCAACATCGATGCTCTCTATATCGAGCTTCCGCCGCGCGTCGAACGGTACGCATTCACGCCCGAACGCCATTCGCGCATTCTTAAAAATGTTCATGGCGATTCCAGCGGCGTGCGCGGCGCCGCATGGCTATGGCATAAGGATGAGGTGGCCCAAGGGCTCCCGAAGTGACCGCCTTTTGCCGAGACTGCCTGACAGACGCACGAACAGGCGTTACCCGCTGCGTTGCGTGTGGCAGCCACCGCATCCTTGCGCATGACGAACTCGATACCTTGTCGATCGCTCATCTCGATTGCGATGCCTTTTATGCAGCAATCGAAAAACGCGACAATCCCGAGCTGCGCGATAAGCCAGTGCTGGTGGGTGGCAGTTCGCGGCGAGGAGTGGTTTCGACTGCATGCTATGTGGCCCGCGTCGCGGGCGCCCGCTCGGCGATGCCCATGTTCAAGGCGCTGGAGCTGTGTCCAAACGCGGTAGTCATCAAGCCGAACTTTTCAAAATACACGCTCGCCGCGAAAGCGATCCGAAAAATGATGCTTGATCTCACTCCGCTGGTCGAGCCTCTTTCGTTGGACGAAGCATATATGGACCTCTCCGGTACCGAACGTCTGCATGGACGAACGCCCGCGAAGACGCTTGCCCTGCTCGCCAAGAAGATCGAGGCGGAGATCGGTATCACAGCCTCGATCGGATTAAGTTGTAACAAGTTCCTAGCCAAGCTCGCCTCCGATCTCGACAAGCCGCGCGGCTTCGCCGTCATCGGCGCGGCCGAGGCGAAGAACTTTCTGCGCGAGAAGCCAGTTTCGTTTATTCGCGGTGCGGGCGCGGCTTTACAGGCCCGCCTTGCAAGAGACGGCATAACCCGCATTTCTCAGTTGCAGGACATGGATGCACGCGTTCTCGCTCAACGCTATGGCAACACCGGACTATGGTTGCATCGCCTCTCGCACGCTGAGGACGTTCGCGCCGTCGATCCCGAAGGCGAAACCAAAAGCATCTCTTCCGAAACGACCTTCGAGACCGATATCTCGGAATTCAGCCAGCTTGAACGGATACTTTGGCGTCAGGCAGAACGGGTATCCGCGCGCGCAAAAGCATCTGAACTGGGCGGGCGGACAGTGGTGCTCAAGCTCAAGACCAAATCCTTCCGTATCCGCACGCGCAGTGCGTCGCTCGATGCACCCACTCAACTTGCCGACCGAATCTTCCGCGTTGCAAGAGAAGCATTGAAACGAGAATGCGATGGCACCGCGTATCGGCTCCTCGGCGTCGGCATTACCCAGCTCGCCAGTACCGGCGAATGCGACCCTCCGGATCTGGTCGATGCCGGTGCGGACAAACGGGCGAAAGCAGAACACGCCATGGACAAGGTACGCGCGAAATTCGGCGGTGAAGCCGTAAGCAAGGGCCGCGGATTGCGTCAGCCGTGATGGGCTTTCAACGCATCGTAAAGTTCGGGCCTGCGGTCTCTAAACAATCCCCAAGAAGCACGCATCTTCGCAATCTCGTCGAGATCGAATGTGCCAGTGACGACGCCTTCTTCTGTCCGGCCCAGCTCGGCAACAATTTCCCCAGTCGGACCGGCAATGAACGACGACCCGTAAAACGTCATATCGCCGTTCTGCCCCTTTTCCTTGCCGATGCGGTTGGACGCCGCCAGCGGGACATAATTCGCTCCAGCGTGTCCCTGCATCACGCGCCGCCAATGATCGCGGCTGTCCACGGGAGGCGCGGGTGGCGGTTCGGTGCCGATGGCCGTGGGATAAAGCAAAGCCTCCGCACCCATCAGCGCCATCGCACGCGCGGCTTCCGGAAACCACTGATCCCAACAGATGCCGCAGCCAATGACACCAAACTTCGTTTTCCAGACCTTGAAACCCGTATCGCCCGGGGTGAAGTAGAACTTTTCCTGATAGCCGGGACCATCGGGGATGTGCGATTTGCGATAAAGGCCAAGAATGCTTCCATCGGCATCCACCATCGCCAAGGAATTGAAATGCGCGTGGCCGGCCTTTTCGAAGAAACTGACCGGCAACACCACATTCAATTCTTTTGCCAAAGCCGCCATTTCCGCTACGACTGGATGATTTGCGAACGGTTTCGCCAGACCAAAGTGATCGGCAAGCTGATCCTGACAGAAATACGGCGTTTCAAACAATTCTTGCAGCAAAATGACGTTCGCGCCCTTCCCCGCGGCCATGCGCACCATGTCCTTCGCCTTCGCGATATTGGCGTGTGCGTCCCACGAGCAAGCAAACTGCGTCGCTGCGAACGTGACCATTCTCATGCCGGTTCCTGCTGTGTAATGCAATGAATGCCCCCGCCACCCTGAACGATGTCAAGTGCATCCACCTGCAATATGTCCCGCTCGGGGAAGCAATCGGCCAGGATCGATCGTGCTGCTTCATCATTCGGATCGTCGAATGAAGGCATCACCACGCCGCCATTCGCAAGGTAGAAATTGACATAACTCGCCTGCAACAACCTTTCCCGCCAGTCGTGCCGTTCGATCCGCGGCTGTTGAATTTCGACAATCTCAAGCTTGCGGCCTTGCGCGTCCCTTGCATTGTTCAGACGAAAAAGCGCATCCATTACCGGTTCGTAGTCGGGGTGCGCGCGCGAAGCGGGCACGCCCACAATCACTCGCCCCGGCCCTGCAAAACATGCGATATTGTCGATATGGCCGTCCGTTTCATCGTCGGAAAATCCCGAACCCAGCCAGATAATGCGCCGCACACCGGTGAATAGGGCCAGACGCTCCTCTATCTGCTGGCGTGTCAGATGCGGATTCCGGTTCTCATTCAGCAAACATTGTTCCGTCGTGAGCAATGTACCTTCACCATCCACGTGAATGGCGCCGCCTTCGCAGACGAGTGGGGCATGATAGACCAGCGTATCGACCGCCGCAGCGGCCCTTGAAGCAAATTCTGCATCGTCGGCATAAGGATGATACTTGTTGCCCCACGCGTTGAATTGCCATTGCACTGCGGCTTTCCTGCCTTCCGGATCGGCAAGAAAGGTCGGCCCGATGTCCCTGGACCAGGAATCATCGAGCGCCACTTCGAACGTCTCGATACGGCCCTGGCAGGCGAGTTTCGGCTCCGCGGAATCCTGCGCGCGAACCGCCATGACCACCGGCTCGAATGACGAGATTGCGCGCGCTACGCGCGCAACCGCCTGTTTGGCACGAAGCAATCCTTCCGGCCCGCCCCACGCTTCCGTGCGGCACGGCCAGCACATCCAGGTGCGCGTATGCTCCGCCCATTCCGCCGGCATTGCATAGCCGTCGCGAGCGGGACAGGGATCGTCTGCGTCCAGCCTCTTGTTCATGCCTCTCTATACCCGTTGGGGTGTTGCCACGAAAACCCCTCGCCTCCTGCTGCACGGCTGAGTACACTTCACAGAATATCTGGAGAAATTCATGGCCGGCAAAATCGACGCACGCCTCAAGGAACTCGACATCATATTGCCCACACCTCCCGCACCGGTTGCGAGTTATGTGCCATATGTGGCGAGCGGCAATCTGGTTTTCATCTCCGGCCAGGTCACGGCCGCGCCGGATGGATTAAAATATACCGGCACCGTCGGCAAAGACCTTACGATCGAAGACGGCAAGAAGGCCGCGCGCCTTTGCGCAATCAACGTGCTTGCACAACTGAACGCCGCCTGCGAAGGAGATCTGGAACGTGTCAAGCGTTGCGTGAAGGTGTCGGTGTTCGTAAATGCGGTGCCCGGATTTACGCAACACCCGGAAATCGCCAACGGCGCTTCCGATCTTTTTGTCGAGGTGTTCGGCGACGCCGGCAAACATGCCCGCGCGGCTGTGGGCGCCGGATCGCTGCCGCGCAACGTTGCGTGCGAAGTCGAGGCGATTTTCGAGATCGCGTGAGCAAATCCGATTTGACAGCCCGGCTGTATGGACCGGCGTCGACCATCGGCGCGCCGGCGTGGAACGCGTGCGCCAATCCGGACGGATTGGACGACCCGCACCCGTTCACGCGGTATGAGTTCTTTGCGGCCTGTGAAGAATCCGGTTCCGCCACCGCCCGCAACGGCTGGAGGCCATGCCATCTTGCCATCGAGCAAGGCGGTAAGATCATCGGTCTGTTGCCTCTATATTTGAAAAATCACAGCCAGGGCGAATATGTTTTCGACCATGGCTGGGCGGATGCGTTTACACGCGCCGGCGGAAGCTACTATCCGAAGCTGCAAGCAAGTGTCCCGTTCACGCCCGTAACCGGGAAGCGGTTTCTCATAGCCAAAGGCGCGGATGAGACAGAAATCCGCAATGCGCTGATGGGAGCGGCTGCGACAGCGGCCGAGGAATTGCACGCCTCGTCCGTTCACATCACCTTTCTCACGCAAGATGAATGGCGCGATGCCGGCGCTTTCGGTTATCTGCAACGAACCGATCAGCAATTTCACTGGGAAAATCGCGGCTATGCGAGCTTTGACGAATTTCTGCGCGACCTTTCATCTTCCAAACGCAAGAATCTGCGCAAGGAACGAGCGGCCGTTCGCGAAGCAGGCGTCGAGTTCGACTGGTTGACGGGATCGGATATCACAGAGACGCATTGGGATCATTTTTTTGCCTTCTACATGGATACGGGCAGCCGCAAATGGGGGCGGCCCTATCTGACACGAAAATTTTTCAGCCTGATCGGGCAAACCATGTCCGAGCAGATCCTGTTGATCTTCGCCCGCCGCGGCGGGCGATATATTGCCGGCGCGCTGAACCTTTTCGGCGGCGGCGTGATATTCGGGCGCAATTGGGGTTCGCTCGAATATGTTCCGTTCCTGCATTTCGAGACCTGCTATTACCAGGCCATCGATTTTGCCATTGCGCGCGGGTTGAAGCGCGTCGAGGCGGGAGCCCAAGGCGAGCACAAGCTTTTGCGCGGGTACATGCCGGTGCCAACCTATTCGGCACATCACATCGTCCACCCCGGTTTGAGGCGTGCGGTGGGTGAATATCTGGTCCGCGAACGGGAGGCCGTGGCGGAGCAGATAGAACAACTTGCAGAATACGGGCCGTTCCGCAAAAGTTCGTAATCTTCAGAGGCAAAGCCATGGCTTACGATCCCAACAACATCTTCGCAAAAATCCTGCGCAAGGAACTGCCCTGCGTGAAAGTGTATGAAGACGACCTCACGCTGGCGTTCATGGACATCATGCCGTCCGTCGAAGGTCACACGCTTGTCGTGACCAAGGAGGCGGCCGAAGGCATTCTCGATCTGTCACCGGATGGTGCAGCGGCGCTCATCAAGACGACACAAAAAATAGCCAAGGCAGTCAAGAAGGGACTCGATTGTCCCGGCGTCATGCTCATGCAGCTGAACGGTTCTGCCGCTGGCCAGACTATTCCACACATCCACTTTCATGTTTTGCCGCGCGCCCACGGAGCAGATCTTCATTTTCATGGACGTACGATGGTGAAACCCGAAGTCCTCGAACCGATCGCGGCCAAAATCCGCGCGGTGTTGACATGATCCTCGAACACGCCGTTCTCAACATCAAACGCGGCCAGTCCAAGGCGTTTGAGGCGGCGATGGCGAAGGCGCGGCCGCTGATCGAGGCGACGTCCGGCTTCCAGCGCATGGAGGTTCGCCCGTGTATCGAAAGCAAGGACCGCTATCTGCTCCTCGTTTGGTGGGGCTCGGTCGAGGCGCATACCGCTGGATTCCGGCAATCTGCCCAATACCAGCAGTGGCGCGAGCTGTTGCACCATTTTTACGAGCCCTTCCCCATCGTGCAGCACTACGGGCAGCCGCTTTGAGCACTGGCGTCTTTCGGCGATAGTTGGACGACAGATTCGACGGGACCAATATGCGCATTGCCATCATCGGAGGCAGCAGAGGTACGGGGCTGGCCACAGCGAACGAAGCATTGGCGCGCGGGCACGAGGTGGTGATTGTCTCGCGGACCGATCCGCGGCTGATTGAAGACCGCGTCCGTTGGCTTGCCGGCGATGCGCGCGACTCGACAGTGCTCGAGCGTGCTGTGGAAGGCTGCAGCGCCACCGTGACCGCGTTGGGCGTCACTCAGACGTGGAGAAGCACCCAACTGTTCTCGCAAGCGGCGGTGGCGCTTATTCGGGCCATGCAAAATGCCGGGCTGAAGCGAACGGTCCTTGTCACCGGACTTGGCGCCGGCGACAGCCGCGGACATCAGGGTTGGCTTTACGACAATGTTCTTTTTCCAATTTTCCTTTCTCGAAGCTATGCAGACAAAGATCGCGCCGAAGCGATCTTTCAGAAGAGTAGTCTTGACTGGACCATCGTGCGGCCGGGGCGGCTGACCAACGGGCCAAAGAAGGCCAATATGGAAGCTCTCCTGTCGCCCGAAACCTACCGTTTCGGCTCGATTTCGCGGAGCGATGTGGCCGCATTCATTCTCGATTGCATCGAGAAAGGCACCTTCATGCGCCAGTCACCGCAAATCGTGGATCGCGCTTAAGCGGGCACCCGCTCCGGCTCGGATAGCGCCACGATCGGACGCGCGCGCTCCTTCGTCCATTCCAGCAGCCATGCTGCGCCGATCAGCAGGAGCATTCCGGCCAGGTTGAAGACCAGCTGCAGGATTTGCGACTGACCGGCTTCCATCCAAAGCACATGGCCCGGTACAGCAAGAAGTATCCCCATGCAGAAAATCGCGAGCGAATGCCGCCCGCACCGCGCCAGAGCGCGCACCGCGCCAAATCGCGACAGGCGAGAGGCATCGGGCATCCAACGCGCAGCCAGAACGACGAGCGCGAAGAAACTGACCAGCCGGGCCGGTTCCAGCACGGTCTTCTCAATCGGAACGTCAATCAGGAACAGCGTCGGAAAAGCAGGAATCATCGCGTGAACGGAGTTAGTGAATTGCATCGCCGCCGCAGCAACTGCAACGAGCCCTGCCCCGATAAGCACCGGCCGCCTGAACAGCAGCGGTCTGTAACGATCCAATTGGCCGGAACCCAAGACGGCACCGATAACGAACACAAACTGCCAGGCGAAGGGATCGAAGTACCAGCCTTCGCCATGCGGATGCGTGGTCGCATTCCAGCCGAACAGCTGCGTTCCGGCATAAAGGAAAAACGATCCCAAAAGCACGAGCCAAGGCCCGCGGCGGAGCGCAGCCAACACAAAAGGAAGCAACGCAAAGAACACCGCGTAAAGCGGCAGAATATCGAGATACTGCGGCTGGAAACGCAACATCAGGGATTGCATGACGGTCGCTTCCGTTTGAGAGATAAAGGCCTCCACGCGGAAGTAATGCAGATAACCGGTATCGGGCAGCGCCGCTGCAATCGCGCAGATTTCCGCGACGAAAAAGAACAGCAACACCATTTGTGCGGCATAGATATCCCAAGCTCGCCGCCAAATGCGCGCCGCGGCGGCCACAAACCCCCGCGCATCGAGCGAATGGCCGTAGACCATGGCGGCGACAAAGCCGGACAAAAAGAAAAACAATTCCGCCGCATCGGAAAACGCAAAGGATTGGAGCGTGGCAAGCGACAGCGGATTGCTCGGTACGTGGTCCGCAAACATCATCATGAGCGCGGTGCCGCGCAGGAAGTCGATCCGGATATCGCGTTTTTCCATCTGCTTTTCCAAGGTGAAGACGCACGTACACGCGCCGCCGTTTCCGGCGAGGCGTTACATACAGGCGCAATTTGGGAGATGCGAGAACTGTATAGGAGCAGCGTTGCGCTGGCAAGAGAAAATAGGATAATTATCTCTCTTTTTTCGGGATACGGGCGCAATAATATTATAACATTCCTATTCTTCAAGAATTATGTCGCGGAAATTGCTCGCATTTTGATCGGAGAAGAAATTTTCACGCGGCCCGTGCCGTCGCCCGGCTCGGCGTCCCATCAACCGGCAACGCGCAGCCGGCCTGATGTGGGGGCTAAACGCTTTCCTTGGGCGTCTGCTTCTTCTTCGCAGGAGGCGGCACAGGCTTTGCCGTTTCGTCCGTGATGAATTCGAAGGCGAGCTTGTCGTTTTCGCGGTCGAGCAGGACGCGCACCGTTCCGCCGTTCTTGAGTTTGCCGAAGAGGATTTCATCGGCCAGCGGCTTCTTGATGTTGTCCTGTATCACGCGGGCAAGCGGGCGCGCGCCGAACGCATCGTCATAGCCCTTTTCGCCAAGCCAGCGCGTTGCTTCCGGCGTGAGATCGAAGGTCACGTCGCGATCGATGAGCTGGGCCTCAAGCTCCAGCACGAACTTCTCCACCACCCGGTCGATCGTGTCGCGGCCGAGCGCAGCAAAGCTGATGGTCGCGTCAAGGCGATTGCGGAATTCGGGCGTGAAGAGCTTCTTGATCGCCTCCTCGTCCTCCCCCTCCCGCTTGCCGCGCCCGAAACCGATGGAATCCTTCGCGGCATCGGCTGCGCCCGCATTGGTCGTCATGATGAGAACCACGTTGCGGAAGTCGATCTTCTTGCCGTTGTGATCGGTCAGCTTGCCGTGATCCATGACCTGCAGAAGGATATTGAAAAGGTCCGGGTGCGCTTTCTCGATTTCATCCAGCAACAGCACGCAATGCGGATGCTGATCGACTCCATCGGTGAGCAAGCCGCCCTGATCGAATCCGACATAACCTGGAGGCGCGCCGATCAGCCGGCTGACCGTGTGACGCTCCATATATTCGCTCATGTCGAAGCGCAAAAGTTCGACGCCCATGATGGAGGCGAGTTGCTTCGCCACCTCCGTTTTGCCGACGCCGGTGGGGCCGGAGAACAGGTAGCAGCCGATGGGCTTTTCCGGCTGGCGCAGACCGGCACGCGAAAGCTTGATCGCGCTCGACAGCGCATGGATCGCCGCGTCCTGGCCATAGACCACGCGCTTGAGATCGGATTCAAGATTGCGCAACTGCTCCGCGTCGGTCTTCGAAACAGATTTCGGTGGGATGCGCGCCATCTTGGCGACCACCTCTTCCACCTCTTTCACGCCAATCACCTTCTTGCGGCGAGATTCCGGCAAAAGCATCTGCGAGGCGCCAACCTCATCGATCACGTCGATCGCCTTATCCGGCAGCTTGCGGTCGTTGATGTATTTCGCCGCCAGTTCAACCGAGGCCTTGATGGCATCGGAGGTGTAGCGAACCTTGTGATACTCCTCGAAATACGGCTTGAGACCCTTGAGGATCTTGATCGCGTCCGGGACTGTGGGTTCCGCCACGTCGATTTTCTGGAAACGGCGGACGAGCGCGCGGTCCTTCTCGAAATACTGGCGGTATTCCTTGTAGGTGGTCGAACCAATGCAGCGCAGCGATCCTGCTTGCAGCGCCGGTTTCAGAAGATTGGATGCGTCCATCGCGCCACCGCTCGTCGCGCCAGCGCCGATGACCGTGTGAATTTCGTCGATGAACAGGATTGCGCCCTTGAGGTTCTCCAGCTCCTTCACGACCGATTTCAGCCGTTCCTCAAAATCGCCGCGATAGCGCGTGCCCGCGATCAAGGCGCCCATGTCGAGCGCATAGATCGTGGAGTTCATCAACACCTCGGGAACTTCCTTCTTCACGATCTTGCGGGCGAGGCCCTCGGCAATCGCGGTTTTGCCCACGCCGGGGTCGCCCACAAATAGAGGATTGTTCTTAGAGCGGCGGCAAAGGATTTGAATTGTGCGTTCGACCTCGGCATCGCGGCCGATCAGCGGATCGATGCGGCCCTGTTTCGCCTTTTCGTTCAGGTTCACGCAATAGGCTTCGAGCGCTTCGGTGCCCTGTTTGACGGTCTTTTCGCCCTCTTCGTCTTCATCGGTTCCGCGCACGGTGCGCTGCGTGCTCATGCCCGGACGCTTGGCAATGCCATGGCTGATGTAGCTCACCGCATCGAGCCGCGTCATGTTCTGTTCCTGCAGAAAATAGACGGCGTGGCTCTCGCGCTCGGTGAACAGCGCGACGAGTACGTTGGCGCCTGTCACTTCATCGCGGCCGGAATTCTGGACGTGCAGTACCGCGCGCTGAACGACACGCTGAAAACCCGTGGTGGGCTTGGCGTCTTCGCCGTCTTCGATGACGAGCGTCATCAATTCTTCGTCGACGTATTTGACGAGCGACTGGCGCAGCGCATCCGTATTCACGTTGCAGGCCTTCATCACCTGCGCGGCATCGGAATCATCCATCAAGGCAAGCAGAAGATGTTCCAAAGTCGCATATTCGTGATGCCGGTCGCTCGCGAGTTTGATGGCGCGGTGAAGGGCCTGCTCCAAACTGCGGGACAATGATGGCATCGACGCGCTACTCCTTCTCCATGGTACATTGTAAAGGATGTTGATGGCGCCGGGAAAATTCAATGACCTGTGCCACCTTTGTTTCTGCAACTTCGTAGGTAAACACCCCACATATGCCCACGCCATGACGGTGGACATGCAGCATGATCTCGACCGCCGCTTCCCGGCTCTTGTTGAAAAACGTCTCGAGAATGTGAACGACAAACTCCATCGGCGTGTAGTCGTCGTTCAGGAGAAGCACCTTGTAGAGGCTGGGTTTCTTGGTCTTGGGGCGTGTGCGCGTGACGACGCCGGTTCCCGTGCCGCCGTTGCCCGTTCCCTGACCGTCCTTGTCGTCCTTCATGCCCGCAGACTCTAACCTGTAAGGTTACTTTATCGCCTAATAGATAAGGGGAAGAAGGGCATGGCGCGCAACCAACTTATTTTTTAAGGGTTTCCGGGCTCGAAAAAACAAAAAAGGCCCGGCGCAAGGCCGGGCCTCATTCGCAAGAATTGCGCTTGCGGATAGATCAGGCGGCAGCGCGGAAGCTCTGCACCGTATCAACCCACGCCTGATAACGGCCCTGGAGCGGTTCATACGCGCTCTTGGTCGCCGCGACGAAGATCTCGTTCAGTTTGCTGACTTCGCCCACATAGGCTTCGAAAGCCGACTTGGCGAAATCGGTCTGAAGCTCGAACGCTTCCTGCGGCGACTTCGACGCCAGGAGAGCCTTCGCAGCCGATATCGAATCCTCGATCGACTGCTTGGAATACGCATAAATTTCATTGTGGAGCGTTTCGGCGCCCTTGCCGGCGGCATTTGCCGACTTGATGTAGGCCTCGACCGTTTCCTTGCCGAAACCGAGGAGCTGATCGTAGCCCTTCACGGCCTTTTCAAAGCCCGTCTTGAACGCTTCGGTGCCGGTCTTGAACGCGGTTTCAATGCCTTCGGCCGCTTCGGCGCTGGCCGCTTTTGCCTTCGGTGCCATAGAAAATATCCTTTCCGTGGTTACGCATCGCTTCAGGGGCCAGCTCGGCCCTGCTGCAGTGCAACATGATCCTATATGCGGCGCACCATGCCAGATGTCAAGGGGTTTTGCTGCGGCGCACAAAAGGTTCGTTTCGGAAACCAGAAGGCCTTAACCATGATTGCTCATGTTTCATAAATGCCGGAGATTCATAATCATTTCGCAGTAGAGGGTTGCGCGAGTGAGGGGAATTGTGTCTCAATGCAAATCAAGGTGGGAAAAGTTTAACAACACCGAATAGGGGCTGCGTACATGCTGTTTTGGCCGCGCGCCGCGGAAGGCGCGACCATGCGTAAGGCTGTTGTATGGTGTTTGGCGGCGGGTTTTGCCGCCATGACCATGCTGCCAGCTCAAGAGGCGGGCGCGGCAACGCGTCACGCGAGGGCCCATCAGGCGAAGACCTTTCACCACCAGAATCGCAGGATCCAGACTGCACGAATCCCCTCCCGGCCGACTGACCCCACAAAGGATGCCGCCCTCATCATCGACGGGCGCACCGGGGCCACGCTCTATGCCCGGAATGAAAATGCGCTGAGGCACCCTGCCTCGCTGACCAAGATGATGACCCTCTACCTGCTGTTCGAGGCGCTGAAACAGGGCAAGGTCACCATGGATACACCCTTGAAGGTCTCTTATCGCGCGACCCAGCAGAAGCCGACCAAACTCTACCTCAAGAAGGGCGAGACCATTCCGGTCGAGACCGCCATCAAGGCCATCGTGGTCCTGTCAGCCAATGACGTGGCGGTAACCATCGCGGAGAACCTGGGCGGCACGGAAGCAAATTTCGCCCAGATGATGACCGAGAAAGCCCGTCAGCTCGGCATGAAGGACACCCACTACAACAACGCCTCCGGCCTGCCCGATCCGTGCCAGATCACCACCGCCGACGATCTGGCAATTCTCGCGCGCCATGTGGCTTACGACTTCCCGCAATATTTCCGCTATTTCTCGACCGTCAGCTTCACCTGGCACGGCACGCCGCACATCACGCACAACAATCTGATCGGTAACTACGAAGGCGCCGACGGCATAAAGACCGGATACACCAACGCCTCGGGCTTCAACCTCGTGTCGTCCGTCGTGCGCGGCGGAGAGCACGTGATCGGCGTGGTAATGGGCGGCTATTCCGCCCGCTCGCGCGATCGCGAGATGGTTCGCCTGCTTAACGATACGTTCGAACGCGCCAAAGCCAACCCGACACTTCTGGCGCGCGCCGAAGTACCTTGGCAGCAGATCGCGGCCAATTCGGGCGGCACGCCGATCACTGCCGGCTTCGATGTGAACGCGGCACCTTCGAGCGCAGTGGCGCAGAACAATGCTTTGGAGATTTCCAAGCGCTGGACTCTGCTCGCTGCAATGAACAAGGCGGTCAATCCGAAAATGAAGCCGCCACAATATCCCGACGAGGATGAGGACGCCGCCGAAGCCGCGACATCCGCGCCGATACCGACTGCGAAGCCCACTCCGGTCCAAGTCGCCAACAATTACCCGTTGACCTTGGTCGGCGCGCAGCCCGCCAATGACAACGTAGGCGAAGGCGACGTGGCCGACGATCAGCGCAGCACCGCGGCCGCGATGGGCGCACGCTCCTGGTCGATCCAGATCGGCGCTTATGCGACGGATGCTCTCGCGCACAGCGAACTCACCGCCTACGCCCGCAAAGCCAGCGATATCCTGAAATCGGCCCAGCAGATGGTGATACCGGTGCAATCGGCCAATGGGCACACCATCTTCCGCGCCCGCTTCGGTCCAATGGCCGAGCGCGACGCCCGCGATCTCTGCGCCCGCCTCACCGAACGCGGCCAGACCTGCTTCGCAACCATGAGCGCGCGTTAAGGGCCCAGCAGAACGTCCTTCGCTTCGTTGATTTTGGCGGCAAGGTAGCTGGTGCCGCCTTTGTCCGGATGCATTTGCAGCATCAGCTTGCGGTGGGCAGCACGGATTTCGGCTTCGCTTGCGCCCGCTTCCAGACCTAATACGCGATAGGCCTCGGCACGCGACATTGCGCTGTCATGGCGCGCGCGCGTTTCGGAGCGCGATTGTTGCTGCTTCTGCTCCGTCTGCCGCCACGCGGCACCGAAACGGCGATCGAGATAGGTTTCCAGAAGACGGCGCGTTTCGGTATCGGCGCCAGATTCATTGAACAATGCCAAGAGTGCTTCGCGCGTCATCGCGCTGAGCCGCGCGCCCGCCTGATCGCCTTTCAGAACTTCGCCATCCATTTCTCCGGTCATGTGGTCGAGTTCGAGCGCAATCCATTCCGTGCGCACCGCACTCGATCGATTCTGCCGCGGGCGGCGGGAGCGCGAGCCGCCGGAGGGAAAACCGCCATAGTGCGGCCAGCCGCCGGGCCAAAGACGGCCCTGGGTCAGAAGCGACCATGCCACCGTGCCGACGAAGGCGGCCAGACCGACACGCTCGGTCAGCGCAAGCGCAACGGCGGCAAGCGCGAGCAGTCCCACGCCCACATAGCGCAGCGATTTTGCCAGCGTGGCCGGATTTGCCTGGGTGAAGGCATAGCCCATGCCCAAAACGAAAACGAGCACCAACCCGCCGGCGAGAAGAAATGTCATTTCTTGCCGCTCATCGAATGCGCAATGCGAAGGATCTCGCCTCCCATTCGCTCGCCATATTCACGAAGCGCCACCTCCCCGCCTGTGGCATAGGCGGCGGCGGCGCCAAGCAATTCCTTCAGCCGCTTCGCCGCGCCTTCATCGAATTGCGCGTAAACGCCTTTGGTCAGGCGGGCGACTTCGCGAAAGACCGCTTCGGCATTGGGATGATGACCTTCGTGGAACATGAACGCAGGAACGCCCAGGAGCGCGAGCTTGCCGGCCGCGCCGGCCACGAGATCGGGATTTTCCTCGAAACAATCGCCGACATAGACGAGTGCGCCGACCTTCGCTCGGCCGGCTTCCTCCGCGGCATGGGTAAGCACGCGATAAAGCTGGGTGAAGCCGCTGCGGCAAGTGACGCTACGCATCCTGTCGGCAAGCGCTGCCGGTGTGGTGGCCCACGGACTCGCCTCAAATTCCCCCGCGCCCCGGAAGAAGACAAGCTGCACCGCAAGCCCGCCCATGGATTGGGCGACGCTGAACATTTCCGATTGTATCTCGGAGGCGCGGTCCCATGTGGGTTGGCGGCTCATGGTAGCGTCGATGGCGAAGATCAGCCTTCCCTTCACCTGGTTGAGCGCAGGCACCTTGGCTGCCTTACCCAGAAAGGCGTCGATTTCCTTCGAGCTCGAGCGGTTGGCGGGGAGGTTCTTCATCTGCTCAATGTTTGCCTTCAGGCCCCGCTTGCCAAGAGCGCGGCATTGCCGCCCGCCGCAGTGGTATTGACCGTGTAGGTGCGCTCAACGGCGAAACGGGAGAGATAGCGGGGGCCGCCTGCCTTGGGTCCGGTGCCGGAGAGACCCTCGCCGCCGAATGGCTGGACACCCACCACCGCCCCGATCTGGTTACGGTTGACATAGAAATTGCCGACGCGCACGCGCGACCGGATGAAATCCGCCGTTTCGTCGATGCGGCTGTGCAGTCCGAGTGTCAGCCCGTATCCGGTATCGTTGATCGCCTCGCAAACGGCGTCGAGTTCGTCAGCCTGGTAGCGGATGACATGCAGAACGGGGCCGAACACTTCGCGTTTCAAATGAGACAAGTCCTCAATCTCGAACACGCGCGGCGCGAAAAACACGCCGTTCTCATGCTCAGGTCCAAGGGGAAGCTGGCGCAGCAACTTCGCCTCCGCCGCCATGCGCGCCGAGTGCTTTTCGAGATTGGCGCGAGCCTCCTCATCGATAACAGGACCAATGTCGGTGTCGAGATTCATCGGATCGCCGATCTTCAGCTCGTCCATCGCGCCCAGAATGAGATCGAGCATCTTGTCCGCCACATCGTCCTGCAGGAACAGCACGCGCAAAGCCGAACACCGCTGGCCGGCGCTATCGAAAGCCGACGAAAGAACATCGCGCGCAACTTGTTCGGGCAGCGCGGTGGAATCCACGATCATCGCGTTCTGCCCGCCTGTTTCGGCAATCAGCGCGGCGATCGGGCCGTTCCGCGCGGCGAGCGCACGATTGATGGCGTTGGCGGCTTCCGTCGATCCCGTAAAGGCCACGCCTGCAAGCCGGGTATCGGGGAAAATTGCATTGCCTATCGTAGGGCCATCGCCTGGAAGGAATTGCAGAATGTCGTCCGGCACTCCCGCTTCATGCAACAACTTCACGCCCGCGGCGGCGATCAACGGCGTCTGTTCGGCAGGCTTTGCAAGCACAGCATTGCCTGCGGCGAGCGCACCTGCGACCTGTCCCGTGAAAATCGCGAGCGGGAAATTCCACGGTGCAATACAGGCGAAAACGCCGCGGCCATGCAGCGACAATCTGTTGTCTTCGCCGGTGGGACCCGGAAGCTGTTGGGGCGACTGGAATTCGGCCCGGGCGCGGTGAGCATAGTAACGCAGAAAATCCACCGCTTCGCGCACTTCTCCCAGTGCAGTCGGAAGGGTCTTGCCTGCTTCGCGAACCGCCAGCGCCATGAGATGCGCCCGGTCGCGTTCGTAGAGATCGGCCGCCTTCTCAAGGATCGCAGCGCGGGCGTTTCCGCCCAGCGCATCCCAATCCCGGCTTGCGCGATGCGCCCGGTCCAACGCCGCAACCGCATGATCGGTGGCGGCTTCGACAACCTCACCCACCTTTCGCCTGCGGTCAGACGGATCGTAAAGCGGCTTGATGTTGCGGGAGTTGTCCGCGCCGCTGGCAATGGCCATCTGCGCGGAGGCGAGCGAACGCTTCATCTCGCCGAGAAGAGGGCCCGCAACGGCAGGATCGCTCCAGTAGAATCCTTGCGAATTTTTTCTATCGGGCAGCATGTCCTGCGGTACGGGAATACGCGGATTGCGGCGCGGGTTCGCGGCAGACAGAACCGCAACCGGATCGGCCACGATTTCGTCGATCGGCGCTTCCTCGTCGGCCAAGCGATTGACGAAGGAGGTGTTCGCACCGTTTTCCAGCAGGCGGCGCACGAGATAGGCAAGCAGATCTTCGTGACTGCCGACCGGCGCATACACGCGCGTACCGATGCCGCGCGCGGCCGGTTTGCGAAAGTCGTGAAACACGTCGTACAGCGCTTCGCCCATGCCATGCAGGCGCTGGAACTCAAAGTCGGTGCGGCTTCCCGCCAGTGTCTCGATCACCGCCAATGTGTGCGCATTGTGCGTGGCGAATTGCGGATAGATCGCGTCGCCGGCTGCAAACATCGCGCGCGCGCAAGCGATATACGAAACGTCCGTGCCGGCTTTGCGCGTGAAGACCGGATAATCCGCAATGCCGGTTTCCTGTCCGCGTTTGATTTCGGTGTCCCAATACGCGCCCTTGACCAGACGCACCGGGATACGGCGATTGTGAGTCCGCGCAAGTTCGGCGAGCCAAGTCAGGACAGGCAGCGCGCGCTTCTGATAGGCCTGCACGGCAAGGCCCAAGCCGTTCCAGTTTCGCAGTTCCGGCGCGCCGCTCAGTGCTTCAAAAACGTCTAGCATGAGGTCAAGGCGTTCGGCCTCTTCAGCGTCGATCGTGAATCCCAGATTTGCGGATTTTGCCTCCGCAGCGAGCGCTATCAGTGTAGGCACAAGCTCACCCATCACGCGCTCATGCTTTGCATATTCATAGCGCGGATGGAGCGCCGACAATTTCACCGAAATGGAGGGCCGCGCGAACACCGTTGCATCGTGACGTTCGGCTTTTTTCGCAATGGAGCGCAGCGCGTCGCGATAGGCGCCAAGATAACGTTCGGCATCGGCGCGCGTGTAGGCCGCTTCGCCCAGCATATCGAAGGAATAGCGGTATTCGCGTTCGGTATTGTCGAATGCTTCGTCGATCGTGCGGCCCATCACAAACTGACGGCCCAAGATGCGCATGGCGTAGGTAACCGCCTGCCGGATCACCGGCTCGCCCGCGCGGCCGACGAGCTTGCGCCAAATGCCTTCGAAATCCCATCGGCTGGTCTCATCCAGCCGCACGACGCGGCCCGTCAGCATCAGGGCGAAAGTGGAAGCGTTGACGAAGAGCGACTGCGATTTTCCCAGATGTTCGTCCCACCGGCCATGGCCGAGCTTGTCGCGGATCAGGCGGTCTGCGGTTTCGGTGTCCGGTACTCGCAGAAGCGATTCCGCCAAGCACATCAACACGACGCCCTCCTCCGTCGAGAGCGCGTATTCCTGCAACAGGGCGTCGATGCCGTGGCCGGGCGGCCGGGAGCGAATGCGGCTGACCAATTCGCGGGCAAGCGACTGTACTGCCGCTGCCTCCTTGGGCAGAAGCCGGGCGCGTTCGAGAAGTTCGGCTGCGATTGCGTTTTCGTCGGCAAGATAGGCCGCGGAAATCTCGCGGCGCAGATTTTCAAACATCGCGGAGTGTGTGCTATCGAGGACCCTTCATCCTACCCCAAACGGCACATTCCGCGCCATGACCGCAGATATCGTTACGAGCATTCCGGAGTTGCGCAGACAAATTGGCACTTGGCGCGCCGAGGGCGCGCGCATCGGCCTGGTTCCGACCATGGGCGCGTTGCACGAAGGTCACCTGTCGCTGGTGCGTGAGATTGGAAAGACCACAGACAAGGTGGTGGTGAGCATTTTTGTTAATCCAACCCAATTTGCGCCGCATGAAGATTTCGATCGCTATCCGCGCAATCTGGAACGCGACCGGGCGAAGCTGGAGGGGGTGCCGGCGAGCCTGGTGTTCGCACCGGGCGTAGGCGAAATGTATCCGCAAGGATTTGCGACAAAGGTGCTGGTTGGCGGACCGAGCGAAGGATTGGAGACCGACTTCCGGCCGCACTTCTTTTCCGGCGTGGCGACCGTGGTATCGAAGTTGCTGATCGCAGCAATGCCGGATGCGGCGATATTCGGCGAGAAGGACTATCAGCAGCTGCTCGTGATCCGCCGCATGGTGCGCGATCTCGGGTTGCCCATCGAGATATTGGGTGGAGATATCCTCAGGGAAAAGGATGGCTTGGCCATGTCGTCCCGCAACGCCTATTTGAAGCCCAACGAGCGGGTGATTGCGGCGCGCCTGAACGTCATTCTGGCGGAAGCCATCGAGCTTGCCAGGAGCGGCAGCGAATTGGCCGGCATCGAAGCCGATGCGGCCAATGGATTGCTGCGCGCCGGATTTTCGTCTGTCGACTATGTGGCCATCCGCGATGCGGAAACCCTGAAACCGATCGCGAGACTGGAACGTCCCGCGCGCATTCTGGCCGCGGCGAAGATCGGCACGACACGGCTGATCGACAATATGGCAATCTAGAGAAGGCCGAGACATACCAATTCCGCTTTCAATTTTTCCGGCAGCCCCTCCCCGCCCTTGCCGCCACGTGCATCGGGCGGGGCGTCTTCGGGCTTGAGGTAACGCCAGCCCTGAAACGCGCGGTGCTGACGGCGCGCGACGGGGATGAGCTTCTTGTCGTAGACGATGCCGCAATGAGGCGTGCCTCCGCGAACGACAGGACGCAGTTCGAGTATTTTCTGGCGCACAGCGATTTGGCCCTTGATGACCCAATAGAGCGAACCCTTGCCCACGATTTCGTCGGCGCGTTTGGGCATCATGCGCGTCACGTGCATCAGCTCGGGATTTTTCTTGCCCTTCCTTTTTTGCTCGCGGATGCGGCCAAGCTGCCATTGGGCGAGCTCTTCGACGGTATCGACGCCGACGCAAAGTTTGATGATGTGGAGCGTCATGTCTTGGTTTCGGATTCGAAGGTAAGGATCAGCGCCCCCTCGCCCACCTGATCGCCCACGCTGACGGCGATTTCGGCAACAGTAGCATCGGCCTGGGCGGAAAGCGTGTTCTCCATCTTCATTGCTTCGAGGATGGCAAGCGGGGTGCCGCGCTTCACCTTGTCTCCGGATTTGACGAGAAGCTGAATCACCTTGCCAGGCATCGGCGCGGTGATGCGGTCGGAGGCAAAAGCAGAACTGTCATCGCTTTCAAAGGGATCGTAGAGCGCGAACAGTTGGGTATCGCCATTGTGCATGACGGCAATTTCACCGGATGCCAGGCGAATGGCGCCATCCGCAGCTGCAGGCGGTTGAACCTTGCCTGCAACGACGATTTGGGTTTCGCCGCGTTTATGGACGATTTCGACGGGAAAGCGTTCATCGCCTTGCGTGAGGGTGAGATGCTCGCGCGCTTCGCCCGACAGGCGAAAACCGTCTTGCGCATCCCATGGATCGCGGTGATCGCCACGCATTCTTTCGGAAAGCAGGAACTCGACCGCTTGAGGGAGCGCGGATGCCGCCGGCGGCGCGCCCGTGAGATCGTTCAAATGGCGGTCGATGAAGCCGGTGTCGATGTCGCCGGCAAGAAAAGCGTTGTTGCGAAGCGCGCGGACAAGAAAGCCCGCATTGGTGGCGACACCCGCAACCTGAGTATGCGCCAGCGAGGTGGCGAGCCTGGCGGCAGCGCCTTTGCGGTCGTCGTCGCACGCGATCACCTTGGCAATCATGGGATCGTAGAACGGCGTTACCGCGTCGCCTTCGCGCACGCCCGTATCGATGCGAATGTTTTCGGCTTCGCCGAAACGCAGCCGCTGCAAGGCGCCGATAGACGGAAGAAAGCCCTTGCGCGGGTCTTCGGCATAAAGACGCGCTTCGATGGCATGGCCTTTGATTTTCAGCTCGTGCTGTTGCTTTGGCAGCTTGCGCCCGGCCGCCACCAGCAACTGCCACTCCACCAGATCGAGGCCGGTGATGGCTTCGGTGACGGGATGTTCGACTTGCAACCGCGTGTTCATTTCCATGAACCAGATGCGGTCGGGGCGCAGCCCCTCCGACGCATCGGCAATGAATTCGACGGTGCCCGCGCCGACATAGTTCACGGCCTGCGCGGCCTTCACCGCGGCGGCGCCGATGCTGGCGCGCATCGCTTCGCTCATGCCCGGTGCGGGCGCTTCCTCGATCACCTTCTGGTGGCGGCGCTGCAAGGAGCAATCGCGTTCGAACAGGTGCACAGCATTGCCATGCGCATCCGCGAACACCTGCACTTCGATGTGGCGCGGGCGTGAGACGTATTTCTCGATCAGCACACGATCGTCATTGAACGCGGATTTCGCTTCGCGTTTGGCGCTTTCCAGCGCGGCATCGAAATCGGCAGCCGCTTCGACCCTACGCATGCCCTTGCCGCCGCCACCGGCCACTGCCTTGATGAGAACGGGATAGCCGATCTTCGCGGCTTCGGCGGCGAGATGGCTGGGCGATTGGTCGTCGCCCAGATAGCCGGGGACCACCGGAACGCCCGCATCGCGCATCAACGCCTTGGCGCGGTCTTTCAGCCCCATGGCGCGGATGGCGGAAGGCGGTGGGCCGACAAAGGCGATCTTGGCCGCGGCGCAGGCCTCGGCGAATTTTGCGTTTTCCGACAAGAAACCGTAGCCGGGATGTATGGCCTCGGCGCCGGTCGCCTTCGCCGCGGCAAGGACGGCTTCGATGCTCAGATAGCTTTCGCGGGCGGCGGCGGGGCCGATGCGGACGGCCTCATCGGCCAATGCCACATGCATCGCGCCGGCATCGGCGTCGGAATAGACGGCAATCGTGCGAAGGCCCATACGCTGCGCGGTGCGCATGACGCGGACCGCGATTTCCCCGCGATTGGCGATCAGGAGGCTGCGAAACATTATTGCGTATAGCAGGATAAAAGCGACAGATATTTGTTTTTCACCTTTTTCCTACCCCCTCCCCCTTCCGGCCATTAAGTCTCTCTCACGATTGAGATATTTGCCCCACCAATATGAGCCGGAATCCATCGTGCGCAAGGGTGGCATTCAGAGGCCCAACAGCTTCTGCCAGCCAAACAACAGTACGCCCAGAATACCGCCCAGCACGAATATGGCGATCAGGCATCCCGCGCATCCGGCGAATTTGAACCGGCGCGGCGGGGTGAAATAGACGCGAAGCCGAGGATCGGGGAACTGGTCGGACATTCGGGCGGTTCCTAGCTTGCCGGACTGGGCGTCACAATGATATACATTCGTCGTTGTATATCATTGCAGTGCCGCCATGCAGGTTTCGAAATGGGGAAACAGTCTAGCCGTCCGATTGCCCAAAAAGGTGGTGGCAGAACTTGACCTCAAGGTAGGCGATGAAGTCGAACTCACCGCTCAAGGAAAAGCCAAAATTGCCGTGAAGCGCAATAACGCGCGCGAAGACGCGCTGAAAAGGTTGCTCGCCACGAACTGGAATATCCCTGCCGATTTCAAGTTCGACCGCGAAGAAGCGCATGAACGAGGATGGCGCCTTAATGAATCGCAAATGCGTCCAAAGCGGCGGCGCTCGTGAGTGCCACCGCCTTTTTCGATTCGAATATCCTGCTCTACATCGTTTCCAATGACCTGCCCAAGAAACAACGCGCGGCTGAATTGCTGGCGACCGGCGGAACGATCAGCGTTCAAGTGCTGGACGAGTTCGCGTCCGTGGCGATACGCAAACTGGGCCGCTCGCTGAACGAAACGCGCGCTAAGTTGTACGACATTCGCGAGGTTTGCACAGTTCGCGTCGCCGATATCGCGACACACGAACACGGTCTGGACATCGCCGAGCGATACAGATTTTCAATCTACGATTCCATGCTGATCGCAGCGGCTCTGCAGGCAAAATGCACGACGTTCTATACCGAAGACCTGCATCAGGGGCAGCGGATAGAAGGGCTGACGATCCGCAATCCGTTTGCGACGTGATTGCGATCCGATCTACATGCTCCGCCCAAGATCCCGCACGAACATTCCGACCGTCTTTTTGTCGCCGTAAGGTTGGCGTCCGATCTCGCGGAAGCCGCGGCGGTCGTGGAAACGCAAGGATGCGGGATTGGGCGGTTCGATATTCACCTCGCAGGCAACGCGGGTGACACCAGCGGCGCGGGCGGCGGATTCGAAATCATCGTAAAGACGGCCGGCCAGCTTCTGCCCACGGAATTCGGGCGCTACGACCACGCGGTCGACATAGAAGAAATCGTCGAAGCGGGTCTCGAACCAGAGGAAGTTGGGACTGTCGTAGTCGGCGCCTTTGCGGAAGCCCAGGAGGAAGGCGGCGATGGTGCCGTCGGCATCGACGGCGCGGAAGTAGCAGGCGGCGGAGGCCAGTTGCCCAAGGCGCGGTTCATCCAGCGGCGAAAGATATTCGACGGATTGTTCGTTGAGCGTGAGGATGGCGGGGAAATCGGCGCGAATGGCGTTTCGAAGGATCATTTGTTCATTCGTTCGTCGTTTCCGGCCGGGCGCCAGGGTTTCGGGCGTTGCTTTCAGCCCATTCTAGCGCCGCACGAGTTTGGTGTGACATTTCAGCTTGCTCAGGGGCAAAGGCCGCTTGCTCATTCTTGATTTGCGGACGGCCTCCACGATGGTTTCCGGTAAGTCTTCCGTCGCGTGACTCCGCTTGGAGACCGCCACAAGCCAGTCATACCGTTTCGCCGACATCAGCACGAGCACCCGCTGCCCGTGGCGCGTGATCTCCACCGGCTCGCGCTGGGCTTTGCGCCGAAACTCGCCAAAGTGGCGCTGGAATCTTTGAGCAGTGGTTTGTGCCATGTTCAAACTATACATCAAATTCAGATTATTAGCATAATGCGGAGATGCGCTAAGGGGTATAGACCGCAGCATGCAAAGCGAAGTCACGCGCGCGCTGGACAGCAAGGACGATCTCAAGGACGTGCCGTATGACGACCGCTATTTCAAACGCAAGACGCAAGGCACCGCGCGCGACACGTTGATCGACGATACGCCCGCGTTTCTGGTGGTGGACGGGAACTATCTCTCGGCGTGCTGGCCGGGTGACGCGCATACGCTGGCGAAGAAGTTTGATGCGATATTAAAAGCGCAGCCTTAGCTCACACGAAAATTATCGACGATCCACTCGCCGCAGGTGTCGAAGGAGCACTACGATGCCAAAGGCCTCAGCGGAATTGTAGAGGCCACAACTCGATCCGCAAGCAATGGGTGTTTTAATAAATTTAACATTCTAACGACAGATTTATGCGATAGCATGGAAGATGTCGTTGGGCCAAGCACAATGCGATTAACAATTTTTTCCAGCGAGAGATCGTCCGCGGTCACGCCATGCACCGGAGAAACTCGAAATTTCAACTTCGGCTCCACTCCCCTGCTCGATAAACTGTAACCAAACATCGGCTCATAACGTTTATCAAAATCTACTTCGTGACGATAAACCGCGCGCCACTCATGCTCTTCTTCAAAGCCTTTGTGTTTTGCAAACAAGGCGAAAAGCTTGATGCGGTCAAAAAGTGCAAAACTAACAAGATGAATCTGATCTTCTGGAACTTGGTTTGCAGAAATGATGGCGGCGGCCTGCTCGCAATATTCCCGCAATCTCAATTCTCTCTGCTGCGTACTCGCATAGACAACCTTTGACAGAACCAAAGGCGTCGATGGCGAGGCGACATTCAGCTGAGCCGTATCAATCACAACAGCTACACCATTACCGCTCCCTCCATAACTCCGCCACATTGACAAGACCCCGTCGTTGTCATTGGGGTCATGCTGTGATGCACAAAACACGTATGTGTCAAATGCATGATTTTCTTCGAACTCTCTAAAATAGTGATCCAGCGATTTCAAAAACACTTCCCACCGAGCTTCTGATCCAAGCGCAATCTTTAGCGCACCTGACTCTCGAATGGACTGGACGCCTTTTAATATACCAAACCTCAACTCCTCAAGATCATTCATGAACAACGGATTGGAAAACCAAAGTTCATTGTTAGTAACGATTTTCTCGAGCACGTCCATCGACGTATAGTGCGCCAACAACGGACGCGCGACATTAAATTGATGCTCTGGGCGTATATCCGAATAAAGTGGATCAAAAAGCGCTATAAATTTCCGCTGATCTAGCATCAGAGAGTTACATCCTAAACACGCCAAACTTCGTATCCGATATCGGCGCGTTCAGACACGCCGATAGCGCCAGCGCCAGCACGCGCCGCGTGTCGCTGGGCGCGATGATACCGTCATCCCACACGCGCGCGGTGGCGTAATACGGATTGCCCTCGTCTTCGTATTGCTGGCGGATGGGGGCTTTGAAGGCTTCTGTTTGTTCCGGCGTCCATTTGTCGGCGTCGCGGTGGACCGTGGCGAGCACGCTTGCCGCCTGTTCGCCGCCCATCACGCTGACGCGGCTGTTGGGCCAGGTGAAGAGAAAACGCGGGCCGAAGGCGCGCCCACACATGCCGTAATTCCCC
>DASZRY010000068.1:0-43788 GCA_035548975.1 Rhizomicrobium sp.
TACAGCGTCATCGCTCGCAGATCGTCTGGTCAAAATTCCCGGAGTGGAACTCGTTACGCCGTCGTTCTTCAATGAATTCACGATCAGCCTGCCGAAGCCCG
Organism: Rhizomicrobium sp.; assembly: GCA_035548975.1. GTDB lineage: Bacteria > Pseudomonadota > Alphaproteobacteria > Micropepsales > Micropepsaceae > Rhizomicrobium. The sequence goes on from DASZRY010000068.1 coordinate 102, forward strand.
CGGCCGATGTCATCGACCGGCTGGTTGAAGAAGAAAACATTATCGCCGGCGTTCCTGCCTCGCGCCTGATGCCGAACGATCCGCAGGCGGCAAACCTTTTGATCATTGCCGCCACCGAAACCACCTCTGAAGACGACAGCGCGGCACTGGCCGTCGGACTGACGGAGGCGCTTACATGAGCAGACATGTTAGCTACTACGCTTACGGCAAATTCTCAGAGGCTCGCAGCTATATGGCAAGAAGTCCGAAACCGTTAAGAAAACGCGTTGCGAGTGCGTATTTAGGATGGCTGTTCATCCTACGTGAAGATGATCTTTCCGACGAGATGCAATCTGACTTTGCAGAACTTCGTGCTCTGGTTACCGAGAAGCCATCGAGCAACTGGCGAGGAGCTGTAGAGGAAACGCTCGAATCCATGCACTGGAGAAGGGTTCGAAAATGCGCGGACTTAATAGTCAACCTCGCGAGTAAAGCAGACTATTCAATTGATCCAAAATTTGACTACCGGAGGGCGACATGAGTACGAACAACCAAGGGCGCCCCACTGCGCCGGGAACGATTGAAACGAATGAATTGCCAACCATCTCCGGCGATCGTGGCCTCAATCATGAGGAACCACTGATCTTCGAACTCGGCCGTCCCGGCATGACGGGCGTGGACATTCCGCAGACTCAAATTACCGATGCGCGGCTCGGCGGCCAGCGCCGTAAGGGCCCTATTGGCTTGCCGGGCCTCTCCGAACCGGAAGTGGTGCGCCACTATGTTCGGCTTTCGCGGATGAATTACTCGATCGATGCCGGTCTTTATCCGCTCGGTTCCTGCACGATGAAGCACAATCCGCGTCTCAACGAAAAAATGGCGCGGCTTCCTGGCTTTGCCGACGTCCATCCCCTGCAGCCGCAGCAGACGGTGCAAGGTGCGTTGGCGCTGATCTCCGAACTAATGCGCTGGCTCACCACGCTCACCGGCATGCACACGGTAGCGATGTCGCCCAAGGCGGGCGCGCATGGCGAACTTTGCGGCCTGCTTGCGATCCGCGCCGCCATTGAAGCGCGCGGCGAGACCCGCAAACGTATCCTCGTGCCGGAATCCGCCCACGGCACCAATCCGGCCACCGCTGCACTCGCAGGCTTCACCGTCGATGAAGTTCCCGCCATGGCAGACGGCCATGTCGATGCCGATGCATTGGAAGCCAAGCTCGGCCCGGATGTGGCTGCGATCATGCTGACCAATCCTAACACCTGCGGATTGTTCGAACCGCGCATCCTCGAAATGGCGAACGCTGTTCATGCGGCGGGCGCTTACTTCTATTGCGATGGCGCCAATTTTAACGCCATCGCCGGCCGCGTGCGTCCCGGCGATCTCGGCGTCGATGCGATGCACATCAACCTGCACAAGACGTTCTCCACGCCCCATGGCGGCGGTGGGCCGGGCGCGGGCCCGGTGGTGTTTTCCAAGGCACTAGCCCCCTTCGCGCCGCTGCCTCTGCTCACCCACGATGAAAACGGCTTCCGCTACATCGAACATCGTGGCGATCTGAAGAAGGGTGAAACCCCCTTCGGCCGCATGTGCGCCTTCCACGGACAGATGGGCATGTTTGTCCGCGCGCTCGCCTACATGCTGAGCCACGGCGCGGACGGTATCCGCCAGGCATCAGAAGATGCGGTGCTCTCGGCCAACTACGTCCTGGCATCGCTGAAAGATGTAATGAGCGCCCCGTTCGGCGAGGGCCCGTGCATGCACGAGGCGCTGTTCGACGACACTTTTCTGGAACGCACCGGCGTCACCACGCTCGATTTTGCCAAGGCGATGATCGACGAGGGCTACCACCCGATGACCGTGTATTTTCCGCTCGTTGTCCACGGCGCGATGCTGATCGAACCCACTGAATCCGAATCGAAGGAAAGCCTCGACCGCTTCATCCATGTCCTGCGCACGCTCGCGCTGGAAGCGAAGGCGGGCAACCGCACGCGGTTCGAAGGCGCGCCAAGATTGGCGCCGCGCAGGCGGCTGGACGAAACCTTGGCGGCAAGGAAGCCTGTGTTGCGGTGGAAGGAGCCTGCGCCGGTGCCTGTTGCTGCGGCGGCGGAATAAAAAATGGCCCCGCGGTGAGAGAGAGCGCGGGGCCAGGGATAAATGGCGGTGTCACTCGCCAGTCGGAGATTCCGTTAAGAGCAGAATTTCGGTGTTAGCCCTGCCGGTGTTTTGGTGTCCTTGTCGCTGCAAGCCTTGTCGAGCTGCGCCTGGGTGATGCCCCTGGCATGTGTGAGGTCGGTGCCTTTGAAACTGGCGATCGAAAGATTGGCGCCGGAGAAATCCGCGCCGTCGAGCCTGGCGTGCGCTAGGTTCGCGCCCGCCAGATCTGCGTTGCGGAACGAGGCGTTCGAGAAATTCGCATAAGACATGCACATCAGCGTGAGCTTGGCGCCGTCGAATTTGGCGCCCGACAGATCGCCCGTTTTCACGCACTGATTGGTCAAGTCCGCGCCGCGCAGGTCGCAGGCCACGCAATCGCGCTTGCCCGCCTTGATGCTCGCAACGGCGTGTGGATCGGGCACAGGCGCGGCCGCCTGGGCGGAAGGTCCGCCCAGCATCATCAGCAATGCGACCACATACAGCACGAAACTTTGTTCCAGCACGAAACGTCCACCCCACTGTTGCAAGCACCGTGCCTGCCATTCGACGGTTAAAATCGGCGCAAGAAACGGGTCGCCGCGAGAGGGCGCTTCCGGCAAAAGTGCGGAAGAACAAGCTTAAGAGGTGAGTTGTGCCATATCGCATCACTGGACTTTCCATTGACCCATTCCGGCCTTTGTTCCGTCTTTCTGAACAAGAACTTAACGCCCGTTCCATCCGCCGCATGATTGCAGACGAGAAGCCGGGCTTTCCGTGCCGGATTACGTTGGAGGACGCGGAGCCCGGCGAAAGCCTGCTTCTGCTGAACCACGAACATCAGCCGGCCGATACGCCATACCGGGCCAGCGGGCCGATATTTGTGCGCGAGAACGCCGTCGATCGCTTCGATCGCGTGGGCGAAATCCCGCCCGTTTTGCGCCCGAGGCTGCTGTCTTTGCGTGGTTATGACATCGAGGGAATGATGGTCGATGCCGATGTGGTGGAGGGCACGTATGTGGAAAGCTTGATCGAGCGGTTGCTTGCCAATGAGGCCATCGAAACCGTCCATGTGCACTACGCCCGCCGCGGTTGCTTTGCCTGCGCCGTAGAGCGGGTATGAACGAAAACGGCGGGTCCGAACGGAGCCCGCCGAATTCGCATTGTCATCGTCTCACGATCAACTGCACCCGCTGGTGCCCCCGCATGTATTGCATTTCATGCAGGTGCCGTTCCTCACCAGTGTGAAATTCCCGCATTGCCCGCAGGCATCGCCCTCGAAGCCCTTCATGCGGGCTTCTGCAGCGCGCTTGGCCTGCAGCTCGCGTGCCCTTCCGGCTCTGGCGGCGGCCTCATCGGCGCGCTGGGCAATACGGCTGCCCAGCGCCTCGACGAGCTCGCCCACCGGGTTATCGATAGCGCCTGCCGCCTCCAGAACGGCTTCGCGCAATTCCACCATCGTCTCGTTCACCGGCGAGTCGTCATAGATCTCGACCTCGATGTCGGTGTCCTCCATGCGTTCGTGCTCGTGATGACGATTGTGGTCCCTATCGTGGTCGTGCGCGAAGGCCATCTGCACCGCAGTATTACCGCGTACGATCGCCAGCTGTTTGACATTGCCGCGCAGATAGCCGGTGGATGCAACCTGCGACAGCGCCACTTCCCGAGGGCGGCCGCCTTCGCGTTCGCCGCCGCCCAGATCCTCGTCGTGATGCGGCTGGACATGCGCAAGATCCGTCCGTCCCAGATAAGAAACGGCGAGTTCCCGAAACACGTAATCCAGCAGGCTAGTCGCATTCTTGATGGAATCGTTGCCGATCACCAGACCCGCAGGCTCGAAGCGGGTAAATGTGAAAGCATCCACGAATTCTTCCAGCGGAACGCCATATTGCAGGCCGATGGAAATCGCGATGGCGAAATTGTTCATCAGGCTGCGGAAAGCCGCGCCTTCCTTGTGCATGTCGATGAATATTTCGCCCAGCCGCCCATCGTCGAATTCGCCGGTGCGCAAGTAGACCTTGTGCCCGCCGACGATCGCCTTCTGGGTGTAGCCCTTGCGCCGCTGCGGCAGTCGCTCGCGTTCGCGCGATCTCTCGTGGATCACGCGCTCGACAACCTTTTCCACGATCCGCTCGGAAACCACGGCCGCACGCTGCGCGGCGGGTGCTGTCACCAAGTCGTCCAATTCGTCTTCGTCGTCGTCGAACGCGAAGACGGAGGAGGCGAGCGGCTGCGACAGCTTGGAGCCGTCGCGATAAAGCGCGTTGGCCTTCAGCGCCAGCTTCCATGACAGCATGTAGCTCTCACCGCATTCCTTGACGGTCGCAGAACTTGGCATGTTGATCGTCTTGGAGATCGCGCCAGAGATGAACGGCTGTACCGCCGCCATCATGCGGATATGGCTTTCCACTGAGAGAGCGCGTTTGCCGATGCGTCCGCAGGGATTGGCGCAGTCGAACACCGGAAGGTGCTCAGGCTTCAAATGCGGCGCGCCTTCCAAAGTCATCGCACCGCAGACATGCAGATTCGCTGCATCGATCTCGGCCTTAGAGAATCCGATTGCCCTGAGCAGGTCGAAGTCCGGTGCATCCAGAGCCTCTGCATCCAGGCCCAGAACCTCCGTGCAGAACGCTTCTCCCAGAGTCCATTTGTTGAACACGAAACGAATGTCGAATGCCGACTCGAGCGAAGATTCAATCTTGTTGATCAGTTCGTCGTCGAACCCTTTAGCCCGCAAGGCATCGTGGGTAATCCCCGAGACGAGCGTTTCGAGCGTGGCATGCCCAACCGCATAGGCCACGATGTCGTCGATCTGCTGCTGGCTGTAGCCGAGATTCTTGAGCGCTTCGGGAACGCAACGATTGATGATCTTGAAGTATCCGCCCCCGGCCAGCGTCTTGAATTTCACGAGCGCGAAGTCCGGCTCGACGCCTGTCGTATCGCAATCCATCACAAGACCAATAGTGCCTGTCGGCGCAATCACGGTCGCCTGCGCATTGCGGAAGCCGTGCAGCGTGCCAAGTTCCAGCGCCTCGTCCCATGCGCGGCCTGCGGCCTGCGCGAGATCGATTTGATCCAGTGCATCCACGTCCAGCGGAACGGGCAGGGTGGAGAGCTTCTCGTAACCGGTCGTCTCGCCGTGCGCGGCGCGCGCATGGTTACGGATCACGCGCAGCATATGCTCGCGGTTTGCCGCGTATTCGGGGAACGGCCCGAGCTCTGCCGCCATTTCGGCGGAGGTGCGATAGGAAATACCCGTCATCACCGCCGAAATCGCGCCTGCAATCGCACGCCCCTCGCGGCTGTCATAGGGGATACCGGCCGACATCAGCAATCCTCCGATATTCGCAAAGCCCAGCCCCAGCGTGCGGTAGTCGTAGGAGAGTTGTGCAATTTCGCGGCTGGGAAATTGCGCCATCAGTACGGAAATTTCGAGCACGATGGTCCACAGGCGCACCGCATGTTCGAACGCCTCCACATCGAACGTGCCGTCCGTCCGGCGGAATTGCATCAGATTTAGCGAAGCCAGATTGCAGGCCGTGTCGTCCAGGAACATGTATTCGGAACAGGGATTGGAGGCGCGGATTTCTCCGCCCGCGGGGCAAGTATGCCAATCGTTGATCGTGGTGTGGAACTGGATACCGGGATCGGCGCACGCCCACGCAGCATACGAGATTTTCTCCCACAGCTCTCGCGCCTTCACGGTCTTTACCACCCGGCCGTCGCGGCGCGCAGTCAGGTTCCAATCTTCGTCGTTGGCGACAGCCTGCAGGAATCCATCTGTCACCCGCACCGAGTTATTCGAATTCTGACCGGAGACTGACATATAGGCATCTGAATCCCAATCGGTGTCGTAGGTGCGAAAATCGATATCGGTATAACCCTGCTTTGCAAAGGAAATCACGCGCTCGATGTAATTGTCGGGGATCATCGATTTGCGCGCGGCCCTGATTTCGCGGCGCAGCGCGGGGTTTTTGCGGGGGTCGAAGCAATCGTCGTTCGACCCTTCGCAATTCACGCATGCACGCAAGATCGCCTTAAGATGTTTTTCAGCGAGCTTTGAACCGGCCACCATCGCGGCGACCTTTTGTTCCTCGATCACCTTCCATTCGATGAAATCTTCGATGTCGGGATGATCGACATCCACGATCACCATCTTGGCCGCGCGCCGCGTCGTGCCGCCGGACTTGATCGCGCCCGCCGCACGGTCGCCGATCTTGAGGAAACTCATCAGGCCGGAAGACTTGCCGCCGCCCGAAAGCTTCTCGTTTTCGCCGCGCAGCTTCGAGAAATTCGTGCCCGTTCCCGAACCGTATTTGAACAGGCGGGCCTCGCGGGTCCACAGGTCCATGATCCCGCCCTCATTGACCAGGTCGTCCGCCACGCTCTGGATGAAGCAGGCATGCGGTTGCGGGTGTTCATATGCGCTTGCCGATTTTGTCAGTTTGCCGGTGACGTGGTCGACATAGAAATGGCCCTGGCTCGGCCCGTCGATGCCATAGGCCCAGTGCAAACCCGTATTGAACCACTGGGGAGAATTCGGCGCGGCCTTCTGTGTGGCCAGCATGTGGCAGAGTTCATCGTAGAAAGCGCGCGCATCGGCTTCAGTATCGAAATATCCGCCCTTCCAGCCCCAATAGGTCCAGGTGCCCGCCATGCGGTCGAACACCTGCTTGGCAGAGCGTTCGCCGGTCGTTTCGTCGCTCGCGGCTTCCTTGCGCCACAACCATTCCGGCACGCCCTCTTCGGGAACGGGTTTCAGCGCCGTCGGTACGCCAGCCTTGCGGAAGTATTTCTGGGCCAGCACATCACAGGCGACCTGGCTCCAGTCTTCGGGAACCTCGATATCGGTCTGCTGGAAAACGATCGATCCGTCCGGGTTTCGGATTTCGCTCGAAGCGTTTCGGAACGCGATGCCCTGATAGGGCGAGAGATCATCGACCGTGAATTGACGCCGGATACGCATGGTATTCCCCCGAAAAGCAGATACATGGCCCTTCCGCCCACCTCTCCTTCCCCTTCAGACAAAGCTATCCCGTCCCCCGGAACCGCCTGATCCGCGGCTTCGCTTGAGGCTAGGGCTAGTTGGCTTCGCCAGATTTTGGGTCGCGAGAAGCGACAGGCACGAAGTATGGCCACGGTCTTTTACGGGACGCAAGCGGTAAGTAGTTAACCAAATCTTACCCCCAAGATGTGGTGGTTCTGTGAAGGCGCGGAAATGGCTCTAAAACTAGCTAGTCAAGCGGTAGCGGTCGTCTAAAGAAAATATTTTTTAGGGGGTGGTTGTGGATGCTTTGGTCCAGCGGCCAACTCAGCTCGAGGCCAGATTCTGGCTTTCGGCTCCTGTCTCCTGAGGCACGGGTAATTCGAGCGCCCAGGGATAAAAGTGCCGCTTTGCGGACCTGCCGCGCCGCTCCTATAGTCCCCCCGAATCCACAATACCGTTTTCGCGCATGTCCTTGCTTCGCATGATCTTCGTCTGGTGGCGCGGCGCCACGCTCGGCACGCTGTGGACCACCTGGCGGCGGGGCAAATATGTGGGCACGGACAAATATGGCAACCGCTACTACCAGACGGCGGACGGCAAGCGGCGCTGGGTGCTCTACAACGGCACCGTGGAAGCGAGCCGCGTGCCGCCGGATTGGCACGGTTGGTTGCACCATACCTTCAAGGATCCGCCGACCGTTGCCCCATTGAAGGCGAAGTCCTGGGAGAAAGAACATCAGCCAAACCTGACGGGCACTCCCGATGCGTATCGCCCGGAAGGCAGCCTCGCAAAGAGTGGGCGCCGCCCGCACGCGACCGGTGACTACGAAGCCTGGAAGCCAGAATAGCGCTATGCAGAACAACACCGTTGAAACATTGATCGGCGCCGTGGTCGTGATTGTGGCCGCGGTATTTCTCTATTTCACCTACACCGCCACCAGTCAGGGCAGCATTTCGGGATACATCATCAAGGCCCGATTTGCCGCTGTCGATGGCATCAGCGTCGGCACCGATGTGAAGGTGCATGGGATCAAGGTTGGTTCGGTCGAGTCCATGTCTCTCGATCCCAAGAGTTATATGGCCATCGCGAATCTGACGATCCGCAAAGACATAAAAATCCCTGACGACTCATCGGCCAAGATCACGTCGTCAAGCCTTCTGGGGAGTTCGTACATCTCAATCTCGCCGGGCGGCAGTGACACCATGCTGGCCCCGGGCGGCGAATTGAACGACACTCAGGGAGCGATTGATTTGATGGGACTCGTCGGACGCTACATCAACAGCGGCGGCAGCTCGAATTCCTCCCAGAAGCCCAGCACGGCTCCCCAACAGCCATCCCAGGCTCCGAGCGGTCCGTGAATCGAATTCTCATTGGACTGCTTCCCGCAGCCGCCTTTGGAATCGCGGCCTTCGCTGCTACGCAACCTGGCGACCAGAAGCCGGCGAATCCTCAAACCCCAGCTCCGCAAACAGCCCCAAGCCAACCCAGAACTTCTCCGGCGGTTGGGGCTGAGACCGAGCCAAATCTGCCCCCCGATCAGCAGGCTGTCGTTCAGTCGGCGAAACTCTCGCTCGCAAAGCCTGTGGCGGTCGAATTGCGTGGCCTCGACAAGATGACCGGCCGCGCCACCGACATGGTTGCGCCCATGAACAAGCCGGTGAAGTTCGCGACGCTCACCATCGTCGCGCGGACCTGCTATTCGACGCCGCCCACCGAGCCGCCGGAAACCACCGCGTTCCTCGAAATCACCGACAAGCGCCCCGACGAAAAACCGAAGAAGGTTTTTTCAGGTTGGATGTTCGCTTCAACGCCGTCGATCAACGGTATGGAACACCCACTCTATGACGTCTGGGTGATCCATTGCAGAACCAACGAGCCCGGCGTGGTCGCCAGCGTCTCGCCTGCCAAGACGGAAGCCAAACCCGTCTCGCCCAATGCCGGCGAAGACGAGGCGATGCCGGAACTGCCGGAAGACGCGGGCCAATAAAAATCCGCATCGTGCGAAATCGCGCGCGCGAGCAGCACATGATACTCTTCGCGGGGAATTTCGATCGCGCCGAAGCGTGCGAGATGTGCGGTCAGGAATTGCGTGTCGAGCAGACTAAAACCCCCTCGCCGGAGCCGTGCTACCAGATGCACCAAGGCCACCTTGCTGGCGTCGCGTGCGCGCGAAAACATGCTTTCGCCGAAAAAAGCTCCGCCCAGTTTCACGCCATAAAGGCCGCCGACCAGCTTTCCCTCGCGCCAACATTCGATGGAATGCGCGTGCCCCGACGCATGCAGAGCCGTGTAGAGCCGCAGGATCTCGTCATTGATCCAGCTTTCGGGACGATCGGGAGTCGGTTCCGCGCAGGCTCGCATGACATCTGCAAATGCCGCATCCGCCGTCACGGCAAAGCGGTCGCTTCTCACCGTGCGTGCGAGTCGCCTGGGCACATGAAATGCCTCCAGCGGAATGATTCCGCGCATTTCCGGCGACACCCAGAACAACGAGGGATCGTTGCGCTGCTCAGCCATGGGGAATATTCCCTGGGCGTAAGCGCGCAGGACCAGGGCTGGCGTGAGAACCGGCTGACCGTGCATAGCCCCCAACATCTCATCCCGGCGCCCAAATCGCAAAGCGTGACGGAATCGTCAGGTATCGCTAGGATCGCATATGTTGACGGGGTTTTTGATGATCGATCTTTCCAAGTTACGGTTTTCCTACGTGAACGTGAACGGCGTAAATCTTCACGTCGTCGAAGCGGGGAAGGTTGGCGATCCGCTGGTCATTCTGCTCCATGGCTTCCCTGAATTCTGGTTTGGCTGGCGCGAGCAGATCCTCCCGATCGCAAATGCCGGGTACCATGTCGTGGTGCCCGACCAGCGCGGCTACAATCTCAGCGAGAAGCCAAAAGGCGTGGCCGCGTATGACATCGGCAATCTCGCCGCCGACGCCGTAGCGCTGGGCGGTTACTATGGCCACGAACAATTCGCGCTCGTGGGCCATGATTGGGGTGCTGCGGTCGCTTGGTGGGTAGCGCAGAATTATCCGCAGCATGTAAACCGTCTCGCCGTGATGAGCGCGCCTCACCCTGCAGTTTGGGTTAACGGGTTCCGCAACGATCCGCGCCAGCGCAGAAAGAGCTACTACGTTCGGCTGTTTCAGATTCCATTCCTGCCCGAACTTGGAATGGGCGCGCGCAATTTCAAGGCTCTGACAGATGCTGTCACCGACACCGCGGTTGCGGGCACGGTCGGTGACTCCGAACTCGCCTACTATCGCGAAGCATGGTCGCAGCCGGGAGCGCTCACCGCGACGGTGAACTGGTATCGCGCCATCTGGCGTCACACGATGCTGCCGCCCAGCAGCTACCGCATCCGCGTTCCTACCTTGATGATCTGGGGCGCGCGTGACCGCTACGGGGAGACGGATCTTGCGCGCGCCAGCGTCAAGCTCTGCGATCAGGGGGAATTGATCGTATTCGAAAACGCAACGCACTGGGTCCAGACGGACGAACCGCAGCGGTTGAATGCGTTGCTCTTGGAATTTCTAAAGAAAAGTTTCGACTGATTTCTTACTTTCCCACAATAAGGAAGGTCAGTAGGCCGCTAACTCTTCTTCCGCATTGCGTCCACACTCCACGGACCGGCGCCTGCCGCGGCGAGGAAGAGGAAGATGAAGCAGAAGAGCACGGCCGCATCGCCTTCGTTCTGCACCGGAAAGATCGAGCGCCCCATCCGCACGTGATACTGAAAATACGCAACCGCCATTTCGCCGGAGCAGATGAACGCTGCCGCGCGCGTGAACCAGCCTATGGCAACGAGAAATCCTCCCGCCATCTCGATGATCCCTGCCGCCAGCAACATTGGCGGCAGGGGATTGTCGAAGGTCGCCACATGCGGGATGTGCAGAAGTTTGGCGGTACCGTGCTCCAGGAACAGTAGCCCCGACATGATTCTAAGTACGCTTAGAAGCTGAGGTGAGAACCTTTCCAATCCCGGCATCTGCACAACTCCAGACTCAATGAAAAACGGTAACACCCCAGCGCAGAAATCCGAATGTGTGACGAATTGCGGTGCAAACGGGCAACAACCGGAGATGTAATTTACCGGCCAAAAATCGGCAAAAGCCCGAATATTCCAGATGTTTCCGATAGTTGACAGGAATTTGCTACTGACAACGATGAAAATGTCGCACGACGTATCGCCCGCGGGCGGGTATGGTCTCATTGCACAGCCGATTTGCTTGTGGGGGAAACATGCGGGCGGGCGCACTAGGCATAGCTGTTGTTGGCGCCCTCAGCGTCGGAACGGCCGCGGCGCAAGCCCCTGATACCCCCGTTCCCCCCGGCGTCACCGCGCCCATTCAGGCTCCTTTCGAGATCACCCGCGATCACATCGATTATGAAATCGATTCCGACGGCACCTATGAAAAGCGCACCGAGGAGCGTGTGCGAATCTTGAGCGAGCAGGGCCTGCATCTGCTGCGCCAGTCCGGCGTTGCTTACATGACGGGCTTTCAAGATGCCGACATCGAAGAGGCCTACACATTGAAACGCGACGGTACGCGCGTCGATGTCCCGAGTGACGGCTTCTTTGTCACCACCGGTCCGGCGACGAAGGGCTTTGCCGATTTCCGCGAGAAGATGGCGGTGTTTCCCAACGTCGAAGTGGGAGACGAAATTGCCATCGTCAAGACCTTCAAACAGAAGGAACCGTGGTTCAAAGGCGAGTTCTACACCGACGTGGTGTTTGGCTCGCTTGTGCCCACGCACGATGTCGTCATTACGGTGAAAGCCGATCCATCGGATCTCCCGCTTTACGTCGATGTGTCTGGCATGGCGCAGGGCGAGACGAAATCGGACGGCGACAAACAGGTCTGGACATGGACGTTCAACAACAACGATTCGATCATCCCCGAACCCGGAAGCGTCGCCGAACGCGATAACGCTGCCCATCTGACGATCAGTTCCTTCAAGAATTTCGCCGGTCTGGCCAAAGCCTATGAAGACGGCGCACACGACAAGGCAGTCCCCGACGCGGAGATACAGGCTCTGGCCGACCAGATCACGCAAGGCATCACCGACCGCCGCGAACAGGCGCATCGCCTCTATGATTGGGTCTCGACCAACATCAAATATCTGGCAATCGTACTCGGCAAAGGCGGCCTCGTTCCGCATTACGCTGCCGACATTCTCCATAGCCGCTACGGTGACTGCAAAGACCATGTGGTTCTTCTCGAAGCATTGCTCGCAGCAAAAGGCATCGCCAGCACAGCCGCCCTCATAAATACCGATTCGAGCTACACATTGGGTTCCGTTGCGGCCCCCGATCTCTTCGATCACGTCATTACCTATGTGCCGGAGTTCGATCTCTACCTGGATTCCACTGCGCGTTATGCTCCCTTTGGCGTCTTGCCGGATACCGATGCCGACAAGCCCGTTCTCCAAACCGCCACAGGTGTTGTCAGCCGCACGCCGCGCCTGACCGCTGCCGACGAACAGGTCGCCAGCAAAACCGCCATCACAATTCATGAAGACGGGAATGCGGAAGGCACTACGCTGGTAACCGCCTCCGGCGCTTCCGGTATCGCGCTACGCTCGCTGATGGCGTCGCTGTTGCCAGGAATGGAAGCGAACTACATCCGCGAAACGATCCCCGGAGCCAGCGATGGAACGCTCGAAAAGGGCGATCCCAGCGCGCTCACCGATCCTTACGTCATGGCCGCGCAGTACACGTTGACAAACATCACGCCACTGCCGGGGCCCGGCGCCATCTCATTCTCTGTCGGCGATCATCCGTTTTCCCTGCCGCTGGCGATCTCGGCCTCGCTGCCCTCACGCAAGGACGATTATGTCTGCGGTTCGCTTCATCTGGTGGATGAAACTACCATCTATTTCCCTGACGCCCAGATCATCACTTCGATTCCCAAATCTAACGAAATCAGTGCCGATGAGATGAAACTGACGGCGGTCTACGAACGTGTCGGCAACAATGGCGTCAAAGCCACCCGTATCCTCGATATTGACCACCCGCACGCCACCTGCACTGCGGACTATTACAACAAGGTGCGTCCGCAACTTGTCGCGATGAACGCGGCGCTGAACGCGCAGGTTCTCTACGACGTCAAGCCGGAAACGCCGGTACCGGCAAAGAAAAAGAAACCTGCCCAAAAGAATAAGCCGGAAAAGCCGCTGCTGCAGGCGCAGGCCGATGTGAAGCTGAAAAGTTCGCAAAACTAGGCGCGGTTACGATCCCTGCCGCGCCAGAAAATGTTCCAGCCAGTGGATGTTGTAATCCCCGTTGAGGATATCGGGATCGCGCACCAGCTTCTGGAAAAGTGGAATCGTGGTTTCAATTCCACCGACGACCAATTCGTCCAGCGCCCGGCGCAATCGCATCAGGCAATCGTTGCGATTGCGCCCGTGCACGATGAGTTTGCCCGCCAGACTGTCATAATAGGGTGGAATCTTGTAGCCGTCATACAAAGCGCTGTCGAACCGCACGCCCAATCCGCCGGGCGCATGAAATTGCGTGATCGTGCCCGGCGAGGGTGCAAAGGTGAACGCATTCTCCGCGTTGATGCGGCATTCGATGGCATGACCAGAGAGAACGATGTCGCTCTGCTCGATCTCAAGCGGCGCCCCTGTAGCAATGCGCAATTGTTCACGCACGATGTCGAAGCCGGTGATGGCCTCGGTGATGGGGTGCTCCACCTGCAGGCGCGTGTTCATCTCGATGAAGTAGAACTTCCCGTCCTCATAGAGAAATTCGATTGTGCCGGCGCCCAGATATCCGAGCTTGGTGAGTGCCGATGTCACAATGGCTCCGATTTCCTCCCGCTGCGCGGAATTGAGGGCAGGCGAGGGCGCTTCTTCCCAAACCTTCTGGTGCCGGCGCTGTAGCGAGCAATCGCGCTCGCCCAAATGAATGACCTTGCCGTAGGAGTCCGCCAGTACCTGCACTTCGATGTGCCTGGGTTTCTCAAGATATTTTTCGATGTAGACGGCATCGTTGCCGAAGGCGGTTTTCGCCTCGGCGCGCGCCGTGGTTAGTGCCAATGAAAGTTCGGCCTTCGATCGCGCCACCTTCATGCCGCGTCCGCCGCCGCCCGCCGCGGCCTTGATCAGAACCGGATAGCCCATGTCATCGGCGATACGTGCGGCTTCGGCATCGCTGCCCACTTCGCCTTCCGAGCCCGGAACCGTTGGAATCCCGACGCTCTTCACCGCCTGCTTGGCTGCGATCTTGTCGCCCATCAGGCGAATGTGTTCTGGCTCAGGCCCGATAAAGATCAGACCGTGCTCCTTCACGATCTCAGCGAAACGTGCATTCTCCGATAGGAAACCGTATCCCGGATGAATGGCTTCTGCGCCTGTGATCTCGCAGGCCGCGATGATAGCGGGCATATTTAGATAGGATTGCGCTGCCGGCGGCGGCCCCACGCAAACGCTTTCATCCGCCAGGCGAACGTGCATGGCGTCCGCATCCGCCGTCGAATGAATAGCGACGGTGGAAATGCCCATCTCCTTGCAGGCACGGTTGATGCGCAGCGCGATTTCGCCGCGATTGGCGATGAGTACCTTGTCAAACATCAGCCGATGATCAAAAGCGTTTGGCCGAATTCGACCGGTTGGGCATCGCTGACGCAAATTTCGATTATGGTTCCGGATCGCGGAGCCTGGATCGGATTCATCGTCTTCATCGCTTCAACAATCAGAAGTGTGTCGCCTTCCTTGACCGTGTCGCCCACTTTCACGAATGGCGGCTTGCCAGGTTCGGGCGCCACGTAAACCGTGCCCACCATCGGCGAGGTCACCGCACCAGCAGGCGGCCCCTTCGGTGCTTCGGGCGCCGGCGCGGCCGATGGGGCTGCAACAGGCGCGGGCGCAGCAACGCCCGCATGTCCCATGACGGTGGTAACCGCGCGCGACACGCGCAGGCGCACGCCATTTTGTTCGACCTCGATTTCGGTCAGCCCCGTTTCTGTCAGGAGCTCCGCAAGCTCGCGAATGGATTCCGCAGTATGGCTTTCGCCGTCCGCCTTCTTCGGGCTGATACGCGCCTTGATTTCTTTCATGTTCATACGGAACTAGCCTTTGACGAGTTTGGAAATCGCATCGACCGCCACGACGTAACCTTGCGCCCCCAGCCCGCAGATAACTCCATTGGCGACGCGGCTGACGTAAGAGTGATGCCGAAAGGGTTCCCGCGCGGCAGGGTTGGAGAGGTGTACTTCGATCAGCGGCTTGTCGAGTGCCTTCAGTGCGTCGTAGAGCGCAACGGAAGTGTGGGTGAACGCAGCACCATTCAGGATCACGCCGCAACTCTTCTTCCGCGCCTCTTGCACCCAATCGATCAGTTCGCCCTCATGATTGCTCTGCCGGAACACCACCGCCAAGCCGTGTGTCTTGGCTTGGGCGGTCACCATTCTGGAAATCTCGGCAAGGGTCGTCCGCCCATAAATCTCCGGCTCCCGCTCCCCCAGGAGGTTGAGCGTTGGGCCGTTCAGGACATATATGGGTAGAGAGGCTTGTTTGGATTGGGCTTTTTTGGCCACGGGAACCCCGGCAAATCGGCGATTCGCGCTTTATACTGGGGTCGGCGCATAAGAGAAACCTCATGGCATTCGACATCACCCTTAACGGCGAAGCCCGCCGCATCGACACTGTTGTCAGTGTCCGGCAGCTCTTGTCCTCCCTCGGCCTCGACCCCGCCAAGATCGCCGTCGAGCGAAATCTGGAGATCGTCCCTCGCTCCCAGTATGGAGAGGTGATGGTAGGCGAGGGCGACAGGTTGGAGATCGTGCATTTCATCGGGGGTGGCGAAGGCGCGCGCGCAGACAGACCGCTCGTCATCGCAGGCAAGACATACAGGTCGCGCCTCATCATCGGAACCGGCAAATACAAGACCTATGAAGAGAACGCGCGCGCGCTGGAAGCGAGCGGTGCAGAGATGGTAACTGTCGCGGTTCGCCGCGTGAACCTCACCGACCCCAATCAGCCCAAGCTGGTCGATTTCATCGATCCCAAAAAATACACTTACCTGCCGAACACGGCAGGCTGCTTCACCGGCGAAGACGCCGTGCGCACACTGCGCCTCGCACGCGAAGCCGGCGGCTGGTCGCTCGTGAAACTGGAAGTGCTGGGGGACAAGAAAACGCTTTACCCGAACATGATCGAAACGTTGCGCGCCACCGAACTCCTCATCAAGGAGGATTTCCAGGTGATGGTCTATTGCAGCGACGATCCGCTGATGGCCAAGCGGCTGGAAGACTTGGGCGCCTGCGCGATCATGCCGTTGGCGGCACCTATCGGTTCGGGTTTGGGTGTACAGAACCCGGTCAACATCCGCATGATCGTCGAAGAAGCGAAGGTGCCGGTGATTGTTGATGCCGGCGTCGGCACGGCGTCGGACGCCGCCATCGCGATGGAATTGGGTTGCGATGCCGTTCTGATGAACACGGCCATCGCCGAAGCCAAAGACCCGGTGCTGATGGCGCGCGCAATGAAACACGCCGTGGAAGCGGGGCGCCTGGCCTATCTCGCCGGAAGAATGCCAAAGAAACGCTATGCCGATCCCTCAAGCCCCCTTGCGGGACTGATTTAACTTTCCAGCATCTGCGTCAACATCCTGTCGTCGATGGCGCCTGGGCGCACGCGTCCGTTGAGGATGAATGTCGGTGTTGCATTGATACCGGTCTTTTCGGCGAGCGCATGCGCGGCCCTGATTGCCTTGTCGACGGCGGGATCTTTCATGTCGGCGCTCAATTTGCCCAGATCGAGACCGGCTTTGCGCGCGTCCGCGAACACTATGTCGGGCGTCACCAGCTCATGCTCGTCCATCATGAGAAAATGGAAGGCGAGATATTTGTCGCCGCCCTGCTTGCGGGCCGCGATCGCCGCGCGCGAAGCAAATTCGGAATTCTCGCCCTTGATGGGGAATTCGATGAAGGCAAAGCGCGTGTCCTTCTTGTGCGTCTCATAGAACTTCTTCATTGCGGGTACTGACGCGCGGCAATAGGGGCAGTTGTAATCGAAGAATTCCACCAGCGTCGTTTTCGCGTTGGCCGGCCCGAACACATAAGCAATCTTGGAATCGAAGAACGCCTTCATCCCTACTCGGGCCACTGCCGCTTCGCGCGCCTTGGCCTCTTCTGCATCCTGCCGCGCCTGCAAGACGGTGGACGCATCGGAAAGAATCTCGGGATGCGCCAGCAGATAGCCGCGGACCGCTTCGTCGCGCGCATGTTCGGAAAGCCGGATCGGCAGAACGCCTGCCGCACCCAGACCGAGGATAAGGATAATCGCGATCAGTGCGCCGCCAAATGCGCCCGCGACCGCATATTTCCAGCCGCTGTTCATGGGAAGATGTGTTTCGGTCATTCGGGTCTTATTGCTGTTGCTGTTTGGCGTTGGACGAAGCCACCACCATGATGTCGTTGGCGCGCTGCCAATCGGGTGTGCCCTGTTTTAGCTTGCGTTGCGCCAGGGCCGCAAATCGGGCCGCCTGCGGATAGACACCCGCCGCGTAGTAGCGCTCGGCGGTTGAAAGATTCGCCATCGCTTCATTGTTCAAAAGGCTATAGCCCTGCGCCATTTGATACCAGGCGAACACATCGTCTCCGTTGACGGCCGTGGCTGCTTTGAGGTTGTCGATCGCGGATTGGGCAAGATCAGGGCGTTCTGTGGCCAATTGTGCGGCCGCCAATTCGACGCGCATTTCGGTGCCCTGCGGCAACAGGCTGACTGCACGCTGCAGCGGTGCCACGCCCAGATCGGGCTTCGCCATGTTGACGTAGATCTGCCCCATTACCTGATTGAAATAGGGATTGTTCGGCTCGTCCTTCACCAGGCTCCGGATTTCCTCCAGCGCCTTTTTGAGGTCGGGCTTACGCATGTAGACGATCGCGCGCGCATAGCGCGCCGGCTTGCTCGTGTCCGACGGCGGATATTTGTTGAGCACGCTTGCGACGGGTGCGGTGAAGCCGATGAGCTTCGCCTTTATCATGTCGAACTCGTGCTGTGCTTCCGGGCTGTCCTTCACGTCACGATATGGCGAGGAATTGGAAATCTGTTCGAGCGAGGCGATGCGTTCGCGGCTCAACGGGTGGTCCGCCGCCCACACGTCCATGTGATAGGCAGACATCGCCTCCTCATCTGCAAATTTCTCGAAGACGTCCACCATGCCTTGGCCGGACTGATGCGTGGCGCGCAGATATTTCTGGCCCATCTGGTCGGCAGTCGCTTCCTGTGCGCGGCTGAATGCGTTGAACTGTGCCTGGGCCACTTGCTGGCCGAGCATCAATAGTCCCATGCCCAGGTCGCCCGCACCGGCGACCATTGCGACGATCCCCGCAGCCATCGACACGAGCATCGGAATTGAGGCCTTGGAAATCGCTTCGCTGCCGCGCGAAAGATGTCCGCCTGCGATGTGTCCGGTTTCATGTGCGAGGATGCCGATCACCTCGTTGGGTCGGTCGAGCTCCATGAAGATGCCGGTATTTACAAAAATGTTTTGTCCTTCGGCGGCAAATGCATTGATGGACGGATCGTTGACCAGATAGATGCGCAGTGCGTTTGGGTCGAGGCCCGCCGCCTTGTAAATGGGCGTCTCATAGGCCTTCAGCGTGAGTTCGGTCTCGTCGTCATGTATGATCGAAATGCCCTGTGCCAGCACAGATTCGCTGGCCAGGCATGTCGCAGTTGCAACAGCAAGCGAAATAGTAGCAGCACGCCGGAGCGAACGCAGAATTCCACGGTGTTGCCGTCGCCGCAAAGGGTTGCAAAACGGCAAGGCTTGAACTCTCCTTCTACAGCGCCAAAGACCCCTCGCGTCGGGCTGAAACTAGGGGGGCAGCGCGGGCTAAGTCAATAAAGCCACGAACCGCAGCGGGGACGGTCAGGATAGATGATTCAGAAGCGCGTACTTGCTGTTTTGGGGGGCCTGTTTCTAACAGGATGTTCATCCATATCCGGCCTTTTTGAAGGCGACCAAACCCCAACAGACATTTTGCCCACGGGCGCATATGTGGTGGGCGACGAGGCACAGGCGGTCAGGGCCGGTGTGGCGATTTTGGCCGAAGGCGGAAGTGCCGCAGATGCCGTGACGGCGGTCTATTTCGCGATGTCAGTTACGTATCCGGTGGCTGCAGGGCTTGGCGGCGGCGGGCTGTGCATCGTGCGCAGCCCCGCCAGAACCGTCGAAACCTTTGGCTTCCTCACGCGCGATTCGAAGGGTGGCGGGCCCTACGCGTTGCCCGGCAATGTCAGAGGGTTTTGGGACCTGCAGCATGTTTACGGCAAGCTGTCCTGGGATCGGCTTATCTTGCCCGCCGAACGGCTTGCAACTTCCGGCTTCACGATTTCCGACGCGCTCGAAACCCGGCTCAATGCAAGCCTCGACATTTTGCGCCTCGATCCAAACCTCGCTTACGAATTTCTCGACGATAATGGAAATCTAAAGCCTGCCGGCACCGTCATCAGCAATACCGATATTGCGAAAACGCTGGCGGCAATCCGCACACAGGGCGCGGACGGGTTCTATCGCAGCGAGATAGGCAAGAAGATCGTCGACTACGCGATCCAGCAGGGCAGCGGTATCACTGCCGATGAATTTGCTTCTTATGCCGCGACGCGCGAACCGGCGCAGAGTGTCGCGATGGGCGACCTAACCGCCTACATCCCGCCCGGCAACCTTGGATCGGGCGCATTCGCGATCACGCTTCTGCGCAAACTGACCGACGTGATGGCGAGCCTCGATATCGGTCAGGCCACTCGCGAAACTTTGGAACAATTCCAGGTCGAAGCGTTGCCGAAAGATCTTGGCGCCACAGGCTTTGCGGCCGTCGACAAGACCGGAGAAGCCGTCGCTTGCGGGGTCACGATGAACGGTTCCTTCGGTTCCGGCCGCACTACGCCTGTCGTCGGCGTCACGCTGGCCCGTGCTCCCGCTTCGAGTGCGGCGGGATTGTCATCGGCCTTCATCACCCCTGTCATCGCGTCACATGGCGTTGATGGTGCGGCGGTAACCGGTGTGGGTTCGGGTGGCCCAAACGGCGCGGCCTCTATTGCCTATGTCCTTCTTCGCTCGGCCCGCGGAGACGAACTCACTCAGACCACAGACCTGCGCACCACCGGCCTGGCGCCGTTCAGTACGGTCAACGCCATAGCTTGCCAGAAGGGCTCATGCGCCGCCTTGAACGATCCCGGTTCCAGCGGCTTGGGTATGGGCGCGGATGGCTCGGTTTCATCGGCTGGCCCGCCGCTGGTTGAGGAACAACCGGCGGGCGCACCGGCCGAAGCAACGGCCCCAGACGATCGACAGCCGCCTGACACCCAGCCGCAGCAATAGCTGAATACCCGGCCTTTCGCCGCATAGGGCGAAGCCGGTCACAAGTCTTCAATCAAATTCTCAATTCGACGAAAAGGTCCGCTGCCACCAACCCTTGCGCGGTGGCCGAGGCGGCGTTGCCGGTTCGGCAGGTGCCACCTCCTGGATCTGTTCGGGCTCGGGCGCAGCAGCAACCGGTTCATCATCCTTCACAGGCTCCGGCGCACGTTTTTCGACGGTCTCATGTGCCTCAGTCTTCTGCTCGCCGCCAAACGACCACATCGGTTCGGATTCTGCATTCGGCGCGGCCACCGGTTCGCCTTCGCCCAGCACGCCGTCACTCGTTGGGGGCGCGATCTCGCCTTGGACATAATTCTCGCGATTGCGGCCGCGTCCGCCGCGGCGCCTGCGCCGTCTGCGGCGGCGGCCGCCGCCTTCACCTTGCGGATGTCCTTCGGAGTGCGCTTGTCCGTTCGCTTCCGCAAGCAAATGCGCCTCTTCGCCGTCTTCGATCGATTCTTCGTCGGTGACAGGAATTTCCGCAAGCTCGATGGATGATGGCGAGACAGGCTCTTGCATAATGGGCGCGCGCTCTTCGCGGCTTCCGCGGCCACGCCCGCCCCGCCTGCGCCTGCGTCTGCGCCGATGCCCGTTGTCTTCGTGCCGTTCCTCGTCGGATGTCCCTTCGGCGGTCTCTTCCTGAATGTCTTCTGCTTCCGTGGCCTCTGCCGCTTCTTCTTCCGCGATTTCTATTTCCCTTTCAGCCTCCGGCGCTTCCGGCATTTCGCTGACAGAGATGACTTTGCGTTCTTCCGGGGATTTCTGCGCTGTGCGCTCAATCTCAAAATGACCGGCATGGATCTCTTCGCTGGGCTCGAAGAGCACGATCATGCCGTAGTCGGATTCGATCCGGCCCAATTCGCGCCGCTTCTGATTGAGCGTGTAGATCGCCACGTCGCTCGGGGCCTTGACGGTCACCGCAGAGGCACGCTGTTTCTGGCCTTCCTCTTCGAGTGCGCGCAGCAGACGAAGCGCGGTGGATTCCACGGAGCGAACGATTCCCTGTCCGCCGCAGTGAGGGCAGGGCACTGTCGAGCCTGCAATCACGCCCGCGCGCAATCGCTGGCGCGACATTTCCAAAAGGCCGAATTGGCTGATCTTGCCGATCTGTATGCGTGCACGATCGTGCCGAAGAGCGTTGTGCAGCCGCTTCTCGACCGCGCGGTCGTTGCGGCTGTCCTCCATATCGATGAAGTCGATGACGATCAGCCCCGCCAGATCGCGCAGGCGCAACTGGCGCGCGATCTCGTCTGCCGCCTCCAGGTTGGTCTTGAGCGCAGTCTCTTCGATCGAGTGCTCGCGCGTGGCCCGGCCGGAGTTCACGTCGATGGAAACCAGCGCCTCGGTCTGGTTTATCACGATATATCCGCCGGATTTCAGTGTGACTGTCGGCGTGAACATCGCATCCAGCTGGGCTTCGATGTGGAAGCGCTGGAACAGGGGCACGCTCTCGCTATAGAGCTTCACGTTCTTGGTGTGGCTCGGCAAGAGCATCTTCATGAAGTCTTTGGCGTTGCGGTATCCTTCATCGCCCTCGACAAGGATCTCGCCGACATCCTTGTTGTAGAGATCGCGGATTGCGCGCTTGATGAGATCGCCTTCCTCGTAAACGCAGGCCGGCGCGTGCGATTGCAGCGTCGTCTCACGTATCTGATCCCACATCCGAAGCAGATATTCGTAGTCCCGCTTGATCTCGACCTTGGTGCGGTTCTCACCGGCTGTGCGGATGATGAGCCCCATGCCTTCGGGCAGTTCCAGAGCGGCAGCCGCCGACTTCAACCGTTTCCTGTCGTCCGCATTGGTGATCTTTCGTGAAATTCCGCCGCCTCGCGGTGTGTTCGGCATCAGCACGCAATAGCGTCCTGCAAGCGAAATGTAGGTGGTCAGCGCCGCGCCCTTGTTGCCGCGCTCTTCTTTCACCACCTGCACCAAAATGATCTGCCGCCGCTTGATGACTTCCTGAATCTTGTAGTGCCGCCTGCGGCTCCAGCGCTGCGGCGGACGCGGTCCGCGCAAGGCTTGTGCGGGCTGTTCGTGCTCGTGGCCCGTTTGCTCGGCATGTTCGGGCACGATCGGCGCTTCTGCGGCGCCCTGCTCGTCGACCACGCCTTGCGAAAATTCTTCCTCGATCAGCGTTACGTCGCCCGAGAGCGCATCGGCCACCGCCTGCATGCTGACCTGCGGCAGATCGAGATCGACTTCAGCTGCAGTCTGTTGATCGACCACGCCCTGTTCGGATTCCTCTTCCGCAATCACTTCCAGCGGCGTTTCGCTGATCGCGTGATCTTCGTTTGCGGGCTCGTGCGGCGCCAGTTCTTCCGACTGCTCGATGTCGAAGCCGGATTCGACTTCTCTCGGAGTGGGAATTTCCTGCTGCGCCTCGCGATCTTCTTCGCGCGCTCCGTTCTCGGGCGCATGTCCCTCTTGCGAATCCTGCTGGTTCTCGGCGCCGTTTTCCCCGCGCTCGGCCAATTCGGCTTCGTCCATCGCAGCGAGTTCTTCTTCCGTCATCGGCTGGGTACCGGTTTCGACGGCTTCGAATTCGTCTTCCGAATGACGGCGCGCTTCGATCTGCTGCTCAGCAAGCAGCGCCTGACGGTCGGCAACGGGTATCTGGTAGTAGTCGGGATGAATTTCCGAGAAGGCGAGGAAGCCTTGCCGGTTGCCTCCATATTCGACAAAGGCCGCCTGGAGCGAAGGCTCCACGCGCGTCACCTTGGCGAGATAGATATTGCCTTTGAGCGGCCGCTTGGACGCGGCCTCGAAATCAAATTCTTCGACCTTTTGGCCGTCCAGCACGACGACCCGGGTCTCCTCCGGGTGGCTGGCATCGATGAGCATTCGCTTGGACATGGAAATCTCCGGGCGGCGCGCTCGCACGCAGAGGTGTCCGGCGCAGGAGCGCGGAGCTCGAAAGCGAATGGGGCCGCAATGTGTGTGGGGACGGAACGCTCCGTGCCGCAACGCCAGGCTTGAGCCCTTGGCTGGCAGCAGGAAGCGGGAAACCGTCGGTCATTTGTTCAATCATTCTCGACTGGCGCCATGGCGCCGGTGCCGTTCGCACAGTCACGCGCCGGAACTTTTGGGGCCGGAAGGAATTCGTGGCCTTCCCGGCCAAGTTCGGCGCACGACCCCGCCAATCGGGTGTCGAACAGGCAAACTCCTTGTAGGGGGCATGGCCCCGCACGGCAAGGCCAACCCACTGGATTCATTATCGTGGCGTAACGTGCTAAGGAACCGTAAAGGCTTTATCGCCAAGTTCTCCTAGGACTTATCAGTGGATGTTAAGAGTCTGGTGATGCGGTGGGGGGCGTTTGCTTTTACCCTTGGAACGGTTTTTGCCGCCGTGACCCTGGGTTTTGCCCAGCCGGTACCCACTCCAAAACCAGTTGACGACCCCATCGCACGGCTCGAGCGGGAGGGCGAGACCCACCTGGGCATAAACGCGAATCAGGGGGCTGCTCCGGTGATTCTGGGCGTCCAGGTCACCGACTATGCCGACCGCACCAGAGTTGTTCTCGAGGTTTCCGACCCCCTGACTCTTCGCGTTTTCACTCTCGACAACCCGAACCGCGTCGTCATGGACATGGCCCAGGTGCTTTGGCGGCTGCAGGGCAGCCCGCCGCCATCTGCGAAGAGCGTTGTGCGTGCCTATCGTTACGGCCTGTTCCGGCCCGGCAATTCCCGGCTCGTCATGGATCTGAACAGGGCGGTGAAGCCCACGGCTCCGGTCGCGCTCGCTCCGCAGGGCGGTTACGGCTACCGGGTTGTCATCGATCTGCTGCCCACCACGCAGACCCAATTCAAGCTTGCCGCCGGCTGGCCCGCCGATCTGAAGGCGCGCGAAACCGCAGCGGAACAGAAAAGCTCCGACACGGCGCGCCTCCAGGCCCGCTCTGCGGGCGGCCGCAAGATCGTCGTGCTTGATGCGGGTCATGGCGGAATCGACACCGGCACCAGCAGCGCCGACGGTCTGCACGAGAAGGACCTCGTGCTCGATGTGGTCCAGCGGGTGAAGAAGGCGCTGCAAGCACGTGGGCGCTACAAGGTCTATCTCACGCGCGACGACGACACGTATATTCCGCTGGGCCAGCGGGTGCGTATTGCGCGCAGCTACGACGCCGACCTTTTCGTTTCGATCCATGCGGATTCGAATCCGAATCCATCCGTTTACGGAGCATCTGTCTATACGCTGTCCGAAGCGGGTTCCGATAAGGAAGCGGCGGCGCTTGCCGCCAAGGAAAACCAGTCCGACATCATCGCTGGCGTCGATCTGTCCAACGAGGACACGCCCGTTGCCTCGATCCTCATCGATCTCGCGCAGCGCGACACGATGAATCGTTCGTCACGCTTTGCCGAAACCGCGGTCATGCAACTCAGGAACGCGACGGACATTTTGCCGCGCCAGCCCCATCGCTCTGCCGCTTTCGCTGTGCTCAAGGCGCCCGACGTTCCCGCCGTTCTGATCGAGTTGGGCTATCTCTCCAACGCCAGCGATGCAGGCCAGATGGGAACCGCCAGATGGCGGAATTCTGTCGCGGAAGCCATAGCCGGGGCCATCGACCGCAACTTTGCGGGCAAAAGGCAGACGCTCACCGCCTCACAGGAAGCATCCGACTGAAAAACCGGCCTTTTCCCGGCCACAAACACCCTATATTACACCTCGGAACAAGAGCCCCACCGGATGCGGCGCACATTATCTGTAGTTCTGGTTGTTGCAGGCGCCGCTGCGCTTCTGGCGGTATGCGTCGGCATTTTTTACATCTACCAGATCACGCGCGACCTACCCAGCGTCGACACGCTCAAGAACTACAACCCGCCCGTCACGACGCGCGTCTATGCCGGCGACGGAACCATCCTTGGCGAGTATGCGCGCGAACGGCGCATATTCGTGCCGATCGAGTTCGTGCCCAAGCTCGTGGTCGAGGCATTCACCAGTGCCGAAGACAAGAATTTCTTCAACCATCCGGGCATCGATCCTTCCGGCATTGCGCGCGCCGCCGTGAAGGACGTCTTTAATATCATCCAGCACAAGCGGCTGGAGGGCGCATCCACCATCACCCAGCAGGTCGCCAAGAATTTCCTGCTCAACAATCAGGTGAAGTTCTCGCGAAAGCTGCGGGAAGCGATTCTGGCCATCCGCATCGACGCGACATACTCGAAACCGAAGATCCTCGAGCTCTATCTCAACGAAATCTATCTCGGCCAGAACTCTTATGGCATCGGCGCGGCTACGCTGAACTATTTCGGCAAGTCGCTCGACCAGCTCGATATCGCCGAAGTCGCATTTCTGGCTGCGCTTCCGAAAGCGCCGTCGAATTACGATCCGCGCTTCCACAGACAGGCCGCCATCGACCGCCGCAACTGGGTGATCGATCAGATGCGGGATAACGGTTACATCACGCGCGAACAGGCGCGCCAGGCGAAGGCGGAAGATCTCGTCACCGGTATGCGACCGCTCGGCATCCAGACGCAGGACGCCGACTACTTCGTGGAAGACGTGCGCCGTCAGCTCTACACCAAATACGGCGCCGATATGCTCTATGACGGCGGTCTGCAGGTGCGCTCCACGCTCGACACGCGGTTGCAGAACCTCGCCGTCAACGCGCTCCGCATGGGGCTTGTGCGCTACGACCATCGACACGGCTGGCGCGGCGCGAAAGACAGCATCCCGATCGACGGCAATTGGCAGAAAGCGCTTCAAGCGATCCCCAACCATTCGGGTATCGAAACCTGGCGCGTAGCCGTCGTGCTCGGCTTCGACAACAACAAGACAACCGACATCGGATTTGCCGACGGCACGCACGGCAAAATTCCGTTGGAGTCGCTCGCATGGGCGCGCAAGCCCAATCCGGATGCTTCCGTAGGTCCGCCACCCACATCGCCGCTGCAGGTCTACAAGCCCGGAAACGTCATCTATGTCGAAAAGACCGATGACAAGGGCAACTGGGGCTTACGACAGATTCCAAAAGTCAACGGCGCGATCGTCGTTATGGACCCGCATACCGGCCGCGTGCTCGCCATGTCAGGCGGCTTTTCTTACGCGTCGAGTGAATTCAATCGGGCCTCGCAAGCACTGCGCCAGCCCGGATCGGCGTTCAAGCCGTTTGTTTATTCGACGGCGTTCGACAACGGCTACACGCCGGTCAGCAAGGTGCTGGACGCGCCGTTTGAAATGTATCAGGGGCCCGGCCTTCCGATGTGGCGGCCCGAGAATTTCGAGAAGGAGTTTCTGGGTCTTGCCACTCTGCGCCGCGGCCTTGAGCTGTCGCGCAACCTGATGACCATCCGTCTCGCGCAGGCTGTCGGCATGAGCAAGATCGCCAGGACGGCCGAGAAATTCGGCGTCTACGATCACCTGCCGCCGATGCTCGCCAATTCCATCGGTGCATACGAAACCACGTTGCTGAAGATGACCACCGCTTATGCGGAATTCGACAATGGCGGAAAAAGGATCATGCCCACGCTGGTCGATCGCATTCAGGATCGCAACGGCCATACGATCTATCGCCACGACACGCGTATTTGCAGCGATTGCAATGCAAGCTGGCACAGGCAGGCCGATCCGCTGATACCCGACAATCGCCCGCAGATCATGGATCCGCGCACCGCCTACCAGACCGTTTCGCTGATGGAGGGCGTGGTGCTGCGCGGCACCGGTCGCTCGGTGGCCGTGATAGGCAAACCCCTTGCGGGAAAGACCGGCACGTCCAACGATTCGAAGGATGTTTGGTTCATCGGCTTCTCGCCCGATCTCGTTTGCGGCGTGTTCGTGGGTTACGACGATCCCAAAACGCTCGGCAAAAGAGAGCAGGGTGCAACGGTTGCCGCACCCATCTTTCGCGATTTCATGAAGGAAGCGCTCGCGGGCGTGCCGCCCATTCCATTCCGCGTGCCGCCGGGCATCGTATTCGTGCCGGTGGACCGCTACAGCGGCGCCGAGGTGGCCGCGGGCACCCCGGGCTCCATAGAAGAAGCATTCCGTGCCGGCACCGAACCGGGACAAGCCGGCCTCGACGATGTTGCCACAGCGCCCATGAACACGCAGGGCCAGACAACTTTCGGCCCCGCGACAAATGTAGGAGAAGGTACTGGCGGGCTTTACTGAGGCGGCCGGTGTCCGAATTTCGGATCCTTTCCTCTTCGCCAAGGTGGGAAGGATTATTTGATCGAATACGCCCCTGGGCGCTCGGATTACCGAACCTTGCCTTGAGTTCGCCGTTTCAATGGCGTAGTCCCAGCCTTACCACGTCGTTTCGCGTTCAAAAGTTCAAATGGCCGTCCAGGAAGATACGGGCCGGCTCGAAAGGCCCCAGTCCCGCACCGATAGTGCGATCCGCCGCTCGCGTGCGGTTTTGAAGATTGTCCAGCGCGAATTGCGTTCCAGCGAGATCGGACAAATTTTTCTCTGTGCTGCGCTGGGCGCTGTGGTGGGCGCGATTGTCGCCATTCTGCGCAATTTCGTGGCTATCCTGCACCGTATCGATTTCGACCTGCCGCACGGCGCCTATCTAAGTGCAACCGATAGTGTCTCTCCGTTTCTTGTCGTGTTCGTTCCTGCGACCGGGGGATTGGTCATCGGCCTGTGGGCGCGACGGCTGCGCCAACGCAAAGTGAAGGAAGTGGTCGATCCGATAGAGGCGAATGCGTTGCTCGGCGGCCGCATGTCGTTCCGCGATTCCTTGCGTCTCACCGTTGCGACTCTCATTGCCAACGCGTCTGGCGCGTCGCTCGGCATGGAAGCGGGTTATAGTCAGTTCGGCGCCAGCGTATTCTCCAGCATCGGCCAATATTTCCAGCTCCGCCGTGCCGACCTCCGTGTCTTTGTGACGGCGGGTGCAGGGGCAGCCATTGCCGCAGCATTCAACGCGCCGCTTGCCGGCGCGTTCTACGGCTACGAATTGATCCTTGGCAGCTATATGCCCCGCGCGCTCGCGCCCGTTTCTGCTGCAGCCCTCACCGGCGCCATCGTTCAACGTTCCATGGCGTTTCCGCCTGAGTCATTCGAAATTGCCCACGACCTCGCGTTCAAACAGCGCAGCTACATGTTCTTCGCGCTAATGGGGCTTGCCGCCGCCGGTCTTGCGATTGTCACCATGAAGCTCGTGACATGGACGGAAGGTTCATTGCGCAAGGCGCCGATGGCGGAGTGGCTGCGCCCCGTCGTGGGCGGCTTCGCGCTTTCGTGGATCGCGCTCATCTTTCCGCAGGTTTTGGGCTCCGGTCACGGAGCAATCCAGCTTCACCTCGACCAGGCATGGCCGCTGTTGCCGGTCGTCGCATTGCTGATCGCGAAGGTGCTCGCTTCGGCGATTTCAGTCGGCTCGGGATTCCGCGGCGGTCTTTTCAGTTCGTCGCTCTTCATTGGGTGTCTCTTCGGTTCTGTGGTCGCGCAGGTGCTTGCATACTTCATCCCTAGCGTCGGTCACGAGACGGGGGCCTTCATGCTGGTCGGAATGGGATCGGTCGCGGCAGCCATAATCGGCGCTCCATTCACGATGGTCTTCCTCGTACTTGAGGCGACCGGCGACTTTCCCGTGACTGCCGGCGTGCTTGTCGGGGTCATCACCGCGTCCACGATCGTGCGGCTGACTTTCGGCTACTCATTTGCGACCTGGCGTTTCCACCAGCGCGGTCTCGGTATCCGCAGTCCGCACGACATCGGCTGGATCGCCGATCTCACCGCGGGCCGGCTGATGCGCGCCGATCCAAAAGCGGTTCCAGCCGACATGACCTTGCGCCAGGTGCGTGAGCGTTATCCGCTCGGCAGCACCAAACGACTTTATGTGACGGGGGAAGGTGAGCGGTATTTGGGCACGCTCGATCTCGCATTGGCCCACGAGCCCGGCATCGAGGATGCGGTCGATTGGCTGGTGGCAGGCGACATCGCGTCCGAGCGTGACGTATTCCTGCTTCCTACCGACAACGTTCGCACGGCACTGTTGCGCTTCGAGGAACACAAAACGGAATCCATCGCCGTCGTCTCATCGATCGCCGAGCCGAAGCTTCTGGGCTATCTCACCGAAGCCTACGCGCTGCGCCGCTATACCCACGAACTCGAACGCCGCCGCAATGCCGAATTGGGCCAGAGCGATCTCTACTCCCTTGGTCCAAGCCTGCGGCCTTGAACCCCTTGCCGTTTTCCCTCACCGCCGCCATATAGGCCGCGAAGAGGACACTCAAATGCGCACCGAGACAGAACGCAGCGTCGAAGAGATCCGGCAGGCCGTCGCCCTGCTGAGGAGGCATCTTTGACTGGGACAACGCGCTGCGCCGCCTCGATGAGCTGAACGCCAGGGCCGAAGATCCCTCCATCTGGAACGACCCGCAAAGTGCGCAGAAACTGATGCGCGAGCGGCAGAAGCTCGACCAATCGCTTTCGGATGTCCGAAAAATCGAATCCGAATTGAACGATGCCCTGGGCCTGATCGAACTTGCGGAGGCCGAAGGCGATAGCGCGATGGTGGCTGACGCCGAATCGAGCATCAAGGAGATTGAGAAGCGCGCCGAGCAACTGCGGCTGCAATCCATGCTGTCGGGCGAGGCGGATTCGAACGATGCCTATCTAGAAGTTCATGCGGGCGCCGGCGGCACCGAAAGCCAGGATTGGGCGGAAATGCTCTTCCGCATGTACACGCGCTGGGCCGAGCGCCACGGTTACAAGCTGCAGCTGATTGAAGAAAGTCCCGGCGAGGCCGCCGGCATCAAATCGGCGACACTTCTTGTGAAGGGCGAGAACGCCTATGGCTGGCTGAAAACGGAAGCCGGCGTGCACCGCCTCGTCCGCATTTCGCCGTTCGATTCGAACGCCCGTCGCCACACGAGTTTCTCCAGCGTCACCGTCTATCCCGTTATCGATCAGTCCATCGAAATCGATATCCCCGAAAAGGACGTACGCATCGACGTCTATCGTGCGTCAGGTGCGGGCGGCCAGCACGTGAACAAGACGGAAAGTGCGGTGCGCATCACGCACTTGCCGACCGGCATTGTGGTCTCCTCGCAAACGGAAAAATCGCAGCACCAGAATCGAGCGATCTGCTGGGACATGCTGCGTTCGAAACTTTACGAGATCGAGCTCGAAAAGAAGAAGGCCGAAACCGGTGCGTTCATCGGCGAAAAGAGCGACATAGGCTGGGGCCACCAGATCCGCTCCTACGTGCTCCAGCCCTACCAGCTCGTCAAAGACCTCCGTACCGGCGTCGAAAGCCGCATTCCGCAGGACGTGTTGGACGGCGATCTCGACCCCTTCATGGCCGCGGCGCTGGCCCAAGCCATCGGCGGCAAGCCGAAAGAAAAGATCGAGGATTTGGAGTAGGCGGTCACAAATTCGTTTTCAGGGGTACCGCCGGGAACGCTGGGTCTTGTCAGGTTGAATTGTAAAAGGTGATTACATGCTGCCGCCGTTAACCAAGAATTAATGATTTGATTCAAGCTCGGTACGGTTCTTGCTTCATAAAACTGTGTTGTTAAAGAGCGAAGAAAATGGGTAATGGAATTAGAGCGTTAGGCTTGGTTGCGGGCACTATATTTTCCGCCTTGGCTGCCTTGTCAGTTTCGTCTTCGGCTTCTGCCGACACTCTCCATGTTTTTTGTACTTCTCCGACTCCTGCCTGTCTGGACAATGGGGACATAACCCCCACATCGACAAATCCGCCCACGTTTGGATTTGAGCACAAGCCGCCGGGCAAGGGAGCGGGTACTTTCTATCTGGAAGTGTTGATCCCCAACGACGTGCTGAATGCGGATTCGCTGAGCATCGCGATCAGCGGCACCAACACCTTTGTGTCTTCTTTGACGCCGGGTGTGTTCAGCAGCATCGCGTGGGTATCCGGACAGTTGGATACGTATCTTGGTATTGCGGCTTCACCCACCAACCCGATAGGCGCATATCTGCCGCTGACGCAATTCTACGACCCGTCCGCGACGGGGTACTTCGTTTATCAATATAATTTCGGCGCGGTGAATTTCGGCACGAACGATCCGACCTTTTCGACGAGCTTTGTCTTTCCTGTAGGGACGGTGATCAATGCCTTCCTCAAGGAAACAAGCTGCAAGAAGGATGTTTGCACGGACTCCTGGACGGCGACTGCGAATAGTGCCTCTCTTTTGATTACGGACGGCCGTACGCCGCCTCCGCTGCCCGAACCCGCCACGCTCAGCCTGCTGGGCGCGGGTCTGATCGGAATGCGCTACTTGAGGCGCAAGCGCGCAGCCTGACCGGACTTTAATGCATCGGACGAAGACGGCGGCCACATCGGCCGCCGTTTTTGTTTCCAGAAATCGTTCAATTCGCCGAAGGATACGCCGACGAAGCGCGTTCTTCTATTTTCGCTGCTACATCCGCAGGGATCGTTCCGCTGTTGGGCTTCCTCTGGACGGAGGCATGCTTCGGCGCCGCTTCATCGTTGAGCGGATCGTCGGAGTGGCGACAATTGCCTTCGAAGCGCGCGCCGCTTTCGACCGCGAACGTCTCGTGCAGGATGTTCCCGTCCACCTTGCAGGTCGCGCAGAGCTGAACCTTGCGCGCGCGGATCGAGCCTTCCACCCGGCCGCGCACGATCACTTCCTCGGCAACGATCTCGCCCTTCACGGTGGCGCTTTCGCCGACCACAAGATTTGCGCAGCGCACATCTCCGTCGATGGTGCCGTCGATCTGCATGTCGCCCGCGGATGCGAGCGTGCCGGTTACCGACAGATCGGAACTGATAATGGATGGCGCGCCATTGCGGCCCGCCGGCTTTTTCGGTTGGACCGCGGCCGAAGAAACAGGCGCGGTCGATTGCGGTGTGATCGTTGCCATTGGGGTTTCTTCCTTCCTACTCGAGAACATGACGGCCAGCCTCCAAGAACTTGGCGGGATTCCTTACGCGGTTATCCAACCATACTTCATAATGCACATGCGGTCCCGTGCTGCGTCCGGTTGAGCCAAGCCGCCCCACCGCGTCGCCCCGTCCGATGTGAGCGCCGGTGCGCACGAGCACCGCCGACAGGTGACCATAGCGCGTTCTCACGCCCATGCCATGGTCGATTTCCACCATGTTTCCATAAGCCCCATCGGGGCCGGCACGCACCACTACGCCCGGCGCGGTCGCATGCACTTTTGCGCCCCAAGGCCCGCCGAAATCCAGGCCCGCATGAAACGCGGCATGCCCGGTAAACGGATCGACGCGGGGTCCGAAATCGCTAGTGAGTTCCACGCCGGGGCCTGCGATCGGCCCGGCCAGTGGAATGTGCACCATCGCCGCCAGCAAACTTTTCAGTTGCAGCAGCGCGGCGCTCGCATCGAAAAACTCCTGCTTGAATACCCCATCGCGAATGCCGTCCATCGGCATTTCCGATAGCGGCAAAAGCGGCCCGCCCATTTCGATTCCGCTCGCGCGCGCCACGCGCTTTGCCATCGTCTGCGGATTGATGCCCGCAAGCCGCATGACGTGTTCCACACTTTTTGTGCGTTCGGCAATCGAGGCATCGGCCACTATTGCGAGTGCATCTTCCTTCTCTCCCAATTCCTCAAGACGCGCCGTCTGTGCCTCGATCTCGCGAAGCGCCGGATGATGCGCGATCTTGGCGGAAATCCTGTATTGCCGCGGCGCGAACAAGGAAACGGCGCGGTGGTAGATCGCCACGAACATGTCGCCGATTCCCGCGTGCGAAGGCCGTGCCGTGCGTGGCTGTGGCGCCGGCGGCTCGGGCATCACCGAAAGTTCCGAACCGGCGGGAGCGGGCGCGGTGACGAGTGGAAGCTGGATGTCGGTCTCGATGCTATCGCTGCCCACCGAAGAGTTGGAGCGCTTGGGCGCGGGCGCCGCTGCGTGACGCAGGCTCGCAAGTGCGGCGTCAATTTCCTTTTTCTGCCCTATCAGCTTGGCAAGCGAATTTTGCTTGGCCTCGAATTCGTCTGCCGTCGCCTTGAAACGATCGCCTGCTGCGACCAGTGCTCCGTTCAACTCGTCATAGGAAAGCTGAAGATCCGCAACACGGTTTTCGTATTGAGACTGCATCGTCTGATAGCGACGATCCTTGGCGGCAATAATGTTGTCCTTGAAGATGACATTGACGCTCGCAAACGCCACCCAGCCCAGGAAGATCAGTACGAGTCCCGCCAGGGTCGCCTGCAGCGAGGAATTGAACGTGAAGAACTGAACGCGGCCGTTGCTGCGGATATAGATTTGCCGTTCCGGAAAGACCGCATGCAGCCAGTGCCACACCCGTTCCGCAAACGGATGCACCATGGCTAGATTTCCCTTTGGGATGGTCTGGCCATTCGCGGCCTTCGCATCCTTTTGGGCACGATACGTACTCGCCCCTAAATCCGGCATTACGTCACGTTCTTGTCCTTCGCTATCCCCTTTGAAGAACCGGGGATGTGTGACGACCGATGAGAACTATCGGCCTCTACAATGCCTTGGCCGCGGCAAGCACGGCCTCCACATGTCCCGGGATTTTGACCTTGCGCCAAATCTCCCGGATGACGCCTTTGGCGTCGATCAGAAAGGTAGCTCGGTCCATACCCATATACTTCCGGCCGTACAAGCTTTTTTGCACCCACACGCCATAGGCTTTCGCGAGTTCCGTCTCGGGGTCGGAACCCAGCGTAATCTTGAGTTTATGTTTGGTTTTGAATTTGTCGTGAGACTGAGTCGAATCCTTCGAGACTCCGATAACCGGTATTTCCAGTGCGTCGAATTTTCTCTTGGCTAAAGAGAAGTCGATGGCTTCTTTGGTGCAGCCCGTCGTGTCGTCCTTGGGATAGAAGTAGAGGACATAAGGATGCCCCTTCAGGCTGGCAGACGTCACAGTACCGCCTGAATCGGTAGCCAACTTGAATGGGGGCGCTTTATCGCCTGGCTTCAGATCCATGACAGCCCTTCATGGGTGGAAGACGGGAGTTATCACTTTGCGGCGTTTACCAATTTTTAACAATAGGCGATAACCGGCCACCCTGCTTCTGAAGGGGTACGGCACCCTGACCGGGGTGGGGCGCGGGGGGATTTTCGCCTGCAGTTTGGGGACGGAGTGCGCACCCTTTGAAGCTGGCCGATCTGAAGCGATTCCGCGCCCGGCACGCCGGATTGATCGCGGCCGGCCTGGTGGCCGCCGTGATTTTTTTCGTCGTGGGCGCGGGTCTGCGCCTCTTGATGGGCCCGGTTTCCATCACGCCGTTTTCGGACAGGTTGTCGCAGGCTATCGCGCAAGCGCTCCCCGGCATCGAGGTGAAGTTCGATTCTGCGTCTCTCGGCTGGTCTCCCGCCGATGGCCGCGTAGATCTGATTGTGCTCGGCGCGCGTGTCTTCGACAGCCGCGGCCGGATCATCGCCCAAGCCCCTCGCGCCGATCTGGCGCTTGGCTCCTCGGCCCTGATGTCGGGCACGCTTGAGGTGCAGCGCATCACGCTGGTGGGCGTGCAGCTCACGCTTGTGCGCACGCGCGAGGGCGGACTGCGCATGGGCGTTTCCAGCGACAAGGACCAGCCCGATCTCCTGAAGAAGATCAAGGAAGCGATCGCGCGAAGCAGTGGTCCCACGACCTTGCGATCCTTCGCCGTGCAGGACGCTCGCCTCGCGTTCTACGATGAAACCTCCGGCCTCTTTATCGTCGCGCCCAGGGCAGTGATGAAAGTCGCCTCCGCCAATGGTGGCATGGCCGCGTCTGTCAACGCCGATATCGAAATCAGCGGCAAGGAAGCGCATGTTTCCGCAAGGATCGACTTGCCCGCAAATACCGCGCGTTCGACCGGACGCTTCTCACTCACCGGATTGAATCTCGCAGCGCTTGGCCGTAACGCGAAAGTATTCAGTGCGCTCAAGATTGCTGAAGTAAACGTCGACGTCTCGGCCGATGTCATTTTCGCCGGCAACAGGCTCTCGACAGTGAAATTCCAATCGACGGGGCAGGGCGGCCTCGTTGGCTTCGGCCCGAAGCACGGATTGCTGTCGCTGGGCACAATCCGCGCAACCGGCACCTACGATGGCGATACGGGCCATATTACGCTCGACGATGCCACTGCGAGCGGCGGCCAGGTGAATCTCCATGTCGCGGGAAGCGGCCAGCTCACCTACGACAGCAACGACAATCTCACGAACGCCACGCTCGATGCGGATATCGACAATGTCGCCGTCGACATGCCCGGCATCTTTCCGCATGTGATGCGCCTCAGCGACGTGAAAATCTCTGGTAGTTATGTCCCCGCAACCGGCGAGGCCGATCTCAAACAGCTTTCCATCCGCGGCTATCGCCTCGCCGTGGAAATGACTGGCAAAACGGTATTCGGCGATGTTTCCCCGGCAATCGATTTGTCGGGGCGCATAGACGCGATTTCCGTGCGCGAAGCGCTCGGCTATTGGCCCGCCACACTCGGCACCGGCGCCCATGACTGGATCGACGACAATATTTCGGCCGGTCAGGTAGGCCCCATCGTGATCGAAGCGCATATCCCGGCGGGGGCCCTCGACGCACCGGCCTTACCGGAAAGCGCGCTCAACATCTCGTTTCCGTTCAGCGCCATCACCGGCACCTATATCAAGGGACTTACACCTGCGACGGAGGTCAACGGCTCGGGTGTGATGACTGGCGATACGTTCACCGCGACAATCGCTTCGGCAAAAATCGGCAAGATCGCCGTCACCGGCGGCAAGGGCGTCATCAGGAATATTCACGCGCCGGTGGCGCTCGGAGAATTCACTGTGCATCAGGAAGGAGCGGTAGCCGATCTGCTGGCGCTGATCGACATGAAGCCGCTCGGCTATCCCACGCGCTTCGGTATAGATCCCAAGGATTCGAACGGTCAGGCCGCGATCGACATGTCGGTGAACGTGCCGATGCTGCGCGACGTGAGGGTTGACGACATCGCCGTCAAAGTTTCTGGCAAGATCGCCAGGTTCGAAATCGCGCTCGGCAAGGCCACGCGGATCGCCAACGGCGATGTGACGTTTGAGGTCGACAACGATCATCTGCACGCCGCGGGCAACGCCGTTTACGCAAATCAGAATGTGGTTCTCGACTGGAACGAGGACTTCAAGACAAAGAACGACATCACCACGCGCCTGAAAGCCGAAGCCGTGATCGATCAGGCTGGCCGGACGGCGCTCGGTGTGGATTTGGGCGATACCATCGCGGGCCCGGTGGGCGCCAGCGCCTTGCTGAGCGGCCATCGCGGACAACTGCGCACTGCCGATCTCACTCTCGATCTCACAAAGGCGCGCGTTGCCGTCGATCTGATCGGCATAGACAAACCGGCCGGAACGCCCGCGACGGCCAACATTGTTGCGACCTTCGGCTCGAACCAGAAAGTGCAAACTGCCGATCTCAGAATAACCGGCAAATCGCTCAATGTGCAGGGCGCCGCGAAATTCGACGGCAACGGCACGCTTTCATCGCTCGATCTTCCGATCGTGAAATCCGGTAGCGCCAACGATTTTTCGCTCCTTATGACACGCGGCGCCAATGCTGCCATCGATGTGACGATCAGGGGCAAATCGCTGGACGGTTCGGGCCTTGCCCGCCGCGGCAGCAATCGGCCGGGCAAGGAAGCGCCTAAGGAGCAGAAATTCGACGGTCCATTCCATGTGTCCGTCCGCCTGGATCGTCTCGCTCTGCGGGACGGCATGTCCATGACGCCGTTTGCGCTCGACATGAGCGGCATTGAAGACCGCCTGCAAATGCTGGAGGTCAATGGCACGCTGCCAAAGAACGCGACCGTCACCGGCAAGCTCGAACGCACGGAAAAAGGAAGGCAAATCAAGCTCGCGACAACCGATGCCGGCGAACTCATTCATGGCCTGTTCGGCCTCGACAGCATCAAGGATGGAAAGATCAGTGTGACCGCCGATTTCGCCGGGAATGGCGATGAGCCCAACACTGACGGTCCAGATTTTCAGGGCACGATGGTTGCACAGGATTTCCGCATTCTGCATCAGCCTTTCCTCGCACGCCTGTTCGCCGCAGGCTCGCTCACCGGATTCATCGACCTGATGAGTTCCAAAGGCATCGCCATCGACAAGCTGACGGTCCCGTTCAAATCTAAGAGCGGCGTCATCAATATTCGCGAAGCGCATGCATCGGGCCCCGCGATCGGCTTCAGCGCCGATGGTTTCATCGACCGCCCGAAAAATGAAATTGGCCTGCGCGGCACGCTGGCCCCGCTTTACGGGATCAACTCCGTACTGGGCGCCATTCCGCTTCTGGGCAATGTGCTCACCTCGCGCGAAGGCGAGGGTATTCTGGGAACGACCTATTCGGTTCGTGGCAATGCGGACGAGCCAGAGATCAGCGTGAACCCCTTGTCGATGCTCACGCCGGGGATCCTGCGCCGAATATTCGAGGGACGAATCCCCACGGCAAAGCCGGTCACGCCGCCCATGAGCCAGCCCACCGCGCCGCCGGCGAACACGAAATCGGTACCTGCAGACAAGAAGCAGAACCTGTCTGCAACCAACCCCTGACGGCGAACTGAGGTCGGACAGGCCGTCGCAAAGATTTTCAAACCACCAGCACCTGTGCGTAGTGTCCGGCAGCCGCAGCTATGCGGCGGTCGCGCGTCAACAGCGGTGCATCCAAAGATTCCGCCAAAGCAATATAGGCAGCGTCGTAAGCTGTCAGCCGGTGCCGCAGCTCCCAGATGCGCGGCAGCAGAAAATCGTGCGGGTATCGTTGTATGGCAATCTTGGAGAGATCGGTGAGAGCCGCAGATCCTCGGTCGCTGCTGATATCTCCATAAATGACTCTGCGTCGGATCACCTGCGCAACCTCGATGTCGAGGAGATGTGGTGCATGTATTGTTTCTCCGCGCTTCGACAATCGCGCCATCACATCCTTTGCGGCGGAGGTGCCCAACAAGATGTCCAGAGCGGCAGATGCGTCAATTACGATCATCCCGGTCCCGCTCTGTCCTGACCAGCTCTGCGGTTGAAACCGGCAAGTTTACCGGCGGGCGGGATTTCAGCCGTTCCAGCATTTCTTCCATCGTGGGCCGTTCCAGCGACCGGCGGGCTTCGTCCAGCAAATAGTCGGAGAGTGACATGCCGGCGCGCGCCGCGCGGGCCTTCAGCTCGCGATGTATCTCCGGCGGGACGTTGCGAATTTGGATCATCTTGTTCATGTGCTGCACATGTTTGCATGTTCCACACATGCTTACAATGACAAAATTATCTTCAGAATCAATGAAATAGGCTATAAAGTCTAAATTCAAGGAAAAGATACTTGACTGGATAGGCGATCAGGCCCATATTTGCGGCAGTACGCTGTTTGACATTGTGAAACCCAACCCGCCGCGGGGGGCTATTCCGGCTTCACCAGCACGTGCTTCTTGCGCCCCAGGGAGAGCTTGAGCACGCCATCCACCAGCATGTCCGGGCTGACCGTCAGTTTGGGATCGCTCACCGCTTCGTCGTTGAGTTTGAGCCCGTTGTTGGCGATCAGCTTGCGCACTTCGGAATTGGAAGAGGCCAGTCCCGCCGCGACAACGAGATTTAATATCCCGTCCGGCAATTTTGCCGTGACTGTGGGCAATCCTTCCGCCGCAGCGCCCTCTTCGAAGGTGCGCCGCGCGGTCTCCGCCGCTGCTTCCGCCGCCGCGCGTCCGTGCGCGAGCGCGGTCGCTTCGGTTGCGAGTATCTTCTTTGCGTCGTTCAATTCGCCGCCCTGGAGTATCTCCAGCCGCGCGATTTCCGATTCCGGCAATTCCGTGAAGAGACGAAGGAAACGGCCCACGTCGCCATCCTCCGTATTTCTCCAGAATTGCCAGTAGTCGTACGGGCTGCGCATTTCCGGATTCAGCCACACCGCACCGGCAGCCGTCTTGCCCATCTTGGCGCCGGAAGACGTGGTGATAAGTGGCGTCGTGAGCCCGAACAGTTCGACGTTCTCGACGCGACGCCCCAGATCGATTCCGCTGACGATATTGCCCCACTGGTCCGATCCGCTCGATTGCAGCCGGCACCCATAACGCCGGTAAAGCTCGACGAAATCGTAAGCCTGCATGATCGAGTAATTGAATTCGAGAAAGCTGAAAGGCAGGTCGTTCTCCACCTTCGCCTTCACGCTCTCCATCGCCAACATCCGGTTGATCGAGAAATGCCGCCCGATATCCCGCAGGAATGGGATGTATTCGAGCTTGTCGAGCCATTCCGCATTGTCGACCATGATCGCGTCGCTGGGCCCGTTTCCGAACTTCAGGAAATATTCGAACGTCTTGCGGATCGCCGCCTTGTTTGTCTCGATCACATCGTCGGAAAGAAGCGGGCGCGCCTCGTTACGGAAGGAGGGATCGCCCACTTTCGTCGTGGCGCCGCCGATCACCACGACCGGCTTGTGCCCTGCCTGCTGCAGCCGCCGCAGCGTCATGATCTGCAGCGCGTGCCCCACGTGAAGGCTGGGCGCCGTGCAATCGAATCCGATATAGGCGGTCACACGGCCCTTGCTCATCAACTCGTCCAGAGCCTCGGGAGCCGTGCAATCGTAGTAGGCTCCACGCGCCGCAAAGGAGCGGAGGAATTCGGACCTGAATTTGGGCGCGCCGGTCATGGAATGCTACTTAAGTGTTTCGAGGCGCGAGGCTCTTAGCACACATGCCGAAAATCCTTAAAGCCATCGGTCTGATGAGCGGCACCTCGCTCGACGGCATTGATGCCGCCCTTTTGGATACCGATGGCGAAGACATCGCCCGCCCGGGTCCTGCACTGACCATTCCCTACGATCCTGAAACCCGCGCCATGCTCCGCGCCGCCCTGTCGGAAGCCCGCAATGTGGCGGAGGGTGCCCCCATCCCATGGTCGATCCGCGACGCCGAACGCCGTCTCACCGAAGCCCATGCAAGCGCCGTCGAGGCGTTGCTGAAAAAAGCGCGTCTTGCGCCTCGCGATGTCGCGCTGATCGGATTTCACGGTCAAACTATTCTGCATAGGTCCGAAAGGCGCTGGACCTGGCAAATCGGCGACGGCGCGTTGCTTGCCCGCCTGACCGGCATAGATACAGTCAACGATTTCCGCAGCGCCGATGTGAAAGCCGGAGGGCAGGGCGCTCCGCTGGTCCCGCTTTATCACGCAGCGCTGGTGAAAAGCGCCAAGGTCGATCAGCCCGTGGCAATCGTGAACATCGGCGGTGTCGCCAACGTCACCTATGTCGATGGCGCCACGGTGCTTGCCTTCGATACTGGCCCCGGCAATGCGCCGATAGACGACTGGGCTCAACGCCACGCCGGCAAGCCTGTCGATGAGGACGGCGCGTTGGCCGCCAAAGGCAAAGTCGACAACGAAATTCTCGCGCGAATGCTGCAGCACGATTTCTTCGCCAAGCGCGGTCCCAAATCGCTCGATCGCCTCGATTTCGGCATGGCCGATGTCGAACATCTCTCGCCGGAAGACGGCGCGGCAACGCTTACCGCCTTTACCGCCGCAACGATCGCTCGCGCCAGGGAACATTTCCCCGACAGCGCCGACAGCTGGATCGTCTGCGGTGGCGGCCGTCACAACAAAACGTTGATGAACGAATTGCGCGCGAGATTGAATGTGCCGGTGATTCCCGCAGAAGAAAATGGCTGGCGCGGCGATTTCATTGAAGCCGAAGCCTTCGCCTATCTCGCGGTTCGCAGCATCCACGGCCTGCCGCTAAGCCTGCCCGCAACCACAGGCGTTCCCGAACCGATGACTGGCGGGAAGTTACACAAGGCCTAATCGCTTCGATTCTCACCTCCCCACGAGGGAGGTGTGAGAGACTACCGTCCCCTGTTCGGATCGTTCATTCGCCGCTGCGAATATTCCCGCACCGCGTCCACGACATCCTGCTCGTGCTTGTCGAAGAAATGATTGGCGCCTTCGATCCGGTGGTATTCGATTTTGATCCCCTTCTGCGCACGCAACCGCTCGACCAGCTTCAGCACGTCTGCTTCCGGCACCACCTGATCCTTCGATCCGTGGATCATGATCCCGGAAGCCGGACATGGCGCGAGAAACGCGAAATCGTACATGCTCGCCGGCGGCGCAATGGAAATAAATCCGGTGATCTCGGGGCGCCGCATCAAGAGCTGCATCCCAATCCAGGCGCCGAACGAGATCCCGCACACCCAAACGAATGACGGGTTCGGATAAAGCGTGTTCATCCAGTCCAGAACCGCCGCCGCATCGGAAAGCTCGCCGACGCCGGAATCGAACGTGCCCTGACTGCGCCCCACGCCGCGGAAGTTGAACCGCACCGTGGTGCAGCCAAGCGCGTGGTACATGTGGAACAGGTCATAGACGAGCGGGTTGTTCATCGTCCCCCCAAATTGCGGGTGGGGGTGCAGAATGAGGGCCATGGGCGCGTTGGGCGCTTTCTGGCGTTGATAGCGAACTTCGATTCGGCCCGCGGGCCCTGGAAGAATGATATCAGGCATCGTCTCTCCGTACCGGCCAGCCCTCAAGCGCCAAGGCCTACAAGCCCACTGGGATTTCCCGCCGCTGCTTGCAGGGAAAATCCACAGACCCATCAGGGTCTTAGGTGGTATGCAGGAAAGCCTGCGCTCAATTCTTGACCGCGGTAGTCAGGAAATCTATATCCAACCCGTGAACTGGCTGGTTCAGGGGCGGGGCGTTTTACACCAACCCCGATCCAAAGGGCCAAAAAAATTCGAGGAGTTCGGCCATGAAATTAAGCACCAAAGGACGCTACGCGGTGATGGCGATGGCCGACCTCGCAGCCCACAGCAAGGAAGGCCGCGCTGTCCCGCTGGCCGAAATCTCGGGCCGGCAGGAAATCAGCCTGTCTTACCTGGAGCAGCTATTCGCGAAACTTCGCCGCGGCGGGCTTGTCAAGAGCGTGCGTGGTCCCGGCGGCGGTTACCGGCTTGCCAGCTCGGCCGCCGAAACCCGTGTTGCGGACATCATACTGGCGGTGGATGAGCCGCTTGCGGCAACGCGCTGTACGCCGGGAAGCAGCAAGGGCTGCACGGGGTCCGGTGCGCGCTGCGTAACGCACGATCTGTGGGAAGAACTTGGCCGCCAGATCCACGTCTTCCTCGCTTCGGTGAGCCTCGCCGACGTGATCGAGAAGCGGGTGCTTGGCCGCGCGCAACCCTGCAGCTCCGCAAACGAAAACCGCGAGGCTGCGTGATCCGGTTTTGAGTTCCATTATGACTTACCTTGACCACAACGCCACGTCGCCCTTGCGGCCGGAAGCGCGCGCCGCCATGGAACGCGCGCTCGGCAGCGCCAATCCCTCCTCGGTTCATGCCAAGGGCCGCAAGGCGCGCGCCCATGTGGAAGAGGCAAGACTATCGATCGCCAAACTCGCAAATGCCGATGTGCAGGATGTGATCTTCACCAGCGGCGGAACCGAAGCGAATGCGTTGGCGCTTCATGCCGCGGTCCATGGGGCCGCAGAAGTTGGCGCACGTATCACCCGAATCTTCGTTTCGGCCGTCGAACATGACTCAGTGCTGGCAAACGCCAATGCGTTGGCCGAACGCTTCGCCGGTCTTCGCCTTGAAACGATCCCGGTTCTTGCCAATGGCACGGTCGATCTCGATGCGCTTCGCGTCGCCTTGCGCGAAGGCAAGGGCCGTGCGTTGGTCGCGGTTATGGCTGCCAACAACGAAACCGGTGTCATTCAGCCGATTGACGAAGTTGGCAAACTCGCGCGCGAAGCCGGTGCTTTGCTGATGGTGGATGCCGTTCAGGCTGCCGGAAAAATCGGGCTCGGTTTCGATGCGGATTATAAAACGATTTCGTCGCACAAGCTCGGCGGCCCGCAAGGTGCAGGCGCATTGATCCTGAAACCCGGCGTGCCCTTCGCTCCGTTGCTCCTTGGCGGCGGCCAGGAACGTGGGCGTCGCGCGGGCACTGAAAATGTTCCCGCAATTGCCGGTTTCGGCGCGGCGGCAAAGATTGCCTCGAATGTCTCCAATGCATTGCGCGACCGTTTCGAATCCTCGCTGAAGCAAATCGCGCCGGACGCCATGGTCTTCGGCAAAGATGCCGTCCGTCTTGCGAACACGTCCAACTTCGCGCTTCCGGGCATCCTCGCCGAAACCGCCGTCATGGCGCTCGATCTGGACGGCGTGATGATCAGTTCGGGTGCGGCCTGCTCCTCGGGCAAGGTAAGACCGTCTCATGTTCTCGCAGCAATGGGTGTGGGCGAAGACATCGCTCGCTGTGCATTGCGCGTGAGCTTTGGCTGGGATTCCACCGAAGCCGATGCCGATGCGGCAATCGCCTCACTTTCCAAACTTCTCGCGCGCGCCAA